>CAZSHM010000024.1:0-27002 GCA_964606855.1 uncultured Peptococcaceae bacterium
GGAGACGGCTCCGCCGGGATTCTTTTGCCCGGGCGACGGATGCACGCCGGGAGTGGGAGGACCCTGCTTTGCGTTTCTCCTGTCCGCTGGCGCTGCGCGCCGGGCAGGACCGCGTACGACAAACCTTTTCCGCGGATCTGCGTCTGCGGCAACTTGCCTGAAATTGCGAAATATATTTGCAAATTTCTACGGAATCATGTATCATTAAGAGATGAAGTGATCGCTAGAGCGAGGAGGAGCTTGCCGTGGAGCATAGATCGATTGACGGAACACTGCTTATGAATATGATATTGGCCGGAGCGGACAGGTTGAATACGGACAAGGCGTCCATCGACAGCCTGAACGTGTTTCCCGTGCCGGACGGGGACACGGGCACCAACATGTCCCTGACACTCGATTCGGTGGCGCGTTTCCTGGGCCAGATCCCGGAGGACGAACGGACAGTGGCGAAAGTGGCGGACCGTATGGCCTACGGGGCGCTGATGGGCGCGCGCGGCAACTCCGGCGTCATCCTCTCGCAGATTCTGGACGGCATCGCCAAGGTGTTCACCGACAAGGGGGACACCGCCGATGCCAGATGCTTTGTGGACGGCTTCGCGGGCGGGGTGAAATCCGCATACAAGGCGGTGGTCAAGCCGATGGAGGGCACGATCCTCACGGTCTGCCGGGAGGCGAGCGCGTATCTGTCGTCGGTCTACACCGACGCGTTCACGGTCGAGGACTGCCTGCGCGCCTATCTGGAGGAAGGGCGCCGCAGTTTGGAGCGCACGCCGGAAAGCCTGCCGGTGCTCAAGCAGGCGGGGGTGGTGGATGCCGGCGCCAAAGGACTGCTGGTGATCGTGGAGGGCATGCTCTCCGGACTCAGCGGCGAGCAGACTTTTACTGCGGCTGCGCAGCAGGAGGCCGCCATCGTCAATGACTATCCGGAATTTCATATCCATCCGGAAGAGATCACCTTTCAGTACTGCACGGAACTGATCGTCCGCGGCGAAACGCTGGTGGATGCCGATGCCGCGAGGGCATATCTGGGCGAACTCGGCGACTGTGTGCTGGTGGTCAGCACGGGCAATATCACAAAGGTGCATGTGCACACGAATCATCCGGGCAAAGTGCTGGAGTACTTCTGTGCCTTCGGGGATCTGCACGATATCAAAATCGATAATCTGGTCGCCCAGAGTCAAAAAAATTTCCAGGCCGCGTCGGATGCGGCGGACGCGGCTTTGCCGAAGCATCTGGCGGTCGTGGCGGTCAGTGCCGGAGACGGACTGGACGAGATCTTCCGCAGCCTGGGCGTGGATTTTGTCATCACCGGCGGGCAGACGATGAACCCCAGCACGGAAGATTTTCTGCGCGCGGTCGAGCAGGTGCATGCCGAGGGCGTGCTGCTTTTGCCCAACAACAAAAATATTATCCTGGCGGCGGAGCAGGCCGCCAAGATGAGTGCGGCCGTCGAGGTCCGGGTCGTGGCCAGCCGCAGCATTCCGCAGGGCATCACGGCGCTGATGGCCTATGATGACGCACAGAGCTTGGAGGAAAATGCCGAGAACATGACCGAGGCCCTGCAGCATGTGCGCTCCGCCGAGGTGACGCACGCGGTGCGCGACACCTCCATCGACACATTTTCCATCCGCGAAGGGCAGCTCCTGGGCATTGTGGACGGAAAAATCCGCGCGGTGGGAGAGGAACTGCAGCAGCTCATCTACGACACCTTGGACGCCATGGAGATGGAGACGGCGGAGCTGGTGACGCTCTACTACGGTGCCGACGTTTCCGAGGACGCCGCTGACGCGCTGGTGGAGCGCTTGGCGCAGCGCTATGCGGATGTCGAGTTTGAGGCTTACAGCGGGGGGCAGGCGGTGTACGACTATCTGATCTCTGTCGAGTAGGAGGGCGCGTCCCGATCCTTCCCAAGCCGCCTGACAGCATAAGCGGCTTTTTGCCGCAAAAAAACTAAACAGAAAAGCTGCAGAGACAGGTTCGTATCGTCTCTGCAGCTTTTTTTACGGGATTTTCGTGTGGCACAGGCCTGTGCGGCGTGGAAAATTTTTGAAAAACCGCCGCGGTCCGACCCTGCAGTTCCTTGCGCGAACTGGAAGTATATGCTAAATTTTCCTCAGAAGCGGAAGTCCCGCTCGCCCGCCTCGATTTTCTTGAGATTCTCGGCGCACAGCTTTGCCGTGGCCGGGTTGGGGATCCTGGAGAGCTGCTCCCGGATCACCCGCTCCCCGACGGCCTTGGTGTCGGGGGAAGCGTAGTCCTCCAGGTATTCTTTCAGCGTCATCAGCGCGTTGGGGTGGCAGAAGTTTTGGATCTGCCCCGTCTTGGCGAAATGCATGAAACGGTCGCCGGTGCGGCCGGCGCGGTAGCAGGCGGTGCAGAAACTGGGCACGTAGCCGATGCGCAGAAGCCAGTTGATCACCTCGTCCAGGCTGCGCGTGTCGCTGACGTCAAATTGTACGGTGTCCTCGGGGCGGATCTCCTCGGTGTAGCCGCCCACGCTGGTGCGGGAACCGCCGGAAATCTGCGAGATGCCGAGATCCAGGACGCGTTCTCTGGATTTCTGCGATTCGCGCGTGGAGACGATCATGCCGGTGTAGGGTACGGCGATGCGCAGCACCGCGACGATCTTGGCGAAGGTGTCGTCGTCGATCGCGTTGCTGAAGGTGCTGGGGTCGATGTCGTCCGCCGGGCAGATGCGCGGCACGCTGATCGTGTGCGGTCCCACGCCGTAGACGGCCTCCAGATGCTCCGCGTGCATGAGGATGCCCACGAAATCGTAGCGATACAGGTTGAGGCCGAAGAGCACGCCGCAGCCGACGTCGTCGATGCCGCCCTGCATGGCGCGGTCCATGGCCTCGGTGTGGTAGGCGTAGTCGGATTTCGGCCCGAAGGGGTGCAGCTGCTCGTAGCTCTCCTTGTTATAGGTTTCCTGAAAGAGAATGTAGGTGCCGATGCCGGCCTCCTTGAGCTTGCGGTAATTCTCCACCGTGGTGGCGGCGATGTTGACATTGACACGGCGGATGGCGCCGTTCTTGTGCTTTACGCTGTAGACCGCGTCGATGCAGTCCAGAATATATTCGATCGGGTTGTTGTAGGGATCCTCCCCGGCTTCCAGCGCCAGCCGCTTGTGTCCCATATCTTGCAGGGCGGTGACTTCGGCGATGACTTCCTCGCGGGTCAGTTTCTTGCGGGGGATGTGCTTGTTCGGTCCGTGGTAGGGACAGTAGACACAGCCGTTGACACAGTAGTTGGAGAGATAGAGCGGCGCGAAGAGCACAATGCGGTCGCCGTAGATCTCCTGCTTGATTTTTTTTGCCAGCGTGAACAGTTTCTCGTTGAGTTCCGGGATGTCGCACTCCAGGAGTACGGCGGCCTCGCGGTGTCCCAGTCCCTTGCAGTCCGCGGCCCGCTCGATCAGCCCCTCGATCAGCGCGTAGTTGTGTTTATTCTCCTCGGCGTAGGCCAGCGTGTCGCGAATTTCGCGGTCGTCGATGAACTCGGTGGCGACGGTGGATTTTGGATCATACATGGGAAAAACCTCCTTGCTGAAAGTATTTTGTCAGCTGCCTGAAAAGGCCTTTTTCTAAATAACAGATCATATCCGCGCCCGGCTGCGATGCGCAGCGCCGCGCTCAGGCTCCGAAGCCGGGGCGCACGCTGTGTCCTTGATCCAGGGCTACAGTTCGGCCCTCCGCCTCCACCAGCCGGACAATCGAGGCCCGCGCCTCCACGATGGAGCCGGGCAGAGCGACCTTCCCCGGATAGATCTGGTAGAGGCTGCGGAACTCCTGCGGGCTCACGTTGGGCATGATGACGTTGGCACCGGCCCGCAGCGCCAGTTCCCGCCCATTGGGATGGAGACTGGCCAGAGACGTGGTGGCGGGCAGGAGCAGCCAAGGCATATAGAGCCGCGCTGTCGCCACCATTTTCAGCGTCATGGCGACGCTGCCGGCCGCGGCGCGTCCGAGCGGCGTCTGTCCGTGCGGGATGAACGGGCCCATGCCGCTCATGTCGATCTGCATTTCCTTCATCAGCTGCAGATCCCGCGCCAGGGTCTCCACGGTCTGCCCGGGCAGGCCGATCATGCATCCGGAGCCCACCTGGTAGCCCAGCTCTTTCAGCCAGCGCTGGCATTGGAGACGATCCTCCAGTGTGTGACCGGGCCGGATGGCGCGGTAGAGGACAGGATCCGCCGTCTCCTGCTTGATGAGATAGCGGTCCGCGCCGGCTTCCCGCCACAGCTGGTAATCCGCGTAGCTGCGCTCCCCGCAGGAGATCGTGACGGCCACGTCCAGCTTTTTGATCTCGCGCGTCAGCTCCGCGATCCACTCCGCCGGGATCCCCGGATCCTCGCCGCTCTGCAGCACGAGCGTGCGGTAGCCCGCCTCCGCCGCGGACTTGGCGGTATCCAGAATCTGCTGTGTGTTCAGCCGGTAGCGCCCGATTTCACGGTTCGCGGCGCGCAGACCGCAGTAGCAGCAGAGCTGGCTGCAGTGGTTGGAAAACTCGATGATGCCGCGCAGGTGCACCGCGTCCCCCACTGTTTTCCTCCGCACCTGATCCGCGGCGGCCATCAGCTGCGGCAGCTGTGCGTCGGGCAGAGAGAGGAGGAAAATCAACTCTTCCGGCTGAAGATTGTGATCGGCGACGGCCTTCTCCAGCAATGCGGAGAGATCCCGTGCCGCCGCGGCGCTCATGGCTGCTCCTCCGGCACGGTGTAATTGCTCAGGGCGGAGCGCACCATAATGCCTTTGAGACTGCCGAGTTTTCCGGTCAGCGCACCGATCTCGTCGTTGCTGCCCTCGATGATCAGCACGATCACGTTGACCGCGCCGAGATGGGGAACGCCCATGCGCCCGACAATCAGTTCGCCGTACTCGCTGAGCAGCGCGTTGAGCGCGGGCGCACTGCTCTTATCCTCCACGATGATGCCGATAAAACCGATTCGTTTCTCCATTCGCATTCACTCCTCCCAATGGATCCAGCAGAGTATTTCTCCCAGACACGTTCCGTCTTCTGCGCAGCATCTTCCAAAAGGATCGGCTCCCAGGGCATTTTTCTGAAACCGTCCGGAACGGCCTGGCAGACCCGCTTTTTCGATCCCTTGCCTTGAAAAACTCGTTCCAAAAAACTCGTTCCAACAGGATACGCGCCCGGAAAATGCGGTCCGTCGCGGCGTTTCGAGACAGAAACGGTTTGCAAGCCTGTCCGCTTGTGTCCGTTTGACCGCGCGCTTTACAGAAGGCGGAGCAATAAAAAAACCGTACCCTCTGGGGATACGGGAAACATCTGCGGCCGCGTGCCGTCCTGTGTGCGGACGATGCGCGCCGGGCGGGACGCGGAGAAATCTCCGCCATCCGCGGGCCTTTCTTCCCCGTCCCTCAGAGCAAACCGCGCTCCTTGGTTTAGGTATCCTGCCTCGATGGATGAATTTGTGCTGCGATTCCGGAGCGGAACACAAGCGATCGGCGCGCTTGCCCTGGCCCGTGCGCAAATCGAATTGCTTCCGCCTGTCTCCAGTATAAAGGAATCTTCGCTTTTTGTAAAGGGGGGGAGTAGAAAAATGTTTGGGAATGACAGCTATTACAAAACGGTGTTTCAGTGCGTCGGGGCATGTGAGGATGCCGCGCCTGACGGAGCCGGAGGGAAAAACGCCGCGCCGGAAGTGTGCGGGAGAGCGGATCGACGCTATTTTTCGCCGCATCGGCTGAGCTGGGCCGCCATCGGCTACTGCACCGGACTCCTGCTGGCGGAGCGGACGCTGTTCTGGCCCGCGCTGGGCATCCTTCTGCTGGCATTGTTGTGGCTGTTCTGTCGCCGGCAGCCGGCGGAATTTCTGCTGTGCCTTCTTCTGGCCGCGCTCGGCGTATACGCCATGACAGAGCGGCAGGCGGTCCCGCCTTGCTGGCAGGCGCTTTTAGGGCAGGAGATCACGGTGACGGGGCGGGTGCAGGAGAGCACGGACGGGAAGAAGTATCTCTGGCTGCGCGGCATGTGGGAGGACGAGGCGGAGCTCCTGTGTGTGACACTGCCGCCGGCTCGCGGGGAAGAAGCGCAGATCTATTATCCGGCGGGGAGCAGGCTGCAGGTGCGGGGCCGGCTCACGCTGCCGGAGGGGCCGCACAATCCCGGCGGCTTTGACGAGACAGCCTGGTATCGAGGGAAGGGGGCGCGCTATAAGTTGGCCGCGCGGGAGGTCGAAGTGCTGGAAGGCCCGAAGGGCCTGTATCGCGCGGCATATCTCGTGCGGCGCGCCATGCTGCGGACTGCCGAAGCGCAGCTTCCGCCCCGGGAGGCAGGACTGCTCCTGGCGGTGCTCCTGGGGGAGCGGCAGAGGCTGGATCCCGCGTTTTACCGCCTGACGCAGCGCATGGGCATCGCGCATATCTTCGCGGTTTCCGGACTCCATGTAGGGTTTGTCGGCGGGGCGGTGCTCTTTCTGCTGCATCTGCTGCGGCTGCGCGCGTGGCCGTCGCTTCTGTGCCTCTCGGCAGTGGTGGGCTTCTATTGCCTGCTGGCGGCGCTGACCCCGTCTGTGCTGCGCGCGGCGGTGATGCTGATTCTGCTGCGGCTCGCGCTCTCGCTCCGCAGGCCGACCTCTGGCATCGATGCGCTCTCCGCGGCGGCGCTCCTGCTTCTGTGGCAGGAGCCGTTCCTGCTTTGGCAGGCGGGGTTTCAGCTCTCCTTCGGCGTAACGCTCGCCCTGTTGCTCCTGGCCGCGCCGTTTAGCGCACGGCTCTCCCGGATCCCATTTCGACCGCTCTCGGAGGGGCTGGCGGTGGCCGCGGCGGCCTTTTTGGGCGGACTGCCCATCACGCTCTGGCATTTCTACCGCCTTTCCCTGCTGGCGCCGCTGTGCAATCTGCTCCTGGTTCCGATGGTGTCCGTTCTGGTGCCGCTGGCGCTGGCGGCGTTCTGCGTCACAGGGTTGTGCGGCGCGGCGGGCTGGCTGATCTTCCTTCCGGTACGGCTCGTCGCGGCCGTGCTGCTCCGCGCGGTTGCGCTCCTGGGCGGGCTGGGCGGCTGGTGGAATCTGGGACGGCCTTCCGCGGCGGCGATCACTTGCTATCTGCTGTTTTTGGCTCTGCTGCTTCTGTACCTGCGCTTTTTGCCGCGCGCGGGTCTCCGCGCCGCGCGGACGCGGCGGTGCATGGCGCTCTCGATTCTGGTGATGCTCGTCTGCAGCATTTGGCTCCTGTGGCCGCACCCGGCGGCCGAGGACAGTCTCCTCTATCTGGACACGGGACAGGGAAGCTGCGCGCTTTTGCGCACGCGGGCCGGGGAGACGATTCTCTTCGACGGCGGCGCGCAGGAAGGCGAGGTGGCCAACACACTGGCCTGGTACGGGGTCAACCGGGTGCAGGCCATGATTGTCTCTCACGGCGATGCGGATCACATCCTGGGCCTGGGGCAGGTGCTGGAGACGGTGGCGGTGGAGAATCTCTGCCTGGCAGCGGGGCAGGAGGAGCGGGATGCCGTGCGCCCTTTGACGGAGTTTGCGGAAGCGCGCGGCGCCGAGCTGCGGATCATCCGCGCGCGGGCCGACTTGCGCCTGCGGCGCGGAGAGGTGCGCCTGGCGGTTTATGACGACGGCGGCCGGGACAACAACAGCCATACTCTGACGGCGATTCTGGAGCAAAACGGGGTGCGGGCGGCCTTCCCGGGCGACTTGGGGCTGCGGGGCGTGCGGGAGTTTGTCGCTGAGGCGCCGCGCATCGACATCTGGACGGTGCCGCACCACGGCAGCCGAAATTCGGCGGACGCGGAGCTCTATCGGATGCTGCGGCGCAAGGGTGTGCGGTGCGCGGTCATCTCCGCGGGCCGGAACAACCGCTACGGCCATCCGCATGCCGAGACGCTGTCCTATCTGCGCCGGGAAAGCCTGCCGTGGTACTGCACCCAGGACGGCGCCGTGCTCTTTGCCCTGAAGCGCGTATCAGCTCCCTAGCAGATCCTCGCGTCGCCCTTTCGCACGCACCGGCGCGCCGCAGCCGGCCCGCGGCGGTTCCAGGCAACGAGAGGTTGTTTTACCGCCGCCGGATTTCGCGGCGGCTTTCGCGGAACCGTGGAAGATACTGAAAAAATCAGAAAAAAGTTTTACCATTTTGTAAATTGTTATGGTATAATGTCAATAAGTGTTGTGTGCCGGCCATGGCAGGCGCACAGCGGGCAGAAGATACATAAACGGGAAAACACAACACGGGAAATACAGCATAAAAAATACATGCGTTTCGCGGAAAAGGTGGAATACTATGCGCAAAAAAATCACAACGGTATGTTTGCTTATCACGATGCTGTTTCTGTTGCTGCCTTCGCCCGCGGGGGCGGATGTGATCACAGGCACGCTGCCGGAGGTCAACGCCGCCAGCTATGTGGTGATCGATGCCGGAACGGGCGATATCCTGTTCGGCAACAACTACCAGCAGCAAAGCGCGCCGGCCAGCATCACCAAGATCATGACGGCGATCCTCGCTATCGAGAGCGGCAAACTGGACGAGCAGGTGACCATCGGCGATCTGCCGGATTTTTCGGAGAGCGGCGCGGTGATCGTTTATCTGGGCAAGGGGGAGAGTTATACGCTGCGCTCCCTGGTGGAAGTCATGCTGGTTGCCTCGGCTAACGATGCTGCGGTAGCGGTCGCTGATGCGGTGGGCGGTTCCACTGAGAAATTCGTCACCATGATGAACGATAAAGCGAAGGAACTGAACATGACCGGCACGGTGTTTAAAAATCCGCATGGCCTGGACGAGGACGGGCATCTTGTCACGGCGGAGGATATGGCCAAACTGGCCCGCTATGCCATGCAGAATGAGACCTTTCGCGAGATGGTGCAGCTGCGCCAGGTAGACTGGAACGGGATCGGTTATATCAAGTCGCTGCCCAACACAAATCAGCTGCTGACTTCCATGCCGGAGGCCACCGGCATCAAGACGGGCAACACCAGCAGCGCACAGCATACGCTGGTGGGTTCCGCCAAGCGGGAGAACCGGGAGCTGATCGGCGTGATCTTGGGCGCGCCCGACGAGGGGATCTTCCAGGATATGCGCACGATCCTGAACTACGGGTTTGATCACACACGCGTCATCCCGGTGGTGCAGAAGGACAGTCTGGAAACCATCCTGGAGTACGGGGATAAGCAGGTGCGCGTCGCGGCGGGCGAGGATTACAGCGTGGTGCAGTCCACGGACAACGCCGCCATCGTCACCTACCAGCGCAGGCTGACGGATGTGGAACTGCCGATCCACAAGGACAGCCAGGTGGGAGTGCTGGAGGTTCTTGTGGATGGCAACGCAGTGCATGAGGTGCCGCTGATCGCGCAGGATGACGTGCGCGCCCCCATCAACTGGCTTTTCCTGGTGACACTGGTGCTGTCGCTGGTCTATATCGCCTCGATCTGCACCCGCATTGTCCACAATATCCGAAAGTCGCGGCGTAAGCGGGCCGCTGCGAACCGCGCGGCTGCCCGGCAGGAGAACCGCGGATCCGATTCGGCGGCCTATCCGGCGGAGCCGCCGGCGCAGGGGGAGCGGCCCAGCGGCAGGAAAACGCTGAGCAGCAGCCGGGATCGGGATCCGAACCGCCGCTAGCGGCAGGAGGTTGCCGGAGAAAAGCGGCAGATCAAGCACGGACGGCGGCATCCGGAAGTTGTTCCGCCGCAGGAAGGGAAGGCGCGTCTCATGGAATACCAGGCGTTTCTCCGCCAGCTGCAAAAGGAAGATGTCCGGCCGGTCTACTTCTTTTACGGGACGGAAGAACTGCTTTTGCAGAGCGCGCTGCGGGAGCTGACGCGGCGGATTTTGCCCGAGCAGGCGGAGGAGTTCAACAAGGATGTGCTGAATGGCGCGGAGGTGTCTCCTGAGCAGATCGCGGAAGCGGCGATGAATCTCCCCTTTCTGGCGGAGCGCCGGCTGGTGCTTGTCAAGGGGCCGCTGCCCTTTCTCTCTGTTCCCAAGAGCGACAAGGAGGGGCAGCGCGGACTCAAGATCCTTGCCGGGTATCTGGAGGAACCCAACCCGCAGTGCTGCTTGGTGTTCTGCGACGAGGCGCTTCCGGATGGGAAAAATGCGATCAAAAAATTGCTCCTGGAAAAGGCCGAGCTGGTGCAGTGCGCGCCGCTGCAGGGAGAAGCTCTGAAGAAGTGGATCCGGGACTACGTCAAAAGCGCGGGGCGGGAGATCGACGCGGACGCGCTGAGGTATCTGAGTTCCGTCAACAGTTTTGATCTCCGGATTATGGAGCAGGAACTGCAGAAACTTTTGCTGTACTGCCCGGAGGAACCGCGCATCACCATGCGCCAGGTCGATGCCGTGGTGACCAAAACGGTGGAGTCCACCATCTTCCTGCTCGCGGATCGGATCGGAGAGAAACAGGGCGATCAAGCGGTGCGAGCCCTGCGGGACATGTATCTGCTCGGAAAGACGAATCCACAGCTTTTGGGCTATCTGGAAGGGCATTTTCGCAATCTGATTCTGGTCAAGGATCTGCGCGCGCGCGGGCTCCGCAAGAACGAGATCCAGGCGAAAAGCGGCCTGCGGCCCTATGTCGTCACGAAATGTTCCCGTCAGGCGGAGCACTTCTCGATGCCGCAGCTGGTCGCCGCGCTGGAAGGACTCCTGCGGATCGAGGCGGAAGTGAAGTCCAGCAGCGTGAGCAGCGGACAGGAACTGCTGGAGGAGTTTGTCCTGGAGTTGTGTTATCTGTGAGAGCAAGGTCTATTCTATGAGCGGGATGCCGGTACAGCGCATGCGGAATCCGCGCGCCGGGGCCGAATGGACGGTGCGCCGTGCGATAAAGGGCCGGAAATTGCAGCGTGGTTGCGCGAGAGAACACGGCGGGCAGCTCGGTAGGGGGAGCAGGGATGGAAGCAGAGTTTAGCAAAAAGATGTGTGCGCGGCTGGAGGAATACGAGGCGTATCTGGAAAAAGAGTGCAAATCGCCGCTGATGCAGAAGGATAAAATTGTCGTGGACCGGGAGCCGCTCCAGGAACTGCTGGAGGATCTGAAAGCGTTTCACAGCGCCGACCAGAACCTGGAGGATGCGGGAGAGCTGGATCTGGAGACGATTCAGCTCACGAAGGAGCAGATTCTGAAGAATGCGACTTGGCAGGCCCGGCAGATCATCTCGGAGGCGGAGGTCGTGCGCACGAACACCTTGGAGGAGGCAGAGGAGGAGGCCAAGAAACAGGCGGCGCAGATCCTGCAGGATGTCAGGGCCTACGAGTCCAAGGTCAAGACCGAGGCGGAAGATATCGTCAGCATGACACTGCAGGAGCGCCGCCAGGAGCTGGAGAAGGCCCGCAAGGAACTGGAGGACAGCCGCGACGGAATTCTGCAGGCCGCCAGGGACGAGGGAGAACAGATCCTGGAGGACGTGCGCGAGGAGGCGGCGGCGCTGCGCAGGCAGCTGGACGAGGAGCTCGACACCTACCAGGGCGAACGCGAACAGGAGATTAAGGAATCGCTGAAGAAAACCTACGACGAAACGCAGGCGGCGCTGGAGGCCAAGACCAAGGAGGCACTCAAGATCTACACCGACATGCTGCGCAAGACGGCGGATGCCATGGAATTCCTCACCAAGACATACGAGCAGCAGGTGAGCGTCATCAAAGAGGATCGCAAAGATATTACCGCAATTGTAGAGAAGCTGGAGCGGCAAGGCTTGCAGCGGAGCAAGCGCTGAGACTGCGCCGCCTTCCCGCCCTTCCCGCTCTCCCGGCGCTCATCCGGGCGCAGGTCGCGGATCACGCGTGCCCCAGAGGTGAAAAATCGTGAATTTAGAGCAGTTTCACTACATCAAAGAAGTCGCGCAGTGCCGCTCCATCTCCAAAGCGGCCAAGCGGCTGTTCCTGACGCAGCCCACGATCAGCAACGCGATCCACAACTTCGAGGAGGAAGTGGGATACAAGGTATTTCGCCGCTCCAATCAGGGCGTGGCGCTGACCGAGGAAGGCGAGAAGCTGATGGGCTCCATCGACGTGATTCTGAACGAAGTGCAGAACATTCGCAATTCCGACAGCAAGTCCGGCTATATCAGCGGCGATGTGTATGTGGACGCGTCCTCCACGATCTGCAGCACCATCATGCCGCAGGTGGTGATCGCCTGCAAGCGTGCCTATCCCGGCATCTCGGTGCATGTCAAGGAGTCTTTTCCGGACAAGAGCATGGCTTCGCTCCTGGCAGGTGTCTCCAATATCAGCGTCTCTTCTTTTGTCGGCGTGGACAGCCCGGAACAGCTGCAGCGCAATCTGAATGCCCGCAATTTCAACGCGGAGCCGCTTCTGACGGAGAACTTCCTGCTCTACACCAGCTGTCAGAATCCGCTGGCCCGGCTGGAGGCGGTCAATCTGGATGAGGCCTACGCCTTCCCGTGGATTATCCAGCAGGAGTACAATTATGAGGAGCAATGTATGCTCTTCGGGGAGGATGAGGTCTGCCCCAACAGCATCATCTCCTTCCAGGACAAGGACAGCGTCAAGCAGGCCGTCGCCGCCGACCTGGGGGTCGCCGTGATGGCCAGTTCTTTTGCCGGGGAGGAGGATCCCTATGTGACATCGGGCCTGATTCACCGGGTGGCCCTGAAGGATGTGCAGCTGAATATGCTGCATATGCTGGTGACGCCGAAGCGGCGCAAATTTACCACGGTGGAGAATTGTTTCCTGGAGGTGCTGCGGAAGCAGTATCAGTCGCTGCGGCACAAAGCGCAGAAGCGCGCGTAGAAGAAGATCCGGGCCTGCCGGCTATCCGTTCTCTGTCTCCAGGAACTGGCGGGGATCCATGCCGTAGACCTGCACGACTTCCAGCAGATCGGAGTGGAGCAGATCATAGGAGGAGGCCAGCCTGCCTCCGTCGGAATCCAGGTCATAGCCGAAGTGCTGGTAGGCGTACCAGACCAGGTAGGAGCAGTGAAGACCGAATTGCCAGTCATCCGGATCGGGGGCCTTGGGACCGATGAAGCCGCTTGTCAAATGGTACGGAACCCCCAGCAGCGTGGAGATCCCGTAGTCTGCCGCTTCCTGCCCGATCTCCGGATCGGCGTTCTTCAGGCGCAGCAGGGCATAGCTCGTATACTCTGTCCAGTGCTGAATGTTGAAGCAGGCCGAGTCGGTACCCAGCACCGCGCACTCCAGCACGGAGTCTTCGTCGATGATCAGCCCGCAGTGGCCATGGCGCCAGCCGCCGGAATGCGTGGAGAGCGTGATGAGGATATCTCCCGGCTGCGGATCTGCAAGAGCGGGGCCGGGCGTCTCCAGTTTATCCTCCCGGGTAAACCAGCCCAGCAGCGGGGTGCACGCGCCTTCAGGCGAGTGAAAAAACAGCTCCTGCGCATCCAGAATAGCCTGAAACTTTCCATCGGCCAGCAGGCGATCCACGGCGGGGCGGCCGAGTCCGGTCTGGAGGAAAATCGTAGCATAGTCCGATGTCTCGGTGAGTGTCTCGCGGGGATACTCGGGGGCGAAGTACCCGTTCCGATGGGCCCAGATGCTTTGCAGCAGATAGTAAGCGAGCAGAAGGAGCAGGACGGTGCACAGGATGCACAGCAGGACTTTCCGCCACTTCTTTCCGTGTTTCAAAGCAGAGCCCCCCTTTTGCCGGCGGTTTGCCGCCGGGACAAGATTTCTCCGAGGAACGCGCGAATCAGCGCTGCGCGGCGGGAAGCGCGATTCCGGGGAAACTTTCCGCGGGCGGCAGAGCGGTTCGTATCGAAGGTGCGATTTCATTATAGCAGAGATCCCGGGGCTTGTCATGCGAAATACGCCGGCTTCGCCGGATTATTTTTCCAGGGCTTCGGATGAGGGGTACAGCAGGATACATATGCGGCACAGCCGCGCATGCCACAACTGTGGCACAACAAGGGATCGAGCAGAAGGTGCCGTCCCGCGAGAGAGCGAGGAGCGCGCAGGATCGGCGCGGCCCGAAAGAGAGAGAGGATGATTGTCTGTGGGTGAATTGGCAACGTTGATTTCGGATCTGGCCCTGCTCCTGGTGGTGGCCGCCATCACGACCCTCCTGTGCAAAAAATTGCGGCAGCCGGTGGTCATCGGCTATATTCTGGCCGGTTTCCTGATCGGGCCGGTGGTGAGTTTCCTGCCGACGGTGGGCGACATGGAGAACATCGATCTCTGGGCGGAGATCGGCGTCATCTTCCTGATGTTCAGCCTGGGGCTGGATTTCAGTCTGCACAAGCTGGCCACCGTCGGCGGCACCGGCGTCATCTCGGCGCTGGTGCAGATCGGCGGCATGATGCTGCTGGGCTACCTTGTCGGACAGCTGCTGGGCTGGAGCGCGATGGACAGCATCTTTCTGGGCGGGATGCTCTCCATGTCCTCCACCATGATTTCCATTAAGGCAATCGAGGACATGGGGCTCAAGGAGCGGCCCTTCACCAAACTGGCGATCGGCACGCTGGTCATCGAGGACATCGTGGCCATCTTTCTGCTGGTGGTGCTCTCCACGATCGCTGTCAGCCAAGGCGTCAGCGGGATGGAACTGGCGGCCACCATCGCCAAATTGATGTTCTATCTGATTCTGTGGCTGCTGCTGGGCATCTACATCATCCCGACCTTCCTGCAGAAGACGAAAAAATTGATGTCGGACGAGACGCTTTTGGTGACCGCGCTGGGCATCTGCTTCGGTATGGTCTGGCTGGCGGACGCCATCGGTTTCTCCTCTGCGCTGGGCGCGTTTCTGGCAGGTTCCATCCTGGCCGGCACGATCCAGGGCGAGCACATCGCGGAGCTGGTCAACCCCTGCAAGGATCTCTTCGGCGCGGTCTTTTTCGTCTCGGTCGGCCTGATGGTGGTGCCCTCCATGCTGGTGGAGTATTTTGTGCCGATTGTGATTCTGACGCTGCTCACCATCTTTGGCAAACTGGTTCTCCTGATTGTAGGCATGCTGGCGGCGGGCGAAGATCTCTCCACATCGGTCTACGCTGCGGCCAGCCAGACGCAGATCGGCGAGTTCTCCTTCATCATCGCCACGCTGGGCACCAGCCTGAATGTCACCAGTGACTTTCTCTATCCGGTCATCGTGGCAGTCTCCGTGGTGACAACCTTCACCACGCCGTATCTGATCCGAAGTTCCGACGCCATCTGCGCGGGCATCCAGCGGATCATTCCGCGCAGATGGCAGGAGGCGGCGACGCGGTACCAGGCTGCCAAGAGTGCCAAACCTCGAAATACGCTGGATCCGGACTGGAAGCAGTTTTTGAAGGGATATCTGATCACGTTTTTCATCTACAGCGTGATTCTTCTTGGGATCAGTATGCTCGGCGACCTGCTGCTCCTGCCGCTGCTGCAGAGGGCGATTCCGAACGCGACGATCGCGGCGCTGGTCACCTGCCTGATCACGCTGGTGCTGATGGCGCCCTTCCTGCCGCCGATGATGATTTACCGGCGGCGCAACTTCACGACACTTTTGGTGAAAAGCTATGCCAACCGGTTGCCGCTGATGCTGCTCCTGATTTTGCGCGTCGCGGCCACGGTCTTTTTCGTGGCGCTGCCGGTTTGCTTGATGCTGCACGTGCCGCTGTGGCTGGTGGCTTTGGTGGCAATTCCGCTGGTCTTCATTCTCTCACGCTCCGACTGGCTGATGGGCCGCTATCTGGAGATAGAGGCGCGCTTCCTGATCAATTTCAACGAAAAGCGGCTGCATGAACTGCAGCAGAAACAGGGGGAGAAGGAGGAACCGGATCACCGCTGGCTGGACGAGCGGCTCCTGGTGGCGACCTTCCGGTGTACCGAGGAGAGCACAGCTGCAAACCGGGAGCTGAAGGACTTGCAGTGGGGACTCTTGATGCAGGTTGACGTGATCAAGCTCGTGCGCGGCCGGAAGCACATCAACATTCCGGAGGGGTCGGAGCGAATCCTGCCGGGCGACCATGTCTATGTGCTGGGTTCGGAGGAAGCGCTGGAGAATTTTAAGGCCGTCAATCAAGCGCAGCACTTCCTGCAGGGGAGTGAGGAGGCGGCGGTGACGCTGCACGCGTTCATCAACAATCAGGATCAGTGGCACGAGGAGCAGCAGCTGTTCGTCTACGCCGTCACGGTACAGAAGGGGTCGCCCTTGGTGGGCTGCAGCCTGCGCAACTCTGGGATCAAGTCCAACTGGAGCGCGAGTCTGATCGGCGTCGAGCGCGGTATGCTGCCCATCTTGAACGTGAGTCCCAACTTTGTCTTCAATGTGGACGATCTGCTCTGGGTGCTGGGACCGCAGCGCATGGGCCGTCAGCTCATCAAGGAAGAGTTGTTGTAGTCTTGCGGCGCTCGGTGCGCGGGAGAGCACAAGCGGTTTCAAACAGGGAGTTCCTTCAGGCGTAGAGTTCATACAGGCGCAGAGTGTGCGCATGCGCGGTTTGCGGAACGGCAGACCCGGCAAAGGAGTGCGATACATGCGAAAACGTGTCAAAAAAGCGGTGGCTGCGGTAGCATTGGCCGCGTTTGTCGCGGTGGGGATCACGCCCGCGACAGGACTTGCGGGGAACAGCATCGACAGCCTGCAGCAGCAGAAGAACGAGGTCAACAGCGAGAAGAAAGATGTGCAGTCTCAGATCAACGAGAATAAGAAAGAAAAGCAAACGCTGACGCAGCAGCTGAATGCAATCAACGCACAGCTGAACGACGTGCAGCAGACCATCGAGACGCTGAACGGCGAGATCAGCGAGACGGAGGAGAAGATCGCTTTCACAGAGACGGAGATCGACAACAAGCAGCGGGACTACGACGGACGGCTGGCCATTTTCAACCAGCGTTTAAAGGAACTGTACGAGTATGGCGATGTCGATTTTCTGGAGGTGCTGCTCCATTCCAGCAGTCTGTCGGATTTTCTCACTCGCTTCGAGTACCTGCAATACATTGCCCGCAACGATCAGGCGCTTTTGGATGAAGTGACGGAACTCAAGACAAGTTTGGAGACGCAGCGACTCAACCTCTCAGGATTGAAGAGCGATCTGGAGACGAAAAAGCAGACCCAGGTGGATAAATCCAAAGAACTGCAGACGGCCAGCCAGCAGCAGCAGGCCCTGGTGGATCAGATCAACGCCGATCAGGACGCGCTCTTTGATCTCCTGGATGATCTGGAGCAGGAGTCCAAGCGGCTGAACAGCGAGATCGTACGGCTGCAGGCGGCGCAGAAGAGCGCCAACACCAAAGCGCCGGGCGCGTATCTCTGGCCCAGCCCGAGCTGCCATATTATCACATCCAACTACGGCTACCGCATTCATCCCATCAGCGGGGTGCGCAAACTGCACAGCGGGATCGATATCGGTGCGAAACGGGGCACCGACGTGGTTGCCTCGGCAAGCGGCACGGTCATCATGTCCAAATATAACGGAGGGTACGGCAACTGCATCATCATCGACCACGGCGGCGGGGTGGCAACCCTCTACGGGCATATGTCCTCGCTGATCGCCCACACCGGACAGCAAGTCACGGCCGGCCAGGTGATCGGCAAGGTTGGCTCCACCGGCAGCAGCACAGCGCCGCACCTGCATTTTGAGGTTCGCATCAACGGAGCCACGGTGGATCCGGCGGGGTACGTGTAAGCGCGGCGCAGTGCGGCAGCGCGGTTCCGCCTGTGGAGAGAAGGACGGCGCGCTTCGACTCGGGGCCGAGCGCGGGAAGAACAAGAGCGCCGCAATAAGAGGCGCAGAGCATCGGAACGGCAGGGGAAAGTCCCTCGCGTCACGGAGAAAGGTCTGTGGCGCGAGGGACTTTTCTTTGCCGCCGTCGGAGCGCCCGGCGGCGCCGGAGCGGCTGGTAAAACGGGGCGGAATCCTTTTTCACACTGCCGCATTCGCAAAAGCAAGGGCCGGCACGGCATCAGCGAATGCATATAGTCCTGGGAATTTGCAAGCACAGGGCCGAAAAGCACAGCCGACAGCATAAAAATGGGCCCGATTGCCTGGAATCTAAGTGGAAAATATTGAAACTTGAAAATGCCTATGCTATAATTAAAATCACTATAACCACGTGCGCGTCCGGCGCGGCGCGGTACATGCGCGTGTGCGCAAACGGGAAACGCAAAGATGGGAGAGGCCGATGGCGCGCAAAAAAAAGAGAAGCTTTCATCTCAAAGATCATATCGTCCAGATCCTTCTGGTGATCATTGTCGTCTGGCTTTTGGCGATGCTACTCATCAACCAGGTCCGCGTGGGGCTGATCCGGACGGAGAAGGTCTCCTCCATGGTGCTGGAGGATGTGGATGCGGGCTACGGGCTGCTCAAGGGCGGCGAGACGTATGTGATCGCGCCCGCGGACGGCGCGGTAGAACCTGTCGTGACAGAGGGAAATCGCGTCCGAAAAGGCAACGCAGTCTTTCGCGTGGGCGATCAGATCGCCTATACCAACTTTGCCGGACTGGTCTCCTACGAATTGGACGGGCTGGAGGGCGTCGAGGATCTGAGCACCGTCTGCGCCACGGATCTGGCCGCGCGCTATGAGGCGCAGCAGGCGGAGCCGGAAGCGGAGTCACCGGCCGAGCAGGATACGGAAGCGGAGCAGGAGCCGCTGTCGACGGAGGCCGTGGCGGGTGAGGCGTATGCCAAGGTGATCGACAATCTGGGCGATATTTTCCTCTATATCAGCGTGCCGCGCACGGAATATACCGCATCCTTGGAGGTGGGCGGAAGTTTCCCGGTGCGCCTGGCCGACCTGGACTATGAGGTGCAGGCGACGCTGGTGGACGCGGCGGATGCGGCTGGCGGCGAGCGCTATCTGAAAGCGAAACTCACGGATGTGCGCGAGCAGGCCTTTGCACAGCGGCTTTACGCTGTGGAGCTGCCGTACAACCGCATGACCGCCATCGCGATTCCGGTGGAGGCGCTCATCGAGCGCGACGGCGTGCAGGGGGTCTATTACCTGCAGAAAGGGTTCGCCTTCTGGCAGCCGGTGACGGTGAGCCAAGTCCGCGAATCGGACGGTTTGGCCGTCATCTCCGAGGGACTGGAGAGCGGGGCGCTGATCGTGACGACGCCCGGGCTGGTACACGAGGGCGAGAATATCAAGTTTTGATCCGTGCTGGGAGAGATGAGGCAAATTCCTTTGCCTTAGAAGGACTGCTGAGGGATGAGAATGGTGCGCATTGCAGAAAATATCGCCAGAATTCAGGCCAATGTGGCGGAGGCAAAGGCCAGGAGCCCGCTGCCGGAACAGCCCGTCACCCTGGTGGCCGTCACCAAGACGCGGCCGCCGGAAGCCATCCGAGAGGTTCTGGCGACTGGACAGACGATTCTGGGGGAAAACCGGGTGCAGGAGCTGATGGACAAATACGATGCCGTGGGCCCGGAGGCGACCTGGCATTTGATCGGGCATCTGCAGAGCAACAAGGTCAAATATATCGCCGACAAGGTCAGCTTGGTGCAATCGCTGGAGAGCCTGTCCCTGGCCAAGGAACTGGATCGGCGCATGCAGGCGCTGGGGCGGCCGATGGATTGCCTGGTGCAGGTGAACATCGCCGATGAGGCGAGTAAGTTCGGACTGGCAAAAGACGAGGTGCGGCCGTTTCTGGAGGAGGTGCGCCGGATGCCGGGGATCCGTGTGCGAGGCTTGATGCACATTGCGCCCTTCTTTGAAGATCCCGAGCAGGTGCGTCCGATCTTCCGCCAGATGTACGAGCTCTTTTGCGCCCTCCGTGAAGAGCGGATGCCGGGGATCGAGATGGAGATCCTCTCCATGGGCATGAGCCATGACTATAGGGTGGCGGTGGAGGAAGGCGCTACCATGATCCGGGTGGGGCGCGGTGTGTTTGCCGAGTAGGAGACATTGAGCTATAGAGAGCCGTTCTTGCGGGAGATGCCGGGCGGAAAAGCGCAGGACAACAATTTTACAGAAGCATCTACACAAGGACATATGCGACAGCGGAGCAGAGAAGCGTGTGTAAGAAGGCGCGACAGGCGAATTTGCGGAAAAAGGAGAGAGAGAGATGAGTTTTCTGGACAAAGTTGTGGATGTATTAGGATTTGTGGAGCGGGAGGACGACGAGCCGGAGGAGGAGCGCGCGCAGGCACAGGCGCCCGCCCAGAAAGCGGCGCCTGTGCCGGTGAAGAATGATCCGAAACCGGCGCAAAAATACAACAATGTCGTGAGTTTCTCCAGCCCCAACCCCAGCCGGGACTACGGCGGACGCTACGACGGGCCGGAGAATGCGCGCGTGGTGCTGGTGGAACCGGTGCGCTTTGAGGAGTCGCAGGGAATCGCCGACAACCTGCTGGATCACAAGGCCGTCGTGATCAACATCGAGTCCTGCGATACCGACATCGCGGCCAAGATCATTGATTTTGTGGGCGGGGTGGTTTACGCCATCGACGGGACCATTCAGAAGGTGAGCCAGGGGATTATCCTGGCCGCGCCGCCAAACATCGACATCGCCAGCGAGCTGAAACACGACCAGGTGAGCACCGACGAGGAAATTTTTGCCTGGATCACGCAGTACAACCGCAGAGGTGACTTTTGATGGCGTGGGAGTTCCGTTTCGGCTTTATCGGCGCAGGGGAGATGGCATCGGCGATCGCCGACGGGATGATCCGCCGGGGCTTGTGCCGTGGGGAGGAGATCCTCCTCTCAAGTCGTGGCCGGGAAAGATTGGAGCGTGCGGCGCAGAGCCTGGGGGCGCGGGTCGCTGCGGATAACGACGCCGTCGTGGCGCGCGCGCAGAATATTCTTCTGGCGGTGAAACCGCAGCAGTTTCCGGCGGTCTGCGCGGGTCTGCGGCAGAAGCCGGAGGCGGGGCAGACGGTCATCTCCATCATGGCCGGCATCTCGCTGGAGACGCTGGCGGCGCAGTTCCCCCGGGCCGCGCTTTTTCGCGCCATGCCCAACACGCCTGCCAAGATCGGCTGGGGCATGACGGGTGTGGTTGCGGGCCCGACGGCAACGGCGGCGCAGAAAGAGATGGTGGACGAGATTTTTTCCAGCGTCGGGCGGGTCGTCTTCGTCGAGGAATCCTATATCGACGCCTTGGGCGCCGTGAGCGGGAGCGGCCCCGCGTATCTGTATGAGATTCTGGAAGCGATGGCGGACGGTGCCGTGCTGGCAGGTCTGCCGCGTGCGCTCGCTTATCAGCTGGCGGGCCAGACGATGGCCGGCGCGGCCATGATGCTCCTCGAGACGGGCGCGCATCCCGCCGTGCTCAAGGATCAGGTCACAAGTCCCGGCGGAACGACGATCTGCGGCCTGCGCGCCATGGAGGCGCGAGGGGTGCGCAGCGCCATGATGGAGGCGGTGCAGGCGGCCTTTCAGCGCTCGAAGGAGCTCGGGCAAACACCAGCCGCCCCTCCTACGGCGGGCGGGCAGGACTTGGAGGAACAGAAATGATTTATCAACTGCTGCGGGCGGCTTTTGCGGCGATCAATCTGCTAATTATCGTCCGCTGTGTGCTCTCGTTCATCCCCCACGATCCCTACAATTCGATTCTGCGCTACGTCTATGAGCTCACGGATCCGATCCTGGAACCGTGCAGCCGTCTGCTGCCGGAAGCACTGCGCTACCCGCTGGATTTTACGCCGGTGCTCGCGCTCCTGCTGCTGCAGGTGCTGTATCAGGTCCTGTTGGCCGTACTGCACATACTGTTTTAGCGGAGGAGAGGCACATGCTGACGTTTTCTGAGGAAGAAACCTGGTTTACCAAGCGGCTGGAGGAGCTCCTGATGCGCGCGGAGACGCGCTGCCAGATGCAGATGACGGATTTTCTGCAGCCGCGGATGCAGCTGGTGGCGGAGCAGTATCTGCGTGGCGCGCACGCTACGCGCTATCTCTTCTGGGGAGGCTTTCCCCAGGCGGAGCGGTGCCGTCTGCTGCTCTTTGATCCCTACGGGGAGATGTCGCCCGATGCGGCGGAGATCTCCCTGTTGCGGTTTACGGGGAGGTTCGAGTTTGTCTCGGTGAGCCACCGGGATTTTCTTGGCGCGGTGATGAGCATGGGGCTGCGCCGGGAAAAGCTGGGCGATCTCCTGGTGCGGGAGCAGGGCTTTGATCTCTTTGCGGAGAAGGAGGCGGCGGCCTATCTCCTGCGGCAGCCCCTCAAGGTCAAACAGGTGCCGCTGACTGTGCGGGAATTGGCGCTGGCGGATTTCGCGCCGCCGGAAATCCAGGTCAAGGAGTTACATATTATGGTTCCATCCATGCGGCTGGACGCGGTCCTGGCCGGCGCGTATCATCTTTCGCGCAGCGACGCGCTGGAGCTCGTGCGGAGCGGACGCGTCCAGGTGAATCATAGTGAAGTCACACAAAAGGATCATATCCTGCGGGAAAACGACCTCATCTCCTGCCGCGGCAAAGGGCGGTTGCGGATCGGGGCGCTCTCCGGCGAAACGAGCAAGGGAAAGTTGCGGGTGTGCGTTTTGAAATATATTTAATCCGAAAGGGGCTTATTCCTATGCTAAAACCGATGGACATTCACAACAAAGAATTCAAGAAAGCGATGCGCGGCTATGACGCCGAGGAAGTGGACGAATTTCTGGATGAGATTATCGTCGATTTTGAAAAAATGCAGCGGGAGTTGGATGTGCTCAAGACGCAGCTGAGCAACTACAGTGAGAACATGGAGAGCTACCGGGAAAAAGAGGCATCGCTGAACAACGTGCTGGTGTCGGCGCAGCGCTTTGCCGATCAGCTGAAGAAAGACGCCGAGACAAAGGCGGCGGAGATCATCGCGCAGGCCAACGAGGAGTCGCAGAAAATCATTCACGAGACCGAGGAGAAGTACAACAAGGTGCTCGCCGACTACACGATGCTGGCCAATCGCTATCACGATGCCAAAGCCATTTTGAAGGAATACTTCCAAAATCAGATCGATCAGCTCGACCAGGAGGAGATGGGCGTGGCCGCGGAGCAGATCGTCAGCTATATTGAGCATGTAGAGCAGCAGGAGGGTCCCGCGGCGCCGACGGAGGAAGCGCTGTCCGAGAATGAGGCGACGAAACTTAACGTCAAGCTGCAGGAGATTCTGGAGACGACCAGCAGTAAATAGACGCGCCGCCGCAGGGGAAGGGCTCCGCACGACATCCGTGTCATTTCCGGAAAACCTGCGGCTTGCGGCGCGGCAGGCGCTGGCGCCCCGGCGTTCCGGCACTGCCGCGAAAAATCTCCGCAGTACAGCTGCGCCCGTGGAGAGCGCAGTCCATCAAATTTTTGAGGTGAATACAGCGTGGAAAAAGTGGATTACAGTAAGACGCTCAATCTGCCGCAGACTGATTTCCCGATGCGGGGCAATCTGCCGAAAAAGGAACCGGAAATTCTGGCGTTTTGGGAGGAAAACAGGATCTATCAAAAGGTGGAGGAGCAGAACCAGGGAAAGCCGAAGTTTATCCTGCACGACGGACCGCCCTATGCCAACGGGGACATCCATCTGGGGCATGCCATGAACAAGGTGCTCAAGGACATGATCGTCAAGCATCGCAGCATGACGGGCTATGACGCGCCCTATGTGCCGGGCTGGGACACCCACGGGCTGCCCATCGAGCTGAAGGCCATCCACGCGCTGGGGCTGGATCAGCACAGCGTGGACAAGGTGGCTTTCCGCAAAGCGTGTGCGGAATTTGCTCTGGACGCCGTGGAAAACCAAAAGAAGCAGTTCCGGCGCCTGGGCGTGCGCGGCGACTGGGACAATCCCTATGTGACACTGGATCCCAAGTTTGAGGCGGAGCAGATCGGTGTTTTCGGTGAGATGGCAAAGAAAGGATACATTTACAAGGGCCTGAAGCCGGTGCACTGGTGCCCGGATTGCGAGACGGCGCTGGCGGAGGCGGAGATTGAGTATGCCGAGCACCGCTCTCCTTCGGTCTATGTAAAATTTGCCGTGAAGGATGCCAAGGGCCTGTTTGAGACCGAGCAGGCCTATGTTGTGATCTGGACGACGACCCCCTGGACGCTGCCGGGCAATGTGGCGATCTCCCTTCACCCGGAATTCCTCTATCAGCTGGTGCAGTTCGGCGCGGAGCGCTACATTGTGGCCAAGGAGATGCTGGCGAGTGTCATCGCGGAATGCGGGCTGCCCGAGACGTACCGGGTACTCGGCGAGTGGCGGGGGCAGGAACTGGAGGGCGTCGTATGCCGGCATCCGTTCCTGGAGCGCGATTCCCTGGTGATCGTGGGCGAGCATGTCACGCTGGAGGCCGGGAGTGGCTGCGTGCACACCGCACCGGGACACGGCGTGGAGGACTTTGTCATCGGAGAAAAGTACCATCTGCCGGTGATCTCCCCGCTGGACGCGCAGGGCAGACTGACGGCGGAGGCCGGGCCGTTCGCGGGGCTTACCACGGACGAGGCGAACAAGGCGATCTGCCGGTGGCTGGAGGAGAACGGCTATCTGCTGAAGTTAAAATTCATCAAGCACCAGTATCCGCACTGCTGGCGCTGCAAGAATCCCACGCTGTTCCGCGCGACGGAGCAGTGGTTTGCCTCCATCGACGACTTCCGGGAAAAGGCGCTGGAGGAGATCGACAAGGTGAAATTCTTCCCCTCCTGGGGGCACGACCGCATCTACAATATGGTGGCGGACCGCGGTGACTGGTGTATCTCGCGCCAGCGCGCCTGGGGTGTGCCGATCCCGATTTTCTACTGCGCGGAGTGCGGGGAGGCGATCATCAACGACGAGACGGTGGCCCACATTCAAGCCCTTTTCCGCCAGTACGGCTCCGATGTCTGGTTTGCCCGGGACACGGAGGATCTGATTCCGGAAGGACTGGCCTGTCCCAAGTGCGGCGGCACACACTTCCGCAAAGAGACGGATATCATGGATGTCTGGTTTGACTCCGGCTCCAGCCACAAGGGTGTGCTCAGCGTCCGGCCGGAGCTGCGTTCCCCGGCGGATATGTACCTGGAAGGAAGCGATCAGCACCGCGGCTGGTTCCAGTCCTCCCTCCTGACATCGGTGGCGCTGGACGGCGTCGCCCCCTATAAGTCGGTGCTGACGCACGGCTTTTTGGTGGACGAGCAGGGGCGCAAGATGAGCAAGTCGCTGGGCAACGGCGTTGACCCGCTGAAGGTCGTCAACGATATGGGCGCGGATATCCTGCGCCTGTGGGTGGCCTCCGCCGACTACCGCAACGACGTGGCCGTCTCCCAGGGCATCCTCAAGCAGGTGAGCGAGGCTTACCGCAAAATTCGCAACACGTTCCGCTATCTCTTGGGCAATCTCTTCGATTTCTGCGAGAAGACGGACACCGTTCCGCCGGACGAGATGGAGGAACTGGATCGCTGGATTCTGCTTCGGCTCTACCGGCTGCTGGAACAGGTCGACAAGGGCTATGCCGACTGCGAGTTTCACGTCGTCTACCACGCCGTGCACAACTTCTGCAACGTCGATCTGAGCGCCATCTACATGGATATTGTCAAAGACCGCCTCTACTGCGAGGCAGCGGACAGTAAGGCGCGCCGTTCCTGCCAGAGCGCGCTCTACACGATTTGCCGGGCGCTTGCGCAGATTCTGACGCCGGTGCTCTCCTTCACTGCCGAGGAAGTCTGGAAGTATCTTCCCGGCGAGGACAAGGCCCTGAGCGTGCAGCTCTCCGGGTGGCCGCAGCTCGATGCGTCCCTTTTGGACACTGCCCTCGAGAAAAAATGGGATCGGCTGCTGGCTGTGCGCGGTGAAGTGACCCGGAAACTGGAGGAGAAGCGCGCGGCCAAGGAGATCGGCAAGGGCTTGGATGCGCAGGTTTTGCTCTACGCCGACGGTGAGACGCGGGCATTGCTCGAGGAGATGGAACCGCAGCTCGCCACGCTTTTCATCGTCTCCCAGGCGGCGGTGCATCCGCTGGAGGAGGCGCCCGCCGACGCCTATCAGAGCGATGCCGTGGACGGGCTGGCTGTCGTGGTGAAAGCCGCGGCGGGGCAATGCTGCCGGCGCTGCTGGATCTATTCCGAGGAGCTGGACGAGAACGGGCTCTGCCCGCGCTGCGCCGCCGTGATGGCCGCCAGAAATGCGTAAAGGATACCCGATTTGATGAACTCGCAAAAAACAGGGCTGTGCGATGCCGCACGCCCTGTTTTTATTTGGATTCCTTCCCGTACCTCCGGTAGAGCAGCACGCCGAGCAGAGCGACGATGCCCTCCGTGCAGGGATAAGAGAGCCAGACGCCCGTCATCCCCCGGAGCCGCGCCAGCACAAAGGCGAGGGGCAGCAGGAGCACAAAGCCCCGCAGAAGGGAGAGCAGCTGCGCGGGACGCGGCTGCTCCATGGCTGTGAACAGCATGATGCGGAGGGTGTTCAACCCGACGAGGGCCACCGCGGAGAAATAGATCCGGAGGCCGGGGACTGCCAGCGCAGTCATCCGCGGATCCTGCGCCTTGTTGAAGAGCGCCGTGATGGGCGAGGCCAGGCAGAAGATGGCCAGATAGAGCAGGGCGGAGGACAGGAGCACCGCCGTCAAGGCATAGCGGCGGTACAGGCGGATGCGCTGTGTGTCGCCCGCGCCGTAGGCTGTGCTCACAAGCGGCTGAATGCCCTCCGCAAGGCCGGAGTAGAGAGCGCTGATGACGATGCCGATGTTGGCCACCACACTGTAGGCCGCTACCCCCACGTTCCCGGACAGGTGCAGTGTGAGCAGATTGAAGAAGAGGATGGCGATCCCAGAGGTCACCTGCGTGATCAGCGACGGCATCCCCAGGGCGAAAATCTGCCGCATCAGCGGCCAGCGCAGCGGCGCGCGCGCAAAGTGCAGACCGCAGCCCGGACGGCGCAGATGCAGCGCGAGGATCAGGATGCCCAGCACCGGCGAGACGCACGTCGCCAGCACCGCGCCAAGGATGCCCATCTTCAAGGGAAAGATGAGGATGTAGTCCAGAACAATGTTGGCAAAGTTGCCCGCCAGCTGTGCCACGGCGGCCAGCTGCGGCCCGTTGTCGTTGCGCACGAAGAAGAGAAGCACATCGTTCAGCAGGAAGGCGGGCGCGAAGAGCAAGAGATAGTGCAGATAGGTGGTTGTCATCCCAAGCGTCTCGGTGTCGGCGCCCAAAAAGACGGCCAGCGGACGCGCGCAGGTGAGACCGATCACGGCAAAGCAGAGGCCGA
>CAZSHM010000025.1:0-26964 GCA_964606855.1 uncultured Peptococcaceae bacterium
TCAACCAAAAGGTTTAAGGGACTTTTTTCTCGTTTTAGGTGTCAAACTGCGGAGAATAGAGTCCAAAGCCGATTCCTTCCTTCTTAAAAAATAAAAAGAAAAAAGAATAGCAAAGAATCGCGAGAATAGGAAATGAAAATAGAGAAAACAGGAAGTGAAACAGAACTCCCGGCAAGGGGCTGGGTGCGCGGGCAGAACCGGGACGCGCGAAGGCGGGCTTCCGCCGCGGACAATTCCTATTGTAGCAGTTTTTGTCCGCCGTTGCCAGAGGATTTTCTCCGCATGGCGGCCGGCCATGTCCGGATCCGGCGGCGCGTGCGCCTTCCCGGGGACTGCGGATCGCACTGTGCGGAAGGCGCTGCCCGCGCGCGGGGAGGATCCCGCCGCGGGGCGTCGAATTTTCGCCCGGAGAGAGAAATTTTGTTGAAAAAGGGCGGGCGAGTGTGGTAAGATAGACAAAGAATTCGGGAGAACTGCGGGGCGGACGCCGGTCGGACCGGCGCTTTCGCCGCAGGCGGGGAAGGTGGCGCGCGATGAGCAGAAACGCATTGGCTTTGGTGGATCTGAACAGCAGGGATCTCCTCTTTCAGTTTTTGCAGGAGACCATAGACCGCAAGGCGGTCAAGAACGAGATGGTATCCCCCTACGACGATCAGCTGATCGGAAAGATGAATTTCCGGTGCGAGGGGGCGGAGCGCGCCATGTTTTTCACCTATGCCCGCGCCTCCGAGTATCCCGGTCTGCGGTTCCGGTTCCACAAGATTCTCTATCTGAGCCTGGATGTGAACGAGGTCAGCTCCCGCATCCTCACCCAGATCTGCGACCGCTTTGGCGGTTATGTAGACTTTGACGATGCGCTGGAGGAGGGCTGGCAGAGGATCGAGCGGCGGGAACTCGCGGAGGAGGAGCGGCTGGAGGAGGCGGAGTTGCTGCGCCAGGACGAAGAGGCGGAGCGGCAGGCCGCCAAGGCGCAGGCCAAGCAGCGGAGCGCGGACCGCGCGCGGAAACGCAAGGAGAACAGGGACACAAAGGAAAACAGAGATACGAGGGACAGCAGAGACGGCAAGGACGCCAAGGAAGGCAAGGAGGAGCGGGAGCGCAGGGAGAGCAAGGACGACAGAGAGTCCAGGGAGACAAAGGACGGCAAACGCGCCAAGGAGCACAAAGGCGCGAAGAGCGGCAAGGAGCCGAGAGAACCGAAGGAGTCGAGAGAACCGCGGGATGCCAAGGAGGCCCGGCCGGCGGAGACCGCGCAGCAGCAGCCGCGCGGAGAGCGCAAGGAGGGCGGGCGGAATCATCACCGCCATGTACGGCACGGCGGCGAGAAGACGGCGAAGCATACGGCCGCGCCGGACGCGGGGAGAGACGGGAAGATGGACGCTCCGTCGGCAGGAAAATCGTAACATCCGCAGGAAACCTGGCTGCCTG
This sequence comes from uncultured Peptococcaceae bacterium, assembly GCA_964606855.1. GTDB lineage: Bacteria > Bacillota > Peptococcia > Peptococcales > Peptococcaceae > UBA7185. The sequence goes on from CAZSHM010000025.1 coordinate 1,429, forward strand.
AGATCACGCGGTGCGTGACCACCGGCGGCCTTTTTGAGTGAGACGGGCAGGAGGAATGCGTGATGCTGGGCAACACACCGATGATGCAGCAGTATGAGGAGATCAAGAGCCAATACCAGGATTGCCTGCTGTTCTACCGCCTGGGGGATTTCTACGAGATGTTCGGTCCTGACGCGGAGGAGGGCAGCAAACTGTTGGGCATCGCCCTGACGGGACGGGACGGCGGGCTTGGGAAAGTGCCCATGTGCGGCGTGCCGTTCCATGCTGCGGAGAGCTACATCGCCAAGGCCATCGAGGCTGGGCGCAAAGTGGCCATCTGTGAACAGGTGGAGGATCCCAAGAGCGCGAAAGGCATCGTCAAGCGGGAGGTCATCCGCATCATTTCCCCCGGAACCGTGCTGGACTCCAACTATCTGCCGGAGCGCAGCAGCAACTATCTGCTGGCCGTTGCGGGGGACGGACAGAGTTACGGGCTGGCGGTGGCCGACGCCTCCACGGGGGAGTTCTCGGCCACGGAGGTGCCGGACTGGAACACGCTGCACAACGAATTTTGGCGCTATGATCCGGTGGAATGCCTGGTGTCGGCCAAGGACGCGGCGGTGCAGGAGGATGTGCGCCGCATCGCCGGGGAGAACCGCGTGACGATCACGGAACACCGCGAGCAGGCTTTTGCGCGGGACTACGCCGAAAAGCAGCTGCTGGAGCAGTTTCAGATCAACTCGCTGAGCAGCCTGGGCTGTGAGGAGAAACCGCTCGTGATCCGCGCGGCGGGGGCGGTGCTGGATTATCTGAATCTCATGCAGAAGCGCCGGCCGGCCAACATTCTGACGCTCAAGGTCTACTCGCTGAAGGAGACGATGGAGCTGGATTACGCCACGCGGCGCAATCTGGAACTGGTGCGGCCGCTGCACAGCGCCGACCGCCGAGACTCCGTGCTGGGCATCCGGGACTACCCGCGCCCGGCGGTGGGCGGCCGGCTCCTGAAAAACTGGCTGGAGACGCCGCTGCTGGATCCGGAAGCGATCCAGCGGCGGCTCGACGCCACCGAGGAGATGACAGAGGACGCGGCGCTGCGGCTGTCGCTCAAGGATCTTCTGGATCCCATCTACGACCTGGAGCGCATCGTGTCCAGAGTCACATACGGAACCGCGAACGCGCGCGACCTGCTCTCATTGCAGAATTCCCTCGCCCAGCTGCCGGCGCTGAAGGAGCGGCTCGGCGGGAGCAGGAGTGCCTACCTGCGGCAGCTGCGCGACGAATTCGACGTGCTGGAGGATGTCTCCGGGCTTCTGGAGCGGGCGGTGCACCCGGAGGCGCCTTTTTCCCTGCGGGAGGGGAACCTGATCCGCGCCGGCTACAGCGCGGAAGTGGACGAACTGCGGGATATCATCGGCAACGGCAAACAGTGGCTGGTGGATCTGGAACAGGCGGAGCGCGAGCGGACGGGCATCCGCAATCTGCGGATCACCTACAACCGGGTGTTCGGCTACGCCATCGATGTGCCGCGCAGCAAAAGCGGCGAAGTGCCTGAGGAGTACGTGCGCCGGCAGACACTGGCGAACAGCGAGCGCTTTGTCACGCCCCGGCTGAAGGAGCTGGAGAGCCGTCTCCTGGGGGCCGACGAGCGGCTGAAGGCGCTGGAGTACCAGCTCTTTGCCGAGGTGCGGAGCCGGGTGGGCGAGGAGACGGAGCGCATTCTGCGGACGGCGCACAGCGTCGCGCAGCTGGACTGCATTTATTCGCTGGGGCAGGCCGCCGTCTACCACAACTTCTGCAAACCCGTGCTCTCCCGGGACGGACAGTATCTCCTGCGGGACTGCCGCCATCCGGTGGTGGAGGAAAAGTTAAAGGACGGCTGGTTCATCCCGAACGACGTGCACTTCCACCCGGAGACGGAGCGCTTCCTGATCATCACGGGGCCGAACATGTCCGGCAAGAGCACCTACTGCCGCAGCGTGGCGGTGGCCTCTGTGCTGATGCAGATCGGCTCTTTTGTGCCGGCTCGGGAGGCGGTGATGCCGGTGGTGGATCGCGTCTTTGCCCGGATCGGCGCCAGCGACGACCTGAGCACCGGCCAGAGCACGTTCATGGTAGAGATGAACGAGGTGGCGAACATCGTCAACAACGCCACCGCCGACAGCCTGATCATTCTCGACGAGGTGGGGCGCGGCACCAGCACCTACGACGGTCTGGCCATCGCCTGGGCGCTGACGGACTATCTCAACAACACGGTGCGCGCCAAGACGATGTTCGCCACGCACTATCACGAGCTGACGGCACTGGAGGAGCAGCCCGGCATCCGAAACTACTCGGTGGCGGTGCGGGAGGACGGGGAGGAGATCGTCTTTCTGCGCAAGATTGTTCCCGGCGGCGCCGACCGCAGCTACGGCATCCATGTGGCGCGCCTGGCGGGGATCCCCGAGGCGATTCTGCAGCATGCTCAGCAGATCCTGCACACGCTGGAGCTGGAGAAGGAGGCGCACCGTCCCCGCGCCAGCCAGCTGGAGCTCTTTGCGCCGCCGGAAGAGCCGGACTATACGCCGGCGCGCTTTCTGCTGCCCGAGGTGCTGCAGGAGCTGGCCGCGGTCAATGTCAATCAGCTGACGCCGGTGGAGGCGCTCAACCTGCTGTATACGCTGCAGAGAGAAGCTCAGGAGGTGCTGGATCATGGGAGTGATTAGACGGCTGGAGCCCGCGATCGCGGATAAGATCGCCGCAGGGGAAGTCATCGAGCGGCCGCTGTCGGTCGTGAAGGAGCTGCTGGAGAACAGTCTGGACGCCGGCGCCGACTTCATCGAGGTGGAGATCCGCGACGGCGGCGTGGGCCTGATCCGCGTGAAGGATAACGGCAGGGGCATGGACGCCGAGGATCTGCGCATGGCCTTTGAGCGCCACGCCACCAGCAAAATCCGGGAATACCAGGATTTGTTCCGGCTGGAGACCTTCGGGTTCCGCGGGGAGGCGCTGCCCAGCATCGCCGCGGTGGCGCAGGTGGAGATGCTCAGCTGCACCGCGGATGCCGAGGTGGGCAGCCGCATCCGCATCGACGGCGGCGTGGTGCAGGATGTCTCCCCGGCCGCGACCGCGCCGGGCACGGTGATCGAGGTCAAAAATCTGTTCTACAATGTGCCGGCCCGCCGCAAATTTTTGAAGAGCAGCAGCCACGAGGCGGGCCTGATCGGGGATCTCCTCAGCAAGTACGCCATGGGACATCCGGAAGTGCGCATCCGCTATGTCTCCGGCGGCCAGGTGCAGCTGGACACGGCGGGACTCTCCACCGCGGAGCAGAGGCTGGCCTATGTGTACGGCGGCAGTCTGGAGACGCTGATCGTGCCGGTCGGGCGGCAGGAGATCGGCAGCGGCCGGTTCCTGGAGGCCTGGCTGGTGCGGGAGGAAGTCACGCGGAACAACCGCGGCCAGGAGGTCTTTTTTGTGAACGGCCGCCTGGTGCGCAGCGCGGAGTTGAGCCAGGCGCTGGAGGAGAGTTACTATACGCTGATCGCGAAGGGCCGCTTTCCGGTGGCCCTGCTGCAGCTCTACCTGCCCGGGAGCGAGCTGGACGTCAACGTGCATCCGGCCAAGACGGAGATTAAGATCAACGGCTTTGAGCAGATGAAGCCGCGGATCGTGGAGATTTTGAAGGACGCCCTGTGGGAGGCGAATATCACGAAGAACGCCTTCCTGCCGGAATCGGTGGCGCCGGGCGCGGCTGCGGCGGATCGCGGCCCGCGGCGCCGGGATGCCGCCTACGGGGCGGGAGAGGCAACCCGGCCGGGGGCGGTGTCGGATGCCGCGGGCCGCTACGGCGCCGCGTCCGGGCGGGAGACGCGCTCGCGGGAGCGCGGCGGCGCGGGGCGGGCACAGCCGGAGGAGCGCGCGGACGCGGCAGGTTCCGGCACGCCGCGTCCGGGGGCGCGGAACGCGGAACAGGGGACGCTCTTTGCGCCGGAGGAGGGGCGGACGCGCCGCGCGGAGCCTGCCCCGGCGGCCGGGACGTCCGGGCGCGGACGGAGCGTGCCCGGGGAGCGGGCGAGGACGGAGGGCGCGGCGGGGGAGCCGCTCGCCGCTGCGACGGATCCGGCGCGGACGGTGTGTGTCAAGGAGATCCGGGATCTCTCCGTGATCGGGCAGCTCAACAATTCCTTCATCCTCGCGCAAAACGAGGAGGCGCTCTACATCATCGACCAGCACACCTGCCATGAGCGCATCCTCTACGAGAAATTCCTGCGCGAGGAGCGCGAGAAACCGTCGTACACGCAGCCGCTTCTGGTTCCGGTGAGCGTCCTGCTCACGCCGGAGCAGGAGGGCGTGCTCATGCAGCACATTTTCACGCTGCGGGAGCTCGGCTTTGTTCTGGAGAATTTCGGCGAGCGCGCCTATCTCCTGCGGAGCCTTCCGCTCGGACTGCACGAGCTGGAGAATGTGCAGGAATTCTTTTTGGATCTGCTCCACGATCTCGGCGAGGCGCGCACGGTGACCAAGGCGGACATCCTGGAGAGGCTCCTGATCACCGCTTCCTGCAAGGGCGCGGTCAAAGCCAATCAGCCGCTGAGCGAGATCGAGATGCGGACGCTCCTCTATGACCTCTCGCAGGTGGAGAACGCGCACACTTGCCCGCACGGGCGGCCGATCATCTATAAACTGACGATGGCGGAACTCTACAGGATCTTTAAGCGGGGGAGTTATCGTGGCTGAGGAACAGCGGCGGCCGGAGCCGCGCGCCTGGGGCATCACCACCAGCAAGGCGCGGGACGCCCGGGGGCTGGGATTGAGCGGGGCGGCGCGGGCGCTTGCCGAGGAGTTGGGGATCCCGTTCCTCCCGCGGGCTGGGCGGAGCCTGGACGCGGTGATGGAGGCGGCGGAACTGGAGCAGCTCTTGGTGGAGGAGCGCGACGGGCTGGTGCTCTACTGGCGGGACGGAGAGGCGCTGCGCTTTCACCCCGGCATGGCGGTGCCGCGGATCCGGTGCATCAAGGAGGGGCGCGACGAGCGCCTGAGCAGCGTGGCGGGGCTGTGCGCGGGAGATCGTGTGCTGGACTGCACGATGGGGCTTGCCAGCGACGCCATTCTCATGGCCTATGCCGTGGGGGATGCGGGGTGCGTGACGGCCATCGAGCGGAGCGCGCCGATCTATGCCGTCACCAGCTACGGCCTGCGGCACTGGCAGACGGACAGCTGGCGGCTGCGGGCGGCCATGGCGCGGGTCTTCCCGCGTTTCGGCGACAGCCGGGACTACCTGCGGGCGCAGCCGTCCGGCAGTTTTGATGTCGTCTACTTTGACCCGATGTTCGAGCGGCCCGTGCTGCACTCGGTGAATCTTGCGCCGCTGCGGCGGGCCGCCGACTATGCGCCCCTCACGGAGGAGACGCTGCGGGAGGCGCGCCGCGTGGCGCGGCGGACGGTGGTGGTCAAGCATCGCGCGGGCACGCTGCGGTCGCTGCACTTTGACGAGATCGCCGGCGGCCGCTACAGTCCGCTGGCCTACGGCCTGCTGCGCGCGGATTCCGCGGCAACGCGGCGGGGCGCGGGCGGCAGGCCGTGCGGGATGGCGCCTGCCGCGGGGCGGGACTGTGCGGCGGCCGGCGGCGGCGCGGACGCGGAGACGGCGGCGGGAGAGGCGTGCGGCGCGGCGCGCGCGGGAGAGGAGTGGGCGGAATGCGATCTCTGGTGATTCTGGCGGGGCCTACCGCAGTGGGCAAGACGCAGGCCAGCATCGGGCTGGCGAAGGCGCTCGGCGGGGAGATTATCTCCGGAGATTCCATGCAGGTCTTCCGCGGGATGGACATCGGCACCGCCAAAATCCCCGAAGCGGAGCGGGCGGGCGTGCCGCATCATATGCTGGATATCAAGGATCCGCGGGAGCGTTTCAGCGCGGCCGAGTTCCGCGCGCGGACGGATGCGCTGATCGAGGAGATCGATGGGCACGGGCATCTGCCGATCCTCGTGGGCGGGACGGGACTCTACATCAGCGCGGTGCTGTACCCCTATGAGTTTGCCCGAGCGGAGACGGATGCGGCCTACCGAGAAGAACTCGCGGACTACGCGGCGGCCAACGGGCGGCAGGCGCTCTGGCAGCTGCTGGAGGAGCGCGATCCCGCGAGCGCCGCGCGGCTCCATCCAAACGACGTGCAGCGCGTCGTCCGCGCCCTGGAGATCGCGCATGTGACGGGCGCGCCCGCCTCATCGCGGCAGCAGGGCGTGGATCGCGGGCAGATGCGCTACCGCGCGGCCTATCTGGCGCTCTCCCTGCCGCGCGAAGAGCTCTACGCGCGGATCGACCGGCGTGTGGATGCGATGCTCTCCGCGGGGCTGGAGCAGGAGGTGCGCCGCCTTCTGGCGGAGGGCGTGCCGCCGGACGCGCAGTCGATGACGGGACTGGGGTATCGCCAGATGGTTCGTTATCTGGAGGGGGAGTACGCTCTGGAACGAGCCGCGGAACTCATCAAGCGGGACACGCGCCGCTTTGCAAAGCGGCAGCTGACCTGGTTCCGCCACGATCCCAATGTCCGATGGGTGGAGAAGGCGGGGAAGAGCGAGGCGCAGGTTCTCTCGGAGCTGCTGCGGCTGGTGCGGGAGCGGCTGGGCGATTCCCTGCTGCCGCGCGCTTGAGGCGGAGATGGAAATTCTGCGGCGGGAAGCCCTTCGCGGGGTGTCCGCGGAGAGGAAATTCGCAATTATAGATTCTATAAAAAACTATGATAGAAAGTTTTTGAAAATGCCGGGGGAAGGACGCGAAAACAGTTGAAACCGCCCGGCTCCTGTGCTAAACTGAACAAGTTGCGCAAAACAGGCGATGAAGCGGAAGGTTGCTGGCCGCGGCGACACGCCAGACCCCGTGTGCTAGGGAATTTCCGCGGAGAATGTCCGTCAATCGGGCGAGAAGGAGGGAAAAACATGGCAAAGCAGAGAATCAGAATCCGTTTGAAAGCGTTTGACCACAAACTGCTGGATCAGTCTGCTCAGAAAATCGTTGAGACAGCGAAAAAAACAGGAGCCAAAGTTTCCGGTCCGGTGCCGTTGCCGACCGAGAAGAACGTGTTTACGATCTTGAGATCGCCGCACGTCAACAAGGACTCCCGCGAGCAGTTCGAGATGCGTACGCACAAACGGTTGATCGATATTTTCGATCACAATTCCAAGACGGTTGAAGCTCTGATGCGCTTGGATTTACCGTCCGGCGTTGAAATCGAAATCAAATTGTAAGCTGCTTGAGAGCTTGAGGAGGTGGCAAGATGAAGGCAATTTTAGGGAAGAAGATTGGCATGACGCAGATTTTTTCTCCGGAGGGCAAGGCGATCCCGGTGACCGTGATCGAGGCTGGCCCCTGCACCGTCATCCAGACAAAGACGAAAGATCATGACGGCTACGAAGCCATTCAGGTCGGCTTTGACGAGATCAAAGAAACGCGGGCCAACAAGCCCCAGAAGGGTCATTTCGCCAAAGCACAGGCGAAGCCGATGCGATATCTGAGAGAGTTCCGCGTGGAGAATGCGGCGGATTACCAGCTGGGACAGGTCATCAAGGCCGATATCTTCGCGGCCGGAGATCTGGTGGATGCCACGGGCATCAGCAAAGGCAAAGGATTCCAGGGCAGCATCAAGCGCTGCGGGCAGTCCCGGGGACCGATGGGCCACGGATCCAAGTATCACCGCCGGTCCGGTTCTCTGGGCGCGCTGGGTCCGAACCATGTACTTAAAGGCCGCCAGCTGCCCGGCCGTATGGGCGGGCTGAAGGTGACCGTGCAGAATCTGCAGATTGTCCGGGTGGATGCGGAACGCAACCTTCTGCTGGTGAAAGGTTCCGTGCCCGGACCCAACAAATCCATGATTACGATCAAGAGCGCCGTCAAGGCGAGGTAAATTTTCGTTGGAAAGGAGGAACAATCATGCCGGTAGTAGCTTTGAAAAACGTAGAAGGCGCCCAGGTTGGCGAGATCGAGCTGAGCGACAGCGTGTTCGGGATCGAGCCGAACGAGAGCGTCGTCCATGAGGCGGTCGTGATGCAGATGGCCAGCTGGCGCCAGGGCACGCACTCCACCAAATCCCGCGGAGATGTGCGGGGCGGCGGGCGCAAACCCTGGAGACAGAAAGGAACGGGCAGAGCCAGAGTCGGATCCAACCGTTCGCCGCTGTGGCGCGGCGGCTCCGTCATCTTTGGGCCGAAACCCAGAGACTACAAGTATTCGATTCCCAAGAAAAAGAGACGTCTCGCGCTGAAGTCCGTGCTCTCCAGCAAGGTCGCGGAGAACGAGATCATTGTTCTGGACAGCCTGAGCTTTGCGCAGCCGAAGACCAAGGAGATGCGCAAGGTGCTGGACGCCCTGGAGGTTCATAAAAAGGCATTGGTCGTTACCGCGGATCTGGACGAGAACGTGATGAAGTCCGCCCGCAACCTGGAGGGGATCCTGCCGCTGGAGGCGGCGGCCGTCAACGTCTACGATGTGCTGACACACGATATGCTGATCGTCACAAAAGACGCAGTGGCCAAGATCGAGGAGGTGCTGGCATAATGGAAGCGCGCGATATCATCATTCGTCCGATTGTCACCGAAAAATCCGTCGCCCTGATGCAGCATAACAAGTATGTCTTCCGCGTTGCGATGAACGCCAACAAGATTGAGATTCAAAAAGCGGTGGAGGAGATCTTCAAGGTGCGGGTCGTCGGCGTGAACACGGTGCGCGTCAAAGGGAAGAAGAAGCGCATGGGGCGCACGGAGGGCAAGACCTCCGATTACAAGAAGGCCATCGTGCAGCTGGCCCCGGGCGACCACATCGAAGTCTTCGAAGGCATGTAACGCGAGGACCGAGGAACGCAGAATCGGGCAGATACAAAGACAGAGCGAGTTTGATCGCGAACGCGGGCAGCTTTTTCTCGCCTGACCCGCCGCGGCGGAGAACCTGCGGCGGCCGCGGGACAGGCAGATCCGACAGTCCTTGGGAAACACGGGACGATGTTTGCGATCCGGCCGCGTGTACAGATAGATAGAAAGAAATTTACAGAAGTCCAGAAGGAGGGAACTGCAGTGGCAGTAAAAAGTTTTAAGCCTACTTCTCCTGGTAGACGTCAGATGACCGTCTCTGCATTTGAGGAAATCACCGCCAGCAGACCGGAAAAATCGCTGGTGGAGCCGCTCAAGAAAAAAGCGGGCAGAAACGCGCAGGGTCGGATCACGGTCCGGCATCACGGCGGCGGGCACAAGAGACAGTACCGGGTGATCGACTTTAAACGCAACAAAGACAATGTTCCGGCCAGAGTGGCCACCATCGAATACGATCCCAACCGTTCCGCGCGCATCGCGCTCCTGCACTACGCCGACGGCGAGAAGCGCTACATCATCGCGCCGAACGGCCTCAAGGTGGGCGATGTGGTCGTTTCCGGCCCGGATGCGGATATCAAGGTCGGCAACTGCCTGCCCATCGCCAACATTCCCGTCGGCACGATCGTGCACAACGTGGAGCTGAAACCCGAGAAGGGCGCGCAGCTTTGCCGCGCGGCGGGTGCGTCCGCGCAGCTGATGGCCAAGGAAGGCAAGTATGCGCATCTGCGCCTGCCGTCCGGCGAAGTGCGGCTGGTGCTCTCGCGCTGCCGGGCCACGGTCGGGCAGGTCGGCAATCTGGAGCACGAGATCGTTCATATCGGCAAAGCCGGCCGCACACGCTGGCTGGGCGTGAGACCGACCGTCCGCGGTTCGGTTATGAACCCGAACGATCACCCGCACGGCGGCGGCGAGGGCCGCGCACCGGTCGGGCGCAAGAGTCCGGTCAGCCCGTGGGGTAAATCCGCGCACGGCGGCAATACCCGCAAGAAGAACAATATCAACGATAAATACATTGTGAGATCACGCAAGGCGAAGTAACCTGCGCGAAGGGAGGCAGATATCCTCATGAGCAGATCCTTGAAAAAAGGTCCTTTTGTGGAGCAAAAGTTATACGACAGGATCGTGGAGATGAATGAATCCGGCGAGAAGCGCGTCATCAAAACCTGGTCCCGCAGCTCCACGATTTTCCCGGAATTTATCGGGCATACGATTGCTGTGCACGACGGCCGGAAGCATGTGCCTGTCTATGTGACGGAAGACATGGTGGGGCATAAGCTGGGTGAATTTGCACCGACGCGCACATTCCGCGGCCATGGTGATCACACCGAGCGGTCGACTTCCCTGAAATAGACTTTCCGGAGAGAAAAGAGCGGAAAGCACCACGGAACGATGAGAGAGGAGGGTTCGCAATGGAAGCGAAAGCGGTCGCGAAATTCGTGAGAATTTCTCCGAGAAAAGCGCGCCAGGTGGTCGATCTGATCCGCGGCAAGAGCGTGCAGGAAGCCTACGCGATTCTGCAGTTCACGCCGAACAAGGGCGCCGAAGTCGTGGAGAAGGTACTGAAGTCCGCAGTTGCCAATGCGGAGCACAATTACAATATGAATGTCGATGATCTGTATATCAGCACCGCCTATGTCGATCAGGGCGCCACGCTGAAACGGTTTAAGCCCAGAGCGATGGGCAGAGCGGATGCCATCCGCAAGAGAACAAGCCATATCACGGTTATGGTCAGTGAGAAATAAGGAGGGATTAAACAGTGGGACAAAAGGTAAATCCGAAGGGAATGCGGATCGGCGTCATCAAGAACTGGGACGCGAGATGGTATGCGGATAAAAACTATGTGGAACTCCTCCATGAGGACCTGAAGGTCCGTAAATATGTGAAGGCCAAATTGTTCGAGAGCGGCGTTTCGGAGATCATCACCGAGAGGACAGGAAACACCAAGCTCCGGGTGACGATCCACACGGCGAAACCGGGCATCGTCATCGGCGCCAAGGGCTCCGAGATCGAGAAACTCCGCAGAGAACTGGAAGCGATGACCGGAAAACAGGTCAATATCAATATCCAGGAAGTCAAGAGACCGGACGCCAACGCACAGCTGGTCGCCGAGGCCACCGCTGCGCAGCTGGTGCGGCGTGTCGCGTTCCGTCGCGCGATGAAGCAGGCGGTGAGCAGAGCCATGAAATCCGGCGCAGAGGGCATCAAGATCGCGCTCTCCGGGCGCCTCGCCGGCGCGGATATCGCCCGCTCCGAGTGGTACAGCGAGGGCAAGGTGCCGCTGCACACGCTGCGCGCCGACATCGATTACGGGTTCGCGGAGGCGGACACCACCTACGGCAAGATCGGCGTCAAGGTCTGGATCTATAAAGGCGAAGTTCTTCCGGAAGCGAAGCAGGGACAAGCGAAGGAAGGAGGCAACTGATCATGTTGGTGCCAAAGAGAGTGAAATGGCGTAGACCGCATCGTGCCAGTCTCAAGGGCGAGTCCCACAAGGGCACGACGGTCACATACGGGGACTACGGGCTGCAGGCCCTGGAGGGCGCCTGGATCACCAGCCGCCAGATCGAGGCCGCGCGTATCGCGATGACCCGTTATATCAAGCGTGGCGGAAAAGTCTGGATCAAAATTTTCCCGGATCACCCCATCACGGCGAAACCCGCCGAGGTTCGTATGGGTTCCGGAAAGGGCGCTCCGGATTACTGGGTCGCTGTGGTGAAGCCCGGCAGAGTCATGTTCGAGCTGGCCGGCGTCCCGGAGGATGTGGCCAGAGAGGCGCTGCGCCTGGCTATGCATAAACTGCCGATGAAGTGTAAATTCGTGAGACGAGAAGGCGGTGACGTAAATGAAGGTTGATGCGTTGAGAGACTTGAGCACAGATGAACTGGAGCAAAAGGTTGTCGATCTCAAAGAAGAACTTTTTAATTTGCGTTTCCAGATGGCGACCGGCCAGTTAGAAAATCCGATGAAGATCCGCGAGGTCCGCAAGGATATTGCCAAAGCGAAAACGGTGCTGCGGGAACGCGAGATCAAAGAACAGGCGAATGCCTGAGCGAGGAGGGAACAACGTGGAAAGAGGAAATCGCAAGGTCCGCTACGGCGTGGTTGTGAGCGACAAGATGGACAAAACCGTCACTGTCTCTGTCGAGAGCCGTGTCCGCCATCCTCTGTACGGCAAGATCACCACGATGAGCAAGAAATATAAGGCGCACGATGAAGCGAACGCCTGCAAGGTAGGAGACAAAGTCAAGATTATGGAGACACGCCCCCTGAGCAAGGATAAGAGATGGCGCGTCGTGGAGATCACGGAGAAGGCTACGATCGTATAGGACGCGCGGCGCGTCCGCGGCGTGCTACGTCTGCGCCGCAGATTACGAGGAGAGGCGGCCGGAAGGAGGTAACCGGATATGATTCAGCAAGAAACCCGACTGAAAGTCGGTGACAATACCGGCGCGAAGGAATTGTTGTGCATCCGTGTGCTGGGCGGAACGAAACGTCGCTATGCGTCCGTCGGCGATGTCATTATTGCCGCGGTGAAAGAAGCAACACCCGGCGGCGTTGTCAAGAAGGGCGACGTGGTACGGGCCGTTGTCGTGCGGACGAAAGAGGCGGTTCGCAGGCCAGACGGTTCCTACATTCGTTTCAGCGAGAACGCGGCGGTGATCATTCGGGAGGACAAGAGCCCGAGAGGGACGCGTATTTTTGGGCCGGTGGCCAGAGAACTGCGGGACAAGGATTTCATGAAGATTGTCTCTCTGGCGCCTGAAGTGCTGTGAGCCGTAGCCCTGGAGGTGAAAATTGTGGCCAAAATGAATGTGAAGAAAGGCGACCAGGTCATTGTGATCGCCGGAAAAGACAGAGGCAAGACCGGCAAGGTGATTCAGGTGATCCCGAGCCAGGACAAAGTGATCGTGGAGGGAATCTCCGTGGTGAAACGCCACACGAAGCCCTCGCAGAAGATGCCGCAGGGCGGGATCGTCGAGAAGGAAGCACCGATCCATGTCTCCAACGTGATGCCGTACTGCAGCAGCTGCAGGAAGGGCGTGCGGGTGGCGCACACCATCGAGAACGGCAAGAAGGTTCGTGTCTGCCGGAAATGCGGCAGCGAGCTTTGATACATCATCCTGAAAGAAAGGAGGCTGTGCGGAAATGGCTAGATTGAAAGAAAAGTATCTGAAGGAAGTTGTTCCCGGTTTACAGGAACAGTTCAAATATACCAATGTGATGGCGATTCCCAAGCTGGACAAAGTTGTGATCAACATCGGTCTGGGCGAAGCGGTACAGAACCCCAAAGCGCTGGACGCCGCGCTGAATGATCTGACCCTGATCTCCGGACAGAAGCCGGTCATCACCAGAGCGAAAAAATCCATTGCCGGTTTCAAGGTGAGAGAAGGCATGCCGGTGGGCGTTAAGGTAACGCTGCGCGGAGATCGGATGTATGAGTTCGTCGACAGATTGCTGACCGTCGCGCTGCCCCGTGTGCGTGATTTCCACGGCGTTTCGCCGAAATCCTTTGACGGCAGAGGGAACTACAGTCTGGGCCTGCGGGAGCAGTTGATCTTCCCGGAGATCGAATATGACAAGATTGATAAAGTCAGAGGCATGGAGGTCGTATTCTCTACGACGGCCAAGACCGACGAAGAGGGCAGAGCACTGTTGAAACTTTTGGGTATGCCATTCGCAAGTTAATTGATTGGGAGGTAAGAAATCCTATGGCAAAGACATCCATGAAGGTGCGCAAGGCACCGAAATATAAGGTCAGAGTAGTCAACAGATGTAAGGTTTGCGGACGTCCCCATGCATATATGCGTAAATTCGGTCTTTGCAGAGTATGTTTCCGTGAATTAGCGTATAAAGGCCAGCTGCCTGGTGTGACAAAGTCCAGTTGGTAAGACCAAATGTATGGAAGGAGGTCCCTGTCATGGCAATGACAGATCCGATCGCGGATTTCTTGACAAGAATTCGGAATGCAAATATGGTGATGCACGAGAAAGTGGAAATTCCCGCCTCCAAGACGAAGACGGCGCTGGCCGAGATTCTGAAGACGGAGGGGTTTATCAAGGATTATGATCTCATCGAGGATGGGAAGCAGGGCATCATCCGGATCTATTTGAAATACGGCCCGAACCGTGAAAAGGTCATTTCCGGTTTGAAGCGGATCAGCAAGCCCGGTTTGAAGGTGTACTGCAAGAAGGACGATGTGCCGAAGGTGCTGGGCGGTCTGGGAATCGCTGTGATTTCCACATCCAAGGGCATCATGACGGACAAGGAAGCCCGCAAGCAGGGCCTGGGCGGAGAAGTGATCTGCTACGTGTGGTGAGGGATAAGCTGGTAGTGCAGGAGGTGCAACAATGTCCCGAATTGGTAAACTCCCGGTCAGCATCGCCGACGGCGTCGAGGTGACGATCGCTGAGGGGAATCATGTCACTGTAAAAGGGCCGAAGGGTCAACTGGAAAGACAGCTGCATCCCGCGATGGTTCTGGAGCAGGAAAACGGCCAGGTAAAGGTTCTTTGCCCGGATGAGGATAAAAAAGCGCTGTGGGGGTTGACCCGCACGCTGCTGAACAATATGGTGGTCGGTGTGACGCAGGGCTTCTCCAAGAGCCTGGAATTGGTCGGCGTGGGCTACAGAGCGCAGCTGCAGGGCAAAAAACTGGTGCTGCAGGTCGGCTACTCCCACCCGGTCGAATTTGAGCCGGAAGAAGGCATGGAGATCGAGGTGCCGAGCCCGACGCAGATTGTGGTCAAGGGCATCGACAAAGAAAAGGTCGGCAGTTTGGCCGCCAATATCCGTGCCGTGCGTGAGCCGGAGCCCTACAAAGGAAAGGGAATCCGTTACGCGGGCGAAGTCGTAAAATTAAAAGCCGGAAAATCTGGTGGCAAATAATCCGTAAGCCGGTGAAGCGGCTGTTCAATTCCGGGGAAAGGAGTGACAGAACGTGATTAAACAGACTCCCAAAAAGAGAATCCGTATGAAAAAACACTGGAGAATGAGAAATAAAATCAAAGGAACCGCGGACAGACCGCGGTTGGCGGTATTCAGAAGCACGAAACATATCTATGCGCAGATTATCGACGATACGGTAGGCTACACGCTGGCCGCGGCTTCCACGCAGGAAGTGCGGGTTGACGGCACCAAGACAGAGGCGGCCAGAGCGGTCGGCGAGGCGATCGCCAAGAAGGCGCTGGAGAAGGGAATCACCAAAGTTGTGTTTGACCGGGGCGGCAACCTGTATCACGGCCGTATCCAGGCGCTGGCCGAAGGGGCCAGGGAAGCTGGCCTTGATTTCTGATCAACGGTGAAGGAGGGAAAAGGATTGGCAAGGTTAGACGCGAACAACTATGAATTGAAAGAGAGAGTCGTCCAGATCAACCGCGTGGCAAAGACCGTCAAGGGCGGCCGCCGCATGAGCTTCAGCGCCCTGGTCGTCGTGGGCAATGAGAACGGCGTGGTCGGCATCGGTATGGGCAAGGCCAACGAGGTGCCCGAGGCGATCCGCAAGGGAATCGAGGACGCGAAGAAAAATCTGACAGAAGTTCCTGTCGTCAACAATACGATCCCGCATGAGATCGTCGGGCGCTTCGGCGCCGCGCGCGTGATGATGCGGCCCGCGTCCGAAGGTACCGGCGTCATCGCCGGCGGCGCGGTGCGCGCGGTCGTGGAGTTGGCGGGCATTAAGAATATCCTGGCAAAATCACTGGGCTCCGACACGAGCCTGAACATCGTCAAGGCCACCATGCAGGGGCTGAACTCCATGAAGCGTGTGGAGGATGTGGCGCGGCTGCGCGGCAAGACGGTTGAGGAAATCTTAGGGTAAGGGGGATTCGGAGATGGCACAGATCAAAATCACCTTGGTGAAAAGTGTGATCGGCTCGCCGGAAAGACAGAGGCGGGTTGTGAAAGCCCTCGGCCTCAAGAAAACGAACAGTTCCGTGATCCAGGAGGATACGCCCGTCATCCGAGGGATGGTTGCAAAAGTACATCATCTTGTAAGTGTGGAAGAGATAGATGCCTGATCAGCGTTTGAACTAGGAGGTGTTTTTTAGTGAAACTCCATGAACTGAAGCCCGCCGCGGGGGCGACAAGCGCGCCGAAACGCAAGGGGAGAGGGATTGGATCCGGGTTGGGAAAGACTGCCGGGAAAGGGCATAAAGGACAGAAGGCCCGTTCCGGCGGCGGAAAAGGGCCGTACTTTGAAGGCGGACAGACGCCGCTGCAGCGCCGGATGCCCAAGAGGGGCTTTACCAACGCGAGGTTCAAGGTAGAATACACAGAAGTCAATCTGGATCGTCTGGAACGGTTCGAAGCAAATACGGAAATTACCCCCGAGTTGCTGTTCGACAACGGCATCGTGAAGCAGGTGAAAAACGGTGGCGTGAAAATCCTGGGCAACGGTGAAGTGACGAAAGCGTTCACGGTCAAGGCGAATGCGTTCAGCAAATCCGCGCAGGAGAAAATCGAGGCAGCCGGCGGCCGAGTTGAGGTGATTTGACTTGTTAAGCACGCTCAAGAGCGCTTTAAAAGCGGAGGACACACGCAAAAAGATCCTTTTCACATTATTGATGTTCCTCGTATTCCGCATCGGTGCCCATATTCCGGTGCCGGGAATTGACGGTGCGGTGATTCAGCAGCTGACGGAGCAGGCGAAACTGCTGGGCTTTTTTGATATGGTCTCCGGCGGTGCTTTCCGCAACTTCTCCATCTTTGCCATGAGTATCACGCCGTACATCAACGCGTCGATCATCATCCAACTGCTGACGGTCATCGTGCCGCGCCTGGAACGGCTGGCGAAAGAGGACCGCAAAAAGATTGTAGAGTATACCCGGTATCTGACAGTGGTCCTGGCCTTTGTGCAGGCGATCGGCGTTTCCTTCGGGTTCCGCCGCGCCCTGGTGAACGATTCTCTGGGCAGCATCGCCCTGATCACGCTGACCCTGACGGCCGGCACGGCCTGCCTGATGTGGATCGGCGAGCTGATCACCGAGAAGGGAATCGGCAACGGCATCTCGCTGATCATCTTTGCCGGTATCGTCTCCCGCATCCCGTCCGGATGTTATACGCTGTACAATTACATCGTGGCCAACGGCGCGATGGGCGTTCTGGTTGTCCTGCTGTTCGCGGTGATCGCTCTGGCCGCAGTCGTCGCGGTTGTGGCGGTGCAGGAAGGGGAGAGACGGATCCCGGTGCAGTATGCGAAGCGTGTGGTGGGCCGCAAAGTCTATGGCGGACAGTCCACACACATTCCAATCAAGGTCAACTCTGCCGGCGTGATCCCGGTCATCTTCGCGATGTCCATTTTGATGCTCCCGGGCACGATCGCCTCGTTTTTCCCGAACAACAGCTTTGCTGTGACGATCACCAACATCTTTGATGCATCCGGCATCTTTTACAATATCTTATATGCGCTGCTGATTGTGTTCTTCACATATTTCTATTCCGCGATCACCTTCAATCCGCTGGATGTGGCGGAGAATATCAAGAAGAACGGCGGGTTCATTCCCGGACTGCGGCCGGGCAGACCGACCGCCGAGTATATCACGAAAGTGATGAGCCGCATCACGCTGTTCGGCGGCATCTTCCTGGCGATCATCGCGGTGCTGCCGGCGATCATCATGGGCCTGACCCATCTGGATCTGTATTTCGGCGGTACGGCGCTCCTGATCGTTGTGGGCGTGGCGCTGGATACCATGAAGCAGCTGGAAGCGACGCTGCTGATGCGCAACTATGAAGGCTTTATGAAGTAAGCTGTGGAGGGATTACAATGAAAATCATACTGATGGGACCTCCCGGTGCCGGGAAAGGAACCCAGGCGGAAAAGTTGGTCGAGTTGTACCATATCCCCCATATCTCCACCGGTGATATGTTTCGCAAGGCCCAGAAAGAGGGAACAGCGCTGGGCTTAGAGGCTAAGCAGTACATGGAACGGGGTCAGCTGGTGCCCGATGCCGTGACGGTGGGCATCGTGCGGGAGCGCTTGGCGGAGGAGGACTGCAAGGACGGCTTCCTGCTGGACGGTTTCCCGAGGACGGTGCAGCAGGCCGACGCGCTGGATCAGATCCTGCAGGAGCTGGGCGTGGCGTTGGACTGTGTGGTCAACTTGGAAGTCGACAAGGAGCTCCTGCTGGATCGGCTGACGGGGCGAAGAGTCTGCAGAAACTGCGGCGCCACGTACCATATTGCGAACAAGGCCCCCGCGGCGGAGGGAATCTGCGATCAATGCGGCGGCCCCCTCTATCAGCGAGACGACGATACGGCGGAGACGGTGAACAGCCGTTTGGATGTCTACCGCGCGCAGACCGCGCCGCTCATCCAGTATTATCAGACCAAAGGCATCCTGCGCTCCGTAGATGGCGGAAAGGCAATGGAGGAAGTATTAGCCGATATTCGTTCTGCTCTAGAAAACAAGTGATAAGGAGGCTAATGCATATGTCCAAGGATGTCATTGAGGTGGAGGGAACCGTGGTGGAACCTCTGCCGAACGCGATGTTTCAGGTCGAGCTGGCGAACGGCCACAAGGTGCTGGCGCATGTTTCCGGCAAGATCCGCATGAATTTTATCAAAATCCTTCCGGGGGACAGGGTGACCGTGGAGCTCTCTCCGTATGATTTGAGCCGCGGCCGCATCACCTACCGGTTTAAGTAGTCTCGCGCGGCGCAGAACTGTGCGGGACAAAGGTTCTGAATCCGACAAGGAGGGAGCAGCATGAAAGTGAGAGCTTCTGTGAAGCCGATCTGCGAAAAGTGCAAGATCATCCGCCGCAAGGGCGCGGTGATGGTGATCTGCGAGAATCCGAAGCATAAGCAGAAACAGGGTTAATTCCTTTGCCGGGAGAGGCAGAAGCGGGAAACCCGCAGCCGGAAACCCTGTGAGCGAAAACCAAAAAATCCGAAGCGCAAGATAGATTTCTGAGAATGAATTTCTCATGGGAGGTGCATCGAAGCATGGCACGAATCGTTGGGATTGACTTGCCAAGAGAAAAGAGAGTCGTTATCGGCCTGACGTATATCTATGGCATCGGCAGACCCACCGCGGAAAAAATCGTGGCGGAGACGGGGATCAACCCCGACACGCGGGTGCGTGACCTGACGGAGGAAGAAGTACAGAAGCTGAGAGACGTCGTCGGCAAGATGAAGGTCGAGGGCGACCTGCGCCGGGAGGTTTCCCTGAACATCAAGCGTCTGTCCGAGATCGGCTGCTACCGCGGTGTGCGGCACCGCAGAGGCCTGCCGGTCAGAGGGCAGAGAACCAAGACGAACGCAAGAACACGCAAGGGTAAAGTGAAAACTGTAGGCGCGAAACGCAAGAAGTAAGGAGTGGGTGTGTGAAATGGCTAAGCCGAAGACTGCTAATACTCGCGTAAAACGCAGAGAACGCAAAAATGTGGACAAGGGCATCGCGCATATCAAATCCACATTTAACAATACGATCGTTACCATCACGGACATGAACGGCAATGCGTTATCTTGGGCCAGTGCCGGCGGAATGGGGTTCAAAGGCTCCAGGAAGAGCACGCCCTACGCCGCGCAGACAGCCGCGGACGCGGCCGCGCGAGCTGCGATGGAGCACGGCCTGAGAGAGATCGAGTGCTACGTCAAGGGCCCGGGCGCAGGGAGAGAAGCGGCGATTCGCTCTTTGCAGGCCGCGGGGCTGGAAGTCACCCTGATCAAGGACGTCACCCCGATTCCACACAATGGTTGCCGTCCGCCGAAGCGCAGAAGAGTCTAGGAGGTGTGTTGGAGAAATGGCAAGATATACAGGGCCTGTTTGCCGTCTGTGCCGCAGAGAAGGCGTGAAACTGTTTTTGAAGGGTGACCGCTGCTACTCCAAGAAGTGTGCCATGGAGAAGAGAAGCTACGCGCCCGGGCAGCATGGTCAGCGCAGAAGTAAGCAGAGCGAATATGGGTTGCAGCTGAGAGAGAAACAGAAAGCCCGCCGGATCTACGGCGTGCTGGAAGGACAGTTTGAGTCGTATTTTGACAAGGCGGAGCGCAAGAAGGGCGTCACCGGCGAAAACCTGCTGGTCCTTCTGGAAAGCCGCTTTGACAATGTCGTTTACCGCGCCGGGTTTGCTTCCTCCCGCAATCAGGCGAGACAGTTCGTGCGCCACAATCACTTCACGCTGAACGGAAATAAGGCGAACGTGCCGTCCATGGAGCTGAAGGTCGGAGACGTCATCCGGCTGAAAGACAAGAGCAAGAGTTCCGCGCTGATCAAAGAATTGGCGGATAATCTGGGAACCAAGAATCCTCCGGCTTGGTTGGAACTGGATGTAGAGAATCTGTCCGCAAAGGTTTTGAGAATGCCGACCAGAGAAGAGATTGACATCCCGGTGGAAGAACAGATGATTGTCGAGTTGTACTCCAAATAATTCATATCATTAGGACTCTTAGGTTATACTGCGTATAAGTAGGAGGTTGAAGAATGATTGAGTTTGAGAAACCAAATATTGAGTGTGTAGCCATGAGCGACGACCAGACTTACGGCAAATTTGTTGTGGAGCCACTTGAGAAAGGTTATGGTACAACTCTGGGGAATTCCCTGAGACGCATGCTGTTGTCTTCCCTGCCCGGTGCCGCTGTGACGTCCATCAAAATCGACGGGGTGCTGCATGAGTTTTCTACCGTGCCCGGCGTGGAGGAGGATGTGGCGGATATCATTCTGAACATCAAAGGGCTTGCCCTGCGCTCGGACAGCGACGAACCGCTGACGATGGTGATCGATGCCTACGGACCGTGCGAGGTGCTCGCCTCGGATATCCAGGCGCCGGAGCCGATCGAGATCCTGAACGGGGATCTGCACATCGCGCAGATGGATGTGAACAGCCATCTCTACATCGAGATGGTCGTGGAACGCGGCCGCGGCTACGTGCCTGCCGTGCGCAACAAGAAAGAGGATCAGCCCATCGGAACCATCCCCATCGACTCGATCTATACGCCGATCCAGAAGGTGAACTTCTATCTCGAGGATACGCGTGTCGGGCAGAGGACCGACTATGACAAGCTGACGATCGAGCTGTGGAGCAACGGCAGCATCAAGCCGGACGACGCCGTCAGCCTGGCGGCGCGAATTCTCAGCGATCATCTGAAACTGTTTGTGGATCTGACCGACAACATGGATCACGTTCCGATCATGGTGGAGAAGGAGGAGGAGGAGAAGAACAAGATCCTCGATATGACCATCGAGGAACTGGATCTCTCCGTGCGCTCCTACAACTGCCTGAAGCGGGCGGGTATCAATACGGTCTCCGAACTGACGCAAAAGACAGAGGACGATATGATGAAGGTGCGCAACCTGGGGAAGAAGTCCCTGGAGGAAGTCCAGCAAAAGATGGAGGCATTGGGGCTGAGCTTGCGATCCACGGAGGAATAAAAGAATGAAACGGAGCGCGCGGACTGTCTGCGACCCTGCGGCGCATGCCGCAGTCGGAAAGACGGCTCGCGAAGGCGACTTTGTGATAAAGGAGGAAGAATCGTGCCTTATAGAAACTTGGGAAGGAACAGTGCGCAGCGCCGCGCGATGCTGCGGAATCTGACGACTTCTGTTCTGAAGTACGGCCAGATCCGGACGACCGAGGCCAGGGCCAAAGAGGTCAGACGGACCGTGGACAAAATGATCAGCTTGGGCAAAACGGGCAATCTGCACGCGTACCGCCAGGCGCTGGCCTATCTGATGGAGGAGGACGTCGCGAAAAAACTGTTCGATGAGATTGCGCCGAAATACGAAGACCGTCAGGGCGGGTATACCCGCGTGGTGAAGGCCGGCTATCGCCGCGGCGACGGCACGCCGATGGCGATCGTAGAACTGGTATAAGGAGAGGAACGTGGGGGTCAGGAATTTTGCGTTCCTGACTTCCGTTGTTTCCGCGTAAAGCGATGATTCGAATCAAACATTTGACACATATCTATCAAAGTGAATCGACCGAGCAGGAGACCAAGGCGCTGGATGACGTTTCGCTGGAGATCGGAGAAGGGGAATATCTTGCTGTGTTAGGGCATAACGGATGCGGTAAATCTACGCTGGCCAAGCATCTGAATGCTCTTTTGTTGCCAACTGCGGGGACAGTTGAAGTGGACGCTGTCGATACAGCAAGCGAAGAGGACCTCTGGACGATCCGGCAACGCGTCGGCATGGTGCTGCAAAATCCGGACAATCAGCTGGTCGCGACGACGGTGGAGGAGGATGTCGCCTTCGGGCCGGAGAACCTGGGCCTAGAGCCGCCGGTGATCCGCGCGCGCGTGGACGAGGCGCTACGGCTGGTGGGCATGGAGGACTTCCACGACAAGGGACCGCATCAGTTGTCCGGCGGGCAGAAACAGCGCGTCGCGATTGCCGGGATCATTGCCATGCGGCCGAAGTATATCGTCTTCGACGAGTCGACGGCGATGCTGGATCCGCTGGGGCGCAGGGAGGTGCTGCGAACCATGGAACGGCTGAACCGCGAGGAGGGGATCTCCATCATCAACATCACCCATTTCATGGAGGAGGCTGTGCTGGCAGACCGGGTTGTGGTGATGGAAAACGGGCGCATTGCCCTGACGGGCACGCCGCGGGAAGTCTTCACGCAGGTGGATTTGCTGAAACAGATGCAGCTGGATGTTCCGCCGGTGGCGGAATTGGCTGCCAAGCTACATAAGGCGGACGCGCGCATCCGTGCGGATATCATGACAGTGGAAGAAATGGTGGCGGAGTTATGTCCCTGGAACTGAAGCATGTTTCCTATACGTATCAGGAGGGCCTGCCCGCCGTCAGTCAGGCGCTGCAGGATGTCAGTCTGCGCATTGATGAGGGTGAATTTCTCGGAATTGTCGGACACACCGGTTCCGGAAAATCCACCCTTATTCAGCATCTGAACGGGCTGCTGAAACCCACGGAGGGTGAAGTGTTGGTGGACGGCGTGAACCTTCAGGACAAGAGTGCCAAGAGCAGGCGCAAGGAACTGCGCATGAAAGTCGGCGTCGTGTTCCAGTATCCGGAATATCAGCTGTTTGAGGAGACGGTGGAGCAGGATATCGGCTTTGGCCCGCGCAATATGGGGCTTTCGGACGCGGAAATCAAGCGGCGTGTGCAGGAGGCGATGGCGCTTTTGCGGCTGGACTATAAAGCGCTGCGCCGAAAGTCGCCCTTTGATCTGAGCGGCGGGCAGAAGCGCAAGGTGGCCATCGCCGGTGTCCTGGCTATGCAGCCCAAGTACCTGGTGCTGGATGAGCCGACCGCGGGACTCGATCCGCGTGGCAGGGAGGAATTTCTGGAACAGATCGCGGCGCTGCACCGCCAGGGGATGACCATTGTCCTGGTCTCGCACAGCATGGATGATATCGCGCGCTATGCGCAGCGGATGATTGTGATGGATCACGGGAAAATCTGCCTTTCGGGGGCGCCGCGGGAGATCTTCGCCCGCCCCGACGAGCTGGAGGCGCTGGGGCTCGGCGTTCCGACGCTGACACGGGTTCTGCTGCGCCTGCGGGAACGGGGGCTCGCGGTGCGCACGGATCTGTTCGCGGTGGAGGAAGTCAAGGAGGAGATTCTGCGCGCCCTGGCCGCAAGAGGAGGAGAAGCGGGATGCTGAAAGATATCACGATCGGGCAATACTATCCCGGCGACTCGTTTCTGCACCGTTTGGACCCGCGCACGAAACTGATCGGCGTGCTGCTCTATATGGTGGCGCTCTTCGTTGTCAACAACTTCTGGGGCCTTGGGGCGATGCTGCTCCTGAGTCTTGTGGTGGTGGGGATCAGCCGGGTGCCGCTGCGCTATTTCTTTCGGGGCCTCAAGGCGATTGTGCTGATCGTGCTGCTCACGGTCGGGCTGCAGATGTTTATGACGCCCGGCGAAGTGCTGTGGGAGTGGGGCTTTTTGTCGGTGACGCGCGAGGGAATCCGGCAGGCCGTCTTTATGGCGACCCGCTTGCTGCTCCTGGTCAGCGTGACCTCGATCCTGACCCTGACCACGACGCCGATCTCGCTCACAGACGGCATTGAGAATCTGCTGAAGCCGTTTCAGCGCATAGGGCTGCCCGCCCATGAGCTGGCGATGATGATGACCATCGCGCTGCGTTTCATCCCCACGCTGGCGGAGGAGACGGATAAGATTATGAAGGCGCAGGCGGCGCGCGGCGCGGATTTCGAGAGCGGCAATCTGCTGGAACGGGCGAAAGCGATGATCCCGCTTCTGGTGCCGCTGTTCATGAATTCCTTCAAGCGCGCGGATGAGCTGGCCATCGCCATGGAGGCGCGCTGCTATCACGGCGGCGAGGGGCGCACGCGGCTGAAGGCGCTGCGCTATGGGCGGCGGGACGCGCTGGCCGCTGTGTTCTGCTTTTGTATGATCGCGGGTGCGTTCCTGAGCCGCGGGATCGGATGATCCGCGCGGCCGCATCCCGCAAGGCGCGAAGGAAAGATCGTTAGCTGTAGAGCGTTCGGGATAGATAGGACGGGGATAGCATGCGCAACATCAAAGCTGTGGTGCAGTACGACGGCAGCCGTTACTTCGGCTTCCAGGCCCAGACACATCCGGAAAATATGCCCACGGTGCAGGAGGAACTGGAACTGGCCATCGGCGGGCTGCTCAGGGAGCCGACACGGATCTACAGTGCCGGACGCACCGATCGCGGCGTGCATGCCCTGGGGCAGGTGATCAACTTTCACACGGCATCTTTGATCCCCTTGGAGCGGATGGCCTACGCGATTAACCAGCATCTGCCGAAGGATGTCCGCATTGTCTCGGCATCGGTTGTGCCGGAGGACTTTCATGCCCGCAAGTGCGCGCTTGGCAAACGGTACCAGTATCGCGTCTGGAACAACGAGGCGGGCTCTGTTTTCGGCAATTCGTACTACTACCACTATCCCGGAGAGTTGAACGACGCGCAGATGCAGGAGGCATGCCGGCTGCTGGAAGGGACGCACAACTACCGCGGATTTTCCGCCGCGGGCAGCACCGTCAAAAATTTCGTGCGCACAATCTATTACCTGCGCTTGCGCCGTGAAGGGGAGTGGCTCACTTTCGACGTGTACGGCAACGGTTTCCTCTATAACATGGTGCGGATCTTGGTGGGCACCGTACTGGACATCGGCTTGGGCCGGAAATCGACGGCGGACATTCCGCGTGTGTTTGCCACACAGAACCGCCATCTTGCGGGGCGCACCGCGCCCGCGGGCGGATTGTATCTGAAGAATGTATTTTATCCGTGAAGGATCAGGTTTATTTCCAATGCGCAACTGGTTTTGCAGGTTTCCGTGAACATTTGAAGGGGGGTTGTCACGAAACGTACACGCGTACACATGCGGGCAGGGATCTTTTCCTCTCGGCGTTTGTTGCCGTATGGATCGGTTTTATGTGCTATGTCTCCGTAGTTTCGTATCGGGACACTTTTTTTGCTGCCGGTTTTCCGGTGTCCGTCCGGATGGGGGGGGCAGATAATCGCCTGATGTCCGGGGAAATGCTTCCGGCAGAACTCCACGCCCAGTTCCTGCGCCAATCCCGGATACGGCTCGTGATACGCATTCAGGTTTCTGGCGGTCCTCCACTAGTCTGGAGACGGTGCTTTCCGACACGGGGATGGCGTTCCCGCAGGCAAGGAATGCATGGTGGATGGAATGCCCGCTTTTGCGGAATGGATTGAATAAAGGAGTCCATGTGATATGGGCTCCTTTATTCATATAAGCAAACACTTATAGATAATCGCTGAAATGCAAATTGTTCTTTTCCTTATTGATTTGTACAA
>CAZSHM010000026.1:0-26815 GCA_964606855.1 uncultured Peptococcaceae bacterium
GCACGGGCGACTGTCTGTATCAGTTTGTTTATTGTGCTTCTTTACTACACACAAGTATTATCAACAGGATTCAAGCAGAATCCTACGCCGACTTGTGCCCCGGGAAGTGCTCGCAGCTTTTCGAAGTTCCGGCTATCTCCTCTGCAGGTCGGATCCGAAAAACAGGGGGCATACAGAAGAGGAGCTTCGCACCACAGAGATTTTCGGCCGGACGAAGGGGCAAGCACAGGACGCGCGGACAGAGAGGCTGATACCGCGCAACCTGCGTGCGCGGAGCGCCGCTGGGCGAGAAACGGCGCGGGAGATCGGAAAAATCGACAAAAAAGCAAAAAATCCGCGGGAAAGCCAACATTTCTCTATACAAACAAATGGGGATGGGCTAAAATAGGAAAGACGGGAAAGCGGAAAGGGTTCTTCTTCCGGTTCCTGCCGGCGGCGGTATTCTGGAAGAAAGTACAGGTAGGTTGTCTATGTATAAGCCAAAACACGTGAGTAAACCGTCCGGACGGCGGCGCAGCAGGAGCAGCAGCTTTCTGGCGGCGGCGGGCGTCCTGACGATCACCATGCTGCTCAGCCGTGTGCTGGGATTCGTGCGGGACTTTGCCATCACATCCTCCTTCGGCTTTGGCGCCGAGACGGACGCCTACTATGCGGCCTTCACCATCCCGGATCTCATCTACTTCGCGCTGGTGGGCGGTGCGCTGAGTTCCGCCTTTATCCCAGTGTTCAGCAGCTATCTCGCCACCGAGCGGGAGGAGGAAGGCTGCCGCATGGCCAGCACGATCCTCAATCTGGTGAGCTTGGCGGCGCTGTTTCTCATCGCGCTGGGCCTCATCTTCACGCCGCAGCTGGTGCGCCTTCTGGTGCGCTTTACCGACGAGACCTTCGCGCTGACGGTGCTCCTGACGCGGGTGATGTTTGCGCAGTGCTTTTTTATGTGCCTGACGGGCATTTCGCAGGGGATCCTGCAGTGCTATAAAGAATTCACGGTTCCGGCCATGGGCGCGGTGGTCTACAATATCACCATCATCGTGCTGGGGCTTCTGCTCAGCCGCAGGCTCGGGGTGATGGGCTTTTCCATCGGCGTCGTGGTGGGCGCCGCGCTCAATCTGGCGATGCAGGTGCGCACCCTGATTCAGTACGGATTCGATTATCGGCCGGTGCTGGATCTGCACCATCCCGGCGTAAAGAAGTTTTTTCTCCTGTTTGTCCCCGTGGTGCTCGGCCTTTCCATGAACGAGCTCAATCTGCTGGTGAGCCAGAACCTGGCTTCCGGGTTGGGCGCGGGCACGGTTTCGGCCATGAAGAACGCGCAGCGGGTGATGATGCTGCCGGTCGGCATCTTCGCCTCGGCGATCGGGCTCTCGGTGTTCCCGACCATGACAAGCCATGTGGCGCGCGGCGAGATCGCGGAGTACAAAGAAAACCTGAATATGGGGCTGCGCACAGTCATTTTTATCACGCTGCCCGCCTCGGTGGGGCTGATCGCGCTGCGCTACCCGGTGGTGCGGGCGATGTATCAGCAGTTTGCCGTCACGCCGGAGAATGTCGAGCTGGTGTCGGTGATCCTCTTCTACTATTCTCTGGGCATCGTGGGCTACTCGGCGCAGCAGATTCTGAACCGCGGCTACTACGCCGTGGAGGATACGCGATCACCGGTTGTGATCAACGTGTTCATCCTGCTCTTCAACATTGTGCTCAGCGTTCTGCTGGTGAAGCCGATGGCCTATCGCGGGCTGGCGCTCGCCTACTCTCTGTCGGGACTGCTGAGCATGGCGGTGCTCTGGTTCGGCCTCTCGCGCAAGATCGGCGCCTTCGGCGGCCACGCGATCTTCCGCTCCGCCATGCAGTCCCTGGCGGCATCGGTCGGAATGGGGCTGGGCGTCGCCGGGCTGGCGGAGGTGCTGGAACAGGCGTGGGATATGAGCAGCAAGGTCGGACAGATCGGACAGGTGCTTCTGTGCGTGGCGTTCGGCGTGGTGATCTACGCCATGCTCGCGGCGCTGATGCGCATGGAGGAGGCGCAGGTGCTGCTGCGGGTCATCAAGCGCAAGCTGCGCCGCAAGGCCGCCAGGTAGCGCGGATCGGGCGGAAACGCAGGAAATTTATCATGTGCGGGGCCGCGGCGGCCCAATGGGAGATCCGGGGGAGATCGGTTCCGCCCGCTCCCTCCCGGCGCCGGTACAAGACCCGGGCGGACAGCCGCCCCGCGAAGGAGTGTAGGGGATATGGAAAACGCTATGGTCAACGAGGGCAAGGAACAGGTCCGGATGGTGGACGGGAAAGCCTACGCGCGCTACGCCGTGCGGACGCACGTCATCACGAAGGTGGACGACATCATCGATGTGGTGCGGCAGTATGCCCTGCCGCATATGCAGAAGGGCGACATTCTCTTCTTGTCGGAGAAGGCGGTGGCCTGCACGCAGAACCGGGCCATCCCGGTGGAGGAAATCCATCCGCGCCCGTTGGCCCGCTTTCTGGTGAAGTTCGTCTACCGTTCGCCGCACGGGCTGGGCCGCACGATGCCGGAGACGATGGAGATCACGCTGCAGCAGGCGGGTACGCCGCGCATTCTCTTTGCCGCGGCCTGCTCGGCCGTCGGCAAACTGTTTCACAAGCGCGGCATTTTCTACACCATCGCCGGCGAGGCGGTGCGGGCGATCGACGGGCCTTGCCCGGGCGCGCTGCCGCCTTTGAACCGCTGTGTCACGCTGGGACCGGAGGATCCGGCCAAAGTGAGCAGGGAGATCTCCAAGGCCATCGGTTACGACGCCGCGATCATCGACGCAAATGACCTGAGCATCGAGATACTGGGCTTCTCCGGCCAGAAAAAGCTGATTCCGCTGCTGGAGGAAGCCCTGCGCGACAACCCGCTGGGGCAGGGGCGTGAGTGCACGCCGATGGGAATTCTGCGGCGGGTCGATTAGGAGAAGAGCGATGCACCATATATTTGTGGACTTTGAGATGAATCAGATTGCGGCGGGACACGAGCGGGAGCGCGCGTTCAGCAAGATGGAGATCGTGGAGATCGGCGCGGTTATGCTGGATGACGCCTGCCGCGAGATCAGCAGTTTTCAGAGCTATGTGAAGCCGCAGTACAACGATAAGATCGAGAAATCGTGCACGCGCGTGACGGGCATCACCAGCGAGACGGTGGCGGACGCCGAGGTGCTGCGGCCGGTGCTGGAGCGCTTTGTAGCCTGGTGCGGCGAGGAGGAGCTGACGGTCTATTCCTGGAGCGACAGCGATCTGCTGCAGCTGAAGCGGGAACTGAACCTGAAGGAGATCGACTGCCGGGCAGTGCACCGCCTCTGCGATCACTGGGTGGATTATCAGCGCGTGTTCGGGGATCTCCTGGGGATCGAAAAGCGCGTGGCGCTCAAGCACGCCGTGAACGCGATCCAGTCGGAGTTTGACGGCGCGGAGCACGACGCGCTGTGGGACGCCCGCAACACGGCCAAGATTTTTGCCCTCTCGCGGAACGAGAAAGAATTCCAGCGCATCATGGGGCCGCTGATCGAGGCCTTCAAACCGCAGGCCCCCATGACTTCGACCTTGGGGGACCGCTTCCCCGACATGGCGAAGCTCCTGGAGGGGGAGGAGCGGTGAGCCGGGGCAGGGACAAATGCAGATTGGAAAAAATTGTTGCCGGGAAAAACTTGTGTTTTTTTCGCGGAGGATTATAATAGAATGTAATTGCAAGGGCTCACTGTGCAGGAGAACCGACGCAGACAAATTGTCGAGAATCGGGAGGGAGTATGTATGCGGACACAAGAATCTGGGGAGGACTATTTGGAGAACATCCTGCTGCTGTACCGCAAGCAGGGCTACGTGCGTTCGACAGACATCGCCAATGCCATGAACTATACAAAAGCCAGCATCAGCCGCGCTGTGCGAATCTTGAAAGATGCGGACTATATCTACATGGATCCCAACAAGATGATTTTCCTCACGGAGAAGGGCGAGAAGAAGGCCCTGGAAATCTATGAGCGGCATCGGATCATCGCCGATTTTTTGACGACCGTGCTCGGTGTCGACCCGGAGACTGCGGATCACGACGCCTGCCATATGGAGCATGTGGTCAGCGACAGCACGTTCGCGGGCATCAAGCGCGTGCTGGAGGAGTACAAGAACGCGTCCGCGGCGACGGCCCCGTAGAGCGGCCGTCGGACGGCGCAGGGCGGGCTGGAAGGCGGGCTTGTACATTGCGAGTTCGCCTTTTTTATTTGTGAGGACGAGGAGGAACGGACAAGATGAAGGAGCGCTATGCGTTTGCCGAGATCGAGCGCAAATGGCAAAAAAAATGGGCGGAGGAGAAGACCTACCGCGTCGAGGAGGACTCGGACAAACCGAAATACTATTGCCTGGAGATGTTCCCCTATCCTTCGGGCAATCTGCATATGGGACACGTGCGCAATTACTCCATCGGCGATGTGGTGGCACGCTTTAAGCGGATGCACGGGTACAACGTGCTGCACCCCATCGGGTGGGATTCCTTCGGCCTGCCGGCGGAGAACGCGGCCATCAAGCACAACACGCCGCCCGCCAGATGGACGCGGGAGAATATCGCAAATATGCGGCGGCAGCTGCATGCCATGGGTCTCAGCTACGACTGGGATCGCGAGGTGACCACCTGCCTGCCGGAGTACTATAAATGGACGCAGTGGTTCTTCCTGCAGTTTTACAAGCAGGGTCTGGCCTACAAAAAGAACGCTACTGTCAACTGGTGCCCCGGCTGTCAGACGGTGCTGGCCAACGAGCAGGTGGTGGATGGCAAGTGCGAGCGCTGTGACAGCCCGGTGGAGAAAAAATCGCTCGAGCAGTGGTTCTTCAAAATCACCGATTACGCCGACCGGCTCCTGCAGGATTTGGATCAGCTGAGCGGCTGGCCCAACAAGGTGCGCGTCATGCAGGAGAACTGGATCGGCCGCAGCGAGGGAGCGATCCTGCGCTTCGCCGTGCAGGGGCGCGAGGAGAGCATCGAGGTCTTCACGACCCGCCCCGACACCGTCTACGGCGTCTCCTACATGGTGCTGGCGCCGGAGCATCCGCTGGTGGAGAAGCTGATTGCGGGCACGGAGCGGGAGGCGGCCGTGCGCGCGTTCATCCGCGAGGTGCAGCAGATGAGCGAGGTGGAGCGCACGTCCACCGAGCTGGAGAAGAAAGGCATCGCCACCGGCGCCTATGCCGTGAATCCCGCCGACGGCCGCGCCGTGCCGATCCTGGTGGGCAACTATGTCATCTACGAGTACGGCACCGGCGCGGTCATGGGCGTGCCGGCGCATGACGCGCGCGACTTTGCCTTTGCCAAAAAGTACGGCCTGCCCATCCTCGTCGTGGTTCGGCCCGAGGGGGAGGAAAGCTCGGCGGAGACGATGACGGAGGCCTACACCGAGGAAGGAAGAATGGTGCACTCCGGCCCCTACGACGGGATGCGCAGCGAGGATGCCAGGCGCGCCATCGTGGAGGATCTGGCTAAAAAGGGCCTGGGGGAGAAGAAAGTCAACTTCCGCCTGCGTGACTGGCTGATCTCGCGCCAGCGTTTCTGGGGCGCTCCGATCCCCATTGTCTACTGTGAGCACTGCGGGACGGTGCCGGTGCCGGAGGATCAGCTGCCGGTGCTTCTGCCGCAGGATGTGGATTTTAAGCCGAACGGCGAGTCGCCGCTGAAATACATGGAGGAGTTTGTCAACACCACCTGCCCCGTCTGCGGACGTCCGGCGCGGCGGGAGAGCGACACGATGGACACGTTCGTCTGCTCCAGCTGGTACTTCCTGCGCTACACCGACGCGCACAATGACCGGGCGCCGTTCTCCAAAGAGAAGGCCGACTACTGGATGAACGTGGATCAGTATATCGGCGGCGTGGAGCACGCCATCCTGCACCTGCTCTACGCGCGCTTCTTCACGAAAGTGCTCTACGACATGGGGCTGGTCAGCGTGAGCGAGCCGTTCCAGAATCTGCTCACGCAGGGCATGGTGCTCAAGGAAGGCAGCAAGATGAGCAAGTCCAAGGGCAACATCGTCAGCCCGGAGGCCATCATCGGCCGCTACGGCGCGGACACGGCGCGGCTGTTCATCCTCTTCGCCGCGCCGCCGGAGCGTGATCTGGAGTGGAACGATCAGGCGGTGGAGGGCTGCTACCGGTTCCTCAACCGCGTGTGGCGGCTGGTGTACGACTTTGTGCAGACGACGGGCGGCGTGCCGCAGGCGTATGCGCGGACAGAGGAGCTGACCGCCGAGGACAAAAAGCTGCGCCGCCTGGTGCACAACACCATCCGCCGCGTCACCGAGGATGCGGGCAGCCGGTTCAGCTTCAACACTGCCATCAGCGCGATCATGGAACTGGTCAACGGAATGTACCAGTACCGGGATCTGCCGGAGCGCAACGTGGGCGTGCTGGCGGAGGCCATGGATACGCTGGCGCTTCTCCTGGCGCCCTTTGTGCCCCATGTGGCCGAGGAACTGTGGCAGGGGCTGGGGCATACGGGCAGCGTGCACAGGCAGCAGTGGCCGGAGGTTGACGAGGACGCCCTCCGCGCCGAGGAAGTGACCATCATCCTGCAGATCAACGGCAAGGTTCGCGACCGCGTGGAGATGCCCGCGGGCTGCGGCAGGGAGGAGATGGAGCAGGCCGCGCTGGCGTCGCCCAAGATTGCGGATTACCTGGCGGGCAAGGCGGTCCGAAAGATCATCACCGTGCCCGGAAAACTGGTCAACATCGTCGTCGGCTGAGGCCGGAGCGAAATCGAGAGGCCGTGTCGCCGATAGAAGGCGGACGGCCTCTTTTTGCGCGCGGGATGTTTGCGGCATCGCGGGGCTGCAAGCCTCTATCTTCGCGCGGGGGTTTCCCGGGCGGTGCGGGCAATATTCAAGAAATTCTTACAATTTTGTCGGATAAGTTACGGACAGTTGCTTTTTTCCAGGCGCTATATTACAATAAGTTTGACTGACCGACCAGTCGGTCGATTGCGTGTGCCGGCGACGGCTGCACGCTCCGTGTCTCCCGCGAACGGGGCACGGGGCGGGACGTGCCGGCTCGAGAGTATACCAAACGGGAGGAGAGGGCATGGTCAGACGAACGAGAAGAGCGGTGGCGGCGGCCGCGCTGAGCGGGCTCTTGCTGGCATCGCTCCTGAGCGGCTGCAGCAGCGAAATCGACACGGAGCAGGAGGATACCTCCACGGTTCCGGTGGAGGCGCAGACGCTGGCACTGCAGGATTTTAACAAGGTGATCACCCTAGGCGGGCTGACCGCCGCGGAGAATACGGTGAGCGTGATCGCGAAGGTGAGCGGGATGGAGCAGATCCTGGCGGTCAACGTGAAAGTCGGCGACAAAGTGACGGAGGGACAGGTGCTGGCGCGGCTGGATGACGAGACATCCCGCATCAACGTGGACAACGCGCAGCTGGCGGTGGAAAACGCGCAGAACTCCATTTCACTGGCCCAGCAGTCCTATGACAACGCGGTGACAAACTACAACAACGGGCTGGAACTCTTTGACATCGGCGCCATGAGCCAGAGCGATCTCGATCAGCTGAAACTGGCGCGCGACAACGCAGAATCGCAGCTCAACAGCGCGAAGATCAGTGTGGCCAACGCTCAGAACACGCTGGAGTCGGCGCAGCTGGCGCTGGATTACGCCACCGTGACCGCGCCCATCAGCGGCACTGTCACCATGGTGAACGCCAACGTGGGCTCTTACGCCACGGCCAGCGCCCCGATGTTTGAGATCGCCAACGTGGAGACGCTGGAGATCAGCGCCGGCATCAACGAGCAGAATGTCGGCAAGGTGCATGTGGGACAGGAAGTGCTGCTGAAAGTATCTTCCGTCTCCGACGAGCAGTTTAGCGGCGTCATCACCGAGATCAGCAAGGTGATGAACAGCCAGACGAAAAATTATCCGATCACCATCGCGCTGCGCAACCAGGACGAGACGCTGGTGGCGGGCATGTATGCCGAGATCCGGGTGGTGGTGGACCGCGCGGAAAATGTGCTGGTCGTTCCCGTGCAGGCGATCGTCTATAAGGAGGCGCAGCCGATCGCCTACACGGTGCAGCCGGACGGCACCGTCCAGGAGAGACGGCTGACGCTGGGGCTCAACGACGGGGACAACTTTGTGGTCACGGAGGGTCTCTCGGCGGGAGATCAGATCGTGGTTACCGGCAACAGCAATCTGGTGGACGGTGAGGCGGTGACGGTGGTGACGCTCGACGGTGTGCCGCAGGAGCTGGATCTGGCGCCGGAAGAGGCGGATGGCGCCCAGGCGGGCGGCGGTGCCGAGGCTGACGGCGCCGAAGGCGGCAGCGGTTCGGAAGACGGCGCCGCGAATGACGGCGCGGACGCCGCGGATGGCGGCGCGGAGTGAGGTGACGGGACGTGAATATCGGTAAATTTTCAGTCAAGCGGCCTGTCACCGTGACCATGTGCGCGCTGGTGCTGATCCTCTTCGGGTTCGTCTCTTTCACCCGCATGTCGGTGGATCTGATGCCGGAGCTGGAACTGCCCATGCTCTTGGTGATGGCTCCGTACGAAGGCGCCGGCCCGGAGGAAGTGGAGACGATGGTGACCAAACCCATCGAGAGCTCCATGGCCAGTATTTCCGGCCTCGACTCGATCAGTTCCATCAGTTCCGCCGGCAACTCCATCGTGATGCTGATGTTCGACTACGGCACGAATCTGGACACAGCCACCAATGCGGTGCGGGACGCGCTGGAGACGGCGAAGATTATCTTGCCCGAGGAGGCGCACGACATCACCCTGCTGAAGCTCAACATGGACAGCCTGCCGGTGATGATGCTGGCGGTCTCCGGCGACCGCAGCCTGGAGGATGTGAAGAAGATTGTCGATGAGACCATCGCCCCGCGTCTGGAGCGCATCGAGGGCGTGGCGGCTGCCACCGTCATGGGCGGCAGCGACGAGCAGGTGATCATCACGGCGGATCCCTATAAGCTGAGCGCTTACGGCCTCAGCGTGGGGAATATCTCGCAGGTGATCTCCGGGGAGAACGCCAACCATCCCGGCGGCTACATCACCCAGGGTGACCGGCAGATCCTGGTGCGCACGCTGGGCCAGTATCAGACGCTGGAAGAGCTGGCGGACACGCAGGTTTCGCTGCCCTCCGGCGGCGTCGTGCGGCTGGGGGATCTGGTGGAGATCGAGATCGGATCCAGCGATCCCAGTTCCATCGTCACGCTGAACGGCGAGAGCGTGGTCGCGATCAGTCTGCAGAAGGAGAGCGACGGCAACACGGTCGATGTGGACAAGGAGGTCCGCGCGGCGCTGGCCGACCTGGACGAGACGCTGTTCGATGACATCGATGTCACGATCGCCTACAGTTCCGCCGACATGATCGTCAATTCGGTGCACAATGTGGAGCGCAACCTCTTCCTGGCGGTTCTGATTTCCATGCTGGTGATCTTCATCTTCCTGGGCAGTTTCCGCAGCACGCTCATCAACGGCGTGGCGATTCCGCTCTCGCTGATCTCCACCTTTGTGCTGCTCTACTTCGGCGGCTACACCCTGAACATGGTGACGCTGGCGGCGCTGGCGCTCTCGGTCGGCATGGTGGTGGACAACTCGACCGTGGTGCTGGAGAACATCTACCGGCATCGCAGCATGGGCAAGAGCAAGTACCAGGCGGCGGTGGAGGGCACGCAGGAGGTGCTGAGTGCCGTGGTGGCCTCCACGCTGACGACGGTGGCGGTCTACCTGCCCTTTGTCTTCCTGAACGGAATCACGGCGCAGATTGTGGTGCCGTTCGCCATCACGCTCTGCTTTGCCTTGGTGGCCTCCCTGGTGGTGTCCGTCACAGTGGTTCCGATGCTCTCCTCGAAACTCCTGGTGATCTATCCGCACGCAGAAGGACAGAAGCCGAAGGGGATGGCGCGCTTCCGGCAGTGGTTCGACCGGCAGTTTGCGCGCTTTGTCGCCTGGTACCAGCGCGTTCTGGTAGCGGCGCTCGACCATAAAAAGACGGCTCTCGCGGCGGTGAGTGCGGCGCTGATCGCCTCGTTCTGCATCGCGCCGTTCTTGGGGATGGAACTTTTCCCAAGCCAGGATGCCGGTCAGATCAGCGTGTCCATCGAACTGCCCAGCAACACCGTGCTGGAGGAGACGGAAAAAATCGCGAAACAGGTGGAGGAGATCGTCGTCGCGGAGCCGGAGGTGGATCTGATCCTGAACAGCGTCGGCAGCAACGGCATGGTCACCGCGGCGGAGAGCAGCAGCAACACCGCCTCTCTCATTGTGATGCTGAAGCCGCTGTCCCAACGCGACCGCAGCAGCCGGGATGTGGCCTACGATATCCAGCAACAGGTGCGCAACATTCCGGGGGCGGAGATCAACGCGAACGCCGTGGATATGCTCTCCTTATCCTCGGGCGGCTCCATCTCCATCGAGGTCAAGGGCAACAACAGCGAGGATCTGGAGCGACTGGCCAACAGCATCGAGCAGATGATGTACGAGGTGCCGGGCGCCATCAATATCGAGAACAGCACCGAGTCCACGGAGGAGGAGCTGGACATCCT
The DNA here is from genome assembly GCA_964606855.1 of uncultured Peptococcaceae bacterium. Classification (GTDB taxonomy): domain Bacteria; phylum Bacillota; class Peptococcia; order Peptococcales; family Peptococcaceae; genus UBA7185. The sequence continues at coordinate 10,529 of CAZSHM010000026.1, forward strand.
CATCGACCGCGAGAAAGCGGCGTACTATAATGTGAGCGCATCCGCGGTCTATCAGACCGTGGCGCTGGCGCTCAACGAATCGAGCGTCTCCAAATACCGCGGGGGCGAGGAGGAGCTGGACATCGTTCTGCGCTATCCGCCGGAGATGACGAAATCCCTGGCCAACCTGGAAAATCTGATGGTTCCCTCCAACAGCGGCGGACAAGTGCCGCTGAGCGAGGTGGCGACCGTGCAGCACGGGTTCGGACAGCGGAATATCAGCCGTCAGGATCAGAGCCGCATCGCCACCATCTCCTGTGATGCCTACGGCCGCGACATGGGCAGCGTCTACAACGACATCCAGTCGCGCCTGGAGAAGATGCCGATCCCGGCGGGATGCACCATCGAGGCGGGCGGCGAAGTGGCCAGCATGCTGGACATGTTCTCCGACCTCTTCCTGATGATCGCCCTGGCGCTGGTTCTGGTCTACATGGTGATGGCCTGCCAGTTTGAGAGTCTCATGCTGCCGGTGCTGATCATGGTCAGCGTGCCGGTGATGTTCATCGGCGTGTTTCCGGGGCTCCTGATCAGCGGGCAGACCATCAACATGATGTCCCTGCTGGGTGTGCTGATGCTGGAGGGCATCGTGGTCAACAACGCCATCGTCCTCCTAGATTATGTGGGACAGCTGCGCAAGAGAGGCTACTCCAAGCGCGAGGCCCTGGTGGAGGCCGGCAAGACGAGAATGCGGCCGATCCTGGTCACGACGCTGACGACCGTGCTGGCGATGATCCCGCAGCTGGTGAGCGGCGCCGAGGGCGCGGAGATTTTCCGGCCCATGGCAGCGACCGTGATCTTCGGGCTCACCTGCTCCACGATCATCAGCCTTCTGGTGATCCCCGTCCTCTATGAGATCATGGAGAGCTGGCCGGGCAGAGTCCGCCGGCACATCATGAAGAACAATCCGCAGGAGGAGATCGACGCGGCGATGCTGGCGCTGGAGGAAGGCCACTGGCGCGATTGGGAGGCGATGCAGGCGTCCGCGGAGAAGGAGGTCTTGACGGAAGGACAGACAGAGAACCGGAGTGAACCGCAGGCGGAATCGCAGACGGAACCGCAGAGAGAGTGACAGGCGGAAAGCTGGAGAGGAGCGCGGCAGGCAGGATTGGAAAGCGAGGGGATCGCTTTGGGAGAAAAACAGGACAAACGGGAACGCCTTTTGCAGGCGGCACAGAAGGAATTTTTTGAGAACGGCTACCACAATGTCACTTCGGAGGAGATCGCAAGGCAGGCCGGGGTGGGCAAAGGGACACTCTACGCGTACTTTGAGAGCAAGCAGGCGCTCTTTTCCGAGGTGCTGCGCTTCAATGTGCAGCAGTACTACGACAGACTGGTGGTGCTGATCGACGAGAACCACTCCTTCACGGAGAATCTGCGCAGTCTGGTGCACTACCATCTGGAGCACCTGCAGGAGATGGATCTCTACTTTACGCGCTTTATGGCGGACGCGCCGGGGCACAGCGAGCACGTGCTGGCGAAAAATGCCAAACAGTATGTCGGGAAACTGCTGGGCGGCATGGTGGAGGCGGGCATCCGCAGCGGGGAGCTGCGGGAGATCAACGTGGAGCTGGCGCCGGGCTATCTGGTCGGTATCTTCCTGGGGCTCTTGCATGCGTTCAACCTGGAAGAGATGACGGAGGCGGAGAAGGCGAACCTGGAGGATGATGTGCTGGATCTGATGCTGCACGGAATGGCGGCGCGATAGCGCGGGGGATGCGTGTACCGTCGGGATCGGTCCGGAGTGAGGGAGGTTTTTTGCATGAAACGGAGAGTTAGCTGGATTTTCGTCTGCGGCCTGCTGCTGGCGGTGCTCCTGACGGCGGGCGGCTGTGGGCCTTCCCAGCAGCAGGACGGCCAGGGCGGCACGTCGGGGCTTGCGCAGGCGACGGCTGCCGCGTTTGCCGATGCGGGCGTCGAGGAGAAGGACGTGCGCGATCTGCGGGCGGAGCTGGACGCGGCGGACACGCAGCCGGTCTACAATGTGGAGTTTGTGGCGAACGATATGGATTATGACTACCGCATCGACGGCAGCACGGGCGAGGTGCTGTGGAGCCAGAAGGCGGCCGTTGTCGCGCCGTCCGGCGAAAATCCGCCGGCGAATTCGACCGGCACCGAGCAGCCGACGGATCAGGGCGCGAACGCGTCCGGCACACAGACGGCACAGTCCGGCCAGAGTGCGCAGACGACACAGCCCGCACAGTCCGCGCAGGGCGCGACGACCGATATCGGTGGCGCGCGGGCCAAGGAGATCGCGCTGGCGCAGGCCGGCGTGCAGGAGGCCGATGCCTGGGAGCTCAAGACGGAGCGCGACTATGCGCGCGGGAAACTGGTCTATGAAGTGGACTTTGAGACAGCGGAGAACGACTACGACTATCAGATCGACGGCGCGACGGGCGAGATTCTCTGGAGCCAGGTAGAGCCGCGTCGCACGGCGCAGCAGGCACAGCAGACACAGCAGGCACAGCAGTCGGGCGGACAGAGCCAGACGGTGGCGGATATCGGCGGCGCGCGGGCCAAGGAGATCGCCCTGTCGAACGCGGGCGTGCGCGAGGCGGACACGCGGGAGCTCAAGACGGAGCGCGACTATGAGCGCGGCAAGCTGATCTACGAGGTCGAGTTCGAGGTGGGGCAGTACGACTACGACTACCAGATCGACGCCGCGACGGGCGAAATCCTATGGAACGAGGTAGATCTGTAAACTTGGACGGATACGGCACAGGACGGGGGAGGAGCAGACGATGCTGAAACTGATTTCCTGGAATGTGAACGGTCTGCGCGCCTGTGTGGGCAAAGGCTTCCTCGAGTATTTTCGGCAGAGCGATGCGGATGTCTTCTGCCTGCAGGAGACCAAACTGCAGGCAGGGCAGCTGGATCTGGATCTGGAGGGCTACCGGCAGTACTGGAACTACGCCGACCGAAAGGGATATTCCGGCACGGCGGTCTTCAGCCGCCGTGCGCCGCTGGATGTACACTACGGGCTGCCGCAGGAGGTACACAACCACGAGGGGCGGGTCATCACCCTGGAGTTTGATGCGTTCTTCCTCATGACGGTCTACACGCCCAACGCGCAGGAGGAGCTGGCGCGCCTGGATTACCGGATGCAGTGGGAGGATGACTTCCGCGCCTATCTGCGGGAACTGGACGCGAAGAAGCCGCTGATCGTCTGCGGGGATCTCAACGTGGCGCACCGGGAGATCGATCTGAAGAATCCGAAGACCAACCGCCGCAACCCCGGTTTCACCGACGAGGAGCGCGGCAAGATGACGGAACTTTTGGCGGCGGGGTTCACGGACAGTTTCCGCTACTTTTATCCGGACCGGACCGACGCCTACAGCTGGTGGTCCTACCGGTTCCGCGCGCGGGAAAAGAACGTCGGCTGGCGCATCGACTACGTTCTGACATCCGACCGCCTGCAGCCGCGGCTGCGCGGCGCCGCCATCCACAGCGAAGTGCTGGGGAGCGATCACTGTCCGGTGGAGCTGACACTGGAAATCTGAGGGCGCGAAACGCCGATCCGGGAAAGGACGGGGGCCGAGTATGATCGAGCTGGACGGGATGCGCGACGCGGAAATCAAGCTGACGCTGTCGAATCTGCTGCCCAAGGGGCATGCGGACATGGGGGAGATGCCGATCCTCCTCTTCAACATCCGCCTCTTGGACGACACGCGGATCGGGTACTGCGATCTGCGCCTGGGGGACAGTGCCATGACGGAGATCCTGGGGCATATCGGCTATGGGATCGACGCGCCCTACCGCGGCCATCACTACGCGGAGCATGCCTGCCGTCTGCTCTGCGGCTACGCGCGGCGCGCCAATATGACGCGGCTGGACATCACCTGCGATGTGGACAATCTCGCGTCCATCCGCACCTGTGAGCGTCTGGGCGCGGCGCTGGTCGGCACGGTGGAGGTGCCGCCCTGGTGCCCCGACTACGCGCTGGGCAGCCGGCGCAAGTACCGTTACCGGATCCTGCTGTAGGGCGGGGTTCTCCGCTCTGCGGAGGAACGTCGCTGCTGCATCCTGTGAAAAGAGACAGTCCCGGCGGGACTGTCTCTTTTTCCGTTCTGCACGCCTCTCCCGCGCGGACGGGCCTTCAGCGGGTGCGCGTGTTGATATACTTGGGGTGCAGTTTGTCGTAGACGATCTTCTGGCTGCGGTAGAGACCGTAATAGCCGGAGAAGACATAGCTCACGGCGCAGGCCACGAAGAAGAGCAGCGCGTTCGCGTGCCCGAACAGTTCCACGCTGAAGAGCACCGCCGCCAGCGGGCAGTTGACCACGCCGCAGAAGAGCGCGATCATGCCGATGGCCGCGCCGAAGGCAGGATCGAGCCCCAGAAGGGGCGCCGCCACGTTGCCCAAGGTTGCGCCCACGACGAGGGCTGGCGCAATCTCGCCGCCTTTGAATCCCGCGCCCAAGGTGACGGCCGTGAAGAGAATCTTGAGGAGAAAGGCGAAGGTGGGACAGGTGCCCGTCATGGACAGCTGCAGCAGTTCCGCGCTGTAGCCGTTGTAGGCGTCGCTCCCGGAGAGGAGCGTGAGCGCGATCACCAGGAGTCCGCCGACGAAGACGCGGAGATAGTCGTTGGGCAGAACTTTTGTGTAGAGCGCCACCGCCCGGCGGAGCGCGTAACAGAAGAGGATGCTGACCAGGCCGCAGAGAATCGCCAGTAGGATGACGCGCAGGAACAGCGGCGCGGAGAGCTCCAGCGCCTCAAACTGCGGGAAACGCGGCAGGCTGATCCGGCCGCGCTGGAGGATGGCGTAGGCGATGGCGGCGGAGACGGCGCTCGGCACCAGGGCACTGTAGTGGACAATGCCCACGCTGATGACCTCGATGCTGAAGACCGCCGCGGCGATGGGCGTCCCGAAGATCGCGGTAAAGGCGGCGCTCATGCCGCAGATGACGATGATGTGGATGTCGGTATCCTTCAGGCGAAAGAGTCCGCCCAGCGCCTCCCCGATGCTGCCGCCCACCTGTAGGGCGGCGCCCACGCGCCCCGCGGAGCCGCCGCACAGATGCGTCAGCAGCGTGCCGCAGAAGATGAGCGGGGCCATCTTGAGGGGAATCGGCTCCTTGGACTGGATGGAGTAGAGCACCAGACTGGTGCCGGGATCCTCCCGCAGCCCCGCGGCGTGATAGGCGCCGACGATCAACAGCCCCGCCGCGGGCAGGAGAAAGAGCAGCCAGGGATGCCCCTGGCGCACCGCGGTGGTCAGATCGATGCCGACGTGGAGCGCCGCGCCGGCCAGGCCGCAGACGGCGCCCGTCACGGCGCCGAAGACGAGCCAGCGCAGGAACCAGAGGGCGTAGAGACTGCTGTATTGAACCTGAAAGCGTATTTTTTCCTGCAGCTGCTGCCGATCGGGGCGCCGGGGCATGGGAATCGTCTCTTTTCTGCGGGGATTTTCTGCCAAGGGTTGGAACCGCGCAGGCGCGGGCCGGGGCGGCGCGCGGCCGGAAGGCGGGCAGAGCGGGCAAGCGGAACGGAAGCGGCGGGCAGAGGAGCGCCGCCCTTTTTCAGTATACCCGCAATCGCGGCGCGGCGCAACACAAAAGTGCGCCGCGGTTGCGGACGAACCGGCCGCCCGTCCGCGGCGGGTGCCGGGCGCCGCTGCGGCCGGGCGCGGGTTCGGCGGCGCGGCGGGAGGAGAAACCGCGCAATTTTGCTGTGGCGTCCCGCTCCACGGTATGCTATACTGTCAGTAGAACAGCGCGCCGCCGGCAGTGCCCCGCGCGCGGGAGAGACGAAGGAGCGTGGATCGCATGAGCGGATTGACGGAACGGGTGCGGGAGACGGTGGAGGCCATCCGCGCGCGGACGGATGCGGCGCCGCGGACGGCGCTGGTGCTGGGGAGCGGGCTGGGGGCGCTGGCGGAGCAGGTGGAGGATGCCTGCAGCATTCCCTATGAGGCGCTGCCGCACTGGCGCTCGAGCACCGCGCCGGGACACAGCGGGCGGCTGCTCCTCGGGCGCCTGGAGGGCAGGGTGGTGGCCTGCCTGCAGGGGCGGCTGCACTATTACGAGGGGTATAGCATGGAGGAGATCACATACCCGGTGCGCGTTTTGTCCCAGCTGGGCGTGAAGCGTTTGCTGCTCTCCAATGCGGCGGGCGGCATCGACACAGCCTTTGTGCCGGGCGATCTGATGCTCATCACTGACCACATCAATTTTCTGGGGTGCAATCCCCTGATCGGGCCCAACGAGCCGGACTTCGGCGTGCGCTTCTGCGATATGAGCTATGCGTACGATCCCGCGCTGCGGCGCTTGGCGCTGGAAGTGGCGGAGGAGCTGGGCATGACGCTGCGCCAAGGCGTATATCTCGCCACGACGGGCCCCAGCTACGAGACGCCGGCGGAGATCCGCATGTTTCGCGCCTGGGGCGCCAGCGCGGTTGGAATGTCCACTGTGCCGGAGGTTATCGTGGCCAATCATTGCGGAATGCGGGTGCTGGGCGTCTCCTGCATCACCAACATGGCGGCGGGCATCCTCGATCAGCCGCTGTCGGAGGCGGAAGTGCTGGAGACGGGGGAGAGGGTGAGCGAGGCGTTCTCGGCGCTTGTGCGCGGCATTCTCGCGCGCCTGGAGGCGTAGCGCGGCGAAAAAATTGACATTTTTCGGGGGACGCGCTATACTGAAAATGGCGCACACCCTTTCTCGAAAAGGGATTGTTTGAGCGGAATCGGCGCCTGCGGCCGGTCTGCGCGGGACAGTTTCAGGGCGGGAGCAGGGCAGAATATGCAGAGTAGAGGAGTGATCGCGAGATGCGGGTTTTGGTGGCGGGCGGTGCAGGATACATTGGCACGCATACTTGCATAGCCCTCATGGAAGCGGGCTATGAGGTGGTGGTGGCGGATAATTTTTGCAACAGCAAGCGGAAAGCGCTGCTGCGCTTGGAAGAATTGGCGGGGAAAAAGATCCCATTTCGTTACTGCGATATGACCGACGAGCGCGCGGTGGATCAGCTTTTTTGGCTGCACCGCGTGGAAGCTGTGATCCATTTCGCGGGGCTGAAGGCGGTGGAGGAGTCGGTGAAGCTGCCGCTGCGCTATTATTACAACAATGTGGTCAGCACAATCAATCTCTGCAAGGCCATGCGGAATCACGGGGTACATAAGATAGTCTTCAGTTCCTCCGCGACGGTCTACGGCGAGAACGAGATCCCCTTTGTGGAGACGATGCCGCTGATGCCTGCGGCCAACCCGTACGGGGAGACCAAGGTGATGAGCGAGCGCATTCTGCAGGATGTTTCGAAGGCGGAGCCGGACTGGTCGGTGGCGATCCTGCGGTATTTCAATCCCATCGGCGCGCACCCCAGCGGCAGGATCGGAGAGGATCCGCAGGGAATCCCCAACAACCTGATGCCATACATCACGCAGGTGGCGAGCGGCAGGCGAGCGGAATTGCGCATCTGGGGCGATGATTATCCGACCGTCGACGGCACCGGTGTGCGCGATTATATCCACGTGATGGATCTGGCGGAAGGGCACGTGCGGGCATTGGAGAAGTTGGATGCGGCGCCCGGCATCTCCGTCTATAATCTAGGAACTGGGCACGGGGTCAGTGTCCTCGAGCTGGTGCACACCTTCGAGCGTGTCAACGGCATTGAGATCCCCTACAAAGTATATCCGCGCCGCGCGGGCGACGTCGCCGAATCCTATGCCGATCCGTCCAAGGCGGAGCGGGAGCTGGGCTGGCGCGCCAAACGCAGCGTGGAAGATATGTGCCGGGATGCCTGGAAATGGCAGTCGCAGAATCCGCGGGGCTACGGCGAGGATTGGGAGTAGGGGACATCCAGAGCATCACACCGCAGTGTGAGACAGAGAGCCATAAGAGTCATAGAAGAGCCATAGAAGAGTCATATACAGGAAGCGCGAGTGAGCGGGAGAGGAGCGAGCCGAATGTCTGAAATCCGAGTGGACATTTCCGATGCCATCGAGCGGCTGCCGGTGGAGGAGTATCAGGAAAAAATCAACGAGATCCATGCCCGGCTGCACGATGGGCAGAACAGTTACAACGGGTGGGTGGAGTATCCCACCAAGATCGAGGGCGATCTGGTCTGGCAGATCATGACCACCGCATGGAAAATCCAGAAGCAGTGCACCGCGTTCGTGGTCATCGGCGTGGGCGGATCCTATCTGGGGGCGAAAGCTTGCCTGGAGCTTCTGCAGTCGCCGTTCTACAATGAATTTTTCGCCAAGGAGCGCAATCTGCCCAAGATCTATTTCGCCGGACACCATCTGAGCAGTGTCTACTATCACGAGCTGTTTCACCGGCTGCGCAACGAGGAAGTCGCGATCTGCGTCATCTCACGCTCCGGAAACACGCTGGAGCCGATGGTGATTTTTGAAATGTTCAAAAAATTCCTGCGCGAAAAGTACGGCGACGCCGCCAAGGAGCGGATCTATGTGGTGACGGGCAGCAAGGGGAAATTGCGCCGGGAGGCCGAAGCGGAGGGGTATATGACCTTCGATGTGCCGGATGATATCGTGGGGCGTTTCTCTGTTCTGACACCGGTGGGACTGTTGCCCATCGCCGTGGCCGGCATTGATCTGGAGACGGTGTTGCAGGGCGCGCGCCAGGCGCAGGCGGCCTGTATGGACCCGGATCTGAACCGCAACGACTGCTATCGCTACGCACTGACGCGCTACCTGCTCAAGGTGCAGAAGGATAAGCGCATGGAAGTCTTTGAAGTCTACGACGGCAAATTGCGCTATTTCACCGAGTGGCTGAAGCAGCTTTTCGGGGAGAGCGAGTGCCAGAACGGGCAGGGCATCTTCCCGGTGTCGATGCAGATGTCCACGGATCTGCACTCCATGGGACAGTTTTTGCAGGACGGCCGGCAGGACTTCTTTGAGACAGCGGTGGTCATCGAGGATGTCACCTACGATATTCCGCTGCCGGAGGGAATGGTCAGCCAGGCCAGGACGCTGCACCAGCTGAACCGCCTGGTGCGGGAGAGCGTCAAGGAGGCGCATCTGGAGAACGGCACACCCAACATCGTCATCACGCTGCCGGAGATCTCCCCCTATTCCTTCGGCAAGATGGTCTATTTCTTTGAGAAGGCCTGCGCCGTGAGCTGCATGCTGAGCGACCTGGATCCCTTTATCCAGCCGGGCGTGGAGCGCTATAAAGAAAAGCTGCAGACCCTTCTGACCCAGGATACGCCGCAGGCGTAGCGCGCAGGCCTCCGGGGAAGGCACGCGGGGGCTTGGGCGGCATCCTAAAAGCGAGGTCTGGAAATCCGGACCCCGCTTTTAGGATGCCGCCCTATGTGTAATACAGCGGCAGTTTGTTTAGCGCTCGCCATTGTTCTGCATCATGTCCGTAGATCAGCTTTGCCCCGTTTTCTCTGTAACGGACCAACTTTCTCATGGATTCTCGGGACGCATCTGCGTCCCATGCGCGCTGGATGGGGACCGCGCCGGTCAGATGCATCTCGTCATGGATCGCGTCCGCGGCGAACACCCATTGTCCGGAGTTCTCCAAATTGACCAGAAACGACTGATGTCCGGGCGTATGTCCCTTTGTATCGATGGTCAGGATGCTGTGATCCAGGAATATATCGCATTCCGGCTGATCCGGCAGCGGCACGATTTTTGCTCCGGGGCACTCTTTTCTGAAGCGCAGGAAGGCTTCTCGTTCTCCCGGAGGATATCCGGCGCGGGGCGCTTTTTCCAAGGCGCTCAACTCCCGCGCGCGGATATATACGGTTGCGTCCGGAAACAAGAACAACTGGTTGTGGTGGTCGCGGTGCCAATGGCTCAAAAGAATGTGCCGGACAGCGTCTGTCGGGTAACCGATCCGCCTCAGCTGATTGTCGAGGCGGTTTTTCTCGCTCCACCGCAGTCTGCCCACTTCACTCTGCGGAAAGTGCCCCGGCTCGACGCCTGTATCCAACAAGACCAGCCCTTCGTTTCTGTGTTCCAGCAGGATGACAGGGACCGGGATTGTATAGCGGAACTCCGCGGTGTTCCGCGCTGCCATCGGATCTGTGTCCGGAACAACGATTCGCCCTGCCTCAATGAGAAACATTCTTGAGAGAGGATGCATTGCACACACCTCCGGATTTTGTCACAGAATGAGTCCGGCGTCGTAACCGGTGGTGGTCGCGTTGTACAGATCGCCCACTTTCATGCAGTCCCCTACCATGAGCACGTCGTAGGCGGTTCCGCGAAACTGTTCACGCTCCGTTTCTCTGCTCCGCATGCCTGTTGCGATCACGACGGTATCCGCCGGGAGGAATGTCTCGGGCTTTTCTTTTTCCCGGATGATGACGCCGTCCTCTAAAATCTCCGTGACGCGCGTCTCCAAATGGATCCGGCAGCGGTCCGGATCCTCTCTGTCCCGGTTTAGCGCCGCCGTGCTGCGGTTGTACGCGTGGGTGAGATAGTGGATGGACTGCAGCCGTTCCGTGTACGCACCTTCGCGAATCAAAATATCCCCCAGTTCTATCAAATGCAGTTTCTTCCCCAGATTTGCCAGATGGATCGCCGTCTCGACGCCGATCGCGCCGCCGCCGACCACGACAACCGTGTCTCCGATGGTATCTTCCTTTCCAAAGACATCCAGCGCGGTCCGCACAAGGTTCCGGTCAATTCCCGGAATCGGGGGGAGCGGCAAGTCTGCTCCGATCGCGACAATCACCGCGTCATATTTGCCGCCGACCATATCCGGCGTGGCCTCCGTCTGGAACAGGACCTCGATGTTCGGATTCTTCCGGACCTGGCGGACGGCCCATCTCCTGTAGCGGTCGAGATCCTCTTTGAAATCCACATATCCGGCGAAATTCAACTGCCCGCCCAACCGGCTTGTCTTCTCATAGATTGTGACTTTGTGCCCTCGCTCCGCGGCCTTTAACGCCGCCTGCATCCCGGCCGGGCCGCCGCCGATGACTGCGACCTTTTTTTGTCTCTCTGCCGCTGGATATCGGAACAAGAACGGAGCTCTCCCGTGTTCCGGGTTGACGGAACAGCTGGATAACTTTGTGACATTTTCAAAATCATCGCCGACAGACCCGTTTTTCCCGGCTTTTCTTCCGGCGAAAATGTCCAGACACCGCAGACATTTCACACACGGCCGGATATCCTCCGCTTTGCCGGCCCGGGCCTTTTCTCCCCACTGGGGGTCTGCCAGAAAGCTTCGCGCCATGGCCACGAAGTCTGCCTTCCCCTCGGCCAGAATCTGTTCGGCGAGCGCCGGGTCGTTGATTGCGCCTATGGCCGTGACGGGAATTTTTACGCCGCCCTTCTTCATGGCCTCCGCCAGGTAGACATTGCAGCCGTTCGGCATATACTGTGTGGGATGCATGATTCCCCGCGTCAGGGGTGTAATCCGCACCCCGGCGGAACATTGAAGGATGTCTATCTTATCTTCAATCATCTTTACAAACTCGATCGTCTCCTCCATGCTCAAGTTGCCTGGCGTTAATTCACTTGCGCTGATGCGGTACTCCAAGACCATGTCCTCTCCGACCCGCTTGCGGATTGCATCTAACACCATCATGGGAAACCGCGCGCGGTTCTCCAGCGACCCGCCGTACTTATCCCTGCGAAAATTTTCCAAGGGGGACAAAAATTCCGACAGCAGCCAGCCATGGCCGCCGTGGATCAGCAAATGGTCAATTCCGCCGCGCTTCATCATATGGGCCGCGTCGGCGAAGCACTGCGCTACGCGGTACATCTCATCCTCATCCATCTCCTCTACCGGATGGCCGTTGATTTCCTTGGCGGACGGGCCGATCGGGCCAAGCCCGTCCGGGTTGAACATCGGGACGGCAAACTCCCCGCAGTGGGATAGCTCGATGGCAGCTTTTGCCCCGTAAGAGTGGCACAATCCGGTGAAGAGGTTCAGTGTGGGCAGGGTTTCGTCCGTGAAAGTATTAAAATAGACCGGATGACCGTTGCCGCGCACCATATCCACGTTTGCCTCTCCGTTGCAAACGCAGGCGGCTCCGCCTCTCGCCTCCGCGCCGTAGAACTCTATTCCGAATTCCGACATCCGATTGTAACCGTCTCTGTCCAATTCCAAACTCAGATATGAACCGCCGTGCGGAGCGGCCATAATCCTATTTTTATAGACAGAATTTCTCACTTTGATTGGGCTGAATAATGTGGGATATGCTTGTTCATACCAGGGACTCGAAGCCATGCAGGGTCACTCCTTTTACGAAAATTTACATCGGGAACAGGAAACATCCCAGCGGATATCCTAAAATCAAGGTGGAGAGCGCGACAATCACAATCAGCGCGATCCCGTGCTTTGTCGCCTGGACCGGAGTGATCCAGTCTTTGTTGCCGAATAGGATGGCCGCGGTAGCGCAGCCGGCCGGGGTCGCCAAGGCACAAGTCGTACACAGAACCAGCATTGCGGCGATCGCGGTGTGGTTCAGGCCTGCCGCTAAGGCAAAATTGTAGGCGATCGGGATGAAGATGACTCCGACCACGACGTTGCTCCCGAAATTTGTCAGAATTGTCGGGAGTAAGATTACAGAGATCAGGAACAATAGCGTGCTCTTTCCGCCTAACAGCGGCTGCAGCAACTCCGTGATGAGCGCAGAAATCCCGACATCGCTGCTGCCGACGGCGTTGATGATGACCATGACGGCGGCGGTCAGCAAGATGGCGCTCCAGCGGATGCCTTTCTCAAACAGTTCCACCAGGTCTACGCCTTTAGCAAAATTTAAGACTGCCAGGAGGACAATCAGCAGAGCCGGCGTTGCTTTTGTTCCGAGCGCGCTGCATATCTGGGTGATCTTCCATGCCCCCGGCAAAAAACTCGGACAGAACAGGATCAGCAGAAAAGCGAGCAAAAAGCCGATGATCACCTTTTGATAACCGTCTATCTTTTCTGTAGTTTCTATTCCGGAAATCTGGATATGGGACAGATCCAGGCGCAGTACAAATTTGCCGAATAAAATATATAGAAGATAGTAGGTGATCTGCATGAGGAATGCAAAAATGGTGTAGGCGCCCGCATTCACAGTCACGCCCGAAGCTTCCTGGTACGCTCCGAGCGGCTGCATGACGGGAGGCGCAAAGGTGAACAGCATACAGCCCATGGTTGCGCCGAAAGCAATCCCCGCGATCATATACTGGGTGTATTTCCCCTTTTCAATTTGATATAGATCACACACCATATAAAACAGAGACCAGACAAAGAAGATCGCGACAAAGGGATTCACCAGAGCAGAAATGATCGATGCGGCGAAGATCAGCAGAAAAGAGACCACCCAAGGCCTGCCTCGTCCGACTTTCAAATTGATCAGTTTATGTGCGATTAATTTGACGATTCCGGCCTGCTCGATAGCATACATGAACGGGAAGACAAACAGCAGGGTTAAAACATTGTTGTGCCCGAACCCGTACTGCATGGCCTCCGTGACCGACTGAAACCCGGTAAATCCGATTGCGATGATCGCGAGAATACTCGGCCACACGACGCCGCAGGTCGTCCAGCCCCAAATCACGCCCAGGAAGACGCCTAAAACCCCTACGCCGACATCCGTGACCGGCCCGAACGGCGGAACCAGATACTTGAAAAGGAACATGAAAAAGAAGACGATTCCTGCATTCACCCAATTCTTTGCGGTATTCTTACTCCAGTTTACTTTTACGCCTGTCATATTGTTTTCCTCCTCCTCGTCCATGCGCGGGAAAACGGTTCGCCGTCTTTCGCTGCCCTCCTTTCCGAAAAATGCCTTCCCTGCGGACATTGTAACAAACCGAACACGCTGCTACCAATCGTTTCGTATTCTATAGGCCAGGGGCCTATACGGGCAGCTTTCCGGTGTATTCTGGATATAATGCATCTTTATAACGCACCGCGGCCCATAGCCTGCGGGAGTGGCCGAGGAAGGAGAATCAGGATGCGCGGGATCGTCTGTTCGCGTATTCTTTTACGAAATAGCCTCGGAACCAAGATTCTGTTTCTTTGCAGTCTGAAGTATGCTAAAATTTTATAAATTCTTTTTCCGGAAAGGAGGTGTTCTATATGCGTCTGGAAGACATGGAATACTTTACGGAAATTGTGCGATGTAAGAGTCTGAATATGGCGGCGAACGCGCTCTATATTTCACAGCCTGCTTTAGGCGCCGCAATCAAAAATTTCGAAAATGAACTGGGCGTACCCTTGCTATACCGTTCTCCCAATGGAGTGAGGCCCACGCTGATCGGGAAACGCGTCTACCGGGATTGCTCTGTTCTCCTGCAGGAGTTCCACCGGTCCTATGCCGCGTGGCAGGCATATATCCGTTCGTTTCGTTCTGCCCGAGGGAATGTCCAGATCAGCACCTTCCCGCTTCTAAGTCCTTTTTTGGCCTCTTCCTTTGCAAAAGAACTGAATGACTTGTGCCCGGACATCTCGCTGTCTGTATGGGATTGCCCGCTGCGCCATAATCTCCAAAAATTTTTTGAGAATGACCTGCGAATCGCAGTCGGGGTTTTAGAAAAAGACCGGAACGGCGATTTTCAACAGCTGTTTACAGCGGCAGAGGAGCATCAACTCGAAGTAACAATCTTGGCGCGAGACCAGCTGAAAGTATGCATTGCCAAGAAGAATCCTCTGGCAAATCAAAAATCGTTGTCGCTTTCCGATCTGGAATCCTTAAATCTCATCACGTATTTCCCGGATGAGCGGGAAGTCGCCTACGTCCCCTTTCCCTGTAAACGCATTCTGTACGCGCATACGCCGGATCAAATGCTCCAGATGGTGCAGGAAAACCTAGGAATCTTCCTGGCGGGAGAAAAAATTGCGCGGCATCACTCTAGCGTCCAGAATGGACTGATCAAAATCATGGATATTCAGGACTTTCAATATCCTCCCATGTATATTTATATGGTCCATTTGCCTGAAGCGCAATTGAGCAGCGCGGAGGCGGTTGTTGTGCAGGCGCTGTACGATTGTTTTTTTGACGATTCTGCGGACAACTTCCTGCGCGAGCGGGAGCCCGGAGAAACGATCGCCGCCGCGCGGGGATCAGGCCGGCCGGGTCCCTGCAGCCCGACAGGGCACGCGTCGAATCCGCGGTGACGGGAAATTTTCTGCGAAAACTCGATTCTCTCCTTGACATGAATTTAACGTATGCTATAATAATTTTAACGATAATCATTAAATATGCGCGTGCCGTTCATGGATTAAGGAGGAAGGTTCGATGAGAACAGAAAAAATGGTCCGCACTGCCAGGACGCTCGAGAAGGTGTTCCGCATCCTACAAATTCCGGTGTTCCTCGCCGTGATTGCCTCGGTGGTGATCCTCGGGGGATTCACCGCGCTTGCGATTCTGAATCCGGAGCGAGCGATCGAGATCGGGACGGATACCAGCATCGAGATTGGAACCCTCACGTTTGAACTTGCGAAAAGCGCCGTGCCGGAAATCAAAGACGTTCTGTTTTACGGCTGGACGAAAATCGGCTATGGGGCGGTATTCTTTCTGCTCCTGGGCTATATGCTCGGAAGGTTCAGGATGCTGCTCCGGCCGATCGCGGAAGCGCGCCCCTTCGCTCCTTCGGCCGGCAAAGAAATCCGAAAACTTGCTTTTGCCTGCCTCGCGGCGGGGATCGCGCAAAACCTGTTCCTGGTCCTGGAGACGCTGCACACGCTTCACGTGTTCAAATTGTCCGATCTGCTGGAGGGCAGCCAAATCCTTTCTGTCACCGCGAACTTTCAGCTTGTGCACGTTGTCCTTCTGTATCTTGTCCCGGTGCTCTTGGTGTTCTTTGTGCTCTTGCTGGGCTCCTATATTTTCCAATATGGAGAGGAACTGCAAAAGCTGTCCGACGAAACACTGTAGGAGGTGGGAAGATGCCGATTATTCTCCGGCTGGACCGCGTGATGGCGGATCGGAAAATGTCCCTGAACGAACTCTCCGAAAAAGTCGGCGTGGCGAACGTGAATCTCTCAAGACTCAAAAACGGGCATATCAGCGCGATTCGTTTTTCCACACTGGAAGCGATCTGCGATGTGCTGGACTGCCAGCCGGGGGATATTCTGGAGTATCAGCGCGCTCCGGCAAGTGCAGAACCCGGACAGGATGCGCCGCAGTAGCGTTGCTTACGTGTTAGAGCATCCGGGGCAGGGGGAAAAACATTTGCCGCACGGGGAAGAGCAAACAGATTCCAGAGTTGCTCATGCGGAAGTGCCTGCGGCGGGTTTTCGGCAGAAAAGCATTGCTTTTCCGAAAGAACCGTGCTATAGCCCGACTTTGCCACTTATACGGTGAAAGAGGAGCCATTATTGACTCCTCTTTCAC
>CAZSHM010000027.1:0-10825 GCA_964606855.1 uncultured Peptococcaceae bacterium
CTCTTCACTCACGAAACCTATTCTAGCACAACTTTGCCGCCGTGAAAACCCTTTTTTTCGAGATTTTCTTCGCTTTCTGCAACACAAATACCCCTGTCTCAGGAAACCACGATGGAAAATTTTTATCAAAAAACAGAGCGCCCCGCCTTGCACTTTGCGCCGGGCAAGATTAAAATAAAGACAGCGGTAGTCCCGCAACCTTGACTTTACGAATCGGAGGTAATCATCATGTCAAGTTGCAACGGCTGCCCCTCCGCGGGCAGCTGTGACCAGAGCAGCTGCAGTGCCGCTCCGCAGAAAACGCAGGCCCAGCAGCTGAGTAACATCCAAAACGTGCTCGTTGTCATGAGCGGCAAGGGCGGCGTCGGCAAATCCTCCTTCTCCTCCCTGATCGCCATCACCCTGCAGGGGATGGGATACAAAACCGCCATTCTCGACGCGGACATCACAGGCCCCAGCATTCCGACGCTCTTCGGCATCTCGGGCGTCCCGGAAACCACCGAATTCGGCACTTACCCCGTCCGCAGCGCGCACGGGATCGGCGTCATGTCCATGAATCTGCTTCTGCAGAACCCCGACGAGCCGGTCGTCTGGCGCGGCCCTATCATCTCCGGCGTCATCAAACAGTTCTGGGAAGATGTGATCTGGGGCGATCTGGACTATCTGGTCGTCGATCTGCCGCCCGGCACCGGCGACGCGCAGCTGACCATTCTGCAGACCCTGCCCGTGACCGGCGTCATCATGGTCACCTCTCCGCAGGAACTGGCGCAGATGATCGTCCGCAAGGGCATCCGCATGGTGGAGATGCTCCATCTGCCCATCCTGGGCATCGCCGAAAATATGAGCTACCTCACCTGCCCGAACTGCGGCGGAAAGATCCCTCTGTTCGGCGAGAGCAACATCAGCGGAACCTGCAAGGCATTTCAGGTGCCGCTGATCGGCAAATTCCCGCTGGATCCGCAGCTTGCCGCTCTGGGCGATGCCGGCAGGATTGAAGCGTATGACGGCGAAGTGCTGCGTCTCTTAAAAGAGAATCTGCCGGACTTTTTGCCGTCCATGGTCTGACGGGCATCCTGCCCGCGGCCAAATTTGTGAGGAAAGGAGTTCCCAGCGTGAAATTCGACAGCACGGAGGTCCACGTGGACGGCAAGGATATCGTCATCGTTGCCGTGGACACCCATTTCTTTTCTCTTTCCCAGGAAGAAAAAAACGAGCTGGTGCGAAACTTTTTCGGATATTTTAAAAAACCGCTCGTTCTGATGGCCGTCAATCCGGCGGGCGATATGCAGTACTACGGCCGCCCCGACCTGACAGCCATGGTCGCCAACCTGCAATTCAGCGAATACCAGTGGCAGACCAACGAAATCGAAACGTCCTAGCATCTCAGAACAGCAATCACCGACAAAAAGGCTGTCCCGCCGGCAGAGTACCGGGGACAGCCTTTTGCTCTCTTTCTAAACTTCTGGGCGCGCTGCCCGAATCCGCGCCGCGGGATCACACAATCTTGCGGATCCAGCCCTCCGGCGCTTCCACGCGGCCCATCTGAATGCCGGTCAGCGTCTCATAGAGTTCTCTCGTGACGGGACCCATCTCCTCCATCCCGCTGGCAAAGCAGATCTCCCTGCCGTAATCGACGATCTTGCCCACCGGCGAGATCACCGCCGCGGTTCCGCAGAGGCCGCACTCCGCAAAATCGGCCAGTTCCGCGAGCGCTACCGGCCGCTGCGTCACCCGGAGGCCCAGATACTGTTCCGCCACATAGACCAGAGAGCGGCGGGTGATGGACGGAAGGATCGAATCGGACATCGGCGTGACCACCTCGTTGTCCTTCGTGACGAAGAGGAAGTTGGCGCCGCCGGTCTCCTCCACATAGGTGCGGGTGGCGGGATCGAGAAAGACATTCTCGTCATAGCCCGCTGCATGCGCGGTCACGGAGGCGTGCAGGCTCATGGCATAGTTCAGACCGGCCTTGACATGCCCCGTACCGTGCGGTGCCGCGCGGTCGAAATCGCTGACGCAGAGGGTCAGCGGCTTGATGCCGCCCTTAAAGTAGGGACCGACCGGCGTCGCAAAGAGACGGAACTGATAGGCCTCGGACGGCTTGACGCCGATCACCGGGCCCGAGGCAAACATATAGGGCCGCAGATACAGAGTCGCGCCGCTCCCGTAGGGCGGCACCCACTCGGAGTTCGCGCGGACAACCAGATCCACCGCCTCCAGGAAACGCTCCTTCGGGAACTGCGGCATCTCCAGGCGCGCGGCGGAGTCCATCATCCGCTCCGCGTTGAGGTCGGGACGGAAGGTCACAATGCTGCCGTCCACCGTCGTGTACGCTTTTAACCCTTCAAAACATTCCTGGCAGTACTGCAGGATCCCGGCGCACTCGTTGATCACTACGCTGGCATCGGCGGTCAGTCCGCCCGCATCCCAGGCGCCGTCCCGGTAGTTGGCGACATAGCGCTGATCGGTCTGTATGTACTCAAAACCGAGATTTGCCCAATCGATAGTTTTCATTGCGCACTACCTCCATCGAAATAAATTCGCGCGGATCCGCCCCACCGCCTGCGCGTGCCGGCACGGACTTTTTCCGCTCTACAGTTCATTGTATCACGCTCCGCCGTCCTGTCAAATAGTATCTGGAAAGAATTCTCCGGTTTTTTCACGAATCCTGGAGATTTCCTGACAATATCTTGCATTTTTCTGCCGATATGCTAAGATGAAAGCAGCGATCGCCGAGGAAAGTCACGATCGCAACGGAACGTGTCGCCCTGTGCGGCAACTCTGGATGAGGAGGTGTATCCGCTTGCTCCAGGAAATGCTACAGTTGTTTCTCGACCGCACGGATTTTTTTCTCGATCTCTTGTGGGAACACCTGGCGCTCTCGGCCGTCGCCATCTTCTTTGCCCTGATTCTCGGCTTGGCGCTCGGCATCCTGATCGCACAGCAGGAACGCTTCTCGCTGCCGGTGCTGGCCACCGTCAACTTCATCTACACGATCCCCTCCATCGCCCTGTTCGGCTTTCTCATCTCGTTCACCGGCATCGGCAACCGGACGGCCGTCATCGCGCTGACCGTCTACGCGCTTCTGCCCATCGTGCGCAACACCTATGCGGGCCTTTCCAACATCGATCCGGTGATCCTCGAGGCGGGGATCGGCATGGGGAGCACGCGCTGGCAGCTGCTGTGGCGGATCAAACTGCCGCTGGCGCTGCCGGTGATCATGGCCGGCGTGCGCAACATGGTGGTGATGGTCATTGCCACCTGCGGCATCGCTTCCTTCATCGGCGCGGGCGGGCTGGGCGTCGCCATCTATCGCGGCATCACAACCTATCAGCCCGTGATGACCTACATCGGGAGCTTGATGATCGCCGCCGTGGCGCTCTTGTGCGATTTTCTGCTGGGCAAAGCCGAAAAGATGGTGACGAGGCGCGTCAGCGGCAAACTGCCGGCAAAAGCCGGGCACCGCGCCTGATCCGGCGTCCGGCGCCGCTCTCACGGACGAGAACGCGCGGGCGGGCGCATCCCGCCCACAATCCCATTCCGCTACCGCTGGGAAGTGTGCGCGAAAGCCGTATGCCTCCCGGCATGAACCTTTTTGACAAGGAGTTGTAGAACATGAAACGTCTGTTTCACAATCATTTCCCGCGCAAGCTGGCCGCGCTCCTCGTGCTCGGGGCCCTTCTCCCGCTTCTGGCGGGCTGCGGCGGAGGCGGCGCTTCGGGAGAACCTGTCCGCATCGGCTGCAAAAATATGCCGGAGCAGATGATCCTGCAGGAGATTCTGGCACAGCTGATCGAAGCCAAGACCGACATTGAGGTGGAGCGCATCGAGCCGATCTCCGGCAACAATGTACAGGTGGCGATGGAGAACGGCGAGATCGATCTCTATCCCGAATACACCGGCACTGGCTGGCTGACGGTGCTCAAGCACGAGCCCACCTCCGACGCCGACTATCTCTACGAGAACCTGGTCAAGGAGTACCAGGAGCGCTACGATATGACCTGGGTCGGACTGTACGGTTTTGAGAACACCTATACGCTTGCGCTGCGCCCGGAGACCGCCGCGCAGTACCAGTTGGAGACCATCTCGGATCTCGCCCCGGTCAGCGACCAGCTGATCTTTGGCGCCAACTTCGACTATTTTGAGCGGGAGGACGGCTACAATGCCCTCTGCGACGCCTACGGACTCCACTTCAAAGACACCGCGGAGGTGGATATGGGGCTCAAATACCAGACGCTCGTGGAGGGAAACTGTGATGTGATCAACGCCTACACTACGGATTCCCAGATTGCAGACTACGGCCTGGTAACGCTGGCCGACGACAAAAAATTCTTCACCGACTACCGCTGCTCCACCGTGGTGCGCAACGAGGTTCTGGAAGCGCATCCGGATCTCCTGGACGTGCTGCATTTGATGGACGGCCTCATCAGCAATGAGGAGATGGTCCAGATGAATTATGAACTGAACACGGAGCACCGCCTGGAAAAGGAGATTGCAGCGGATTTCCTGCGGTCGAAAGGATTGTTGGAGGAATGAGCGGTCCAAGTGCAGAAACGGCGGCCGCTGATCGGATTTCGGGCAGAGACTCCGCGACGGATCCAGCGGCCGTTTCCGGACAGACCACCGCCTCGCCGCCAGTCATCCGTTTTCTGGAGGCTGGCAAACAGTACGGCGAAAACTGGGCGCTGTACCCGCTCTCCCTCTCCGTCCGGCAGGGAGAATTTCTCTCCGTGGTCGGCTCCTCCGGCGGCGGCAAGACGACGCTGCTCAAGCTGATCAACGGCCTGCTCCTCCCCAGCTGCGGCCGGGTGCTGGTGCTGGGAGAGGACACCGCCCGCGCCGACCTCATCGCCCTGCGGCGGCAGATCGGCTATGTGATCCAGGGCGCGGCGCTCTTCCCGCATCTGTCGGTGGCGGAAAACATCGGCTATGTGCCCCGCCTTTCCGGAAAACGGCTCTCACAGGCGCGACTGGAGGAACTGATGCGCCTGGTGGATCTGTCGCCGGATCTCCTGTCGCGCTATCCCATCAGCTTGAGCGGCGGCCAGCAGCAGCGCGTGGGCATCGCGCGGGCGCTTGCGGTGGAGCCGCGCATCATGCTCATGGACGAACCCTTCGGCGCGGTGGACGAGATCACCCGTACTGTCCTGCAGGACAGCATCCAGGAACTGCACCGGACACTGGGCCCCACGATCGTCTTTGTCACGCACAACATCCGCGAAGCGCTGCGCCTCTCCGACCGCGTCCTGATCATCCAGCAGGGCCGCGTGGAACAGCTTGGCTCCCCGGAGGAGATCCGGCAGCACCCCGCGAGCGACTATGTGATGCGCCTTCTGCGCTGAGGCTGCCGAGGATGCCGCGCAGGGATACTGCGGGATCCCACACCATGACAAGTTCGAACAGCACAGAAAGCCCGGCGGGGAGGATAGCAAACTCCTTCATCGCCGGGCCTTCTTCTAGATTTGCGCGCTTTCCGACTGCATGCACAGCAAGCCGCGCCGCCGCTAGGCGCCCGGGCGAAGGATGCCCTCCTCTGCCGAAGTGCCTGCACAGAGCCGCCCACGCACACGGAGCCTTGCGCCAAAAAAAGACGCCTTGGATAAACCCGGGCGTCCTTTGCAGCAAAGCTCAGTCAGTGTGTGTTTGATTCCTCGACTTTTGCGAATTGCTTCACAACTTTGCTGGCTTTATTTTACGTCATTCCCCTTTTTTTGACAACCGCTTTTCTAAAAAACCTTTTTATCAATATCAATTCTGCGGCTTATAATCGCAGGGTGATACATAGAGAAGCGCGGCTGACCGGGACGATCTTCAATCCAGCGCGTAGTCAAAACAGGCGCGGTCCCCCGCCATCTCCTTGATGAGGACGCCGACCGCCTGGTGCGCCGGGTGCGTCTGATAGGCGTCCAGCGCGTCCTGGCTCTCGAAGATGCCCTCCAGGAGAATGCTGTGCGTGCTGGAACCCTGCGGCGCGATCTCCACCCGCAGCTCCACGATTCCTGGAATCTGCTCCTTCAGCGCCAGACTGCGACGCTGGATCTCCTCCGCGCGCGCCCGCCGCTCCTCCTCGGAGTAGCCGTCACGAAACCGAAACATCACGATATGCTTGACCATGTTCCTCCCCCCTCTCGCATCCAGTAAAGCACCTTCCGGACACAAAGGCGTGCCCGGGTTCCGGCTGCGGCTCAAAAGCCCAGCTCCTCTCCCACCAGAATCACCTTGATGCGGCCCGCCGGTTTGCAGCGCCGGGTGCGCACGATGTAGTTGCAGATGCAGTCCGGTGAATTGCAGTCGTGGCAGATCCCGTCGGCCTGACAGGGCGTCGCCAGCGCGAAGCGCTGCGCATTGATGGGCGCCGCCACGTTGCGCGCACGGCTGACCGCATCTTGGACGGTCTTTGTCAGCTTGTTGATGCCGGCGACAACGAGCACCTGCCGCGGCCCGAAGGTCATCGCAGCCACACGGTTCCCGTTGCCGTCCACATTGACCAGCTCCCCGTCCTCTGTGATCGCGTTTGTCCCGCTCAGATATACATCGCAGGAAAAGGCCTGCCGCATCATCGCCTGGCGCTCCTCCGGCGTCTTGGCCTGATCGCGATCCAGCAGCTGATACGCCCCGGCACGCACTGCCTCCAAGAGGCCGATCTCCTCCGCTGACCGGCAGCCGCCCCAGCTGACGCTGCATCCGTCCGGAATCAGCTCCAGCGCCTGCTTCAGCGCTGCCTTTTTGTCCGCGCAGTACCAGGCATCGAACCCGCGGCTCCGCAGCCGTTCACACACTTTCTCGCCCACTTTCCTGTTTCGGATTGCTCTGACATCCTCTCCCATGAGAACCCCTCCTTGGACTCTTCCTGGATCCCGCCGCTCTCCCGGGCCGGCAAAGCCGGAATTCCATGGAGAGATCCGCCGCGCATCTGCGGAAATAGCCGGTTTCAACGGACTGCGGCCGATACAGCCCTCCCGGCCGAGCGGGCATCCTTCAGCGCGCTTCCACCAAGATTTTGATCGCCGTGCGCTCCTCCTCCCCGATCAGGATATCAGTGAATGCCGGCACACAGACGAGATCCACTCCACCGGGCGCTACAAATCCTCGCGCGATCGCTACTGCCTTGACTGCCTGATTCAGCGCACCGGCGCCGATGGCCTGCATCTCCGCGCCGCCTTGCTCCCGGATGACTCCGGCCAGTGCGCCCGCTACCGAATTCGGATTGGACTTTGCTGAAACTTTTAACACTTCCATCTTCGTTCCCCCCTGAAAATAAAATACTGGTAATTTTTGGAACTCAATGACTGTATTCTACCTTTCAGGCGGTTTTCCTCTTTAAAAAGGAAAATTTTGTAACCATGAATTGTGCGACGCGCCACAGCGGGACTCCGAGGCATCCGCACTCAGCACTGAAAGCTCGTGATGCCGCGTGCCGCCCCGTCATCGGCCAGCTCCACGCACACGCCGCACAGGCGGGCTTCTCCGGATGCGTGCTCCAGGCGCACGGGGATCTGCGTCACAAACTGCCGCACCGCCAGGTCCGTTTTGACACCCAGCACAGAGTCCGCCGCGCCGGTCATGCCGACATCCGTGATAAAGGCCGTCCCGCGCGGCAGGATGCAGGCGTCGGCGGTCTGTACATGCGTGTGTGTGCCGATCACGGCACTGGCCCGCCCGTCCACATAGCGCGCGAAGGCGATCTTCTCCGAGGTCGCCTCGCCGTGAAAATCGATCAGAATGTGCCGCACACCCTGCGCGCGCAGTCGCTCCAGCACAGCGTCGATTACCGTAAAGGGGGACGGCAGCGTGCTCACATAGACGTTGCCTAGGAGATTCACCACCGCAATCCGCCGCCGGCCCAAGTCCATCACCGTCACGCCGCGGCCCGGCGTGCCCGGCGGGTAGTTGAGCGGCCGCACGAGCGCCTCCTCCCGGTCGATAAACTGATAGATCGCCCGGTCGGCCCAGGTGTGGTTCCCCATGGTGATCACATCGGCCCCCGCGAAGCGCAGCGCGTGAAACTGCGCCTCCGTGATGCCGTTGCGCGGCGCCGCGTTTTCCGCGTTGACGATGACCAGCTCCGCGCCGTACTGCCGGCGAAGGCGGCTCAATTCCCGCTGCGCCTTCTCCATCCCCGCTTCGCCGGTGATATCTCCGATAAACAGGATCTTCAACTCGCCGCTCCCTCCGCAAGAGTCGCATCACATCTTCGCATTGGCTTCCTCCAGGCTGCTGTAGCCGAACTCGCTCACCATGTTCTGCAGATTCGCGATGGCCATATTGTAGTGCTGCTCCAGCGCATTCAACGTGTAGGCATGCAGCCGCAGAATGGTCTCCGGGGAATAGGTCTTCAGCTCGCAGCGCAGATAGGTCTCGAAGGACGTCTCAAGCGGCGTGTCCTCCCGCGTGGTTAACGGCCGCCCCTTTGCCCGCAGCCGGGGATATTTTTCCTCTGCCTCCCGCTGCCAATCCAGGTTGATATCCACGATCTCGTCGATCTTCGCCTGCACCTGCGGCGCGATCTGCGGAAGCACATCCCGGATCTGCGCATACTCCTCCGGATGTGTGTACTCCATCATATAGGCGTATTTCTCCATCAGGAGATTGCGCCCCTCGTAAGCAGCCTTGGTGAGATCGTCCAGATAGCTCGTGAGCACCTCGTCCGACCAGGTTTTCAACTGGCTGGAGCGCATGATCTCAAATTCGCGCGGATGATCCTGGCAATCCGCCCGGCCTCCATTGTTCTGGACTTCATCAAACATGGCCCACTCCTGCGCCACAATCTGGGCAATCAGCCTTGAACGGGTCTCCTGTTGTCCCATGCTTCTCTCCTCCTGTTCTACGATGCGCGGGCCTGTCCGCCTCCCGCATCCCGAGAGCGCGCTCTCGCTCCGGCGGGGCCGCGCTAGCTCCAGGGATCCGTCTCCCGCAGACCCGCGTGCTGGATTCTCCGGTGCACCTCCAGCCCCTGCTCCACCAAAAACGGATCCTCGCTGGTGCTCAGCCCTTGCCGCTGCAGCTCGCCGACCAGCGCGGCACAGATCTGCTGCATCCGCGCAATTTTAGCCAGATAATACTCCTCCTCCGCGCCCGGAGCGGCGGGATAGGCTGTCAGCTGCCGCAAGAATTCGCCCACCGTGCTGCCCAGGCGCGGCAGCGACTGCAGTCCGCGGTGCAGCCACTTGTAGAAGGGCGCGTAGCGGTTGTTGAGAAGATAGACCGCCTCGCCCACATTGCGCACGAACTCTCCCTCCGCCAGGAGCGCGGCCACCGTGTCCCCGCGCGAGAGCACCCGCGGATAATTGTACTGTCCGGATTGGGCGATCTCCATACAGCACTTCGCAAGTCTCTTTTTACGGATGTCTTCGGGATAGCCTAAAAGTAATTCCCTTCGGACATCGCTGAACTCGCCCAGAGGATCCTCGAACACCGCCCCGTTGGAGGCCACCGCCAGGTAGTGGGAAGGCACGCGCAGCCACGCACCGATCGTTTCCGGCGCGTGCGTCTGGCCCAGATATTTGCGGTAGAATGCCCCGGTCTCCAGCACCCCGGTTCGCCCCGGCGTCCAGACGACCGGATAGCCGTGAAAGCTGCTTTCCATCTCCGTCAGGGCCCGCTGCAGCGCGGCCCCTTCCGAGGCATAATCCTCCTCGGTAAGCCAGATGCAGACCGAGGCGCCCCAGTCGTGATCCTGCGAGATGGCGTCGTCAAACCCGAAACATTGGGATCCTTCCCCAACCAGCCCCGCGGCCAGGCGCGGAAGCAGCTTCGGGAAACGCTGCCGCAGCATCGGCCGCACCGCCTCGTCATAAAAGAGGCGGGACAGTTCCAGTCCCTTCACCGCGCAGCACCTCCCTGTTCCTCTGTCTCCGCCGCCTTCTGACAGGCAAGTTCATAATTGCGCAGAGAGATCGCATAGTTGCGGCTCTCTGCGCCGAAGCGCAGACGGCAGAGATCGAGCGCTTCCCGGTAGCAGTCGCGCGCCGCCGCGTACGCGCCCGCAGCCATGTAATACGCCCCCAGGTTGTTGAGCCCGTAAGCATAGAGCGAGTGCTCGCACCCGACCGTCTCCCGGTAGATCGCAAGCGCACGCTTCAGGAGCGGCTCTGCTTCCTCCAGCGCTCCCCGCTGCCGTTGAGCGGCAGCCAGATTGATCAGCGTGGTGGCGATGGCGACGGGATTGTCACCCGCCTGCTCCAGGATTGCCAGGGAGCGGGCGTGCAGTTCCTCCGCCTCCGCGAAGCGGCCGCAGTCCTGATACAGGAGCCCCAGATTGTTGAGCCCGCTCGCGTAGAGAAAATGCTCCCGGCCCAGCGTGTTCTCATCGATGCGGAGCGCTTCCAGAAAACAGGCTTCCGCCTTGTCATACTGCCGCATCAGGCGGTACAGTCCCGCAAGGTTGTTGAGCACCGTGGCATAGTCCGGATGCTCCGTGCCCAGGAGACGACCGATCCCCTCCGCCGCTCCGAGGAAGGCTTTCTCCGCCTCCGGGTATCTGCCGATGTCCCGCAGAATGCCTCCATAGTCGTTGAGCGCCGTGGCATACTCTGCACTCGCAGCGCCGTAAAGTGTCTCTGTCAGCTCCAGAAAACGATCCATACGCGCGGCTAAACCCACATAATCCCCGCGGTGGTCACAATCTGCAATCTCCCGCTCCAGCGCCCGGTACTCCTCCTCCGCTGTCAAATCGATCCCTTCTCTCTCCCGCACTCCCGCACTGCCGCACAGACTGTGAAACAAGCTGTCCCCATTATACCACGGGAGGCAGGGGAATTTCATCTGCTTTTTTGCAATTCGCCGCGGATTTTGTATCCCCCGTCCGGATCCCTTCCCATCCCGC
>CAZSHM010000027.1:10925-25712 GCA_964606855.1 uncultured Peptococcaceae bacterium
GCGCTTTCGCGCCGGCGCATGCCCCGCCTGCCGTAAAATTTCTCTGTTCTCTGCCGCGCGTTTACCAGCCGGCTCCGAGAGCCCCGTTTCGCAATGTTCCGCGCGCCGCGGTCGTCCTCACAGTGTTTTCCCCATCATTTGTGCCGTGCGCCGCAGATCCTCCATCACAGACGCAAATTTCTGCGGCTTCAGCGACTGCGGCCCGTCGGAGAGCGCATGCAACGGATCCGGATGCACCTCGATCATCACCCCGTCGGCGCCCGCGGCGATGGCAGCGCGCGCCATCGGCTGCACCAAGTTCCAGCGCCCGGTGGCGTGGCTGGGATCGACGATGATGGGCAGATGCGTCAGTTCCTTGATCACCGGCACGGCCGAGAGATCCAGCGTGTTGCGCGTGTAGGTTTCAAAGGTGCGGATGCCGCGCTCGCAGAGGATCACCTGCTCGTTCCCGCCGGAGAGAATATACTCGGCGGCCATGATCCACTCCTCGATGGTCGCCGCCAGGCCCCGCTTCAAGAGTACGGGCTTGCGGATCTTGCCGACCTCGCGCAAGAGATTAAAGTTCTGCATGTTCCGCGCGCCGATCTGGACGATATCGCAGTACTCGGCCACAAGTTCCACACTGCGCGGATCCATGACCTCGCTGACGATCTTCAGCCCCGTCTTCTCCCGCGCCTCGGCCATATAGCGCAGGCCTGTCTCCTCCAGTCCCGCGAAGGAGTAGGGCGAAGTCCGCGGCTTAAATGCGCCGCCGCGCAGAATCTTGGCTCCGGCGGCTTTCACCTGCTCAGCCACCTCCAGCATCTGTTCGCGGCTCTCCACCGCGCAGGGACCCGCCATCACCTGCAATTCCTTGCCCCCGATGGTGAGATCGTCCAGCTGGATGACCGTGTCATCGGGATGGAATTCCCGGCTGGCCAGCTTGTAGGGCGTCAGCACAGGCATAACCTTCTCCACGCCCTCCAGCGTCTCCACATTGAGATTATTCTTCTGTTCCTGGGTCGCGCCCACCAAGCCGATGATGGTGCGCTCCTCGCCTTCCGAGATGTGCAGCTTCAGGCCCTGGCCCTGGAGATAGTCCACAACCGCCTGCAGCTTTTCTTTTCCGGCTCCGTTTCGCACAACAATAATCATGTTCCATTCCTCCTGCTCTGGCATAAAACGACGCAGCGTAGCGGAAAAATGGAAACAGCACCGCAACTCGGCGCACAGTTTCAATTGCCCCGCACTACCATACGACCGTCCTGCTCTGAAATAAGCCAAGCCCTGGGAGACGACGCATCCGGCCTCCCTCTGCCCTGATGCAAACCGGAAAAACTCCGTCCCATTGGAGCAGCGGTGCCCGGAGACATTGCCGCCCGCCTGGCACACGGCAACCTGCCGTCCTACCGTACTGCAAATCTAGTTATACGCCATTTTCGGAAAAAAAGCAAGACTTTTCTCATCGCTCCGCGTCCGGCTGCGCGCTGTCCTGCGGGCGCAGCGTCGGGAACAAGATCACATCGCGGATCGAAGGGGAATTCGTCAAAAGCATGCACAGTCTGTCAATGCCGATGCCAAGGCCGCCCGTCGGCGGGAGGCCGTACTCCAGCGCCTGCAGGAAGTCCTCGTCCATGGGATGTGCTTCCGCATCGCCATGCGCCTTGGCCTCCATCTGCCTTTCAAAGCGCTCCCGCTGATCCAGAGGATCGTTCAGCTCCGAGAACGCGTTGCCGTGTTCGCGGCCGACGATGAAGACCTCGAACCGGTCAGTCAGTTCCGGATGTCCGTCCTTCCGGCGGGAGAGCGGAGATATCTCGATGGGATAGTCGATGACAAAAGTGGGCTGAATCAAGTGTTCCTCCACTTTCGCGTCGAAGACCTCCGCCATCACCTTGCCCTTAGGCATGTCCTCCGCCACCGGTACGCCCAAGGCACGCGCGGCCGCACGGGCCTCCGCATCGCTTCCGATTGCGCTGAAATCCAAGCCGGTGTACTGCCTGACCGCATCGTGCATGGTGATGCGCGGCCACTGTACGCCGAGATCCACCTCATAGGCACCGTAGGTGATCTTTGTGGTGCCCAGCACCTTCTGCGCGACATACTTGAAAAGATGCTCCGTCAGATCCATCATGTCGTTGTAGTCGGCGTAGGCCTGGTAGACTTCCAGCATGGTGAATTCCGGGTTGTGCCGCGTGTCAATTCCCTCGTTGCGGAACACGCGTCCCAGCTCGTAGACTTTTTCCAGCCCGCCCACGATCAGCCGCTTCAAGTGCAGTTCCAGGGCGATGCGCAGATACATCTGTGCATCCAGCGCATTGTGGTAGGTG
This sequence comes from uncultured Peptococcaceae bacterium, assembly GCA_964606855.1. Taxonomy (GTDB): domain Bacteria; phylum Bacillota; class Peptococcia; order Peptococcales; family Peptococcaceae; genus UBA7185. The sequence continues at coordinate 13,235 of CAZSHM010000027.1, forward strand.
ATAAACGGGCGCGCCGTGGCACCGCCCGCCAGGGAGTGCAGAACCGGCGTTTCCACCTCCAGAAAGCCCTGGCTGTCGAGAAATTCCCGCACGGTGCGGATAATCTTGCTGCGCAGGAGGAAGGTGTTCTGCACTTCCTGATTCATGATCAGATCCAGATAGCGCTGACGGTAGCGCAGTTCCACATCGGTGAGGCCGTGGTACTTTTCCGGTAGCGGCCGCAGCGACTTGGAGAGCGGCGTGAATTCCCGCACGGAGACGGTGATCTCCCCCTTCTCCGTGACGAACACATAGCCGCGGATCCCGATGATGTCCCCGATATCCGCTTTCTTGAACAGCCAGTGATTCTCCTCGCCCGCCACATCCAGGCGGGAGTAGATCTGAATCTGCCCCGTCACGTCCTGCACGTTTCCGAAGCCTGCTTTGCCCTGGCCGCGCTTGGCCATCAGGCGTCCGGCAAGAACCACATCCTGCCCGGAAGCGATCAATTCCTCCGACTGTTCCAGGATCTCCCGGGCGTGGTGCGTCCGCTCAAAACGCTGCCCGAACGGATTGTATCCCTTTTCCCGCAGCGCCTCCATTTTATCGATTCGCACCTGCATCAGCGCGTTTTTCTCTGCCTGTTTTTCCTTCGCCATATGCTTCCCCTCTTTTTCTATTCTTCGTTCGCGGGGCCCGGCTCAGCCGTTTTGCACATCCAGCACTTCCAATTTGATGATGCCCGCAGGCACTTCCACGTCGATCCTATCGCCGCTCTTATGCCCCAGAAGCGCCCGCCCCACCGGAGATTCGTTGGAGATGCGGTTGTTCATCGGATCCGCCTCCACCGTGCCCACCAGGCGGTACTCGTTGATCTCGTCAAACTCCACATCGCGCACCCGCACCAGCGTGCCGATGGAGACCACGCCCGCCTGCTGCACATCGTCCTCGATGATCTTGGCGTTGCGGATCATCTTCTCCAGCTCCAGAATGCGGCCCTCCATAAAGGCCTGCTCGTTTTTTGCATCGTCGTACTCGGAGTTCTCGCTGAGATCGCCCAGGGCGATCGCTTCCTTCAGGCGCTCCTTGATCTCCGCGCGCTTCACGGTGCGCAGATGATCCAACTCCTCCTGCAGTTGTTCCAACCCTTTCCGCGTTAAGATAACATCCTGCTCACTCACTGCAAAACGCCCCTTCTCTGTTAAAATTTTGCAAAATCGGATAATAAAATTGCGGCCCTCCGCCGCCCGGACGCGGTTCCTGTACCTGGAGCACGCGCGAAGAATGCCACAAGGATCAGGGCAAAACGATTTGCCCGATGGATCGAGAACTTCAGCATATCCTTTGATTATAGAGATGCTTTTTCTTTTTGTCAAGGCTTTCTTTGCGCGCCGTTTTGCTCTATAATAATGTGGATATGAGTTGGCGTTTCAGGAAAATAGATTCCTTATCCTGTTAAAAATCTATAAAAAAACGGAGGTTTTTCACCATGTCCACAAAAATCGCAGTCAACGGTTTCGGCCGCATTGGGCGGCTGTGCGTGCGGGCGGCGCTGGAGCACGACGATCTGGAGATCGTCGCCATCAACAGCACCTCCGATCCGGCGGGGACGGCGCATCTGTTCCAGTACGATTCCACGCACGGCACCTACCGCGGCGATGTGTCCTACACAGAAGACAGCCTGGTCGTGGACGGCAGAGCGATCCGCCTCTTGTCCGACCGCGATCCCAAAAACCTGCACTGGGGAGCGTTCGGCGCCGACATCGTCATCGAGAGCACCGGCAAGTTCAAGAGCAAAGAGGACTGCCAGGTGCATCTGGACAACGGCGCCAAGAAGGTCATCATCAGCGCGCCCGGCAAGAACGTGGATGCCACGATCGTGCTGGGCGTCAATGAGGATGTCTACACGCCGGCGTGCCAAGTCATCTCCAACGCCTCCTGCACCACCAACTGCCTGGCGCCCGTGGTCAAGGTCATCAACGACAACTACACGATCAAGCACGGCTCCATGACGACGGTTCACTCCTTCACGAACGACCAGAAGAATCTGGACAGCCGCCACAAGGATTACCGCCGGGCCAGAGGCTGCATGCAGTCCATCATCCCCACCACGACCGGCGCGGCCAAATCCGTGGGCGAGGTGATTCCCTCCCTGAAAGGGAAGCTGAACGGGCTGGCGCTGCGAGTGCCGACGCCCAACGTCTCCTTGGTGGATGTGGTCTTTGAGCTGGAGGAGCATGTCACCGCGGAGGAGGTCAACGCGCTCCTTAAAAAAGCCAGTGAGACAGACATGAAGGGCATTCTGGGCTACTCGGATAAGCCGTTGGTCTCCATCGATTACAACGGCGACAACCGCTCAAGCATCGTGGACGGGCTCTCCACCATGGTGATGGACGGCACCATGCTGAAGATTCTCTCCTGGTATGACAACGAGTGGGGCTACGCCTGCCGCGTGGTGGATCTGGCCGCTTTCATCGGCAAAAATTTGTGATTCTGCGCGCATTGCGGTGCGGCAAAAAGAGGGCTTCCCCTCGCGGAAATTTTCTGCGGGTGCGGAAGCCCTTCCTCTCTATCTATATCCTGCTTTCGGGGTGGCCGGCAGGCAGTGCGCCCTCCAGACGCAGCAGGTAGGCCTTGACATCCAGTCCGCCTGCATAACCGGTCAGGCTGCCGTGCGCGCCGATCACCCGATGGCAGGGGATCACGATGCCGATGGGATTCCTGTGGCAGGCTCCGCCCACCGCGCGGGCCGCGCTGGGCGAACCGAGCGCAGCGGCGATTTCTCCGTAGGTGCGCGTTTCTCCGTACGGGATCCGCGCCAGCTGTTCCCACACCGCCCGCTGGAACGACGTGCCGCCGGGCGAGAGCGGCAGGGAGAACACCCGCCGCGCGCCGGAAAAATATTCTTTCAGTTGCCGCGCGGCCTCCTCCAAGAGCGGCGTCCGCGCGGCAAGCCACTGTTCCGGCACAGCCTGCGCCCGGCGCAGCACGCCCAGGCCCAGGATTGCGCCCTCCTCCTCGACCACGCGCACAAAACCGAGCTCCATCGCAACGTCCGTATAGTACCGCATCGCGCGATCCTCCTCTCCGCACAAGCGTTTTTTTGCCCGCGGCTCTGCACTTCCGCCGGATGCGGCGGAGCGATGTCCGCATAGTTCCCTTTTCCGACCAGCGGGAGAACCGCCGTACCGCGGACGATTTGGGGTTCCTGCCCCGCGTGTGCAACTTTCTCCTTGTCTCTTGCCCCCGGATCGTATACAATAGAAACGGCGGCAGCTTCTATCGGGCGCGGCAGTCCACCGGGCTTCCGCCAATCAACAACCATTCCCGGGAGGGTCCCTTATGGATTACGGATTTGTCAAAGTGGCGGCGGCGACGCCCCAAATCAGCGTGGCGGACTGCGCGGGCAACACCCGCGCGGTGCTCGAACTCTGGCGCGAAGCCGAATCACTCGGCGTACAGCTGACGGTGTTCCCAGAGCTGGTGCTCTCCGGCTACACCTGCAGCGATCTCTTTCTGCAGCCTGTGCTTTTGAACGGCTGCCTCAAGGGCTTGGCAGAACTGCTGGATGCGAGCAGAGCGCTGGAGTCCGTGGCGGTCGTCGGAGCGCCCCTCATCGTGACAGGCAAACTGTACAACTGCGCTGTCGTCCTGGCGCACGGGCGCGTCCTGGGCATCGTGCCCAAGACATCCCTCCCCACCTACGGAGAATTCTACGAGCAGCGCCACTTTACTCCTGCTCCGGCACACACCGTCGCGGACTGCGACGCGCTCTCCGCCATCGGCGTGTCCTCCGTTCCCTTTGGCACGAGACTGCTCTTCTGCTGCCAGGAAGCGCCGTGTTTCCGATTCGCGGCGGAGATCTGCGAGGATCTGTGGGCTCCGCTGCCGCCCTCCACCGCGCATGCTGTGGCCGGCGCAACCATCCTAGTCAATCTCTCTGCCAGCAACGAACTCATCGGCAAGGCGGAATACCGGCGCCAGCTGGTGGAGGGACAATCGGCGCGGCTGCTCTGCGGCTACGTGTACGCCAACGCCGGTTACGGGGAGTCCACCACGGACGTCGTCTTTTCCGGACACAACCTCATCGCCGAGAACGGGATTGTGCTGGCGGAGAGCGCGCTCTTCTCCGAAGGACTCACGGTCAGTGAGATTGACACGGAGCGCCTCGCGCAGGAGCGGAGAAAGCTGAACACCTTCCCGGCCGCCGCGGAGGATGCGTATCTTCGGGTTCCTTTCTCCCAGTCGGTCCCGTCCGCACCCCTCACGCGGCCCGTGGACCCGCATCCCTTTGTGCCGTCGGATGCGGCGCACCGCGCGGAGCGCTGCGAGCGCATCCTCTCTATCCAAGCGCAAGGACTGCGAAAGCGGCTGGTTCACTCCAACGCCAGAACGGCGGTGATCGGCATCTCCGGCGGGCTGGACTCCACTCTGGCACTCCTGGTCACCGTGCGGGCCATCGACCTCCTGTCGCGCCCCCGCAGTGACGTCGTCGCCGTCACCATGCCCTGTTTCGGCACCACCGGCCGCACCCGCTCCAATGCGCAGAAACTCTGCGAGGCTCTGGGCGTCACGTTCCGCACCGTGGACATCGGCAGCACTGTCACGGCGCACTTCGCCGACATCGGCCACGATCCGACCGATCACAGCGTCACGTTCGAAAACGGACAGGCGCGGGAGCGCACGCAGGTGCTGATGGATATCGCCAACCAGACAGGCGGCTTGGTCGTGGGCACCGGCGATCTCTCGGAACTGGCGCTGGGCTGGTCCACTTACAACGGAGACCACATGTCCATGTACGGCGTCAATGCCTCGATCCCCAAGACCTTGGTGCGGCACATCGTGGGCTACGCAGCGGAGGGCACGGCGGATCCGGCGCTGCGCGCCACGCTGCTGGACATCCTGGACACGCCGGTGAGCCCGGAACTTCTCCCCGCCGAGGCGGGGGAAATTGCGCAGAAGACAGAGGATTTGGTGGGGCCGTACGAACTGCACGACTTTTTCCTCTATTATGCCGTCCGCTGGGCTTTCCCGCCGAAAAAAATATACTACCTGGCCAGACTGGCCTTTCGGGGGCGCTATGCGGACGAGGTGCTTCTGCAGTGGCTGCGCACCTTCTACCGGCGCTTCTTCAGCCAGCAATTCAAACGCTCCTGTCTGCCCGACGGGCCCAAAGTCGGGTCCGTAGCGCTCTCCCCGCGCGGTGACTGGCGGATGCCCAGCGACGCGACGGCCGCGCTGTGGCTGGAGGAAGTCGAGCACCTGCGCGCGTAGCACGGTCAGACAGGCGCTCGGCTTCCGGCGCAGGGAGCGGAGCGCCCCGGATCTCCCCTGCACCCACCCAGGAGAGGTTCTGCCGGCGGAACGAAAAAAGGCCGCGGGTCCCTTTCGCAAAGCTCCCCACGGTGCGAGCGGTCTCTCCTGCCCGCCGAAAGGATGTTTGCAAATGCCCGCGGCCTCTTATTTCCCTAGCGCCCCGCTTTCGCGCGGCGATGATCCGGCCGCGCTAAAAACAGATTAACCGAAATAGCGGTTCAGCAGCCCTTCAAAGGCTTTGCCGTGACGCGCTTCATCCTTCGCCATCTCATGCACGGTGTCATGGATCGCATCCAGATTCTGCTCCTTCGCTTTTTTCGCCAGATCCTTCTTGCCCTGGGTCGCGCCATGTTCCGCAGCGACGCGCAGCTTCAAGTTCTCCTTGGTGGAAGGCGTCACAACCTCACCCAGCATTTCCGCAAACTTCGCGGCGTGTTCCGCCTCTTCCCAGGCAGCCTTTTCCCAGTAGAGTCCGATCTCCGGATACCCCTCTCTGTGGGCGACGCGCGCCATGGCCAGATACATACCTACCTCGGTGCACTCCCCGTTGAAATTGTCGCGCAGTCCTTTGACGATCTCCGGATCGACGCCCTCGCAGATGCCGACTTTATGCTCATCGGCAAAGACCAATTTGTCTCCGATTTCCTGCTCCACGAACTTCTTTGCCTTACAGATGGGGCACTCTTCCGGAGCGGTCTCCGCCTCTGTAGTCCAGCCGCACACTGCGCACACATACTTTTTCATGACACATTCCTCCATTTTCTTGTGAAATTTTGGCCGCTCTCTATCTGCAGCCTGTATCCTTCCATTCCGCCGCACCGAACCGAAGAGAGCCAAATTACGGCACGGCAGAAAACTGGAACCAAAACTTGTGAAAAACCGGGCGCATGCTTGTTTTTTTTCGCGCCTGCGTGCTATAATCCTACTGGGGCAGGCATTTGTACCCGCGCGGAATTTTGCTTTTCCTGTATTTTTTACGATATGCACCGCGCAATATCCTGTTTCATTTTCATCTTTTTTTATTTTTTATCTTTTCGGAGCCCTTTCTCAGGAGGTAGCACTATGTCAAATTCGAACGATCCGCAGGATATCCGCAGCCGCTGGGATCTCAGCCATATGTTCCGGGACACCGCAGACTGGCGGCAAAGGCTGCAGCAGGCCAAGGAGACGGCCGCCTCCCTGGCCGCCATGCAGGGGCATGTCACCCAAAACGCGGCGTCCCTCTATCATGCCCTCACTTGCAACGATGCGCTGGGCGAATCCCTGGCAGCGCTCTTTGTCTACGCCAAAATGTACTTCGACGAGGATATGTCCAACAGCGAGGCCAAGGATCTCTATGAGACAGCAGATGCCGTCTACACAGAGATCGCCGAAAAAACTGCTTTCCTCGAGCCGGAACTCCTGACGCTCACGCCGGAGCAGTTCTCCGCCTATGTCCAAGAAGAGCCGCGGCTCGCCCTCTATCAATTTCTAATGGAAAATCTGTTCGAGCAGAAGCCACACGTGTTTGACCGGCAGATCGAGGAAATCCTTGGAAAACTGAGCGCGCTGGGCAATTCCTTCGAGAAGATCTATGACGATCTCACCGTCAACGACATCGACTACCCCACCTGCACCACGCCCGAGGGGCAGGAGCTCGCAGTGAACAACAACAACTACCAGGTGGCCCTGCAGCATCCGGACGCGGCGTTCCGCGCCGATTATTTTCAGACGCTGCTGGGCATCTACCGGGCCCATATCAACACCATCGCGTCCGCCTACTACGGCTCCGTCAAGCACGACGTCTATCTGGCCCGCAGCCGCAGATATCCCTCGGCGCGCGCCATGGCGCTCTCGGGAGATCATGTGCCGGAGGCGGTGTACGACAATCTGATCGCCACGGTGCGCGCACACGTCGCCCCCCTGCAGGAATATGTCTCCCTGCGCAAGCAGGTGCTCGGCCTGGCGGAGATCCATTTCAGCGATTTGTTTGTGCCACTGGTGGCGGGCGTCTCCCGCACCTACACATATGCGGAGGCCCGGGATATCGTACTCCGCGCCACCGCCGTGCTCGGCGAAGATTATACCGCCGTGCTGCGGGAGGCGTTTGAAAACCGCTGGATCGATGTCTATCCCGGCAGGAACAAGGCTACCGGCGCCTACGCGATCCATGCGTACGGATATCACCCGTTCGCGCTGCTGAATTTCACCGGCACACTGAATGATGTCTTTACCATTGCGCACGAGTTGGGCCATGTGATGCACAGCTACTACAGCAATCAGCACCAGCCCTATGTCTATGCGGACTACTCTATCTTCACCGCCGAAGTGGCCTCCACCGTAAACGAACAGCTCCTGTTTGCCTACCTGTACCAAAACAGCAGTTCCGACGCAGAGCGGGCGCTGCTTCTGTGCAACCAGCTGGACAACCTGCGCTCCACACTCTATCGGCAGACGCTGTTCGCCGACTTCGAACTCCAGACGCACCGGATGGTGGAACAGGGCCAGCCGCTTTTGCCGCAAAACCTGTGCAGCACATATCGCGCACTGTATGAGATCTATCACGGAGACGATTTTGTCATCGACGATGTGCTCGCCTGCGAATGGGCGCGCATTCCGCACTTCTACCGCGCTTTCTACGTCTATCAGTACGCGACCGGTATCTCCGCCGCCGTGAGCATCGCCGACGGCATCCTCGCGGGCAGACCCGGCGCCGTGGCAAACTACCGCGACTTTCTCACCCGCGGCGGGTCGGATCATCCCATCGAGCTGCTCAAGATCGCCGGCGTCGATATGACCGACCCGCAGCCGATCGTTGAGACGCTGGATACCTTCCGGCGGACGCTGGACGCGCTGCGACCACTGCTCTGAGCGCGTCCAGGCAACCCGCCGCGGGCTGGCGGTCCGCAGCGGGTTGCTAGTCAACCAGCCAGTTCAGCACTGTGCTGACCACCGAAAGGACTACGGCGCCGATCACGGCGGGCCAGATGCCGACCACCTCAAAACCGGACACGACCGCCGCCACCAACTTGAGCATCAGGCCGTTGATGACAAATGTCAGGAGACCCAGTGTCAGCAGATTGAGCGGAAGCGTCAGCAGAATCAGGATCGGCCGAATCACCGCGTTGATGATGCCGAGCACGAGGGCCGCAATCAGAACCGCGCCCCAGCCGTCCACATAGATCCCGTCGATCAGATTGGCGGCGACCATAATCGCCGCGGCCATCAAAATCCATCTCACCAGAAAATGCTTCATCTCTCCAACTCCATTCCCATTCTCCGCAACCGCGCGCCGGCCGCACATGCGCTTCCCGCTTCTTTGTGCTTCCATTCCTCCGGATCATGTGCCGCTCAAAACTGTGCTCATGCCAGAAAATAACTGCCATCCTCCGCCCTGAGCGACACATCGCCGCTCAGGATGCGCACCCGGCCGCCCTCGGTGCGCAGAAGAAGCGCTCCGTCTTCGTCCAGGCCCTCAGCCACGCCGCGCTCCGTCCTCCCCTGCGGGAACTGCACCCGGATCTGACGCCCGATCACACAGGAGAGCGCCATCCAGCGGTCGCGGATTGCCGCGAACCCTTCCTCCGCCAGAACGCGGCAGCCATCCTCCAGCTGCCGGAGCACCGCGCCCAAGAGCCGTGCCCGATCCACATCCGCCGCGCCCGCCAAAGCAAGCGATGTGGCCTTTTCCCGTACATCCGGGGGAAAATCCTCCGCCTTCTGCCGCATGTTGATCCCAATCCCGGCGATCAGGAGAGATTGCTCCGGCACAAATTCCAGCAAGATGCCGCAGAGTTTGCGTCCGTCCAAGAGTACATCGTTGGGCCATTTCACTTTTGCGGCAAGATCCGTCTCCATGCGAACGGCCTGCGCAGTCGCCACCGCCGCCACGAAGGAGTACTGCGCGGCATATTCCGGCGAGACTTCCGGCTCCAGAATGGCCGAAAACCAGAGCCCCGCCCCGTCTTCAGACTGCCATGACCGCCCCAGTCTCCCTTTTCCGGCGGTCTGGCGCTCGGCCGTGACCACCGTGCCCGCGCCCCATCCGGCCGAAATCAGTCTGCGTGCCTCTTCGTTCGTAGAATCTACCTCCGCACGGCAGTGAATCCGCTCCGGCGCAAAACTATTTCTTCCCCGTCCGGGCTGAGTCGAGCGCAAATACGCGCCGATCGCCCGCGGCTCCAGAGGTTCCTGCAATTCCATGTGGCCTCCTCCGTTTCTTTCAACCCGATCCGGATTTTTCGTTTTCGCCGCGACGACTCCCCGATCGGTTTTATCCGGCCCGGGAGGAAAATCACGGGGAAATGCAAAATTCCGCTTGCATTCGATCCTGCTTTCTGCTATAATGTGGCAAGTGATTTCTGAAGAGCGATTTCACGATAGCACAGAGCCGGTTCTGGCGAATCAGAACGGTTCGTCCCGGGCAAACCAATCGCGCACAGCGCCGTGCGTATCGCAAAGGAGGTGTACACGAATGTCCAGAAAATGCGAAATTTGCGGTAAGGGCGGCAGTGTCGGAATGCAGGTCAGCCACTCCCATATTCGGACAAAGAAAAAATGGCTGCCAAATATCCAGAAAGTCAGAGTTGTCGTGGACGGCACACCGAAACGGATCAACGTCTGCACGCGTTGCCTGCGCTCCGGAAAAGTTCAGAGAGCAAACTGACAATTTCGCACCTTGTGATCGGCAGGGTGCTTTTTTCATGCTCGCTTACCGCGCTTCCGCTCCTTTCACGATCTGCCCTGCGCCGGTTTTCTGCCGCTTCCGGCGGAACTCTCCCGCTCGACGGCGCGCCTCACAGCGGGATCTGCTGCGGTTTGCCTCCCGCGTAGAGTGTATAATGGGTAAAGCCGCATTCCCGCAGCAGCGCTTCTGCCCGGTCGAACCCATAACCCAGATAGCGCGGCGTGTGCGCATCGCTCCCCACGGTGACCTGTTCCCCGCCCAGACTGCGGTAGAGTTGCAAAATCTTCTTATGGGGATGTGGAAAGTCCAATCCCTTGTAGAGGCTGCCCGTGTTGATCTCGATGCCTTTCCCCTTTTCGATCAGCAGCGCCAACAATTCCCGAAAAATGTCATAATAGTCCATCGGATCATAACAGGCATCTTGATGTGGGCCGTAACGAACCACGTAGTCCAGATGCCCGTAAACATGAAAGCAGTCAAAAGTTCGCACGTTTTGCAAAATGGAGAGGAAATACGCCTCGTATGCCTCCCGTTCCGTCCTCCCGGCATAGTACTCCGGATAGTAGGGATCCACCCCGTCCACCAGATGGGAAGATCCGATTATAAAGTCAAAAGGATACCGCTCCGCAAAGCGCTTTGTCTCTTCCGCGACGGAAGCTTGCAGGCCCAGTTCCAAGCCGATGCGCACTTCAATCCGATCCCGGTACGCATCGCGCAGCGCTTCCAGGCGCTGCGTGTAGGCATCCAGATCCAGCTGGAAATCATATCCCACCTCGTTCATCGAATATCCCACATCGTGGTGATCCGTGAGATAAAAGCAGCGTCTCCCTTGGGCGATCGCTGCCTCAAGCATCGACTCCGCAGGCGTGACGGAATCACTGGAAAAGTTCGAGTGAACATGGCAATCTGCCGCCAACATCGTCCTCACGCTCCATAACGCTCGATGGCAGCCTCCGCCGCATACCGCGGCTTGCGCGCCGCCATCTGCTGAAAATACGCCGTCCCCGTATGTCCCTGCTGAGAAGTCGCCTCCGGTCCGTGTCCCAGCAGCAACTGTTTCTCCTCATCGCAGACCGCGCGATCAAAGGCATAACAGGGATTCCTCCCCGCGTGGGAATCTGCTCCGACAGGGAACACCCCGCACCGGTGCGTGTGCATGTCAATCGCCGCCGGCTCTCGGCAGATCCAGCCCCAGCTGCTCACCCATCTGCTGCAGTTCCCAAGGGGTCAGATCACGGTACTCCCCCACGCCGACACCCTTCAGATCCAAAATGCCCTCCCGCACCCGTTTCAGTTGCAGCACGGGATGGCGAATCGCCCGGCACATCCGGCGCACCTGCCGGTTGCGCCCCTCGTGGATGGTGAGTTCCAAAAGCGTGCGGTGCTTTTCTCTGCGCAGGACGCGTACCTGTGCCGGGGCTGTCCGGCCATCCTCCAGGTCGACACCTTCCCGCAGTCTGCGCAGCTGCTCTTCTGTCACCTGCCCCTGCAGCAGGACCTCGTACGTTTTGCGCATTTCAAACTTGGGATGCATCATGCGGTAGGCGAACGCACCATCGTTCGTGAAGAGCAGCAGTCCCTCGGTCTCCCGGTCCAGACGCCCCACGGGAAAGACACGCTCCGGCACATCGGCGAGCAGATCCATCACCGTCGGACGGCCCTGAGGATCCCGCACCGTGCTCACGTACCCCGCAGGTTTGTAGAGCATCATGTAGCGCATCCGCTCCGCGCGGCGCACTTCGCGGCCATCCACCGTTACGCGGTCCAAGCCTGGCATCACCTTGACGCCCGCCTCGCGCACCGTCTCGCCGTTGACCGCCACCCGCCCCGCACGGATCAGCTCCTCGGATGCCCGCCGAGAGGCGACGCCCGCTTCTGCCAAATATTTTTGCAAACGCTCCTCCGCCACAGCGCATCCTCCGTTCGCTGTTTTTTCTCTTCCGCGCTGCACTGTCGCCTGCGATCTGTGCCGCCCTTATGCTTCTGCCATTCCGCGACACGCATTCCCCAGAATTTGCACCGCATGAATATTTTACCCCGGCAAACGCCAAAATTCAACAAAAAAAATCAATGGGTTCTGCTGAGCCAGCTTTCCATCCGATCAACACTCCGATCAAAACGCATCCACCTGCGCTCGGTCGCCATCGTCCCGCACACAGTTACGACCCCCTTTGCCGCAGCACCTCCCATATCCCTTGCAATCTCCTCCGGGGTTTTACTACAATAACTGGGATGCGGAGTGAAGCCGCCCGTCCTAGCAGTCCTCCCCGCCGTGCGCGAGCACTGCGCAGGAGGGAAAACTCCACCGAAGAACTGCCGGAACGAATAGTCCCGGTGCAACAATTCCAAATAGACAACATGTTCTAACCGCTAGCCCCGGTGGCCGCGGTCCGCATCGCGATAACCCAAGTAAGAGATTGCGAAATCCTAAATCCACAATGCAGTTTTTTTCAAGTGTTTTCAGCAACTGCTTCCTTAGGCTTCCCTTGCCTGCTGCCTGCTGGAAAAAGACGTGTT
>CAZSHM010000028.1:0-18772 GCA_964606855.1 uncultured Peptococcaceae bacterium
CGACCGCCAGCGTGGTCCACTGCGGAGGCGTCACGGTAGGCTGCGCGCCCAGCAGGACCAGATCCTCCCTCTGTGCGCCTTGCTCTACCAGTCTCTTCAGATTCGGCATTTTTCCCTCGTCGATGTACTTCCTGCTCAAGCGGGGATCCATGCCGTCCACACCGACAACCATGAGTTTTGGAGCCAATACTTCCTTGTTCATCATACTTCTCAAACTCCTTTTTTCATGCTTCTAAATTCCCAAATCCTTCCTGTTCGGATCCATAGGATCCACTCTGTCTCCGGCTCTCCTGCCCTCTCAAGGACTGTGCATCCCCGATCGGCCGCCTCCAAAACGCACTTCACTCCAAGCCGCTTCCCTCCGGCGCAGCATCCCCGGACAAGATGCCGGGGCACCACTGATTGGCATAAAAACGTATGACCGGCAGCGTGCTTGGATATCGCGCTACATCGATTTTTCCCATCTGCGCGCGGAAATACGCACTCGATACAGGGGTTTCAAGATCGCGTAACATTTGCAGACGATCCAGATAGGTTCCGGTCATTCTGCTGCGCATCTCTTCTTCAAACTGCTTCCGCCAGAGCAGCATGGACTGATCCGGCTTTGTATCGATCCAATACTCCTTTGCAAAGATTGGCGTACAGAACACCCCTTTGCACTGCAGCGTGTATCTTCGCTCCAACGCGACTTGCTTCTCCGCATTGCTGTAGGGCAGGAAGTTCCCGTTCTGACGATATAAAAAGCCATAGATGCAGCGCTTTTCCCGCCAGATAGGATGCTCGTTGCTCCGGATCTGCTCCTGCCGCCTGCCTGCCCAGCGCTGCAGTTGTTCCAGACTTTCCGCACACAGCAATTTGCGCACAAACGCTTCCTGCACCACTTCCGCATACAGCTGGATCTCGTCCGGATCATAGCAGAGTTCCAGTTCCTCCTGCCACTGCTGCAGCATTCCTTTGGCCTGATCCGTCGGCGGCACGTGCCCGAGTCGGTTCAGCGCCTGAAAAATCTCCTTGGGATAAGTCGCCTTCAATTTCTCGACAAAGTTTTCCCGCACCTCGGCCGCAAGAATCTCCTCTTTTCCAGATGGCACCCGGATCAACTGGACATAGGTCTCAACCCCGATCGGATAAACGTTCCTCCGCGCGCTGGAAATCAGGAAATCGTATATCGCCATGCCGTTGCGGTTCAGGCGGTACTTGACCCGTCCTTCTTCTGCGTAGGCTGTTCCGTAATATAAAAACTGCTCATCAAAATACTTCAGTTCCATCAACTGTGCCACTTCTTCGGCAGTCGTCACATCACGCGATTTATAAATTTCCTCGTTCGATATCATCGTCTTCTCCTCTGCCATCCTTCATTTTCAGGTAGTATGTTCCAAAGGATTGCCACATCTTCACCGGAAAGCCTAAAAAGTCGCTCAGCACGGCCTCCGTCAGCAAAGCTTCTGTCTCCCCGCTGCGGTAAACACGCCCCTGCCGCAAGAGCAGGCAGTGATCAAAGCCCTTCAAAATTTCTTCGAGATAGTGCGTGACATACAGAATCGTGACATTTTCCTGCGCAAGCCGCCGCACAATATCCAGCATCTGCTCCCGCCCCGCAACGTCCAGCCCGGTGCACGGTTCATCCAGAATGAGCAGCGGGGGGTCACTGATCAGCGCACGCGCAATCAGGACGCGCTGCCGTTCTCCTTTGGACAGCTCGCAAAACGGCTGCGCCGCCTTATCCGCCACGGCTAACTGCGCCAGCAAATCCTTCGCACGCATCACATCTCGATTGCGAATGCCCGCGTTCACCCCCAGACCTCCGCAGCAGCCGCTCAGTACAATATTCAACGCATTTTCTTTCCGGTAAATCTTCTCAAAGAAACTGCTGCTGATAAAGCCGATTTTTTTGCGCAGCGCAATGGTTGTCTCTTCCCCGTACTGCTCCCCAAACACCTGAACCGTTCCGCTGCTGTAACCGCTGAATCCCGCAATAATGCTCAACAGGGTCGTCTTGCCGCTCCCGTTCAAACCAAACAGGATCCAGTTTTCTCCCCGTCGGATTTCCCAGTTCACGTTGTGCAGCAAGAATCGATTCCCAACCTTGTACTGTAAATTTTGGAGTCTGACCACAGTTTCTGTATCCATGCCATCACCATTCATTCTTCCCCGATCTCTTCACCGGTTACGATTGTACTGCCGTCCGCGCAGTCCAACAATTCTTCATCGCTCTCCAGCTCCACCCGGTATCCGTTCTCATCCAGGATTCCGATTTGTCTCTCGTGCCAGGCGATGATTTCACAAACTTTGCCTATATTCAGCCTTCTGCTGGCTTCATTTTGCGGGCGGTCCGGATACGCATTAAACCCCATGTTGTCCACAAAATATGCCGCGTTGCGGTATATTTGGGGCTCCACGCCGTATTCGATCATGTCACAGTTTTCACAGAAAATTTCCAAATTTGCTGTCTCAATCTGCCCAAAATCCAATAAGCGAACTTTTAACGGGCCGCCGCAATACTTGCAGACACACCGCTTGCTGCGGCCTCTCAACTCCCGCACCCGCTGCTCTGAAACTTTATTTGGCCACATCGCGCAATCCCTCCAATTTGCCAGACCGCAAAAAGTTTTGTGAAAATCATCAAAGACAAGGCATTGACTGCCTTGTCTTTGATTTCTTTCATCCAATAAACGATTTCACGTCACAGAAACTATTTCAGGATCTGATAAATTGGCGCGCCTTCACATTGTGCGGGCATTCTGGTTCCCAGCAGGGTTGCCATCGTAGGAACGACATCCACGTGGTGCACCACACGCGGCGTTTTGAAGTTCTCCTTGATGCCGGGGCCAGCCGCGGCAAAGAAGGACATGCAGGATGTCCCGATCGCGCCGTCCACCGTGGAGAGGGAATCTGCGTGATCCAGCGTATAGCCTTCCGCTGCGAGGAACACAATGTCGCCGCACTGCGGGCCGCCCATGCCTAAAAGCACCGCGTCCTTATTGCGCATCGCCAACTGTGCCATCCGCATTCCCGTCAACGGAGATTTCTCCGACAGGATCTTTGTCATGATCTCTTCTTCTAATTGCCATTTGTCCGCCGGATCCACAATGCCTTCCACACCGTCATGATTGTCGCGGCCCTTCAGGTTGATCCACACTTCACCCATTCTCCACATGACAGCCTTCGTCTTGCTCCAGTCTACATCCACGCTGCCGTCTTCATTGGTCTTCAGGACCGTAAAGCCCCAATCCACCATCTGTTTCGCATTGATGTTGTCATCGCCCGTGATCATGGTCGAGATGTGATATTCCGGGCAAGTCTGGCCATGGTCGGAGACAATCATGATGGTCCAGCCGTCATCCAGCATCTCAAGATATTTTCCGATGTAGCGGTCCGTCTGTTTGTACACTTCGCGGAACAAGTTCTGGATCGTTTCCGCAGACAGAGAGGAGTTCCCTCTCTTCAAGAACTGTACCAGCATATGGCCCTGCAGGTCGATGTTGTGGAAGTGAGAAAAGACCACCTGGAAGCCGTACTCTTTGATCAAATACTTGATGCAGTCCGAGGTCCACTCCGCCGCGGACTCCCACGTGGCGCGCATGCAGTCCTCGATCAGCTGCACGTCCTGCCCGCCGCCCACGGAGCAGGGCTGCGGATATCCGACATTCTGGACGATCTCCGGCAGAAGCGATTTCGGATACCAAAGCGTGTCATTGTGGAAATCCATCGCCGCAGAAATCCACATCCTGAAGTTGGAGCCATCCTCGGCCATTTCCAGAATGCGCATGTTGCGGTTTGCCTTAATCTTTTCGTCTGTCTTTTCCACGATCGCGTCGTCAATGACATTCTTGACATAGACACCATTCTTCAAGGTTGCCAGAGGTTCCAGATCCTTCTTGCTGGTGAAGATCTGCAGGGTGTCATAGATCCCGTCGTCATTTTTCACGATCAGGCAGGGACGATGGATCAATCCCTTGGAATGGATCATCGTGCATTCCTTTGCGCCCTCCGGCGCATTCGCCCAACCGTTCGCGGGTCTGATCGGGGAGTAGATGACATTCATCGGGATCTTGCTCAAGGATTCCGGATCTCCCTCCGCAAGCAGCGGCACAGCCTTGCGGGTTTTTCCTCCTACCAGCGTCGCCAGAGGATCCGCCAGCTCATCCTCCTCAAATTCCATGCCGGTGATAAAGCAAGGCACTTTGCTGTCCGCGGCCGCCTTCGCTCTAAATTTCACGTCCGGCGTTTTTTCATCCGCAATCAGAAGCTTCTCTTCCTCTACAACCGCGTTTCCGCAGTTTACGCCTTCCGGCTGCGTGCCGTCAACGACATACAGATTCGGATTGTTGGAACTTGGCGGCCAGGCGGAACCGGCCCAGTGCCACACCAATGTCTTCATGCCCGCCTCTGCCGTAACATTCCACATCTGCTCTGCCAGGCAATTGCGCGAATCAAAATTGTAGCCGGGCTCGCCGATCTCTCCCGCTTTACGGCTAAAGCTGTGGACACTGTGCACATACGGATAGGCGCCTGTGCAGAGCGTCGTCCACATGGGCGGCGTGACTGTCGGCTGGCCGCCAATCATGGCCAAATTTTCTCTCGCAGAGCCTCTCCTCAGAAACTCCGCAAGATTCGGCATGATTCCCTCATTCAGGTACTGTTGTGTGATTTTCGGATCCATTCCGTCGATTCCCATCACAAAAATTTTCTTGTCCGTCATAGTCATCTCTCCCTTTTCTTGTTCAAATATCCCGGTGTCACGTTGCCTACCTGACCTTCGGAGAGAAGCAGCTCCTGCCGCTCCTCTCCGGTGCGAAATTTGGTCAGCCTCTGTCTTTTTAGATCTTTACCAACTTTTTACCAACTTTAGAGAAACAGGAAAAAGCCCTTGCGAAAAAGCCCTTACATTGAAGTGAACCCCTTACAGCTGAAACCTTACTTTTTTAGAAACCTTACTCTCAGAGCAAACCCTTGCTCAAGCCTGTGTTGCGGCTCCTGTCTCTTCGACGCCACTGTTCATCGTGTCAATATTCTTTAACGCAGTTCTTCTGCCGAACAGACCGATCACGATCGCGGCAACCGCCCAGAAAGCACCGTTGATCACGTTCACGCCGAACCATCCGAAGGTGCTGAACGCCCAAACCGGGATCCCCGCAGCGACGAAGGAGATCACGAATTTCTGCGTCCCATAGATATACCCTGTAGCGGCTCCGCGCACGGAGGTCGGGAAGGACTCCGGGATGTAGGTCATCAGCAGCGCCATCGCGCCGGCTGTGAACAAGGTCTTGATAAACTGTGCGGCGCAGTAGAACCACACATTGTTCGCGGCACCGATCACAACAAACATGACGGCTGCACAGGTACAGTAAATGCAAATCGGTTTGGTCCGCCCGCCTTTATCACTGAAGAGCGAGGAAATCAGCTCGCCGAACGGCTGCCCAAACGTCGCAAGCGCACCCGCGAGCATCACAGTCGCCATCGGGAATCCAAGCTGTACCAGGAAGGCATTGTTGTACGCGCTCATCATATTGTTGCCGCATCCCAATGCCCAGGCGAAAATAATGCACACGATTGTCTGTTTCATCTGCTGCTTGCTGAACATGATCTTCATCTGCGCCTTGAAGCTGATCTTCGGATACGCCCGGACACTCGCCTGGTAATTCTCATATGCGCCGCTCATATCGCACGGGAAACCAAGACATTTTTCCATCGTTTTTTCCGCGTCCTCGACCCTTCCTTTGCTGATGTACCAGCGAGGAGATTCCACCAGATAGAAGATGCAAACGGGGAGCAGGAGGATCATCACGCCGCCGAACCCTAACACCAGTCTCCAGCTATTCGCGGTCATCGGCGCGATTGTGGAGGCCAGAATCGAGGCGAAAGGTATACTGAAGGTACCGATCCCCAAAACCAAGGACTGATATTTCCCGCGTTTCTCCGACGGGAGCATTTCAGAGATAAATGCGATTGCCACCGTCATAGCGGCCATCGTTCCGAAGCCGGTGAAGAATCGGCTGAGTTCCAGCAGCGCGACATAATGCGGTTGCCACAGTGCATTTGCAATGGAAGCCAAGGAGAAGATGGTAATGTTAAACATCATTGCCCTTTTTCTGCCCCACTTGTCCGCCATGACACCGCCAAAAATACTGCCTAAGAAGGAACCCATGAAGAACAGGAAGTTCAGGCTCGCAAGTTTGTCGTTCGTAATCCCGTAATTTGACTGCAGAATTGGCGTGACAATCTGGAACAAGGACATATCCATCATGTCAAACGCGTAAGTGAGCCCCGCAATGACAAGGAAAATCTTTTGGGATTTCCCCATTTTATAGCCATCAAAGTAAAGTGTCGTTTTTACTCTCTCTGCCATCTACAAACACCCTTCCTCTTTCTAGTACCGTTACTTTTTAAATCCAGATCGTTCCAAGATATTACAATAGCGAGTTAAATTTTTGTTGAGAGGTAAAAATAGCAAAACACGTTATGTCTTCTGAACGTAATACTTTTAGGCGAAACTTTGTTGTAGCGGCGGGGACGCGCACATCCCTGCCCGAGGAACCGTCCACACAGAGCGGGCAGGCAGTCAAGGCCGCCGCGGACCTTCCGCAGGAGATTGCCCTGACAGCCTGCGCGTCTGGTTTACCTGTTGCAAAGCGGCGCAGGATGCCTTCCTGCCCTGCCGCTATTCATTCAGGATTTGATACACGGGCGCGCCCTCGCACTGCGCGGGCATCCTGACCCCTAAAATCGAAGCGATCGTCGGAGCGACATCCGTCTCCCGGATCACACGGTCGGTGACAAAGCCGGACTTCACGCCCTTGCCTGCGGCGATGAAGATCGGCGACACGGAAGTGTCCTGCAGACCGTCAAAGGTTGGCAGAGAGTCTCCGTGCACGCGGTTAAACCCTTCCTCCAGGAAGTAGACGATATCGCCCGTGTCCGCGCCGTTCAGCCCCAGGATTTTGGCATCCTTGTTCCGCAGCGCGATGGAGACGACGCGTTTCCCCGTCTCGGGATCGCGGTAGTTATACAGATCGTCGATGATCTGCCGCTCGAGTTCATATTTATCCGCAGGATCCACAATGCCGTGCGGATTGCGCCCCTTCAAATTGATCCAGATATAACTCCCGCGGACCGCCACCGCTTTTGTCTTGCTCCAGTCGATCTCGCGGATCTCGTTCCCGTTCTCATCCTTCTGCAGCACGGTGTATCCCAGCTCCTGCATAACGCGGATATTCACGCCAAACGGATCCCCCAACATCGGAGGCATTTCTTCATAGGAGCAAACCAGGCCGTGGTCGGAGGTGATGATGATGGTCCATCCTTCCTCTAGCAGGTGATCGAAAGATCCGAGGTAGGCATCGGTATCGATATAGACCTGCTCCATGCACTCCTGCAGTCCCTTATAGTCTACGTCGGGAAGATTTTTACGGGAGACAACCTGATGCCAGAAGATATGCCCCATCGCATCCACATTGTGCAGATGGCTGAACACCATGCCATAATCCTGACTCTGGATCAGATAGTGGATGGCCCTCGACTGCCACTGACTGTAGCGTCTCCAGCCGGACAAGGTCAGTTCCTTCAGATACTTCACATTCAGCCCGTTGACAATCCCGGGCACGGGCAGATATCCGCAGTTGGCGACCACGTCATGGTACAGCTGCTTCGGCGACCAGAGCGTGTCATTGTGAATATCCATCGCCATCTCATAGGCCATCGTCAGGCTGGAGCCGTCCGGAGCAACCTCCAAGAGGTGGTAATAGCGGTTCGCTTCATAGACATCGTTCTCGCGCTTCACGTTCTCGATGATCTCTTTCTCTTTCTCCTCCAGCGTGATTGTGAACAGCGGCTCCGCGTCCCGCTTATTATGATACACAGCGACCCGGTCATAGATGCCGTCTTGATTTTTCAGCAGCAGGCAGGGACGCCGCTCCAGCCCATTGGAAACGACAATGTAGAACTCCTTCGCGTCCGCAGGCGCGTTCGCCCAATCTTTTGCCGCCGTCAGCGGTGAGTTCACCACGTTGTTCGGGACACGCTCGATCGCCGCCTCCCCGTCTTCCGGGACCAGAATCAGATTCTTGACAAACTGGTTTCCGCCGGTGACGTTCATGACCTTCCGTCCATAGTCCATCCCGGCCTTGCCTACTTCCTCGATATCCGGAATGTTGTAAATGATGCATCCGGCGCCGCAGTCGTTGGCAACGAAGGGCAGATAGATCAATTTCTCGACCTGCTCGCTCGCGTAAACCACCATCCCGCTGTCCACGCCGGCGACGGCCGTCTGTACGCTGCTGGGCGACGTCCCGTCCACAACGTGCAGGTTCGGGCTGTCGGAAGACGGCGGCCAAGAAGACCCCGGCCAGTGGAACACCAGCGTTTTAATTCCTGCTTCTGCCGTCACATTCCAAAGCTGTTCTGCTTTACAGTTCATGGAATACAGATTGTACACCATCCGGTCCAGATTCTCCGGATCCTGGTTCCAGAAGCAGGTGACACCATGGGTGGCCGGCGTCGCGCCGGTCGCCAGGGTCGTCCACATGGGCGGAGTAATGGTGGGCATGCCGCCGAGCATCACAAGATCCTCTCTCGCGGATCCTTTTTCGATATAGTTCTTGATATGCGGCAGTTTCCCTTCGTCCACCAATTTTTTCGTGAACCTGGGATCCATCCCGTCGATGCCTAAAACCAGTACTTTATTTTGCATCGCAATAGTTCCCCCTCAATCTGCGAAACAGATCACTCTGTCTTATCAGCAATGTTGCAAAAGGCTGAACCACAACTCTTCTCAATGTTTCGCGGCCTCGCCGTGTCCGCAGAGAGGCGGGAGCGGCTACATGTATGTTTGCGCCGTATAGCCGCTCGCCTTGTCCTCTTTGTCCTATCACACATGTCCGTCCGCCACGGGTTTCAGCGGCGCACTGTCAAACTTTGCTCCGTGCCCCGCAAGCCGTGCGCGGCAGATTTACAGTTCCTCTTCAAAAATCTGATAGACCGGGGCGCCCTCGCACTGGTGCGGCATCCGGACGCCGGCCAGCGTCGCCATCGTGGGCGTGAGATCCACCTCGCGAATGATGCGGTCTGTCTTGAAGTTCTTCTTCAGTCCCTTGCCGGCCGCGATAAAGATCGGCGACACGGACGTGCCTCTGTAGCCCCGTGTGGTGGAGATGGAATCTCCGTGGTCATAGTTGTACCCTTCCGCGTTCCAGTAGAGGATATCGCCGCACTCCGGACCGCCCTGCCCCAGAAGCACCGCGTCCTTGTTCCGCAGTGCCAGGGAAATGACACGCTTGCCGGACACCGGATGCTTGTAGTTGTACAGGCGGGTCATGATCTCTTCTTCCCACTCGTACTGATCCTCCGGATCGATCAGACCGTCGATGACGGTGCCGTCCGGCAGAGTGTGCTTGTTTCTGCCCTTGATATTCAGATAGATCTGGTTCGCGCGCTGCGCCACCGCGTAGGTCTTCTCCCAGTCGATCTCGTAGAGATCCTTGCCCTCCGCGTCCTTCTTCAGCGCGGTGAGGCCCAGTTCCTCCATGAAACGGACATTGACGCCGGTCGCGTCGCCCATCATCAGCGGCTCGTACTGAGACGCCACCTGCGCGTGGTCGCTGACCAGGAACAGCGTCCAGCCCTCGTCCAGGAGATGCAGATATTTTCCGACATAGTTGTCTGTCTGGATGTACACCTTGCGCCAGATATCCTCGTACGCGTCCTCGCTCATCTTGTTGTGGCCGTGATCCTTGAGGAATTTCACGATCATATGGCCCTCGATATCGACATTGTGGAAATGCGAGAAGACCACTTCATAGCCGCGGTTCTCAATCAGGAAATTGATGCTGTCCGCATACCAGTTGCCGACTTCCGTCCAGCTCGGGAGCATGCATTTCTCGATCAGGGTGCGGTCGCCGCCGCCCACGATGGACATCGGCACCGCCGGCCCCACGTTCTGGAAGACATCCTCCTTGAGCGATCTCGGGGACCACAGGCTGTCGGAGGTGGTGTCCATGGCGATGGAGCGCCACAGTTTCAGTTTGCTGCCGTCCTCGGCCAGCTCGATCAGCCGCAGGAAACGGTTGCCCTTGACGATCTCGCCTGCGGCGTTGAAGTTGTCGTCCACATAGTTGTTGTAGAAGACATCCTTCTGCAGCACGGCGATGGGATCCGCCGTCTTCTTGTTGCGGTAGACCGCGACATGGTCGTAGATACCGTCCTCGTTCTTCAGAATCAGCGTCGGCCTGCGGATGAAGGCATTGGAGAAGACGAAGGTCGTCTCCTTGGCATCCGCCGGAATCTCAAACTGCCAGTCATGCGGCGCCACGATGGGGCAGAGCATGACATCGAACGGCGTATCGCTCAGGGCGTGCTCGCCGTCCTCGGGATAGAGCAGCAGGTTGTTGGCATCCGCCGTGCCGGAAATGGCGTTCAGAGAGGACTGCTCCTTGGACTCCAGTTTTTCGATGACGCAGGGCACGTTGGCATCCGCCGCGGCTCTGGGCACGACAGCGATCTCCTTGACTTCCTCGCCCGCCACCAGAAGGCTTTCCGAGTCCACCGCCGTGGTGATGTTGATGCACGCCGGCGTCAGGCCGTCCACCACGGAAAGGTTCGGGTTGTCGGAGGATGGCGGCCAGGAGGAACCGGGCCAGTGCCAGACCAGCGTCTTTTTGCCGGCTTCCGCCATGACATTCCACAGCTGCTCCGCCTTGCAGTTCCTGGAATCGAGGTTGTACTCCATCTTATCGATATCGGCGCCGCATCTGCTGAAGCAGGTGATCCCGTGCGTCACCGCGTATGCGCCGGTGGCCAGGGTCGTCCACATCGGGGGCGTGATGGTCGGATGGCCGCCCAGCATCGTGAGATCCTCACGGCAGGAGCCGGCCTCGATCAGTTTCTGGACGTTGGGCATGATGCCTTCCGCGATATACTTCCGCGTCAAGCTTGGATCCATGCCGTCCACACCGATCACCATCAATTTCTCGCTCAACACTTCTTTTTTCATAGGCTACCACCTTTCTCTTCGCAAAACAGCAGAAACTGGTTGTGTTTGGCTCTCCGCAAATCGTATATATGTTTCACCGTCCATCTCTTCTATACGGCAAAACCTATACTATATATTATATCTGCTTATGCATTCTTTGTGAAATGCTTGCTGTGTATGCCACGTATACTTTTCAGCTATAGAGCCGCGGTTCCCGCCCCTAAGCCAGGTCCCACTGGTGCAGATAGCGCACGAACGTGTCGCGCGCCGGCGCCCCCATCTCCCGCTCCAGGCCACTCACGACCGCCGGAAAATCCATGCCGTAGCGCGACACCTTCTCCCGCCTGACGCGGATCTGCCGGACCGGCCCCAGATAGTGCTGCTCCAGCAGGCGCCGCACCTGCGCGGTGTACTCCGCCTTGGCCTCGCGGAAGGAGACTCGGTAGTCATACCAGAACCTCTGCAGATAGAGCGGCGTGGTGATCCGGCCCGCCTGCTCCAGCTCAAACTTTCGCGCGTAGACGTACTCGCGCAGCGCGTCCGCGATATAGCGCGCCTCGCCTTGCTCCAGATAGAGCATCGCGTAGAGCTTTCCCTCGGAGGTCTTTTTCGGAACAAAGTCGTCCTCCAGATTCCGGTACTCGCGCGCGATCCAGTGCATCAGGGCATTGTAGTGCGCGCTGGTCAGTTTCAAGGTCTTGTAGCTGTACCGGACCAGCTCGGAGAAACAGCCCAGCCGCACGCTGTCAAAAGCGCCCTCCAGCGCCTCCCGCTCCGCATCCAGCAAACTGTAGGCGAAATCATCCCGCACCCGCTCCGCCACATCGCTCAGGAGCCGGAACAACTCCTCCGGATAGGCATCGCGCAGGCGGCGGGCCAGCGTCTTTTTCACCTCCAGGTTTTTCTCCTCCTTCAGCCCGGACGGCAGCGGACAGCGCTCCGTATAGCGGCTCAGATTGGCCGGATAGATGTCCCGGACGCCCGCCTCGTCCAGGAAAGTGTAGATGTGATCCGAAGCATTGCTCACGCGGTAGAGCATCTCGCCCTGCGCGCGGTAGGCCGTCCCGTAGACGGTAAACTCCTGGTCAAGCCACCCCAACTGCACCCGCTGCTGGGCTTCCCCCGCGATCTTGGTGTCCCGGATCATGCCCCCGCACCTCCCTTTCCGCCGTGCTCTCTGCGGATGTCCGCGGCCGCGATCTCGTCCCGGATCCGGATGTGCCGCCGGTTCTCCGCGTCCCGCCGGATCTCCAGGCTATAGCCCAGGAACGCGCTCAGTTTCTCCGCCGAGAGCATCTCCTCCGCTGGACCCTGGTCAAACACATATCCGTTGCGCAGGAGCAGCGCCCGGTCGAACACGCCGCCGATCTCCTCGATGTGCTGCGTCACATAGAGGATGGTGATCCCCGTCTCCCGCGCCAGCGCGTCGATCAGGCGGAACAGACTCTCCCGCTTGTAGACGTCCAGCCCGCCGCACGGCTCATCCAGCAGCAGCAACTCCGGCTCGTTGAACAGCGCCCGCGCGATCAGCACGCTCTGCCGCTCCCCCTTGGAGAGCATATCGTACTGCCGGTCGATCTTCTGTCCCACATGGAGCGCCCGCAGCAGTTTTTTGGCGTGCGCGACGTCCGCGAGCGTGATGCCCCAGTCCAGCCCCAGCACACCGCTCTTTGCGGACAGGACGATATCCAGCACGCTCTCCCGGCTGTAGTGCTTGTCAAAGAACGAGCTGCTCACAAAGCCGATGCGCCGCCGGAACTCCAGCGCGTTCTCGTTGCTGTACGCCTCGCCGAACACCCGCAGCGCCCCCGCCGTATAGTGTTTGAAGCCGGCGATGGTGC
This sequence comes from uncultured Peptococcaceae bacterium, assembly GCA_964606855.1. GTDB lineage: Bacteria > Bacillota > Peptococcia > Peptococcales > Peptococcaceae > UBA7185. The sequence continues at coordinate 12,808 of CAZSHM010000028.1, forward strand.
TCAGGAGCGTCGTCTTGCCGCAGCCGTTCATTCCGTAGACGGCCCAGTGCTCGCCGCGCCCGACCCGCCAGTTGATGTGATTCAAGAGATAGGCATGGCCCATCTTGCATTCCAGATCCCGCATCTCGACCACGGGATCCGGCATCGTTGTCCCATCCGGCATCGTATTCCCTCCATCCGCGCCCGTCACGGCTCGTCCGCGTCCCCGAGATCCGCCTCCCGCAGCGTGATGCATGTCCCGAGAAAATTCTCGTTGAGATCCAGCGGAACCCGAAAGCCGTCCCTGTCCAAAAGGCCGAGATTCTGATTCTCCCAGGCCATGATCTCACAGACTTTGGCAATATTCATCTGCCGCGTGCGCGGATTCTCCTCCAACTCCGGGTAACAGTTGAATCCCGTCTCGTCGACAAAAAATTCGGCGCTCAGATAAATTTCTTTCTCCACGCCGAACTCGATCCGGTCGCAGTCCTCGCAGAAGATCTCCACACGGCTGTCCTCGTGCTCGCTGAAAACAATCCGCTTCAGAATCAGCCGCCCGCCGCAATACTTGCAGCGGCAGCGCTTTGTCCGCTTTTTCAGCATCTCCAGCCGCTTTTCCGACTGAAAGGTTTGCTCTTCCATGGCGTCCCCTCCCCAGAACAACTCGCGCATTTTCCGTATACGTTCTATTATTCTATTTTATCTGTTTCCCCCAGGTATGGATAATGCCTGTCAGGCATAGCGTTATACACGGAAATCAAGGCGGCGCGAATTCGGCGTCCCGCGGAAAATAGATTGGACTTGCGCGCGCAAAACAGCTATAATAAAGACAATTCGGCGGCTTGATCCGCCTTTGTCAGACTCGCCCGGGAGGAGGGACGGTCCGTGGGACGCGCACCTGGATTCGATTGGATTGCAATTTTAGAGGATACCTGCATCGACACGCTGTCTGTCTTTCCACTGCTGCTGCTGGTCTATGTCCTGCTGGAATTTTTGGAGCACCGTGTCGACCTCGCACGGCACGCGCATCTCCTCACCGGCCCCGCGGGACCGCTTCTGGGAGCGGTTGCCGGCGCAGTTCCGCAGTGCGGCTTTTCCGCCGCGGCCGCCACGCTCTTCAACTACAAGCGCATCAGCATCGGCGCCTTGGTGGCCGTGTTTCTCTCCACCTCCGACGAGGCCCTGCCCATCCTCCTGGCATATCCGGAACAGGGCCGGACCGTCGTCCTGCTGCTCGCGTGCAAAATCTGCATCGCACTGTTCTGGGGCTACGCCTTCTGGCTGCTCGGTCGGGCGATCGGCCGCAAGCGCGCGGCGCCCCGCCCGATCCTCCTGCGGGAGGAGTGCCGCCACGAGGAGACAGAGCGGTTCTCCTTCCGGCACGTGCTGCAGCATACCGTCTACATCACGGTCTATCTCTTTCTCATGATGCTGGCGATCAATCTGCTCACCGGCTGGCTTGGCGCGGAGCGCATCGGCATGCTCCTTCTGCGGGACAGCCTGTGGCAGCCGGTGCTGGCGGCGCTGGTGGGGCTTATCCCCGGCTGCGGGACCTCCATCCTCCTGACCTCGCTCTTTCTGCAGGGCACCCTCTCCTTCGGCAGCGTCACCGCGGGACTGTGCTCCGCAGCGGGATTCAGCTACCTGATCCTGCTGCAGAAGCACGACCGCCGCACGGTGATCGCCATCGGCTGCACGTTTTTCGCCGCCGCCGTGTCCGGGCTGGCCATCGAGCTCCTGGCGGGCCTGTTCGCCTGACCCCGCGCCGCCGGCGCAGGAGCAAGGAAAAAGCTGCCGCCCGCGAACCCTCGCGCGCGTCTCTCCGAAAGGGCAGGATGGTTCTCCTGCCCTGCGAGAGAGGTGCAGCGCACGGGCCCGCAGGCGGCAGCTTTTTCCTTTTGTTCTATTGTGTACCACGCGGACAGATCGCCAAGCCGCCCGGGTCACAGGTAGCCTTCGACCGCCTCCAGAAAGCGCTGGTAGTGATCTCCCTCCCGGAGATGCTCCGGGCAGTTCTTGTCGGCGAAATCGCCGTGCTGCTTGACATCGTCCAGATCCAGGTGGTAGCGCCGCAGGAGTTCCGCCGCCAGATGCGCGGTGTTGTCCACGGCCTTCGCAAAATCCCCGTCCTCGTTGACGCAGATCTCGATGCCGATGCCGCAATCGTTGCCGCCGCCGCGCACACCGCTGTCGCCCGCGTGGTAGCCCCGCTCCTCGTCGGGCAGATGGTGGTAAATCTGATGGTCATCCACTGTATAATGCCAGGAGAGCGGCACGTCCTTCTGCTCCTCGCTGTGCAGATAGCGGTTGTGCGAGGCCGCGTCGGCGCCCCGGGCGGAATTGCCCGTCTCGTGAATCACAAGCCAACGGATGCGCCGGGTCTCGCCGGTGCGGCCGCGCCGGTCTTCCTCGAGGAAATCCGTGTAGAGCGGGATGCCGTCGATGGAAGTGGTCTCCGCGCCCAGATAGGAGAGCTTGGGCGGAAACACCAGAAGCCGCAGCAGAACCACGCCCAGGAGCGCGAGCCCCAGCGCCAGAAGCAGCTTTCCGCGCGCCGTCAGCCGGGCATGCCCGTCCCGCGCGTGCCGCCAGCCTCTTCTCGCCATGAAATCGCCTCCCTCGCCTGTAAATATCCCTATTATAGCAGACGCCCCCGCGGCGGGCAAATCCTTTTTCTCACGCAGTTTCCTGCTTTTGTGCGCTTTTTGCGCGGTTGGCGGCGATTTCCTATACGCATATGGAATCTTGAATTGAACCAGATCTGTCCCTTGTCCTCTCCTGTCAGGATAAGTATTTCTCTTTCCAGTTCTTCTTAAACTGATAGGTCCCCCCTGACAAATCCGTATAGTCAAACTCTGTATGCATCTGCCCATCCCTGCTGACCACCATCGTCATGTTGGACCACGGTTCCTTTTCCTTTTTTCTTTCTTCCAAGACATACTGGTCTATCTTTGAAAAAGATTGCGCCAGTGCCTCTTCCGAAACTTCGGGAAGGTCATAACACTTTATATAGGTTCCGTTTTCCTTGACATAGAATGCGAACGAGTAGGAGTCCGCTCCGTATTCGAGGTAAACAACAAGCTTCTCCCACCCTCTTGGAAGATACGCTTCCAAATCCTGAAATATGCTCTGATATACCGTATCGCTGATCATGAAGTTGCCTCGCTTTCATTTCTAAACACAATGACATCCCGATCCCCATCTATGCTGTACGTCACTCTGATCTCCGCCGGCCTGGTAGAATCCCCTTCGTAGACCGGTTCAACCTTAAGCCTGACATCCGCGCCGTCCTTGACCGCATCGGCAAGGGTCGTTTCAAGTTTGGCAAAGTCGCCGCGATTTAACCCGGCATCCATCGGAACAAGGTTTTCAAGTTTGTCGCTCCCTCCAAACTGGTGCCCGATAAGGTGCCCTCTGTCATCCGTTTGCTTGTACTCCTGTCCGTCTAGTTTTTTAACGTTCTCCATGTCCCGCTTATACTCCGGATCTTTTATCTTTAATCTTCCATCCGCAGATATGACGCGGCCTTTGTCGTCTGTCTCGTACTTATATCCGTTTATCTCGAACTTTTTGTCCGGAAGAAGGTGCTCCCCCTCGCGGAATTTCGTCCCATTGTCATCATAATACACCTTGGGTCCGGCATTCTCCCGGCTTTCTGCCTTGGCCTCTTCCGCGGCCTTTTGAAACTCCGCTTTTACAAAGTCGTTCAGTTCTTTGGTGCTCATTTCTTGTTCAGGTTTTATATTCTTAAAATTCTCAATGGGATGCGGATTATTTTCTCGAATATCGCTGATTCCCCTGCCGCTCATCAAAATACACCACCCCCGTTCCTGTAGGTCTCCAGGAAACTGTTCAGCACCATCTTATAGGTGCTGTCCCGTGTCACCAGTTCCTGTAAGATGAGCATGACGGTCAGGTCAATTTGCTTCTTGGAGTACCCCTTGACGGAAGGATCCAGTTTTTCAAGGACAGCATCCACCCACTCATGGATCTCTCCGTATTGTGCCGCGTCCTGTACAGCCTCTTCTGCTTTCAGAAAATCATAGATCAGGCATCGCAAGGTTTCCAGACCATTCTCTTTTTCGGCGTCTATATAGTTCAGGAAGTCCACTTTCACAGACGAAGACAGGCGAGATCGGAGCACCAGGCTTTTCAGTTCTCGCAAATCTTCTTTATCGCCCATCTGGTACAATTCCTTGTCCATAATACATTTGAGAAGGGACTCCGACACCTCGTCCTTGTTTCTTATCAGCGGGTCATTGGTTTCTCGGTTGAATCGATACTCCCCATCGCCTGTATCGTACTTTTCTATCTTACACAGGATCGGCTGGATCCATTCGTTCTGGTAAACCGCCGCCACACCGCACGGCAGTTTTGCCAGCTCCGTGATCTGATCTTCATTCAGGTTGGCCGCCCTTCCGACCAGCTCTCTGTCCCCTTGATCCGGCAATCGCATGAGAATCTTCGTGTTGGTGTTGCGGATGACCGACATATCCATAAGGCCCGGAGCCTGATCCGCAATGATAAAGCCCTCGCCGTATGTTCGCATCTCAGCGATGGCATTGGCAATCATTTCCACGCTTTTGCCGAGAATGTTCGAACTTTCTGTAGGCTGTTCTACGGAAGTACGCCTCAGCAGATTGTGCGCCTCTTCCAGCACCGTCACATGGCGCAGATCCGCGTTCATCGGCAGACCGCCGGTCATTCGGAATTCCTGGAGCTTCAGGACCAGCATGCCCATGATCAGCGACTTTGTCTCCGAGGAACCAACCCTGCTCAAATCCACAATCACATTTTTTTCAAACAGGTCTTCGTCAGGCACCGCGTCGGATGAAAAAATCAAACCGTTGATTCCCGTGGTCAACGACTGCAGTCTTGTGAGCAGCGCCCCCTTGTAGGCCCCTTTATTCTCCTGGTCATATTCGCTGCTGTTTATGATCTCCCTGACATTTCTTGCCACATCGGCAAAATCGGGATAAAGCTTCGTGTCGTACGGATTTGTAGAAGCTGTCAAATCCCATCCGCAGTCCCGGTATGCTTTCTCTATGGCGCTTTTGAGCACCGCGGGCATGGCGGCATACATGGGCCAGCACACATTGAATATCTCAACCAGGCGATCCATGTGTTCCAGGATATGCACTTTTTCGGGAAAGCTGAACGGATCGATGCGGAGCAAGGGCGTCAGCGCGGGGTTTGTGCCGTACACCAATACATCCTTGTTCTTGCCAAACACATTCTTGTACTCCCCTTTGGCGGGCTCTATAACCAGGAAATGCACGCCTGCCTTCTCGGCTTTGCTGAGTACATGATACACCGTATTGCTCTTGCCGGAGCCGGTGCTGCCCGTGATAAACGTGTGCGACTTCAAGGACTCCAAGGAGAGCTCGACCGGGGTTTTTTCCTCATGATGCATGTGGAACACCTTTCCGAGTTCCATCTTCCGCCCGTTCCCCGCAGGCAGATCATAGGTCACGACATTCCTCCCAAACTCGGCGCACTGCAAAATAGGAAGTCCCGCGACGGACTTCTGCGGGAAATTCAGCGAATAGGCAAGTTCCTTCCCGGACAGGCTCGTTGTCGCCGTGACAAGAGACGGATATTCGTTAAATTCGGCGTCCGCCTGAACGATTTCCGGGTTCAGGCCAAAGATAGGATGCCGCAGTTCGCGGACATATGCGCTTATCACGCTCGCCCTGTCCTTTTCGTCCTCTACGCTTCCTCTCCAGATGTTGATCGCGGATTTAGACATATAGGACGCTTCTCCCAGCGTGAGTGCCAGATACGCGTGTGCCACGTTATTGGCAATATTCTGATCTTCACTTAAAACATAGGCCGCAAAATCCCACATCCCGAGCGCCGTGCTCTGCTCAAGCCGCTTCATCTGTGCTTCGAGCAGCTCCAGCGCGTGCTTTATATTAAAATTTGTGAAACTCTGCGTGATTCCCTCGTTCTTTCCTACCATTGCCGTGACCGTCGATGAGCGGGC
>CAZSHM010000028.1:18872-24187 GCA_964606855.1 uncultured Peptococcaceae bacterium
TGTGCCCCGGCACTCGCCCCAACATTGACTCCCACGGTCGCCGACGCGCCGAATGTCTGATTATCCGTGAAGTGATAGTCCGTCTGCCATGCCGCATAGGGGGCCAGCCCGGAATAGAGCTCCCCGAGTTTCAATTTGCGCTCTTCCACATCCAGAATCGGCGTAGCGAGGAGGACAATCGTATATTCCGTCTTTTTGGAATCGGGGACGATGCCGTCCAAAAGTTTCTCAACCGTCTGGCTGATGAACTTCTCCGACTTCTCCGCGGGAAGATTGGACACGGTAGCGACGGAGTACGGCCTCTCATTTGCCATGCAGGGAATCCTGCCCATTCCCTCCTCAGACGCGTTCCACTCCGCTCCGGGGAAGTTCCCGCGTATGGCCTCAATCAGCCTATCTTTATAGTTGTCTGCATTGACATTGTTATCCTCATTTCTCGTGTTGACGACCGCAAGATAGACCTCTGTGCCTGCCTTGGTCCGGTGAAATACGAGCGCTATGTTGCACTCCTCATCAGACAAAACCGCATAGACATTGACCAACTTCTCCAGACTGTTTTCCTTTGTGTCCGTGACCCACTTCGTGATATTGAGGTATCTGATGTTGTGCGCGGCGTCAAAGGCAGCATCGTATTCTGCGTTCTCTTCCACAGGAAGGTATAGGTCTTTGATTTGAGGGAGGTACGCGTTAAAAATCTCTATGCTGCTTGCCGCCATCATCCGCTCCGTCCTCTTTACGGCGGCCACATCCGTAGGATCAGGCTCCTCCGACAGATACTGCTCCCTCCAGCGCCGGACATTCTCTACCTGATCTGTGCTCAGTTCCGATACCTTGGCAACGCGGTTTCCCGCCCTGTCGCCCATCTTTTTTACGACATTTTTGATCCCCATATGCAGTCCCCTCACTTATGCAGGTTCTTTCCAGTCCATCATGGTTTCAATCGTTTCAAGCGAAGTGGAAATCATCCGCTGATTATTCTGCAGCTCTGCAATCAATTCTCTTTCGTCGCTGATCATTTCGGAAATCTTGCGCAGCTCCGGATTATACTGCTCTATGTTCTTCTCAACGACTGCCAAAAGTTTCTCCTGCCAGATCTGAAAGTTATGAAAACAACTGGTATTCATCATCTCGGTAATCTCATCCAGATCCTTTCTGAGCTTTGCGTTATACCGCTTTGAAAGCTTTCCGTTGTCCAATTTCTCAGAAGTTCCGAGATGAATCCCCAAAACATTCCCGCGCAGGAATTTCGCCTTGATAAACACTTTGTCCGCCTCGTCATCGAACACAAGGGGCCGATACTGAAGGATGATATCGGAAAGTTCTGTCCTCTGCTGTTCTGACAAGGCCTCCGAACCTGCGATCAGACTTATAAGTTCCTCTCGAAGCCCCTGCTCCGCCGCCTTCCAATAGCCGCGCGCCGTATTTCCGATACGCTCCTGCGCATCGATAATGCTGTTTCGGAACTCCGCGATTACGAACTCCATCATCTCGTCAGAGGTGGACTTGTCAATGTCCCGTTTTATAGCGGCGTGGCTCTCCTTTCTCTGCTGCACTTCCCTGCGGTCATTTGCCCACTCCGCCGCGAGATTCCCGAGATTCCTTGTGGAATCACGGATATTGCCCTTGAACAGATTTCCTAAATTCTCCTTAAAGTTCTTGTCCTTGCTGCTTTTGGCTGCTTCAAGGTCCCGCGCGTATGCGGCAAGATTCGCATCCTGAGCATATTCAGCAGTAATGCTCTTCTCTCTCCTTTCCAGTTCCTCCGATGTAAGCCCATAGTGCAGGGACTCTGAAACAAACCGTGCCATATAGAGGTTGGAATCCCTCTCGTGCTGCTTGACAGAATTGTCCATAACCGTGTGGAGATTCGTGATGAGTTCAGACTCCTTCGCATCCAGATCCTGCTCCAGCATCTTCATGTTCCGCTCTCGGACAGCCGTCTTTTCGGCAATTTTGCGCCCGGTTTCATCAATACTGCTCTTCAGGAACTTGTAGGCCATCTGGCACTTATTGTATGCGGAGTACTTGCTTGCGAACTCCTCCATTTCCTCTTCAATGCAGTACAAGCCGCTGTTGGCATAGATCCTGTCCGCATATTGACCGGATTTTTTTAAAACCCTTTTTTTAATCTGTTCCGGCATGATGTTAAACTTATACAAGGTTGTATAGTATTCATCCTCCGGGTCAGAATAGGCGTCCTTCTGCTGTCGGAATGTCTTTCTGTAGAACTTGTCCTCCAAATTTCCGTCCAGCTTCGCCCCAAGTCCCATGATGGACGAGACAAAGAAGATTCCGCTGGCATACATCGCTTCTACGGAATCATATTCAAGAATTTCCGCGATCTGCGCATCGGAAAGCGCTTCCCCCTCAAGATCCGCTTGGTCGGCGCGGTTCACCACAATCATCGTAAAGCGTTTATCCAGGGCTTGGATCGAAAGAATTTTGTCGCACAGAGCGGAATTGTCCTTTGTGTCGAGACCATCATAGGTAGATACCCAGATCGGAATGCCGTTGGAAAATCCCTCCAAGGCGTCTGCCAAAACCGTCTCGTGCTCCACATTCGAATTGGAATTGGAGCCCGGCGTATCAAATAGGACAAACGCATTGCGGGACTGCCCCAGTTTCCCTTTGTCGCTGAACGGCACCTCAAGTTCTATCACATTGCTGAAGACTGTGACCGTTTGATCGCTCTTCTCGAACGTATTCACGATGGAAATGGTTCTAGAAACCATCCGAAAAAGATCCGGCCTCTCCAAGGCTCCGATCTCGGCAAAAATCTCCTGCATCAAATCGGTCTCTGTATCGCCTTTGACCACCCTGCAAGTCTCGGTATCAAAGTAAAGTTCAAATTCCTCCCTTTTATAGGAAAATTTGATGCGAGCCCGATCCTCCTGCTGGGAACGTTCTATTTTGTATATTTTAGATGTCACAGGGTCCCCTCCGCTCGGAAGGATTTCGTGCCCGATCAATGCATTGATAAACGTTGATTTCCCCGCGCTGTAATTGCCAAAAATGCAGACAGGGATCCTGTTTTCCAGTGCGGCTGATACCTTCTTCAATTTGTTCATGATGCCGGGATCATCCTTTACAATACTTTGTAGGACCGGCTCTACCCGCTCGAAGATTTCTTTCGTATGGTCAAGGATATCGCGTGCGTTTTCAAGTATCTTAGGCGATCTTGTGAGATGGACTTTTCCGCTTAAGTCCTCCTCCCTGCAGACATTCCAAACCTCCTCGTATTCGTCCGCTGTCCCTTCAAAGATAAGTTCAATCCCTTCCCCTCCGGGAACGTAGTACTCCTTGAGGATGGTATCTATGATCTCCCTGATCGTGAACGGCAAAAAGATCTTCTCCTCATCGTTTTCACGAAGGCGGCTGTTGATACTGTCGCTTTTGATGTTTTCCCATGCGCCGGCAGACTCCTTATAGATATAATACGCAAGGCTCCTGTTATAAGGATTGCTGACAATTTTAATTTGTGTCATTCTAAATTCACCTTTCCAATCCTTCGTTCCTAAAGACTGCTCCTGTAGCCCGGACGCTCTGCCCAAACCCTTCAATTTTCCAGAATCACGGTAGACAGAAATGTCCTTGTTCCCCAAGGCCCTTCTCTGCCCCGCAGGATCCGCTTCCAAGACACATCAAGCTTTGCTGTCCTAACCCTACTCGCCAGCATGGAACCGCTTCCTTTCAGTTGAGGAGTTTTACGAAATCTCCCTGGCTTCTGAGCCACATATGGATCCCTGATCCGAATACCTCGGCACTTACCGTATATACGCCGTCCTGCTCATCCAGCACCACCGCTGTGGGAAGCCGGTCCAGAACGGCATCTATATCCGTTCCGGAATATTGGAATTTCACCCGCTGCAGTTTCCCCCCGTACATAAACTGGATTCGCTTTCTGAACTCCCCCTCCTCAAATCTGCTGTTATATGGAATGCGGAAGTGTTCCTCCAGCACCTTTAACGAGCGGATGCGGTCGATCCTGTATATGGTCGGGAAAGCATCATTCAGGACATCAAAGTCCTCTCGTACCTCTTTGTCCTCGATAAAAGCCGCAAGATAAAAGTAATATTCCGAGAACATGATTGCCACCGGCTGCAGCTTTCTATGTACGATCTTTTTGTCCTTTGTACGGTAATAGTCCATCTCAATATACTTGGACGCATTGATAGCCTGTCCAAGAATCCACATCCGGTCGATAAATTTCGTCCTGTGCCTCGGCTCAACGTAGTGGAACTCCTCGTTTCGGACAAGTTCCTTTACAAGCTTTTGATTCGTTTGCGGCACACAGCAAGCGATCAGTTTGTCAAGCATCTCCACCATTTCGGCCTTGGTAAACGCCCTGCTGTCAAGAAGGATCTTACACAGGGCAAGTACCTCACTGTTCCGGAGTCTGCTTTTGTAGAGTGTTTCAAGGCGGTATCCATTGGCCTGCCGGTCATAGACCACCGTATTGATTACACCGGTGCGTTTCGAATCGGCTTCCAGAAACCTCCGTATGTCTTCTATGTCGCGGGCAATGCTGCGTTCGTTCACGCCATAGAACTGTGCCTCTTCCGATTTATGCACCACATACCCGTCTGAAAGCTTGGCATAGATCTGTAGCACCCTGCCGATTTTGTTGTTTTTCATTTCCTCGCGCATGCTGCTCCTCCCAACGTTCGAATTCAGTATAGCATCTGAGTAGGACACATTCTGTCGTTCTTGAATGTTTGCTCCTCCTTTTTCTTCTTCGCAGTTTCGCTATCCTGCGATTTTGACATGACCCCGAAACCATCTTCATGCGGTTTGCCACGCACTGACGCACGGTCATAACCTTTTGTGCTTCCTTAACTCCTTCTTCCGCTATAGCAACAACTACGCCCGCTCTTAAGATAACACCGAAAGCACTATCCTAAACTTTCGGCAAACGAGGTGGGCGTCTGAGTTCATTGCAGCCTATTCGTTAATTTTCCAGTGTCCATATCTGTTGCCGCCTTCACGCACGATACGCTGCTCGTCACGCAACTTCTTGATTTCCCGTTCGATTGTTCTTTTCGGGATTTGCAATACTTTTGCCATCTCCAGTACAGTCACAGAGGCATCGGAACGGATCAACGCAAGTATCTTTTCTGCCAATCCGCCATTTAATCCGCCATTTAATCCGCCACTTTGATCGCTTGCATCTCGGAGTTGGTCAATTTGTGCGCCTTTAAATGCCTTGAAATGCACACGCAAGCTATGTCCGATCAATTCGTACACGGGAGGTTCGGCTCCCAATTCTCTGCAAGCCTCGCAAATTTTCTGAATTCCTCTTCCCCAATGCTCAATAA
>CAZSHM010000029.1:0-22267 GCA_964606855.1 uncultured Peptococcaceae bacterium
TAGCATATTTTCCCGCGTTTCACAAGCCGTCGCGCGGCGACAAAAAAGGCAAAAGCAACGCCCCGAGCGGGGCCTGCTTTTGCCTCTCCATCTTATCCGGTACCGAATCCTTCCGGCGCGGGCGCGGTTCCTCACGCCTTTTCCGCGAGCGCGTCCTCCAGCGCGGAGACGGCCTCGTCGACCTGCGCCTTCGTGAGGATGAGCGGCGGCACAAACCGCAGGACATGCGCCCCGATGCTGCCCACCAGCACGCCGCGCTCCAGAAGCGCGGCCGCCGCATCCGCCGCGGATCCCTCCAGCTCGCAGCCGATCATCAGCCCCATGCCGCGCACCTCGCGGATCAGGCCGGGATGGCGCGCACCGACCTCGGAGAGCCGCGCGCGGAAGTACTCGCCCACCTCCCGCACCTGCGCCAGGAAGTCCTCCTCGAGGAGGATGCCGCAGGCGGCAAGTCCCGCCGCCGTCGCGATGGGCGTGCCGCCGAAGGTGGAGGCGTGGTCTCCCGGCCGGAAACACTCGGCCACCGCGTCCGTGGCCAGCATGGCGCCCAAGGGCACGCCGCCCGCGATGGCCTTGGCCAGCGTGATGATATCCGGCTCCAGGCCGAAATTCTGAAAGCAGAAGGCGCGGCCGGTGCGGCCCAGCCCCGTCTGCACTTCGTCGAGGATCAGTAGAATCCCCCGCTCGCGGCAGAGGGCCTGCACCGCCTGCAGATAGTCCCTGCCCGCCACATGGATCCCGCTCTCGCCCTGGATCGGCTCCAGCATCACGGCGCAGGTCTCCGGCCGGATGGCCGCCTCCAGCGCCGCCAGATCGCCCAGCGGCACGGCGGAGAAGCCCTCCGGCAGCGGCGCGAAGGGTTTCTGATATTTCTCCTGCGCCGTCGCCGCCAGCGCGCCCAGCGTGCGGCCGTGGAAAGAATCCTTCAGCGTGACGATGTGGTACCGCTCGCCTTTCCCCCACTTGCGCGCCAGCTTGATCGCGGCCTCGTTCGCCTCCGCGCCGCTGTTGCAGAAGAAGGCCTTTCCGAGACCGCTCTTCTCCACCAAAAGTTTCGCCAGCGCCACCTGATTTTCGATCCAGTACAGGTTGGAGCAGTGCAGCAGGCGCTCGCTCTGCTCGCGGATCGCCCGCACCACGGCGGGATGGCAATGCCCCAGCGAGTTGACGGCGATGCCCGCCACAAGATCCAGATAGCGCTTGCCGTCCTTGTCCCACACATAGCACCCCTGTCCCCGGTCGATGACGATGGGCAGGCGCCCGTAGGTGTGCATCACATACTGTTCTCCGTCGGCGATGACCTCGCTCGTCGACGCGTAATTCACCCCGCTCACGCGTCCTCCGCTCCTTTCCCGCTACTCCTTCACGACCATGGTGCCGATGCCCTCGTCGGTGAACAGCTCCAGGAGCATGCTGTGCTCCATGCAGCCGTCCACGATGTGCACACTGTTGACGCCGCCGCGGATGGCATCCATGCAGCAGTCCACCTTGGGGATCATGCCCCCGCGGATCACGCCCTTCTTTTTGTAGTCCTCGATCCTGGCAAAATTGAGGATGGAGATCACATTCTCGTTGTCATCCTGCACGCCGTTGATGTCCGTCAGCAAGAACAGCTTGTCGGCCTTGAGGCTCGCTGCGATCCCGGCGGCGGCGGAGTCGGCGTTGATGTTGTAGATCTGCCCGTCCGCATCGCAGCCGATGGGGGACACCACGGGGATATACCCGTTTTGGATGGCCAAGTTGATCAGCTCCGGATGGATGCCCGTCACCTCGCCGACAAAGCCCAGATCCACCGGCTCGCCGTCCACGACCATATCCTTCTTGCGCGCCAGGATCGTGCCGCCGTCCACGCCGCTCAGGCCGAAGGCTTTGCCCCCCATCTTCTGGATGAGCCCCACGATCTCCTGGTTGAGGCTGCCCACCAGCACCATCTGCGCGATTCCCACGGTATCCGGGTCGGTGACGCGCAGCCCGCTGATGAACTCCGGCTCGCCGCCGTTTTTCTCCACCCAGTAGTTGATCGCGGGCCCCCCGCCGTGCACGATCACCGGATTGATGCCGACAAATTTCATCAACACGATGTCGGAGATCACCTTCTCCTTCATCAGCTTGTTGTGCATCGCGTGGCCGCCGTACTTGATCACGACGGTCTTTCCCGCGAACTGTTTGATATACGGCAGGGCCTCCACCAGCACCTGCGCCGTCTTCATCGCTCTCTCCAAGTCCATCCTCTCCCTTCGGTTGGCCGGCGGGGTGGATCCTCCCGCCTCTGTGCTCCCCTGTTCTCTTTCGCCGTTCCGCGCCGGATTCCTCCCCGCGCCGCGCGGCTCAGCTCCGGTAATCCGCGTTGATTTTGACGTAATCATATGTGAGATCGCAGCCCCAGGCCGTGGCTTTTGCGCCGCCCTGCTTAAAGTCCACCACGATCCGCACTTTCTCCTGCCGCAGCGCCTCGCTGGCCTTCTCCTCGTCAAAGTCCAGCCCCATGCCGTTCTGCGCCACCTGCACATCGCCGATAAAAATGTTGACCAGCGCCGGATCGAACACCGCGCCGGAGTATCCCGCCGCGCAGGCGATGCGCCCCCAGTTGGCGTCGCTGCCGTAGACCGCCGTCTTCACCAGGCTGGATGTGGCGATGGCCTTGGCCGCGGTGCGCGCGTCCTGCAGCGTGGCGGCGCCGCAGACGTGGACCTCGAGCAGTTTGGTCGCGCCCTCGCCGTCGGCGGCAAGTTTCTGGGCCATCGCCACGCAGACCTCCCGCAGCGCCTGCGCAAAGGCGGGATATTCCGGGCTGTCCGCCGTCAGCAGGCGGTTGCCGGCCTGCCCGTTCGCCAGGATCACCACCATGTCGTTCGTGCTGGTGTCGCCGTCCACCGAGATCATGTTGAAACTCTCATCCACCACGGAGCGAAAGAGCGCGCGCAGCGTCTCGCCATCGATATTGACATCGGTGGTGAGGAAGGCCAGCATGGTGGCCATGTTGGGATGGATCATGCCGGATCCTTTGGCCATCGCGCCGATCGTGACCACCTTGCCGTCGATCCGCAGCTGGGCTGCCGCCTCTTTGGGATGCGTGTCGGTGGTCAGGATGGCGCGGGCGGCGTCGTGGCCGCCCTCCGGATAGAGCGCGCCCGTCACTCTGCCGATGCCGGCCCGCAGCCGATCCATCGGGAGCGACAGCCCGATGACGCCGGTGGAGGCCACCACCACATCGCTCTTGGCGATGTGCAGCGCCTCGGCGGTCCAGTCGGCCATCTGCCGCGCGTGCCGCCTCCCCTCGCTGCCGGTGCCGGAGTTGGCGATGCCGGAGTTGACGACGATGGCCTGCGCCATGCCGTCGGCCAGATTCTCCTTTGTCACCGCGAGCGGCGCGCCCTGCAGCCGGTTCTGCGTGTACACCGCCGCCGCCCGCGCGGGAACCCTGGAACAGACCACCGCGAGATCCGGACGCCCCGTATATTTGAGCTCCGCCGCCACCGCGGCCGCGGTGAAGCCCCTCGGGCTTGTGACAGACCCGTTTTCCAAAAATTCCATTGTGCTGTGCCTCCTTACAGATATCTTACGGATAGATGACGCCGTAGCGCAGGCCCATGCCCTCGTCCAGGCCCATCATCAAGTTCATGTTCTGGACTGCCTGCCCGCAGGCGCCCTTGACCAGGTTGTCGATCGCCGAGACCACCACGATGCGCCCGGTGCGGCCGTCCCAGACGGGCGCCACGTCACAGTAATTGGAACCCATCACCAGGCGGGTGGAGGGCAGATCGTCCCGGCGCCGCACCCGCACGAACTCCTCCCCGGCGTAAAAGTCGTCGTAGAGCGCATCCAGCATGTTCTGGGAGAGATCCCCGCGCTTTGCCTGCACGGTGCAGGTGGAGAGAATGCCGCGGTTCAGCGGTACAAGGTGCGGATTGAAACTGACCATCAGCGGTTCGCCCGCCAGCGCGCTCAGCTCCTGCTCGATCTCCGGTGTGTGCCGGTGCGCGGCGATCTTGTAGGCGGAGATGTTGTCGTTGCAGTCCGGGAAATGCGTGGCCTGGCTGAAGCTCTTGCCGGATCCGGACACGCCCGACTTGCTGTCGCAGACGATGGAGTCCAGCTTGACCCAGCCCGCCTGCAGGAGCGGTGCCAGCCCCAGGATGATGCTTGTGGGGTAGCAGCCGGGATTGGCCACCAGATCCGCGCCTCGGATGCGCTCGCGGTACCGCTCCGGAAGCCCGTACACCGCCGTGGGCAGAATCTCCGGCCACTGGTGCTCCGCGCCGTACCACTCCTGATAGACGGCGTAGTCCCGCAGGCGCATATCCGCGCCGAGATCCACCACCTTTTTCCCCATGGCCACCAGTTCCTTCGCCATCCCCGAGGAGGCGCCGTGCGGCAGTGCCAGAAACACGATGTCACAGTCTGCATAATTTTCCGCTTTGACCTCGCACTCTACCAGATCCATATACCGGTACAGCTGCCGGTGGACCTCCGAGACGGGCCTGCCCGCGTTGCTGCGGGAAGAGACGGCCGTGATCTCCGCCTCCGGATGATTTAAAAGCAGCCGCACCAGCTCTCCGCCGGTGTAGCCGCTCACGCCAACGATTCCTGCTTTGACAGACATTGTCCGATCCTCCCTGCTCATGCGATTCTCGCACGCAATATAAATAAGTATACAGCTTTCCGTATACTTATGCAATATCCGCCGGCAAAAATTTTTTCACCCGCCCACAAACTTCAAGAACCTGCAAACCCGCTCTCTGCGCGGCTTTCAGGCGTCGCACCGGTTTTTGAGGACAGCTATAAAAAATATTGTTGGAATCCTCCGCGCCCACGGGCAAAGCGCCCCCGCGCGCAGCGACAAAAAACGGCTGCGGGATCGTGGGGAAACTTCCGCAGCGTTCTCCACCATCCCGCAGCCGCCCGCGCCGCGCATCCGCGCAGGGATCGCGCTCATTCTTCGCTGAGCGCCAACTCGTCGGATGCGTCGAAGAACTTGTTCATGAGCGGGATGCAGGTCCCGGCAAAGACGCCGCTGGCCACAATCCCGGCCTGCAGTTTCTTGTTCCGCGGCACGGTCAGCCCGACCAGCACGCCGAGCGCGCACAGACAAATCTTCACGAGCAGATGATCCGCCGTGCTCATACGCCCTACAAACAATTTCAGACTCTTCCAGAGATGCATCATTTTGTCCCTCTCCTCTCCCTCGCCGCGGCAGCCCGGCGCCGTCCGCCTGAATCCGCCGCGCATCAGTACAACAACATCTCATCCAGCCGGCGCAGCAGCGCCCTGTAGCGGCCGCTGTGCGCCGTATCCGCCCGGCCCGAGACATAGTATTCCACCGAGCCTCCGCCATCCTCCGAGAGCGAGCTTGCCTCCAGCACATGCTGCAGATGGTTCACCGTGCCGCCGCTGCCGTCGATCATCGGAATGTCCTCCGGCAGCAGGCAGTGCAGCGTATCCTTAAAATAATTGAAGTGCGTGCAGCCCAAGACCACCGTGCAGTAGCGGTGCAGATCCAAAGGCTCCAGAGACCGCCGCAGGTAGGCCTCCGCCTGTCCGTCGTCAAAACAGCCGCGCTCCGCCAGATCCACAAGGCCCGGCAGCGGCAGGAGATCCACCTGACGGCGCCGGTCCACCTGCCGCAGCAGGTTCTGCAGCTTCTCCTCCCGCAGCGTTACCGGCGTAGCCGTGACCAGCACGCGCTTCGTGCAGCTGCGGTCGCTGACCGCAGGCTTCACCGCCGGCTCCATGCCCAGAATGGGAAAATCGTACCGGGCCCGCAGTTCGCCGATCGCCACGCTGGTGGCGGTGTTGCACGCCACCACCAGCGCCTTCACATCGCGCGAGGCGATGAAGTCCACCGCCTCGCGGACCCAGCGGCGAATCTCCGCGTTCGTCCTGCCGCCGTAGGGCACATGATCCGTATCGGCGTAGTAGAGATAATCCTCGCGGGGCATCTGCCGCAGTGCCTGGTGCAGCACCGTCAGCCCGCCGATCCCCGAATCAAAGAAAGCGATCCGCATCGCGCTCACTCCACTCCCCGATGGTTTCCTCCCGGGCACCGTCCTCCGCGCCCGCCGCATCGCTCCAGAGTTCCGCCGCCGGCGTCGCCCGCGCCACCAGAACCGCCCGGAGATCCCTCTCCTCCAGCGGCTCCCGCGACAGCGCGCGGTACACCCCCAGCACCTCCATATCGCAGAAATGCAGCCAGAGGCGCAGCAGCTCCGGCTCGTAGACGCGCTCCTCGCAGCGATCCGCCAGCCTCCGGTAGAGCCCGTTCTCCTGGCGCAGGAAAAAGGTCAGTTCCATCCGGCAGACCGCGTCCTCCGCGTCGAACTGGTTCTCCCAGATATACTCGATCTCGGGGCGGTGCAGGGTGAACGTGTGCTCCCCCAGGTACGTCCGCAGCTTGTAGGGGGTTTGCAGATCCAGGATCAGCAGCCCGCCGTCGCGCATGCGCGCGCGGAGCCTCTGAAAGAGATCCTGCAGCGCCTCCGGATCAGTCAGATGGTTGCACACATCGAAGGTGGCGATGGCGGCGTCGAAGACAGGCGCAGTTCCGTCCGGCGCGGAGAGATCCAGTTCCGCGAGATCCTGCAGGCGCCAGTCCACCTCCACACCCGCCGCCTCGGCCTTCGCGCGTGCGCGCTCCAGCATGGGGGCGGAGACGTCCACCGCTGTCACCTGATAGCCGCGCTGCGCCATGCGCACCGTGATGCTGCCCGTGCCGCAGCCCAGATCCAGGAGCCGGTTCCCCGGGCAGTGATTCTCCCGGAGCAGCTCGTCCAGGTAGTCTGCCCAGGCCGCATAATCGATCTCATCCATCAACAGGTCATAGACGACCGCTAAATCTTCGTAGGCCACGGCTGCTCTCCCAGAAACTCCGTGAGCGGCACCTCGGGGCTGTCGCCCCACAACTTCTCCAGATTGTAGTAGGCCCGCTCCTCCGGCTTAAAGATCTGAACTACGACGGCGCCGTAATCCAGAAGGATCCAGCCCCCTGTCTGGTAGCCTTCCCGCCGCAGCACCCGCTCGCCCAGCGCCTGCTCCACTTTCTCCTCCACAAAGTCCGACAGGGCCTTGGTGTGGGGTGCGCTGGTGCCGCTCGCGATGACAAAATAGTCCGCGATGCCCGTCTGGGCATGAATGTCCAGCACCTTCAGATCCTCGCCCTTCTTCTCATCCAGCGCCCGCACGATCACCCCGGCGAGCGCCATACTCTCTGTATCCATAAAGCCCTCCTTCTTCTTCCGGTCCGCGCCCCGAAGTCAGCTGCCCCGGCGGTCCCGGCGCTCCTCCAGGAGCCGGTTGCGGGCCGCCACCGACAGCGGGTGCAGGTAGTTGCCCCGGCTCAGCAGATAGCCGATGGTGTGATCCAGCCCCGCCAGCACGCTCAAATCCAGATCTCGGGCAGCGATCTTGCGCAGATCCTCCACGCCGGGAAAATTCCGGTTCGGCTCGATATAATCCGCGATGTAGAGGATCCGCGCCAGCTGATCCATGTCGGGATGGCCTGTGGTGTGCCAGCGGATCGCGTCCAGGATCTGCGCATCCTGCACAATGCCCTCCTGCCGCAGCTGCCAGGCCCCCACCGGTCCGTGCAGGAGATCCGGCTGCAATAGGTCCACCGCGTCGCTGTAGAGATTGTGCTCCACCGCCAGATCCAGCAGTTCTCCCGCGGGAACTTCGCGGCAGTAATCGTGCAGAAGCCCCGCCATATAGGCGCGCTGGATGTCTCCGCCGTACCGCTCCGCCAGGCGCGCCGCCGTGTCGGCAACCCCCAGGACATGCGCGTAGCGCTTGGGGGACAGGCGCAGCTCCAGCATGGTTCGATAGCCTTCCATCTGCCGCTCCATATACTCCGTCACCTCGCTCCGGATGGCCGCGGGCACCAGATCGTCGATGGGCCGGCCCAGAATCAGCCGCTCCCGCACGTCGGTGGAGGAGATATCCAGCGCGTCGATCTCCAGGCAGAGGATTCCGCCGCGGCTGCGCGACGACGCCTCCCGCAGCACATCCGGCAGCCGGACGCCGTACCCTGGCCGCGTGGTCGCCACAAAGCAGCAGAGATCGAGGATATCCTCCCAGCGGTACCAGTGGTGGAACGTCTCCAGCGAATCCGCCCCCGTGAGGAAGAAGAACTGCGCCTCCGGCTCCCGCTCTCGGAGCGCCAGCAGCGTCCGGTAGGTGTAGGACTTGCCGTCAAAGGTCTGCTCGATGTCGGAGATGCGGCACCAGTCCAGCCCTTCCAGCGCCAGTTCCAGCCACCTCCGGCGCACCTCGTAGGGGGGGATATCCCCCGCCTTGTGGGGCGGATGCGGCGCGGGGATAAACCAGACTTCCTCCAGCGCGAGCTTCCGGCGGCACTCCTCCGCCATCCGCAGATGGCCCAGATGCACCGGATCGAACGTTCCGCCCAGAAGGCCGATCCGCCTGTCCGGCGCGCTCATGCGCGGACCTGCCCGCTGCCGTTCACGATATATTTGTAGCTGGTCAGCGCCTTGAGGCCCATCGGCCCCCTGGCGTGCAGTTTCTGCGTGCTGATGCCGATCTCCGCGCCGAAGCCGAACTGGAACCCGTCGCTGAACCGGCTGGAGGCGTTCACGTAGACCACCGCCGCGTCCACCATCTGCTGGAAGCGCCGGGCGTTTGCATAGTCGTTCGTCACGATCACCTCGGAGTGCTTCGTGCCGTAGCGGCGGATGTGCTCCATGGCCTCCTCCATGTCCTCCACCACTCGCACCGCCAGGATCAGATCATGGAACTCCGTGGCGTAATCCTCCTCCGTCGCCGGGCGGCTCTGCGGGATGTAGGCCATCGTCTCCGGGCAGCCTCGCAGCTCCACCCCCGCTTTCAGCAGTTTCTCCGCCGCCACCGGAAGAAGGCGCGGCGCAATCTCCTTGTGCACCAGGAGCGTCTCGGTGGCGTTGCAGACACCGGGCCGCTGCACCTTGCCGTTCATGATGATGTTGACCGCCATATCCAGGTCCGCGTCGGCATCCACATAGATGTGGCAGTTGCCCACGCCCGTCTCGATCACCGGGACCGTGGCGTTCTTCACCACGTTCTGGATGAGACCGGCACCGCCGCGTGGAATCAGCACATCCAGGTAGTCGTTGAGTTTCAGCATCTCGTCGGCCGTCTCACGGCTGGTGTCCTCCACCAGCTGGACTGTGCCGTGCGGCAGTCCTGCCGCCTCCGCCGCATCGCTCAGCACCGACGCGATGCGAATATTGGAGCAGATCGCGTCGCCGCTGCCGCGCAAAAGCACCGCGTTGCCGGACTTGAGACAAAGCGCCGCCGCGTCGGCCGTCACATTCGGCCGCGCCTCGTAGATCATCCCGATAACGCCCAGCGGCACCACCACCTTGCCGATCTGCAGGTTGTCCTTGTTGAGCCACATCTCCTCCACATAGCCGACCGGATCGGCGAGCTCCGCGACGGCCCGCAATCCGTCGGCCATCTCGCGCACCCGCGTTTCGTTCAGCAGCAGCCGGTCGAGAAACGCCTGCGGCCGGCCGTTCGCGCGGGCGCGCTCCATGTCCTCCGCGTTGGCGGCCAGGATCTCCGCCGTCGCCGCCTCCAGCGCGTCAGCCATCGCCAGCAGCGCCTGATTCTTCTCCGCCGTACTCGCCTGCGCCAGCCGGTAACTCGCCTCTTTGGCCAGACGCCCCTTTTCCTGCAATTCTCCCATTGCGCACCTCCGAATCCATCTCGTGCGGCCGAGCCGCATGCCACTGGAACTCTATAGAATCAGGGACAGATTGTCCCGGTGAATCACTTCGTCGAAATCCTTGTACCCCAGGATGGCGCGGATCTCCCCGCTCTTGCGCCCTTTGATCCGATCCACTTCCTCGCGGCTGTAGTTCACGATGCCGCGGGCGAATTCCCGCCCCGCCGGATCGCGGATCTCCACCACATCGCCGGCGGAGAACTCCCCCTCCGCGGAGAGCACGCCGCTGGGCAGAAGGCTCCTTCCGTGCTCTACCAGCGCGGCCCGCGCGCCCGCGTCCACCGTCACACTGCCCGCGGGGTGCGAGCCGAACGCGATCCATTTTTTGCGCAGATGCGGCCGCATCTCGTTGGGCAGAAACAGCGTCCCCACATCCTCGCCGCTCGTCAGCCGCCGCAGAATATGCGGATCCGCCCCGTCCCCGATCATCAGCGGAATGCCCGCGTTGACGGCGATGCTCGCCGCCATGAGTTTGGTGACCATGCCGCCGCTGCCGAATTTGCTGCCCACACCGCCCGCAAGCCCCGTCAGCTCCTCGTCGATCGCGCGCACCACGGAGATGCGCTCAGCGGTGCGGTCCTTGCGCGGGTCGCCGCTGTAAAAGCCGTCGATGTCCGTCAGGAGGATGATCAGGTCGGCGTCGATCAGCGTGCCCACCAGCGCCGCCAGGGTGTCGTTGTCGCCGAATTTGATCTCCTCAAACGCCACGGTGTCGTTCTCGTTGACGATGGGAATCACGCCCAGTTTCAGCAGCGTCAGCAGCGTGTTGCGCCCGTTCAGAAAGCGCTTGCGGTTCTCCAGATCGGAGCGGGTCAGGAGGAGCTGCGCCGTGGCCTGCCCGTACTCGGAGAACATCTTTTCATAGATATGCAGCAACACGCCCTGTCCGATGGCCGCAACCGCCTGATTCTCCGGAATCGTCCTGGGCCGCTCCGACAGGTTGAGCTTGCCCATCCCCGCGCCGATCGCGCCGGAAGAGACCAGCACCACTTCCTTGTCCTGGTTGCGCAGATCCGACAGCTGCCGCACCAGGCGCTCGATCTGCTCCAGATTGAGTTTGCCGTTCGGGTAGGCCAATGTGCTCGT
This sequence comes from uncultured Peptococcaceae bacterium, assembly GCA_964606855.1. Classification (GTDB taxonomy): domain Bacteria; phylum Bacillota; class Peptococcia; order Peptococcales; family Peptococcaceae; genus UBA7185. The sequence goes on from CAZSHM010000029.1 coordinate 10,802, forward strand.
GCCCACCTTCACCACGATTCTGCGGGCGTTGCTCGCTAACGCCCGGTATTCCTCGCGCCCCATCTTTCTCACACACCTTCGCCCCGGATGCCGCCCCGCGCGGGACTGTGCCGCGCATCGGGCGATCCGCATGAATTTTCTCCCGCTATGCCTGCCGCCCGGGCAGGCGGATCACCGGCTTCTCCGCGTTCCTCCGGTAGAGCAGCACGCTGCGCCCGAGGATCTGCACCAACTCCGACGCGCTCTGCCCGGCAAGCAGCTCCGCCACTTCCGGCACCGCTTGCGGACAATTTTTCAGCACCCGCACCTTGACCAGCTCCCGCGCCGTCAGCGCCTGCTCGAGACTCGCACGCACATTTTCGCAGACGCCGTTCTTTCCCACCTGCACCATCGGCTCCAGTTGGTTGGCCAGACCGCGCAAAAACCGCTTTTCTTTCCCGCTCAGCATATCACTGCTCCTCATCCTCTTCCGCCGCGCGCCGCCCGTTCTCCTGCTGCCGGCCGCCCTGTCTGTAGCGCTCGGCCAGGGACGCGATCCGCTCCCGGCGCGCCCGCTGCGACTCCTGAAAATCCGGCCGCCTGCCGGCCGCGGGCTCGACCCATTTGCCGGCCGGCCCTTTGCGCGGCGCCGCGTAGACGTTCTTCCCCATGCGCAGTTCCTCCTCGTGTGCAAACTCTCGTGACAGACGTTCCGGGCGCTTTGCCCCCGCAAAAGACTGGCGGCGTCAGGAACTGTTCCCGACGCCGCCATCCTCTGCCCGCAAACAATCAGAGCGGGTAAAGGGAATCGAACCCTCATATTCAGCTTGGGAAGCTGATGTTCTGCCACTGAACTATACCCGCGCGCTAGCTAATGGAGGGACTCGAACCCTCGACCTGCTGATTACGAATCAGCTGCTCTACCAACTGAGCTACATCAGCGACCTGTTTCATTATAACGGCTGCGCGCAAAAAATGCAATCTTTTTTTGCGGAAATCGAAAAAAATCGTGCGAAACATGGGCGGGAACTCCTTTTTTGCGCGTGTTCCGTTCCGGGGCGGTCTCCGCGGGCGGACAAAGTGCCGAGAAACAGCGGCATGACCGCTGTCTCTCGGCACTTGGATCGCCCGTCTCTCGCCAGCAAGGCAAATACAAGACAAACAATGGATTTTACCGCTCAACGCGCGGGCGGCCGAGGTCACCCGTTCTTTTCTTCCTTGTGTTTCGCAGACGCGTCGGCCGCAAGGTTCCCGTCCCTGGCCCGGAGCATCTTATACACAGAGGCCATCAGCAGGAACAGGACAAGGATCAGCGGCAGCCCCGCGATGATGGAGATTGTCTGCACCGCGCGCAAACCCCCGATGAGCATGAGCCCGATGGACAGCGCACAGAAGATGACCGCCCACACCAGGCGGTTCCAGCGTGCCGGCTCCTCGTTGCCGGCTAGGGAAAGTGTGGTTGTCCCCGCCACAACGAAGGCACAGGAGTCGATCGTGGTGGCCAGGTAAATGAAGCACAGCACACAGACTGCAAAAATGACGAACTTTTCCATTGGAAGCGTCTGCAGTATGGCCAGAATGGCCGCGCTCTGCCCCTGCGTATTGAGGATGGTGGCCACGTCCAAGATCCCGTTCTTTTGCAGATACAGGGAATAGCCTCCGAAAATAGCAAAACTCGACGCGCAGCCCAGCGTCCCCCAGAGCATCTGTCCCCAGACGACGTTCCGGATGGTGCGGCCCCGGGAGATTCTTGCCACAAAGATGCCCATCATAGGCATGAAAGCCACCCACCAGCCCCAGTAGAAGATGGTCCAGTCCTCCACGAACGTGCTCGTCCCGAAGGGATCCATCCACGTACTCATCCGGAAGAAATTCTGGGCGTAAAGCCCCAGGGAGTTGATCTCCATCTGGATGATCTCGATCGTCGGTCCGGCAAGGAGAACCAGCGCCATGAAGAAGAGGGCGAGCACGATATTGAAATTGCTCAGGTTCTTGATCCCCTTCTCCAAGCCCAGATACACACTGCCGCCAAAAATGCACATCCAGATCAGGAGGACTGCGATCTGCACCAGAATATCGTACTGTTGCGGAATAGAAAATACATAGGAGATTGCGCTGCCCAGCACCGGCGCGCCCAATCCCAGGGATGTGGAGATGGACGCCACGATGCCGAAGACCACAAAAATATCGATCAGCTTGCCCCAGAACCCACGCGCCCGGCGGCCCAGAACCGGTTCACAGGCACTGCTCAGACAGAGACGCTTTTCGCCTTTCACAAACAGAACATACGCCACACCGATAATCGCGGGGTTGTAAAAAGCCCACGCGGAGAGGCCCCAGTGAAACTGGCCGTACATATGGGCATACTCGTAGGCGTCCCTGGAGAACGGTTCCAGATAGAAAGGCGGATCGCTCACATAGTAGATCGGTTCCAGGAAACCCAGGATAATGATGCTTGTGCCCACCCCCGCGGTGAAAAGCATCGCCGCCCAGGAAAAATTTCCGAACTGCGGTTTTTCATCGCTGCGCCCCAGCTTGACCTTGGAGTATTTGCTGAAGGTCAGCCAGAAGAGAAACCCGAAGGATGCCAGGCTGGCGAGAATATAGAGAAACCCCATCTTTCCGGTGCAGAAGGAGAAAAGGGCGTTGATCACGCGATTGCTGAATTCCGGCGCAACGTAAAGGGGAACGATGACCAGAATCAGAACAATGAGAGCGGGGAAAAAGACCCCTTTGTCTATATTCTTCATAGCTCTCTCACTTCCCAGGAGGATCTAGGTGTCGGTAAGCCCGAAGCTCTGAGATGATTTTTTCCAACAGCGCCGGCGATTCCCGGAGCTGCGTCACGATACTGCACAGCAGGAGCGCTCCGTCCCGAAGCCCCTCATAAGCCGCATCCGTGTGGAGCAGCGACGCAAACGCGGCGCTGTGAAGGACAATCTCCTTCCGGCCGCCGGTGATGTCCAGCATGGGATGAAACACGGGAATTCGGAAGTTCACGTTCCCTGCGTCGGAGGATCCGGACGGGGAGACAGGCGTCACCGCGTCGCGGCCCACCTCGGAGAAGGCCCTCCGCACGATCTCTGTCACGGTAGAATTGGAGAAAATCTCCCCGTAGTCCGGATACCGCTGCTCCAAGGTGACCTCCGTCTCTGTGGCCATAGCGGCCCCTCTGGCGGAGAGCTCGGCTTTCTGATTGGCCAGATAGAGATTCTCCATCGTGGCGGCCCGGAAGTAATAGTCCACTTCCACACGGTCCGGCACAATGTTTGCGGCCTGGCCGCCGTACGCAATGATGCCGTGGAGCTGACAGTCCGACGGCAGGTGCTGCCGCCACATATCCATGGCGTCAAAAAACAGCCTGGCCGCGTTCAGAGCGTTCTTCCCTTTTTCAGGGGCGGCGGAAGCGTGGCTGGCCTTTCCCTTGAAGGTGAGATACCGGTCGTTGGAAGCCAGCACCCGGAAACAGGTCTGGTTCTCGTTGTTCAGATGCACCATGGCGGCAAAGGCGTAGTCGTCAAAGGCGCCCCGGGCCGTCATAAAGGCCTTGCCGCCCACAAACTCTTCTCCCGGTGTACCGACCAGATCGACGCCAAAGCCGCTGCCCCGGAGTACTTCCCGCAGGGTAAGCCCGGCCAGGACACTGATGGCACAGCTCAGAGAGTGGCCGCAGGCATGGCCGATCTCCGGCAGGGCGTCATACTCACATAGAAGCGCCGCCCGCGTGGTGCATGCCTCCTCCGGGTATGTGGCCCGGAAGGAGTACGGCATCTCCGCGCAAGGGGTTTCTACCTCCCACCCCCGGGCGCGAAGAAATTCTACAAGATAGGCACAGCTTTCCTTCTCCTGTCCGCTGATCTCGGGATGATCCGTCAGGTGGTCGCCCAGCGCTTTCGCCTCGGGAAACCACCGCTCCAATATACTGCGCACACCGGAAAAATCCATAAAGCATTCTGCCTCCCTTCCAGGTTTCAAAGGAGTGCGGTGTTCGCGAATCTTGAGACAATCAAGCCTCTCCGGGCTTCTTGTACTTCACGACCAGAGCATCCGCGATGGCCACGCCTTCTCCCTGCGGGTAGACGAACAAGGGATTGATATCCAGCTCCTTGAGTTCGGCGCGGTGGTCTGCGGCATAGGCGCCAATCCCCTCGATCGCCGTGCACAGCGCGTCCAGATCGCAGGGCTGACTCCCGCGGTAACCGGTGAGAAGCCGGTAGGACTTCAGAGAGCGGAGCATCTCCATGGCCTCGTTCCGGTTCAGAGGAGCGGGGCACAGTGCCACGTCCTTGAAGAGTTCCACCATGACGCCGCCCATGCCCACCATGACCATGGGACCGAACTGGGGATCATTGTTCACACCCAGGAGCATCTCCACGCCGGGCTTGAGCATTTTCACCACAGCCACGCCGTTGATCCGCGCCTCCGGCTTGTGGCGGCCGACATTCTCCAGAATCTCGCGGAACGCGCTCTCCGCCTCCGCTTCCGTGCGGATGTTCAGTTTGACCCCGCCCACGTCGCTCTTGTGGAGCACATCCGGGGAGTCGATCTTCATGGCAAAGGGGCCTTCCTGGCCGCGGACATACTGCACGGCCTCCTCGGCGGTCTTGGCGATCACGCCCTTGTCCACCGCGACGACGTAGGGTTCCAGCTCCGCCTTGCTCTCGTATTCGGAGAGCGCGCAGCTCTCGCCGCTTCCGGTCTTTCCGGGGGAGAGCTCCAACCGGTGGTCCTCCGCATGATACGCCACATAGTCTGCCAAATACTTGAGCAGTTTGAACGCGTAGACCGGCGGGGGAAGTACCGGCACACCGATGTCCTCGAGCTTTTTGCTGTACACCGGGTTGCGGGTATTCTCCGCAAAAGGAATCATGGCCACGGGTTTGCCGATCCCTTCGGACAGAACCTTCTCAATGCCTTGATACATATAGTTGATGGCCGGATCGGCGACCTCATAGAGGAGGGTATAGCCGATGAGCACCATGCCGATGTTGGGATCCTTCATCACCGTGCGCAGAGCGCCGGCGTAAAGATCCGCATCGTAGGAGAGCGTGGCCGTCATGTCCAGCGGGTTGTTGGGCGTCGCATACGAAGGGAGCTGTTCCTTCAGCGCGGCCAGCGTCTCGGGCGCAAAATCCGGGAAAGTGAGGCCCGCCATGCTTCCGACGTCAGCGCAGATGCCCGTCTCGCCGCCGGAGAGATTCATGGATGCAAAGGTAGGTTTTTCCGGCAGGCAAGGAAGGGTGGCAAGCATCCGGGACATCGCCATGAGCTCCTCCAGATCATCCACCCGGATGGCGCCGAACTTTTTGAGGACTGCGTCAAAGGAGCGGTCGGAGCCGGAGAGACTGCCGGTGTGGGAGGCGGCGATGGCGCCGCCCTTCTCGCTGCGCCCGGCCTTGAGAATCACCACAGGCTTTCTCTTCTGCGCGGCCTTTTTCAGGACGGCGGCGAATTTTTCGGGATTCTTAACCCCCTCGATATAGATGCTGACCACCTTGGTGTTCTCGTCATCCACCAGGAAGTCCATATAATCCTCCATCTGCACGATCCGGGCGTTGCCGGCGGAAATGGTGTAGGAGAACCGCATGGAGGGGTCGTCCATCATGGAAAGGCAGAGCTGTCCGCTCTGGGAGACCACGCCCACGCTGCCTCTCCGGTCACGCTCCTGAGAGATGAACGCAAAAGCATGCACCATGTCCACGTAGTTTACAAAGCCTGCGCAGTTGGGCCCCATGATGGCGATGTCCAGTTCCTTTGCCACCTCCATGAGCTCGGCCTCATTCGCCTTGCCCTCGGCCGTGCCGGACTCGGCGTAGCCGCTGGCAAAGACGACCGCGCCGCCGCAGCCCTTTTTCGCGCCGTCCCGCAGAAGAGGTACAATCGTCGTCTGCGGTGTGCAGAGGATCATCAGATCGATCGTGTCGTCGATGTCCAGAACACTCTTCTGGCACGCTTTCCCAAACACAGTGTCCCGCTTTGGATTCACAAAATAAACTCTGTCCAGATCCTTCATGTACGTCAGGATATTCCGGCACACGTCGCCGCCAAAGCCCTCTTTTTCACTGGCGCCGATGACAGCCATGGACCGGGGCTTGAGGAGTTTGGTGAGATTCATGCGTGATCCTCCTTTACAGTGCGCGGGCTTTGGTTCCCTCGCGGAAACAAAGCATGTTCTTCGGATTCGTCTTGCCCTTCTTGGCAAAGAAGTGGTCAATCGCTTTTTCCAGATACTCCGTGGTGAACACATCACTGTTGGCCGCCAGGGCACCCAGCATGACAATGTTCGCACCGCGCGGGTTCTCCAGGTCGGCGGCGATCTCCGTGGCGGCGACGGGGATCACCCGGATGTCCTCCCGGTAGCTCCGCTCCGTCCCCACGATGGACGTGTTGACCAGCAGCAGCCCGCCTGGGCGGAGCGTCTTCTCAAACTTGTCGATGGCTGGACCGTTCATGGTCAGCACGATGTCCGGGTGCTTCGTCATTGGGCTGGCGATCCGCCCGTCGCTGATTTTCACGGTGCAGTTGGCTGTCCCGCCCCGCATCTCGGAACCGTAGGAAGGGTAGAAAAGCACATTCTTCCCCTGTTCCATGCCCGCGTCGATCAGCAGCATTCCCGCGGTCAGGACACCTTGTCCGCCAAACCCTGCGCAGATAATCTCAGTCATGGTTGTCCACCTCCTGCTTATCCTTGAATTCGCCCAGTGGGAAGTACTCCGGCAGCTTCTCCTTGATCCGCTGGGCGCAGGCCACGGGTGTCATATTCAGGTTGGTGGGGCAGGGCGAGAGGAGTTCCACCAGGCAGAATCCCTCCCCCGCCATATGCTTTTCAAAAGCCTTGCGGAGCAGTTTCTTGGATTTTTGGATGCTGGCGGCATCCGCCAGAGATCCCCGGGCGAGGTAGGCCACATCCAGGCCGTGGAACGCCTCTTCGACCCGGAAAGGCATGCCGCTGCGCTTGGGATCCTTGCCAAAAGGCGTGGATGTCGTCTTCTGGCCGGGCAGCGTCGTGGGGGCGCACTGGCCGCCGGTCATGCCGTAGATGGTGTTGTTGATCACCATGACCACAATGTTGTCGTTCCGGATGGCGCAGTGCATCGTCTCCGCCATTCCGATCGAGTAGGCGGCGCCGTCGCCGATATAGGCCACCACGGGATTCTCCGGGCGAACCTTTTTGATGCCCACGGCGGTGGGCAGCGGACGGCCGTGGGCGGCCATCACCGTGTCAAAGCGCCAAGAATCGATGTTCAGGGAACCGCAGGCCACGTCCACAACCGCCAAGAGCTTCTCGCTCAGCTCCATCTCCTCCATGACCTCCGCCAGCAGCCGCACGGCCAGGCCATGGCCACAGCCGGGGCAGAAGCCGCTCTGTGTAAAGGTTACCGTATCGGGAGCTTTCAACTTCATTGTGCTCACGCCTCCCTTCCAAGGTTCGACAGCATGTCCTCGGCCTTGGCCACAATGCTGTCCGGCTCCGGGATCTCAAAGATCGAACCGAAGTGATCCACCGGGAACTTGCCGCCGGTGGCCAGGCGCACGTCGTCGGTCATCTGGCCCAGAATGTTCATCTCCACGGTGAGGAACGCCTTGGCGCACTTGGCCTCGGCGAACGCCCGCACAGGGAACGGATAGAGGGTGATCGGACGAATCAGGCCGATTTTCATGCCCGCGGCACGTCCGATATCCACGGCGTCCTGGCAAACCCGGGAACTGATGCCGTAGGCCACCAGAACCAGATCGGCATCCTCTACCTGGAAAGACTCCCAGCGCTGTTCTTCCGTCTCCATCTGCTGATATTTCGCCCGCAGATAGATCTCGTAGTCGGGGTGATCATAATAGACATTCTGAATCTTCCGCTGCACGCAGCCTTTTTTGCAGCCCTTGATCGTCCAGTCAAATTTGTTGATGTCGTGCTCCTGGAATTCCGGAATCTCCACAGGCTCGATCATCTGTCCGATGGCGGCGTCGGAGGCGATGAGCACCGGATGCCGGTATTTCTCCGCCAGGTCAAACGCCAGCGCCATCAGATCCGCATTCTCCTGGACAGAGGCGGGTGCAAGCACCAGGGTATGGTAGTCGCCGTGGCCACCGCCCCGGGTGAGCTGCCAGTAGTCTCCCTGCCCCTGGGCAATGTCGCCCAGGCCGCTGCCGATGCGCATCACGTCCACAATCACTGCCGGAAGATCCGCGGCTACCAGGTAGGAGATCCCCTCCTGCTTCAGGGAGAAACCAGGTCCTGAGGATGTGGTCAGCGCCCGGGCACCGGCAGCCGCCGCGCCCAGAACCATGTTGATGCCGGCCAGTTCGCTCTCCGCCTGGATAAAAACGCCCCCCACCTCATCCATGCGCCAGGACATATATTCCAGAATTTCCGTCTGGGGGGTGATAGGATAGCCGCTGTAAAAGCGGCAGCCTGCGGCCAGGGCCGCCTCAGCCAGGGCTTCATTGCCCTTCATCAAAACTCTAGCCATATTGTACCTCCCTCACTCCAGTGAGATCACATAATCGGGGCATACCCGGTAGCATGACCCGCAACGCACGCACTTTGTCTCATCCACGACAATGGGATGGTAGCCCTTGGCATTCACCGCGGCAGAAGCGCTGATCGCGCCTTTCGGACAGGCGTTGATGCAGTAGCCGCATCCTTTGCAGCGGGAAGGATCAATCAGGATCTTTTCCATACTCTACCTCTTTTCCATGTTTTACCATATTTCATCCCAATTGGATGTTAGAACAGCAGATGCCGGGCGAGAACCCGGCACTGACAAAAAATACCCCGTCCCCATGCCGGAGAGACCTTTACAGGCCTCTCCGGCACAGTGTACAACGGAACCTGTGTGGCTCAGGAATCTGCTTGAAGCGTCCTGGAAGCACGATGCTTGCGGTAGATAATGTAAGTGAGGATGGCTCCCAGCACCGCGCTGGCTGCTAAGAACCCGAAAATCATGGTGTAGCCGGTCTGTCCGCCAAAGCTGTCCAGCCAAGCGCCGAACAGCGGGTTGTAGATGGAGTCGGGCAGGTAGCCGACCATCGACGCAATGCCGATCGCGGTACCCGTCATGGCCCGTGGGATGCCCGCCTCGCTGACGATGGAGAACAGCACGCCGTACATCATCATGGCAAAAGCACCGGGGATCAGTGTATAGATGCTGGCAGCTAAAGGAGAAATGCTGCTCGGCAAGAACAGGACACCGATGAAGAGTGCCGCAAGGATCACCATACAGCAACTCAGCCATTTGGCTGTGGAGTGGAACACCCTGTCCGCCAAAATACCGCCCACCGGTGCCAGAAGCAGGAACAGATAGTTCCGAATGATCGAGAACACACCGGATTCGCTGGCCGAGATGCCCACGATCTCGGTGAGATACGGGTTGAAATAGGATGTGCAGGAATAGATGCCGTACGCGCAGAAAATGGCCAGAGAGAACACCCACACAATGGGGTTGCGCACGAGCGTCCCCACATCCTTCATGCGGAACTTAGAACTCTCGTCGCTTTCGACAACCGTATCTCCGCGCAGCAGGAATACCAGCACGATCGCGGCAATGATAGAGACGGTGCCGCCCGTCACGACAGCGCGGAAGAAGCCCTCCACAATGTCGCCGCCCGCAGTGCCGGAGGCAAACAGCGCCAGGGACTGTGTCAGGGCGCCCGCCAGACCGTTGCAGGCGTAGTAGATGCCGTACATAAGGCCCTGCTCCTGCTCGGTGCCGACGATGCGCACCGCTTTCATCAAAGAGGACCAGAATACAAAGGCCGTGCTGAACGACAACCCCAGCCAGATGGCCAAGGAGAGATAATAGTTAAAGGTAAAGGCGTAGAGGTAGCACAATAACCCTGTGGCCACCAGAGAAATGACGATCGCCTTTTTAGGGGCAATCCTGTCCGCAATGATCCCGCCTGGCGCATACAGGAGCACGTTGCCGATCGTGTACACAGTCAGCAACAAGCCGGACTGGGCGTTCGTGATGCCCATGGCGGCGATCTGCGCGTCATAGAACACATACTTCACATAGGGAAGGAAATAGATAGCGCCTCCCGCCAGTCCCAGGGCGGCCAAAGTGAGATATTTCCGCAATTTCGTATTCATAACTGCCTCCCAATTATAGGATGCCATTTACAGTCAACGTGTCTATTTCCACCGGATCAATAGTCAGGCGTGTCGGACTTGTCAGGAGCAAAGAGCTCAAGCGCAACGTCACGGGTGAAACGGCCGGTAGACTTGGCGACCTCAAAGACTTTGCGGGTGTTCTTGCGGATAATGGCCTCGGTGTCCCGCACGATCTCCTCCGGAACCTTGTCGCAAATGCCGAAGATGACCACTTCGTAGATGCGGATCCCGCCCAGGTTGCTTATGAAGTCCACAGCGATGTCCACACCTTTCTTCTGGAGAATCTTGTCCGCTTCGGCCGTGGTCGGAATGTTGGCGGCCTCCACGATCAGGGACGCCTTCACCTTGTCGGCGTTCGACTCGTTGATCACGTCTTCCAGCGCCGCGGGCATGAGGATATCGCAGTCCATCTCAAGCCACTTCGTGTTCGGAAGTTCCTGATAGTTCGGCTCGAACGCTTCCGGGTTCAGCTCGCCCTTGGGCAGACGAGTCTCCACAAGCTTCTTCACATTCAGGCCGTCCGGGCAGTACACCAGGCGGTTCACATCGGCAATGCCAACGACTTTATAGCCCATCTTGTCCAAGCAGTAGGCAGCGCTTGCACCCACGCAGCCGAAGCCCTGGATGATAACGGAAGCACCGGGCTTGCCGTTCTTGATCTTCCAAGCTTCGTCCAGCGCATAGGAGCAGCCGTAGCCGGTAATCATGTCATACATCTTAAACCCGTCGTACGTCATCTCGCAGACTTCGTCGTGGTTCTTGATTCCCTGGGCGATTTTCGGATCGGCCTTCATGGCCTTGGTCTGCGGCAGACCTACGCCGATCTCGTCCAGAATCCGCAGCACATCGCCGTAATCCACGCCCAGATCGCCGCCGATGGAGACGCCGGCATTCAGATACGGTGCCACCGCGATCAGAAAACGCTTCAGCACATCCAGAGCGTCAGGAGCCTTGTAGTCATAAGCGATACCGGCCTTACAACCACCGGTGGTCTCGGACTCACAGGCCTTGTATTTGTAGCCCATGGTCGTCGCTAAACGGATCACTTCTTCTTTCGTGACACTGGGATGCATCCGAGTCCCGCCGCCACAGTAGTTCTTTACGAAATTGTACGCGCACAGCCAGCCTTTCGCATCTGTCTCCGTGTCGTTCCACTCCACCACGATGTAGGGTTTGTTTGCCATGATTGTTACCTCCTTAAACTCATTTCTTGTTTGGGAACTGGATGTAAATTTTTACAGTTCCAATCAAAATGTGTACTTTTTTACAGCTCCTTTCCTAGGTTCATAGTAGCATAAATTCCCTGTTGATACAAGCATTTTTTTACTTATTTTTACTTTTTTTGATAAAATTTTTGTAACGGCGGAGGAGAACGCTTC
>CAZSHM010000030.1:0-21871 GCA_964606855.1 uncultured Peptococcaceae bacterium
TACGAGGAGGAGCGGGAAACTCGCGAAGACCGGCGAGATTCCCGCTCTGTTTTGTCTGTACGGATTACAGAAACGTGGTGTTGTTCATTGGATCAATTAAAAACTACAGCACAGATTTAAGGCAGCTTTATCCGTGCGATATTGCGGCAGAATCTCTTATGGCTTATATTTTTCCTCTCAAAGGCAAGAATTATCAAGAATTGCGCTTGTCTACGGATTGCGGGAATGGTATTATTTAGTTGTGTGAGTTTTGGCATGGAACCCCGCTTCGGATCGCGATGCGCGCCGAACTGCGGACGGAGGAGAGGACGGATGGAATCATGGAATTGATCCTGGCTTCCGCTTCGCCCAGGCGCCGGGCGCTCTTAGAACAGGTGGGCGCGGTGTTCACTTGGGAGCGGAGCGATGTGCCGGAGGAGACAGACCGCCGGCTTTCTGCCGAGGAGCAGGCGATACAGCTGGCTCTGCGCAAGGCGCGGGCGGTGGCGGAGAAGCACACTGCCGGCGTTGTTCTGGGCGCGGACACGGTGGTATTGAGCCAGGGCTCGATCCTGGGAAAACCTGCGCAGGATGCGGAGGCGGCGCAGATGCTGCGCCGGCTCTCCGGCAAATGGCATGTGGTGATCACGGGCATTGCGCTGGTGGATGCCGCCGGAGAGCGGGAACCGTGGCTGGCGGCGGAGAAAACGAGAGTGAAATTTCGAAAGCTGAGCGACGCGGACATCGCCGCATATGTGGCGACCGGGGAATCCAAGGACAAGGCCGGCGCTTATGGCATACAAGGATATGGAGCACTCTTGGTGGAAAAAATAGAAGGATGCTATTTCAACGTGGTTGGATTGCCCCTGCAAAAGGTCGCGGAAGGACTGCGAAAATGGGGGATCGATCTGTATGAGTATGGAAAATGTGTATAGGATCAAGGAGTATCCGGCGCATGCGCGCCCGCGGGAGCGGATGGAGCGTCTTGGCGCAGCGCAGCTGACGGATCAGGAGCTCCTGGCGATCCTTCTGGCAACCGGCAGCAAAACACGGAGCGCGCTGGATCTGGCGGGCGAGATGTTCCGGCGCTTTGGCGGGCTTGCGGGTTTCCGACAGCTGACGCTGACGGAACTCACGGAGCAGAAAGGTGTGGGCCTGGCAAAGGCCGCGACTGTCGCCGCCGCGGTGGAGTTCGGACGCCGCGTGGCGCTAGGAGATACAGAGACAATGCCCGTGCTGAACAGCCCTGCCGACGCCGCCGCTTTTCTCATGGAGCGCATGCGCGGACTGGATCGGGAGCACTTTCAGGTACTCCTGCTCAATCAGAAAAATCAGCTGCTGGCGCTGGAGACCGTTTCCATCGGCACGCTCTCCGGCGCGCCGGTGCACCCGCGGGAAGTGTTCAAGCAGGCGATCAAGCGGAGCGCGGCCTCGATGATTGTGGCGCACAACCATCCGAGCGGCAACTGCCAGCCAAGCGAGGTCGACCGGCAGGTGACGGCGCGGCTGAGCGATGCGGGGCGGCTATTGGGAATCGAGGTTTTGGATCATCTGATCATCGGGGCCGACAGCTACTACAGCTTTTGCGAGGATCATGCGCTTTAGCTGTGTAGGGACGTACACGGGACGAGATCGAAGATCGGAAAAGGATCACAGGGATGACCGGAGGGTTCGGGCGAATGCTCCGGGAAAGGAGTCGGAGAATATGACAAAAGAAATCGCAATCGATCTGGGCACAGCCAACAGCCTGGTTTACGTACAGGGAAAAGGGATCGTCATCCGCGAGCCGTCGGTGGTCGCCATCGAGAAGAACAGCGGCAAGGTGCTGGCGGTGGGCGACGAGGCCAAGCGGATGATCGGCCGCACGCCCGGCAACATCGTGGCCGTGAAGCCGCTCAAGGACGGGTTTATCGCCGACTTTGATGTCTGCTCTACAATGCTGAAATACTTTTTTGGCAAGGCGCTCAATTCCACGGGCCATTTTTCCAAGCCCAAGGTGATCATCTGTGTGCCGGCGGGTATCACCTCGGTGGAGGAGCGCGCCGTGCGGCAGTCGACGGCGCAGGCCGGCGCAAAAGAGGTGCATATCATGGAGGAGCCGATGGCCGCGGCCATCGGCGCGGGGCTTCCCGTGGCGGATCCCACGGGAAGCATGATCGTGGATATCGGGGGCGGCACAACCGATGTGGCGGTTATCTCCCTGGGCGGAATCGTCACCAGCCAGTCGATTCGCATGGGCGGCGATAAGATGGACGATGCGATTGTCAACTTTGTCAAGAAGAACTACAACCTGCTCATCGGGGAGCGCACCGCTGAGGAGATCAAAATTGCCATCGGCACGGTACATATCCTCCCGGAGAGCGATCACATGACCTATCTGGTCAACGGCCGCGATCTGATGACCGGCCTGCCGCACCAGGTGGAGATCTCGGACAATGAGATTCATCTGGCGTTCAAGGACATCATCCAGAGCATTATGGACGCCATCAAATCCTGCCTGGAGAAGACGCCGCCGGAGCTGGCGGGGGATATCATCCAGCGCGGGATCGTGCTGACGGGCGGCGGCTCCCTGATCCGCGGAATGGATCTCCTGATCTCCGAGCAGACGGGAATCCCCGTGATCTACGCGGAGGATCCGCTCTCCAGCGTGGTGCTTGGCGCGGGCAAAGCGCTGGACAACATCGACCTTCTGCGCAAGATTGAGAACAGCCAGCCGCATCGCTGACGGAGTGTGCTATGCAGGGAGATAAAAAGAAACTGATTCGGAATATCCTGGTGGGCCTTCTATGCCTGGTGTTTTTTTTCGTCTTGGCGGTGCACACGGTACAGCCGCGGGAAAATCTGACCTTGCTGGAGAAAGGGCTGCGCACGGCGGCCAGCCCTTTCCAGTATATTTTCAAAGCCATTGACGACAATGTAGACGGCATCTTCTCCTACTTCACCGCCAAGGAGGCGCTGCAGGAGGAAAACGACGCGCTCCGGAAGGAGATCAGCCAGCTGAACAGTCAGCTGACCCAGATGGATGAGATCAGCATGGAGAATATCCGACTGAAAGAAATGCTGCAGTACCGTGACGAGGTGCAGGGCCAGTATGATCTGCAGCTGGCGGAAATTATCGCCGAAAACGACACCAATCTGCAGCACACGATCACGCTCGACAAGGGCTCCAACGACGGGATCGTCGCCGGCATGACGGTGCTCAACCATTACGGCCTCATCGGGCGGATCTCCGCCGTGCTGCCAAACACGAGCGAGGTCATGCTGCTTTTGGACCGCGAGAGCGCCGCGGGCGCGCGCGTCTGGAGCACGCGGGAGGCGATCGGCGTCGTGGAGGGCAACGGGACGGATGCCTCCGAACTGCAGATGATCCATCTGCCGCACGATGCGGATCTCTATGTGGGGGATGAGATCGTCACATCGGGGCTGGACGGGGTCTTCCCGGGTGGCGTCCGCATCGGCGAGGTGACCGAGGTGGAATATAACGCCAACGGCCTGACCAAAACCGCCGTCGTGGAGCCCTATGTGGATTTTTCACGTCTGGAAGAAGTGTTCGTGCTGATGAACAGCGGAGGAGGGGTTGGCGATTGAAAGCGGTCTTACTGTTTCTCGCCGCCTTTCTCGGCATTGTGCTGCGCGACACCGTTTTTAACGGTCTGTCGGTGGCCGGAGGCAAGCCGGATTTTGTTCTGATTCTGGTTGTATTCTACTCGATTTTTTCCGGCTCGGTGCGCGGCGGCGCGGCCGGCATGGCTCTGGGGCTCTTGGAAGATCTGATGACGGGGCGTTTCATCGGCATCAATGCCATCTGCAAGGGCTTGGTGGGAGTCCTTGCGGGGTTCTCCGAGCGCAATCTGTATAAAAATAATTTCTTTGTGCCCATCGTGGCCGTGCTGCTGGCGACCATCCTGCACACCCTGCTGTACTATCTGTTCAGCGCACTGATCGGAGGCAACGTGAGCCTGCAGCGCCTGATGATGTCCGCCATCCCGGACGTCGTCTACAATATGTGCTTCTCTCCTGTTTTCTACGCAGTGTTCTACTATCTGTTTGAAGTGCGCAAGGAGAGGCAGTAAGACCCATCCCCGTCCTTCCCCTGGGGCGGAGGGACGGCGCGCACTTTTCAGAGGACGGCAAGGATGTGCGCGCACCGGATACGAGGAGGGAAGATCGTGCAAGGAAAAGAGCGCAAACAGCTGGAGCTTTTGATTCGCATCTATACGGTCGCCATGTTCGTGGTGATCGGTGTCCTGATCGGACGGCTCGCTTGGCTGCAGCTGGCGCAGAACGATCTGTACGCCTCACGCGCCGATGCACAGCGCAACCGCCTGATGACGATCCAGGCCAACCGCGGCGATATCACCACGAGCGACGGTGTGGTGCTGGTGACGGATCGGCCGAGTTATCAGCTGACGGCGGAGTATCTCTCGCTCCGGCAGGGCGATGCCTACAACGAGGAGATGATCACACTTCTGGTCACGCTCCTGGAGGATCCGGAGATCACAGCGGATACGATCAAGGAGACCTGTGAGGCCAACAAAGGCTATCTCTACCGGCCGATCGTACTGAAAAAGAATCTGGACATCGCGGCGGTGAGCCGCATCGAAGCGCACAGGGACGCGCTGCCCGGCGTGCGCATCGAGGCAACGCCGGAGCGCAATTATCTGGAGGGCAATCTGGCGAGCCACCTGCTGGGGTACATCGGCGAGGTGAGCCAGAGCGAGCTGGACGCGCAGGCGGAAGCCGCCGAGTCGGGCAGCGAGGAAACTTCTTATAAGATGGGCGACTATGTGGGGAAGGTGGGCCTGGAGAAATATTATGATCAGGTTCTGCGCGGCACCGACGGGTATCGCCAGGTAGAAGTGAATGCCGCAGGCCGTCCGATCTCGGAGGTGCAGGTGGTGGAGCCGCAGGCGGGCAATAATCTGGTCCTGACGATCGATTCCCGGCTGCAGCGCACCTTGGAGCAGGCGATGGATGAGACGATCGCCAGCCTGCAGTCTCAGAGCCGCTCCGACAAAGCCGGTGCGGGGGCCGCGGTGCTCTTGAACGCAAAGACGGGCGAGGTGCTGGCGATGGCCAGCCGCCCCGACGACAAAGTTGGGCAGCAGAACCGCGCCATCCAGGGGCGCTACATTCCGGGATCCACCTTTAAGCCGGTGACCGCCATCTCGGCGCTGGAGAGCGGGGTGGTCACGGATACGGAGCGCATCTACAACCCGGGCCGCTACTGGTATCCGCCCTACATCAAGACCACGGCGCCGGTGGGCTATTACAACCTTTACAACGGCATGGCAAAATCGGACAACGTCTATTTTCAGGAACTTGGACGGCGCGCCGGCATCGACAACATTTCCAAATATGGCAAGGAACTTGGGCTGGATGGCCCCACGGGCATCGATCTGGCCTACGAGAGCAAGGGGGAGGGCGTCTACGAGGGCCTGCCGACACCGGAGAAGCGAAAGATGTACCAGGACCTGGTGACAGCCAACTACGACGCCTACTACGATGCCAAGATTGCCGAAACGGAGCAGGCGCGGGAGGCGGAATTGGCGGCGGCCGCCACCGAGGAGGAGCGTGCCGGCATCGAGCGGCACTACAACAACACGCTCGCCGTGCTCCGAAGCCAGAAGCAGATCAACCACAACTGGAACATGGAGTGGCACGCAGCGGATACCTTCAATGTGGCGATCGGGCAGGGGCGGCAGAACTATACACCGCTGCAGCTGGCGGTCTATGCCGCCGCCATCGCCAACGGGGGAACAGTGTACCAGCCCTATGTGGTGAAGGAGATTCGCAACAACGCGGGCGACCTGCTGCAGGTCAACACGCCGGTGGTGCGCCAGGAGGCCGACATCAGCGATGCAACCCTGGAGAAAGTGCGAACCGCCATGTGCCAGGTTACAAAACCAGGCGGAGGCGCCTATTCGCTGTTTTCCAACTTCCCCGCCGACATCGAGGTCGCGGCAAAGACGGGAACCGCCCAGCCCGGGCAGGAGGGATACAGGGTGGAGACGGCGCGCGGCTACTACAAGGAGTATTACGACGGGGTCTTCATCTGTTTTGCGCCGGCGGACGATCCGCAGATTGCCTTCGCCTGCGTGATGGAGTACGGCTACAGCGGAGCCGGCTCTGCCGGCCGTGTGGCCAAGGCGGTTCTGGAGGAATACTTTGGACTGAATCAGTAAAAAGGGTTGGAGAGAGTACGATGGGAGATGCAGTCACACTCAAGGGCAATAAAGACGGCGTTGTACTGCTCCTGGACTGCAGCGTGGAGTTTGAAACGCTCTGCCGGCAGGTTCTGCAGAAATTGTGGCAGTCCAAGGGGTTTCTGGGCGAGCACACGGCCCTGACGGTGCATTCGGGCGATGTGTGTCTGAGCGAGGGGCAGCGCCTAGCGTTGCGCGTGCTTCTGCAGCTTGTGGGCTGCGAAGTGCGCTGTTTCCTGCCGGAGGCCGCGCACGACCGGGAGCCTGTGCCGGAGGCGAGAAGCGCGACCGCGGCTGCGGCTCCGGCAGACGCAGACAGGGAAAGGCTCTCCGGCGCGCCGGCGGTCGCCTGCCTGGAGCAGGCGGATCTCCGCGGCGCGGAACAGTATCCCGCGGACGGGGCTCTGGTGGTGCGCAAGAATGTGCGTTCCGGGCAAAAACTTTCCTGCGACGGGACCCTGATCGTGCTGGGCGATGTCAACGCCGGCGCGGAGCTGGTGGCGACAGGGCACATCGTGGTGCTCGGCACACTGCGCGGGGTGGCGCATGCCGGATGCCGGGGCAATGCGGACGCGGTGATCTATGCCGCCAGCCTCTGCTCCCCGCAGCTGCGCATCGCGGAATGGATTGCCAGAGCGCCGGACGGGGAGCGTGAAGCGCGCCGTGTGCCGGAACTGGCGCGGATCATCGACGGCCGGTTGGTGATCGAGGAAGTTTAGCGCCGGCGATCCTGCTATGGCGCTTGGGCTAGGCACAAAACCAGCACGGGAGGGAACGAGATGGGTGAAGTAATTGTAGTGACATCGGGCAAGGGCGGTGTCGGCAAGACGACGACCGCCGCGAATATCGGAACTGGGCTTGCCGCGGTGGACAAAAAAGTGGTGCTTCTGGACACGGATATCGGGCTGCGCAACCTGGATGTCGTCATGGGACTGGAAAACCGGATCGTCTACGACATCGTGGATATCGCGCAGGGCCGCTGCAAGATGAAGCAGGGGATGATCAAGGACAAGCGCTTTCCGGAGCTCTATCTGATTCCCGCCGCGCAGACGAAGGATAAGACAGCGGTGACGGAGGAGCAGATGCGATCGATGTGTGAGGCCCTTCGGCAGGAGACGGATTTTGTCATCATCGACTGCCCCGCGGGCATCGAACAGGGCTTCAAGAATGCCATCGCGGGGGCGGACAAGGCGATCGTGGTCACGAATCCCGAGGTTTCCGCCGTGCGCGATGCCGACCGCATCATCGGGCTTTTGGAAGCCTACGGATTGGGAAATCCGCGCCTGGTGGTGAACCGCGTGCGCCCGAACATGGTGCGCCAGGGGGATATGATGAGCGTGGACGATATCCTTGAGATCTTGGCCATCGATCTCCTGGGCGTCATACCCGACGACGACAACATCGTCATCTCCACAAACCGCGGGGAGCCGACCGTGCTGGATCCGCACTCCAAGTCCGGACAGGCGTACCGCAACATCGTGCAGCGCCTGCTGGGCAACGATGTGCCGCTGATGAACCTGGAGGCGGAAGAGGGCTTTTTCGCAAGACTGCGGAGACTATTTCTGGGGAACTAGGAGGCGCTGGAGATGGCAAATTTTTTACAACGGTTATTCGGTTCAAAAGAAGCCAGCAAGGATATCGCCAAAGACCGCCTGAAACTTGTTCTGATCCACGACCGCACCAGTCTCTCCCCGGAGATGATGGAACATCTGCGGCAGGATCTGGTGGAGGTCATCTCCCGCTATATGGAGTTTGATGAAGCCGCACTGGAAGTGCAGATGGCGGAGCAGGACAATCTGACCATGCTGGAAGTCAACATTCCGGTGGCTGGAATCAAACGCGGCGCCGGCAGCCGGTGAGCAGGGCGGAACCCTCCGCGCGGAGGGGTGCGCCGATGCGGACGCACGCAGGTCTGCTGACAGAGCCGCCCTGCCCGATCTGGCCTTGGAATCCTGAGCGCGCGCGGACGGATCGGTTCTGTGTCGGCGGATTGGCCAGGGAAATTTTGCGGAACGCCGCCGGAGAGGGATGCGGCGGAAGATTGCAGCGGAGGTAGGAGCCTGTATGAAACAATTTTATAAGCTGCTGTCAAAGCTGGATTTTTCTCTCCTGGCGGCGGTCTTTCTGATTCTGACGGCGGGGCTTTTGGTGCTGGACAGCGCCTCGGCCAGCCAGGATAGCAACTATGTGCTCAAACAGTCTGTCTGGATTCTGGTGGGCGTAGTCTGCGTTTTTGCTTTTTTGCGCATCGATTACCCCGTGCTGCAGAAATATGCGAAATATTTCTATCTTTTCTCGATTCTGTTTCTGCTCTCGGTGGCGCTCCTGGGGACGGTCCGCGGCGGCGCGCGCGGCTGGTTTATGATCGGAAGTTTCGGCATTCAGCCGGCGGAGTACTGTAAGATCTTTTTGATCATCAGTTTCGCGCAGTTTCTGTCCAGCCGCCGCGAGAGACTGCAGACCTTTAAGGATCTGCTCCCTTGTTTTCTCTTTATGCTGGTGCCCGTCTGTCTTCTGATGCTGCAGCCGGATTTGGGCAGCGCCATGGTGTACATTTTTATCATGGTCGGGATGCTCTTTGTGGCCAACGCCAACCGCAAGCTGCTCCTGGGACTTTTCTTCGGCGGCATTGCGGGGCTGATCATCTATCTCCTGGGCGTCTGGAAACTGAACTGGTTCTGCCCCTTAAAGCCGTATCAGCTAAATCGCTTTCTGGTGCTGTTCGATCCGATGCTGGATCCCCAGGGCGCCGGATATAACGTCATGCAGTCTAAAATTGCCATCGGCAACGGCGGACTGTTCGGCGAAGGCCTGCACATGGGCAGCCAGAGCAGCGGTGCCTTTTTGCCGGAGCAGTGGACCGATTTCATTTTTGCGGTGTTTTCCGAGGAGCTCGGCTTTGTGTGCACGGCGATTCTGCTGCTGCTCTACGCGTTTCTGCTCTTCCGTGGCCTGCGGATCGCCATGCTCTCCAAAGACTTGTTCGGCGCGCTGATCGCCGCCGGTGTCGTCAGCATGTATCTGTTCCACATCTTTGAGAATGTCGGCATGACTATGGGCATCATGCCGGCGACGGGGATTCCGCTGCCTTTTGTCAGTTACGGCGGCAGCTCCATGCTGACGAATTTTTTGGGTATCACGCTCTTGGAAAATATTTATGTGCACCGTCAGCGCCTGATTTTTTAAAGGGAACGCCTGTGCAAGAACGGGGGCCTGCCCGACGCAGTCCGGCGCGGGTTAGAGAATGCAAAAAGCCTGCCGCGAGGCAGGCTTTTTGGCGTCCTCCGGACATACGGCAGCGGGGCGGTGCCGCTCCGGAGGCGTTTCCGTGAAAGCAGCGATGCAGTAGGGGGGAATAAATTCCGGGAAACGAAAAGGCTGCCGCGCAGCAAACAATTTGCCGGCGCGACAGCCTCGCTTTCCCCAAACCGGGGCATGTTCCCTTTTGAAATTGCCGCAAGGGCACTTCCGTTGATTGTCTTCTTTAATCCTATATCAAACCCTGCAATCCGAACGATCCGGCCGAAGGATCTGGCGCATCCCTGTTGCAAAAGATGCCTGCCCGGGATTGACAGGGGTTCTGTGTACAATTAAAGCTTCACAACGTTGGCAGCTTGAGGGCCTCTTGCGCCTTCCACTACCTGGAACTCTACTTCTTGACCCTCGTCGAGTGTCTTAAAGCCTTCCTGCTCGATGGCAGAGAAGTGAACAAACACATCCTTACCGTCCTCGCCTTCGATAAAGCCATACCCTTTTTCCGCGTTGAACCACTTTACTTTACCCTGCATTGCAATCATCCTTTCAAGAAAATAAGCTAGGTGACGCACGTTTGCAGTCACCACAACTATTATAGCGGGCGAAAGTATAAATGGCAAGCACTTTTTTGCCTTTTCCGGAGAAAATTGGCCCGTGGCTCTATGCCGAAGCAGGACTAGGTCAGTCGATGACGGGCTCAATCAGGCCGTACTGGTCGTCCTTGCGCTTGTAGACGACGTTGACACTGTCGGTGGCGGCGTTCAGGAAGACAAAGAAATCATGTTCCAGGAGTTCCATCTGCATGATCGCTTCCTCTTCGTCCATCGGTTTCAGGACGAACATCTTGCGCTTGCTGATGCGGCCTTCCTCCTCCACATCCTCCGGCTCTTCCGCTTCCTCCTGCGCGGGCGGCAGATCATGGAAGGTCTGCACCTTCCCCTTGCGGTTGATCTTGGTCTTGTATTTGCGGATCTGGCGCTCCAGTTTGTCCACAACACCGTCGACGGAGGCGTACATATCGCTGCTCTGCTCCTCGGCGCGCAGGATATAGCGGCTCAGCGGGATGGTGACCTCCACGCGGTGCTGCCCCTTTTCGACAATCAGGGTCACGGTCGCGGTCAGATTTTCATCCATAAAGTATTTTTCCAGCTTGGAAAAACGCTTCTCGATATAGTCTGTCAAAGAGTCTGTAACCTGGAGATTCTTCGCCTTGATCGAAAGTTTCATGAAACGATACTCCTTTCCTTGGATACAGGGAGTTTACTCCTCCCGCAGGAATTCCATGTACGGCGTGCTGAATTTGGTCATGGCGTTGACGATCAGCTCGACCAGGCCGCCGTAGTGGACGTTGTAGCGATCCAATCTGTAATGTTCGATGATGTCGCGCATCGCGCCCTTGCAGTTGGAGCAGGGGGCGCAGATGTACTTGGGCACATCCGCGTTCTCCATCAGTTCCGGGCCGAAGGCCTCCAGAATCTGGGACAGTTTTTTGCGGTGCGCCACATTGTCTCTCCAGGCAGGGAAACTCATGGAGTTCATGATGGCGAAGCCGCTGCCGCCGCCGCAGCAGTAGTTGTGGACGCCGTGATCCTTCATTTCATAGTACGGCAGACCCATATTGCCGTAGTGCCCCGGCTTCATGATGGCTTTCAAGATGTCGCGCTGCGGCTTGACAATTCCCATCTGCCGGACAACATTGCACGGATCGTGCAGAATGACCGGAAAATCGTTGCGGTTCGGGTCGATCTGATAGGCGCCGCCCAGCACCAGATCGCGCATCAGGGGCAGGAAACTCTGCACAGGCACACGGTCGCTGCCGGGATAGAAGCGGTCCGCGGTGATGGCCGCCGCCTTATGCGCATGGCCGCACTCCGCGATGACGATGCGCTTGACCCCCAGCTTTTTGGCGACCTCGTTCTGTTTCATGGCGACCTTCTTTGCCTGCAGATCGTCATAGAACAGGCCGTAGTTGACGTTGTCGTAGCCGCCGATCTCGCTGGAAAGGGTCCAGGACAGCCCGGCCTCCTGGAACAGGATGGTGAAGGCCATGGGGTTTTCCGGCCAGGCGTTGAATTCGCCGGCGTTGTGGATCAGGAGAATGTCCGCGCCCTCCACATCGATGGGCGTCTTGTACTCGGTCTCGCCCTCGCCGAAGAGGTCTGTGGCGTCCTCGTCCAAAAATTCCACGGTATCCAGGAAGGGAACCTTGGACATACCGGTGGAGGAGCCGGTCTTCAGCTGCAGCACAGTGCCTTTCTCGTGGAGCGCCTTGGGCGCGTAGCCCATCTCCTGGCTGAAGATCTTGCGGATCTCGCGGGCGATCAGGCCATTGTCCAAGGCCAGAGGACAGGTCTGCGCACAGCGGCGGCAGAGATTGCAGCGGTAGGCCAGTTCGCCCAGCCGTGCCACGGTCTGCCAGTTGAGATCGATATCGCCGCCGATGAACTTGACGATGACGTTGGGCTTACCGCCCGGAATCAGTTTGCCCTTCTTATCGAAATATTTTTTCACAATCATGCGCAGAACTTCGGCGCGGAAACTGGGCCGGTAGAGTTCGTTGCCGTTGGTCGCCTCAAAAATGTGACATGCGGCGGAGCAGGTGTTGCACTTCGCGCAGTACTCCATCGACAGGTTCAGCGCCTGCTTGATGCCGCCGTTGGTGTCGGTCGAGAGCATTCTCTCGACGCCGCGCAGGAATTTCTGTACCAGCTCGTCCTCTTCTTCCTTGGTCTTCGGACGCTCAAAATTGTCGATGGCGATAAAGCCGTCGAGATGGCTGTTGTATTTCTCGTTCCAATCCGCTTTCGGCGCCTTAAAGCCGGGCTCCATCTCCGGTTTGTCAAAGGGCGCGGGCAGCGGCATCAGGTCGTCGACGGTGATCTCCGTCAACTGATCGCACAGGATGCCCAGATCGCGGGGCTTTAGATCTTTCCCTTTTATCACGATAAATTCCTCCGTTTCGTAAAATTATTTCTGTTCCGGGGCATCCGCCGGCTGTGCCGGTTGTGCCGGCTGCGCGTGCGGCGCTTCCCACTTTAAGGCGTCCGGATTCTTGGGCTTCTTGGCGGCGTTGATGATGTTGGCCTCGATTTTGCTGCCGGGCATATTGGGCTCGTTGTCCCAGATGACCTTGTGGAAGCTGAAGTATTTGCCGACATAGTGGCTCAGCTTCGACAGCGGAATGTAGAAGCTCATAAAGGCCAGAACCAGAATGAACAGGGTCAGTGTCAGCGGCACGCCGTCCGGATAGAAGTTGCTCAGCGGTTGCAGGGTGAACATGGCCTTGGCGATGTTGCGGCCGAAGGCAAACTGCATGTCACCCAGCCAGTTGACAAGGCCCAGTCCGGAGAGCAGGAGCAGCATGATCAGATTGAAGTACTCCTGTGGCGTGGTGTAAATTCTGTACTCCTTCACAAACAGGCGCTTGCAGAGAAGCCCGACGACGCCTACCGTCATCAGGACGCCGGCCGCGATGCCGGCCAGAGTGCTCAGGAAAATGAATACGGCGTTGGGGAAAAATGCGGCGATCAGGACGAGCACGCTCCAGGCGATAGCGGCGTACATTCCCAAGTGCATCGAGTAGGAAAACCACCAGAATTTATTCTGGTTCACGAACAGTTTTTTGATGAACAGCATTTCCGCCAGCATGTCCAGAATCTCGCCTTTGCGGTTGTGGTGGCGCTTCTTTTCATACCATTTATCTTCCTCCATGTAGGATCCGCCATATTTGATTTTTTCATCCTCTTCCAGCGGGATCGGATACAGATCCTGTCTGCCGTGCTGCGGCAGCTTGGCGAAATCCATCGCTTTTTTGATGGAAAGGCCGATGAAGCCGATCAGAGCGGCCCAGCAGAGTAGCGTTAAAATCATAGTTCTTGTACCTCCTTGGTTGATTAAAATGTGAGACAGAGATAAGGCATTCCTGCGCGCTGCATTGTTTCACGCGCTCGCCGCCTGAAGGGCGCGAAGGGACAAATTCAGCGCAAAAAAATCCGATTACTATCATTATACCGAATTATGGGGTAATTTCAAATCTTTTTTACTGTGCAAGTTCTTTTGACAATAAACATCTATTTCCCGATGTATCAACAAAAATTATATTATTAGGAAGCCGTTCTAGGGAAGGAAGGCGGGTTTGCCTTCCTCGGATGCGGCCGCGCCGGGGAAAAGAACGCTATCCGCAGATCCCGAAAACGCCGGATTTGCGCGCACACGCGCACAGGAGAAAGCCGGGAAACCGGTTTACAATGCGCCACTTTGTGGTATACTGAAAACAGTTTTTGCACAAGGTTTGTATCGAGCATTGCTGCGCGCGTTCGCAGAGAAGAGGGAAACCCATGTTCAAACAGATCCGATATTTTCAGACGGTCGTCCGTATGGGCAGTTTCAGCAAAGCAGCGGAGGAATGTTTCATATCCCAGTCCGCGATCTCCCAGCAGGTGCGGGCCTTGGAGCGGGAACTCGGCGTCACACTCCTCGCGCGGGGGAACCGGAGTTTTTCTCTGACGCCCGCCGGAAAGCACTTTTACGAGAAGAGCTTGCTGCTGATGGAGGACTTTGACCGCCTGTGCCGCGAAACAAAACGGATTGCCGGCGGCGGGGGCGCTGCGCTGCGGATCGGCTATCTGAAGGGCTACGGCGGCGCGGAGTTTCAGAGAGCCGTGGCGGAATTTGCCGCAAAGTATCCCGATGTCCCCGTGAATATCCAGAGCGGAAACCACGAAGAACTGTATGGCCTTCTGCGCACGGAACAGGTCGATCTGGTGCTCAACGACCAGCGCCGGGCCTTTTCCGACGCGTACGTCAACTCCGTCCTGACAGTCCTAAGCTGCCATATTGAAATCTCCGCCCGAAATCCGATTGCGCGCATGGAGCGGGTCAATGTGGGCGACCTGCGGCATATGCCCTGCATCCTGGTCGCGTCAAGAGAACAGCGGGAGAATGAACAGGCGCACTACCAGGAGATCTATGGGATCGAGGGGGAGTTTGTCTTTGCGGAAGATCTGGATGAGGCGAGGCTCATGGTCGTCAGCGGCGAAGGATATCTGCCCATCGAGGGCGGCGCGCCTCCGGCTCAGTTTGGAGAGAGCATCGTCAGTCTCCCGCTCTGCCGGGACGGAAAGCCGATTCGGCGCAACTACTGCGCCTTCTGGAAGGCGGACAACGGAGGGGACTATACCGAGGAATTTGCGGAGATCCTGAGGGCGCAGTTCGTGCCAGAGTAGCGGCAGAACAGAGGCGGTCGGAATCGAGAAGCGCGGAGCGTGCGCAGAGCAGGCTCCGCGCAGTAGCTTTTAGTACCCTCTCCAAGGGCATATGCCGCACTGTAAGGGATGCTGTGGACTGATTTTCGCTCCCACCGCACAGACGGTTTCAAAAAAGCTCCGAACTGAGCCCTTTATGAAAAGAATTGCTTGATTGTGTCGTTTTTGTGACGTTTTTTGTTGCTTTTGCGGCGCGCTTGGGCTAATATGATGGACAGGGAAGAGATCGCGGAACAGCGGATCCGGTTCCGGAGCGCAAGAAAAATACAAATTCGGCGAGGAGCGAAGCTTGTGTCTGAAAAGAGAAAGTCTTTTGTCAAAGGCGCGCTGATTCTCAGCATTGCCGGCATTCTGGCAAAATGCCTCGGCGCGCTGTACCGCATTCCATTTGCGCGCATCGCCACAGATGCCTGCGGCGCCATTTACGGCATGGTTTACCCGGTGTATACGCTGCTGCTGGCGCTTTCTACGGCGGGCGTGCCGCTCGCCATCTCCAAGCTGGTGGCGGAATATGAGGATCAGGGGCGCAGCGGCATGAGTCTGCGCGTCCTAAAAGTCTCGCTGGCGGCGCTGTCGGCGGTGGGCATCGCGGTGGCCTGCTTTGTCTTTGTCAACGCCGACTGGCTGGCGGTCCATATGCTGCATGAGCCGCGGACGGCCCTGAGCCTGCGCGCCATCGCGCCCGCCATGATTTTTACCTGTATGCAGGCTGTCTTTCGCGGTTACTTTCAGGGTCTGCAGGAGATGGTGCCCACGGCGCTCTCCCAGATCACGGAGCAGTTCGTGCGGGTTGGGGTCATTCTCCTGGCGCTCCTGCTGCTGATGCCCTACGGGGACACCGTCACGGCGGCCGGTGCAAGCGCCGGCGCATCGGTCGGAAGCGGGACGGCCTTCCTTCTGATTCTGACCATCTTTCTGCTCTATCGCCGCCGCGAACGGAAGGCGGATGCGGCGGCGCTGCCGGATCCGGCGCAGCGCGCCGCCCGGGATCGCGGCGAGATCGGAAACGGCCGGCTGCTCGGCAAGGTGGTCGCGCTGGCCATTCCCATCTCCATCGGAAGTTTGGTGCTGCCCATCATGCAGAGCATCGATTCCGTGCTGGTGCTGCCGCGCTTGGAGGCCGGAGGGTTCAGTCACGCGGAAGCGCTGGTATCGGTCAATTATCTCACCAACTGCGTCCAGCCCATCATCAATTTGCCCTTCATCCTGACGACCGCCATCTCCGCAAGCTTGGTGCCCAACATCGCCGAAGCCATCTCCATGGGGCGGCGCGATGCGGTGAAGAGCAACTTCAGCGCCGCCATGCAGCTCGCGGTGCTCATCGTGCTGCCGGCGACCGTGGGCCTGATGTGTCTTGCCACGCCCATCACGGAACTGCTCTTTGCACGTCCCGGCGCGGGTGTGGCCATGTTCTGGTCGGCTGCGGTCGTGCTGACTGTGGGGCTTTACCAGATCAGCGCGGGCACGCTGCAGGGCATGGGCCGGGCAATGGTGCCCATGTACAGCCTGCTTTTGGGCGCGGCGGTCAAGACGATCCTCACCTATCTGCTGACCGCGATGCCGACGATGGGTGTCCGCGGCGCGGCGCTGGGCAGCGTTGTGGGGTTTGCCGTGGCTGCCGCCAACAACCTTTACCAGGTTTCCCGCCAGATTGGCTGGGACTGGCTCAGTCCCCGCTACCATATTGTAAAGCCGCTGATCAGCGTTGGTGTCATGGCGGTGCTGGTGATCGCGACCTATCGGCTGCTCTTTTCTGCGCTCGGCAGCAACGGCATTGCGACTTTGGCGGCGGTGGCACTGGGCGGCTGTGCCTACGCGGTGACGCTCCTGCTCATCGGCGGTGTGCGCCTGGAAATCATCCGCAAGATCCCGAAAGTGGGCGATCGCCTGGCGGAACGCTTGTCGAAGCTGAGACTGGTTCGAGAATAGCAATGGAGGGATTCCGATGCGAGATGCGGTAAAAGCGGAGCATGTGCAGGATCCGGAGCAGCCGGATGCGATCCAGCCCCTTCTGGACGTGATGGACATTCTCCTGGGAGAAAACGGCTGTCCTTGGGATAAGGAGCAGACACACCGATCGCTGCGCAAAAATCTCTTGGAGGAGGCCCACGAGGTCATCGAAGCCATCGATTGCGGCGATATGGGGCATCTGCAGGAGGAACTGGGGGACGTGCTGCTGCAGGTGGTGTTTCACGCGAAACTCGCGCAGCAGGAGGGCGCGTTTACCTTCGGCGATGTGGTGGATACGGTCACGCGGAAGATGATTCGCCGCCACCCGCATATTTTCGGCGACGCCGTGGCGCAGGACGCCGAAACGGTGCTCAGCAACTGGGAGGAAATCAAAAAACAGGAGCAGGAGCCCTCTGATGCGCCGCAGAGCGTCATGGGGAATCTGCCGGCCACGCTGCCCGCGCTGATGA
Source organism: uncultured Peptococcaceae bacterium (assembly GCA_964606855.1). Classification (GTDB taxonomy): domain Bacteria; phylum Bacillota; class Peptococcia; order Peptococcales; family Peptococcaceae; genus UBA7185. The sequence goes on from CAZSHM010000030.1 coordinate 17,125, forward strand.
AGGCGGAGAAGGTGCAGCAGAAGGCGCATCGCGTCGGATTTGACTGGCCGGACATCGAGGGGCCGAAGGAGAAGATCGCGGAAGAACTGGCCGAGGTTGAGGCGGCGCTCGCCGGAGCGGGCGATGTGGAGGAAGAAGTGGGGGATCTGCTGTTTTCGGTCGTCAATCTGGCGCGGTTTGCCAAGGTAGACCCGGAGCAGGCGCTCGACCGCACTGTGCAGAAATTTGTGCGCCGCTTCCGCGCGATGGAAGAAAAAATAATGCTGGACAAAAAAGAGTTTGGCAAGTATACTGTAGAAGAATTGGATGTTTTGTGGGAAAACAGCAAAAGAGCGGGCCAATAGAGGAAAAAGAAACAAAATTCCTACAAAATTCCTACAAAATTCTTACAAAATAGGCTTTTTCACAAGTTTTCTGCATCGAAAGCTTTCGTTTTTTCAGGGAGTGTGGTAAAATGCAGGCATACGACGCTTTCGATGTCAAACAATACACATTTAAGAGGCTTTAGGAGGGATTTCAGTGAACAAAACTGAACTGGTGGCTAACGTAGCCGAGAAAGCGGGACTGACCAAGAAAGATTCCGAGAAAGCGGTGAATGCTGTCTTGACGACAGTGACCGAAAGCCTGAAAAAAGGGGAAAAAGTACAGCTGGTCGGCTTTGGAACCTTTGAAGTCAGAGATCGGAAGGCGCGCAAGGCAAAGAATCCTCAGACCAAAGAGGATATCATGATTCCGGCAACCAGAGTCCCGGCGTTCAAAGCCGGCAAAGGGCTGAAGGAAGTCGTGGCGGTCAAGAAAACGGCCAAGCGCTCGAGAAAAAAGTAAGCTGATCTGACAGAACGGGATGCAGCTCAGGCGGATGCTGCTATGGGAAAGCGCCGGTGAGCGATCTGGGATCGGTTCGTCCGAGCAGACAGTGCGGCGGCAATGGGTTTTGGATAGAAGGACGTTGCCGTCGAGGCTGCAAAATGGCGGAACGCAGAATGGTACGGAGCATACATCCTCCGCATTTGCAGGCGACGCGCGGATTCCTTTTCATTTTTATAGATGTAAAACGGTGTGATGTCGCCGCACTGTAAAACTTGTTAGATGTGCGATCCGGTCTGATCGGTCAGGCAGGATCGAGACAGATCGAAGACGGATCGACGCGGACTGTCGCGTTAGGGCATGGCCGTTCCCCAAGCGGGAGCCGGGTATGCCCTAACGTGGCAGTCTTTTTTGGTGCGGAGAGCGGGCACTGCAACGGCATGGGAGCGATCCGTACCCTGCATCTCTCACATATATCGGGAAATTAGAAAGGACAGAGAACGGATGCGGCTCGACAAATATCTGAAGGTCTCCCGGCTGATCAAGCGGCGCACGGTGGCCAAAGAGGTCTGCGACGGGGGCAAGGTCAAGATCAACGGGCGCGTCGCCAAGGCGGGTGCCGAGGTCAAACCGGGCGATGTGCTGGAAATCGGCTTTGGAGGACGGCAGCTGCGCGCCGAAATTTTGGAAGTGCGCGAGAATGTGCGCGCCGAGGAGGCAAGGACGCTCTACCGCTTGCTGGAGGGGCGGGAGATCGAATGAGCTCCGCGGCGGCCTGCAGCGTCCGGGTGGCTGCGGAGCACAATCTCCCATTCGGGCACAAATCCAGCAATAACAAACCATTTACAGAGCAAGCAACGGATTGTTTGCAATGGTTAATGATAAACAGGGATTGACAAATACAGTCGGGGAATGTTATCCTAGAGCCGGAAGGACACTGCATATCCGAGAAAGCAGTGGTGCCCCATCTCTAGTATTTTTTGTCAGAAAGGAAGATCTGCCATGAAATGTTTGGATTGTCTGAAAAAGCATCAGAACCTGGTTTGCTATGCGGGAGGATTGCTGACGGTCTACGTGGGCAAGAAACTGCTGGCCAGTGAAAAACTGCGCGCCGCCTGTGTGTCCGGTCTGGCCAAGGGCATGATGCTGCAGCGGCAAGCGGAGAGCTGCCTGCAGAGCATCAAGGACGAAGCGGAGGATCTCTGCTATGATGCCGCCGCAGAAGCAACCGCGCAGGAGCAGGCCGTGGAATGAGATACCGCATCGTCTATGATGGACCGGGACGTCTGCGCCTGCGCTGCGGGATGTATGCCTTCAGCGAGACACAGGGATACGCTCTGACCGCATTGTTGCGGCAAAATCCCTCCGTCTATGCGGCGGAAGCGACCTACCGGAACGGCGGCCTGCTGATCCGCTACAATCCGGATCCGGAAGCCGGCGGCCGTGAAGCGGTGCTGGCGCAGGTGCGCGCCATCGACGGCGCGGCGCTGGCTGCGGGGGATCCCACAGAGGCGGAACGCGCGCGCAAACTGGATGGCGATTTTCAGTTGCGTCTGTTGCGGCTGGTCGGTGCGCATGTGGCCCGCAGGCTGTTCCTGCCGCAGCTATTGCGCAATGCCTGGACGGTGTTGCGCGCGGGACGCTATGTCGGCCGCGGTCTCGCGGCGCTCTGGCACGGAAAACTGAACGTGGACGTGCTGGACGCCGCCTCCATCAGCGCGGCGTTGGCCCAGGGTTCCTTCCGGACGGCAGGTTCCGTCATGCTCCTACTCTCCGTCTCCTCCGAGCTGGAGGCGTATACACGCCGGCGCACGCACGACGCGTTGGCGCGCAGCCTTTCCCTGCAGGTGGAGCAGGTCTGGCGGGTGGACGACACCGGAGAAACACTGACGCCCATGGCGGAGGTCTGCGCGGGAGATGTCATCCGACTCCGCTCCGGACAGCTGATTCCGCTGGATGGACAGGTGTGTGCGGGAGAGGCGCTTGTCAACGAAGCCTCGCTGACGGGGGAAGCGCTGCCGGTGCGCAAGAGCGCCGGCGATACTGTCTACGCCGCGTCTGTGCTGGAAGAAGGGCTTCTGGATGTGCAGGTGACGGCCCTATCCGGCGCGAACCGCATCGATCAGATTATGGAACTGATCGATCACTCTGAAATGCTCAAAGCTTCTGTGCAGAATCGGGCCGAACATTTGGCCGATGCGATTGTGCCGTACAGTTTCCTGGGAGCGTTGGCGGTTCTCGCCTTGACCCGAAATTGGACCAAAGCTTTGTCTGTCCTGATGGTGGATTACTCCTGCGCCATCAAACTCTCCACGCCCATATCGGTGATCTCCGCCATGAAAGAGGCATCGGATCACGGGATTGTGGTCAAGGGAGGCAAATATTTTGAACTGTTCGCAGAAGCGGACTGCATCGTCTTTGATAAAACAGGGACGCTGACGGAGGCCTGCCCGCGGCTGGTCCGTGTGATTCCCTTCGGAAAATACAGCCGCGAGGAGATCCTGCGCATCGCGGCCTGTCTGGAGGAACATTTTCCGCACAGTGTTGCCCGCGCGATCGTTCGGCAGGCGGAGGAGGAAGGGCTGCTCCACGCGGAAAAACATGCCGATGTGGAGTATGTGGTGGCGCACGGCATCTCCTCACAGTTAAACGGCCGGCGCTGTCTGATCGGCAGCCCCCACTTTATCGTCGAGGATGAGGGAATCCCCATCACGCGCAAGCAACGGGAGCAGATCCAGGCCGAACAGGGCGGCTGCTCGGCCATCTATCTGGCAATCGGGCGCAGTCTGGTCGGTGTGCTCCTGATTGACGATCCTCCGAGGCCGGAGGCGGCGGAGGTGATCGCACAGCTGAAGCAGGAGGGCATCACCAATGTCTGTATGCTCACAGGCGACAGCGAGAGTGCAGCCCGGGCCGTCGCGGACGCGCTTGGCATTCCGACCTACCGCGCGCAGGTGCTGCCCGCGGATAAGAGCAGCATGGTGGAGTCGCTCAAGTTCCTGTATCGTCGGCTGATCATGGTGGGGGACGGCATCAACGATTCCCCTGCATTGGCCGCCGCGGATGTGTCGGTGGCAATGCAGGACGCGTCGGATCTGGCACGCGAGGTGGCGGATATCACGCTTTTGCGCAATGATCTGCACGATCTCGTGTTTCTGCGCCGGCTGAGCACACGCCTGTTGCGGCGCATCCACAGGAATTATCGTTTCATCCTGCTGTTCAACACCGGTCTTCTGCTGAGCGGGCTGGCGGGCGTGCTCACACCCACGGTCTCCGCCTATCTGCACAATTTTTCCACGATGCTGATCAGTGCGGCAAGTATGCGTCCGTGCTTGCCGGAGCCGAGAAGGGAAGGAGGCGCGCACGCGAAATGAAGTATCACAAGTTTTGGGCTTACGGCGCCGTCTTTTGCCTGCTGATGGCCCTGTACACCGGGAGAAAACAGCTGAAAAAGCATATCCGGTAGCGTTCAGACGGATCCGTTGCGATCTGTTTTACACTTAGAAATTCGAGGAGCATAGAAGCGGACAGAGAACTCCGCATTCTTCAGAGCGGCCCGCCGCACAGCAAGTTGTTTGCTGTGCGGCGGGCCTTTTTGCGCATCCGAAACGCGAATTCCCGCGATCGAGACCGCGCGGGGAGAAGTGATCGGCGCGGCGCCACTATAAAAATAAATAATGTATTTTGAAAAAATGGATATTTCAATATGAAAAGATATATGCTAGAATAGATTTCGGAATAAAAATACTATACGAAAAGTAAAATTCCTTTTTACAGAATCGTCAGACAAAGGTGGGCGCCGCGCGGGTGGCGCTGGGACAACCCAAGTGAAATCCCTGATTCTGGAAATTTGTGTGGCGTGCGGGAAAGTATAGGTTTTTGAACCCGGAAGGAAAACACAAAAAAAGCGGTTATCTAGAGCATACACTCTAAATAACCG
>CAZSHM010000031.1:0-21172 GCA_964606855.1 uncultured Peptococcaceae bacterium
TACACTTTTTTGGGAGAAATCGCGCCGGGCGGCATAAAAAAGCCGCGCCTGTACGGCGCGGCCCCATGCCGGCATCTGCAGTTCTCCGCGGCTCGCGCGGATGCGGGGTCTCCGTTCGGGTCAGCCCCGTTCCTCCGCCGGGCGATCCAAGGCGTCCAGCGCCTCCTGCGCGCCCTCCGCGCCTTCCTCCAGCGCCTCCTGATAAAGCGCGCGCGCCTTCTCCCGGTCCTGCGCCACGCCCTCGCCTTTCTCGTAGCACTGCCCCAGGAGAAGTTTCGCGTCCGCCATGTACGGCGCGGCCTCCTCCAAAAGCTGTGCCGCTCTCTCGTAATCCTGCTCCACACCCTCGCCATCGTAGTAGGAGATGGCCAGGTTCAGCTTTCCGGCGGGATGGCCCGCCTCGGCGGCCTCCCGGAACCAGTGCAGCGCCTCCGCGGAATCCTGCTCCACGCCCAGTCCCTGGCTGTAGCAGATGCCCAGATTGACCATCGCCTCCAGGGAACCGCGCATCGCGGCTCGGAGATACCACTCCGCCGCCTCGGCGAGATCCTGTTCGACGCCCTGCCCGAAGGTATAGCACTCGCCCAGGAAAAGCATCGCGATCCGATGCCCCTTCTTGGCCGCCACCGTAAAGTAGGCGACCGCCTTCTCGTAATCCTGCTCCACGCCCTCGCCTTTGAAATAGCGGTTGCCCAGGAGATAGCATGCGTTCAGATTGCCCTGCTCCGCGGACTTTTCATACCACTCCATGGCCTTCTCCATATCCGGCTCCACCCATTTGCCCTGCTCGTAGCAGACGCCCAGATTAAACTGTGCCCGGGCAAAGCCCTCCTTGGCCGCCTTCTCCAGCTCGATCCACTTTTCCTTGCTGTCGATCAGCCCGCTTTGCTCTGTCTCCATGCCTTGCGCACGCTCCTCTCGCTCCCGCATCGCCCGCGCGGGCATCTCCGCGGCCGCGCCGTTACTCCGCGCTGCCGCCCGCCGTGTTCGCACTCTCCGCGGTTCCGCCGCCCTCTGCCGCGCCGTCCGCCGCGGTGTCACCGCCATCCGCCGCGTCCGCGCCGTCGCCTTCCGCGGCTTCGCCCATGCCCTCCGGCAGATCCGGCACCACGGAGGTATCCAGCAGGATCTCGACATCCGTATCGTCCTGGATGTTCTCCAGCAGGTTGTACGTCCCGTTCTGGTAGATGCCGGAGAGGATCGCGCCGTATTTGTCAGGATCCTCCAGGAGGTTGACATCGCTCTGTTTGTCCTCCACGAGGATGATATGATAGCCGTAGTCGCTGGCTACCGGCTCCGGCGAATATTCGCCGACTTCCAGCGCCTTCGCCGCCTCGGTGAAGGAATCCACCATCTTCGAGGTGGTCTGGCCCGTCACCGCGAAGTAGCCCAGCTCGCCGCCCTCCGCCGCGGAGCCGGTGTCCTTCGAGTATTCCTCTGCCAGCGCGGCAAAGTCCGCGCCGTTATCCAGCTGCTGGATGAGATCGCGGGCCGTCTCTTCATCTTCCACCAGAATGTGGCGCGCCTGGATGACATCCACCCGCTCCGGATTCTCCACCATGTCCTCCTGCAGTTTGCTCAGGAGCAGGCTCTCGCGCTGCGATTCGCGGTAGTACTCCATCGTCATGCCCGCGTCGAGCACCGCCGCCTCCAGATCCGCCTCCGCGCCGCCGTAGTAGGTGTCCACCAGATCGGCCAGCGCCTGATCCACCTCCTCATCGCTCACGGTGAAGCCGCGCTTCTCCGCCTCCTGCACCAGAATCTCCTGCATGACCATGGTCTGCAGGATCTCGTTGCGCGCGTTCGTGCGGACTTCCTCCGAGTTGATATCGTAGCCGTAAGCCTCGTACATCTTCAGATATTGCGCATAGTTGATGTCCAGCTCCTCCTGGGAGATGGGTTTGCCGTTCACCGTGGCGACGGTTCCTTCCGGCACCTTGTCGCCGCAGCCGCCAAGCGCCAGCGCCAGGCACAGGGCCAAAAGCAGTCCTGCGAATTGTCTTTTCATCTCGATCGCTCCTTCGGGTTCTTCTCTTCTCCTCGCCCGCCCCGTTCTTCCGCCGGGGCTATGCTGTTATCTTACCATGTTCACCGTCCGGAATCCTGCATTTTTTTGCAAAACTTGTACCGAAATTGCAGAGATTTTGCTTATACCTGTCCGCACGGGCTGCGGGCGGGCTTTTTCCCGCGCCGGCAGCGCCACCGCAAAAAATCCCGCCGCAGACGCGGCGGGATTTTCCATTGCTGTTTCCTTTTGCTGCCCGCGCAGAATGTCCTGCGCATCCTAGAGCCCTTATGCGGCGCGGGCAAAGGTCAGACGCCCAGCATAAGTTTCATCAGCGGATATGCAACGAAGATATATAGCAGCAATGTGATCGCGCACATCGGAAGACCGATCTGCAAGATCTCCTTCGTTGAGTAGATATCTTTTCGGCCGTGCATCATAGATGCGTGCGGGGAAGCGGACGGTGTCAGCATCGCGACGAACACCATCAGGATGATTCCCATCGCCACCGGGATCGGGTTGATACCGATCTGGTTGGAGAAGGTCAGAGCCACCGGCAGCAGCACAACCGCCATTGCCGCGTTGTTCGCAAAGTTGGTGATAATCAGAGCAACCGTAAACATCAGCGCAACGAACACCATTTCCGGCTGTCCGCCAAGAATCGGATTCAGGATCTGTACCAGCCATGGCACAACACCCGTCTCGTCGGCAGCCAGAGAGTTGGCGCCGTAGACGGCGGCGGCGATCATGAAGAAGATGCCCCAGTTCATCTGCTTATAGGCCACATACTGGAAGTCCAGGAGCGGTTTTCCGTTCCAGCGGATCACCAGGAAGAGCACAACGAAGAACGCGGTGATGCCCAAGGGGCCCAGGGTTCCGCTCAGGAACTGGCAGATCGGGTTGTTCGGGAAGAAGCTCGGCACCAGCATCAGCAGCAGGTAGATCGGCAGCATCCAGAGATACGCCTTCTGCTGGAAGTTCATCGGAGGCAGCGGGAGCTGTTTCTCGATCATGACAGGGTCAATATGCTGGAACTTGGAGACATCCACCCGCATGATCTTCATGATGCCCAGGTACAGGAACATGATCAGGAGCGTCATGCCGCCGTCGATCACCATGTAGGGCACCATCGGGATGTTCATCGGATGGCCCATGGCCTGCGTCATGGACGCGAAGGCGCTGATGGGGATCAGCTGCGCCCCGAAGAACGGGAAGAACGGCTGAATCAGGGTGGACACCAGGAACATTCCGACAAAGAACCATTTCCAGACCGTATCCTTGCGCGTCACATCCAAAACTTCCATCAAGCCCAAGGCGATCGGCCACAGGATGATCAAGGATGTGATCGGGCTGACCAGTGCACTCAGCACGATGCAGCAGAGATAGAATACGACCATGAACACCCACGGACGCCCTTTGAAGATCGGTCTGGTCAGGAACCATTTGGCGATGTAATGGGTGTCGCCCACCTCGCTCATGGCGCCGAAGAGCGTCATAGCCAAGAGGGTCAGCAGTACGGTGTAGTTGCCGATGGCGTTCAGCCAGACGGCATTCACTGTGCCCCCGCCGTACCCGGAGATGCCGAACAGGAACAGTCCCAGGATACTGGGCCACAGCGATTCAATAAAGGACCACAGATAGATCATTCCGAGGAATGTACCCAGGCAGCGCATTCCAACCGGCGTGATCGGATCCCATGGCGGTATCACCCAGAAGATGGCGATGATCGCCAGACCGATGAGAACATGCACATAGTACATATTCCGCTTCGGCTTTGCAGCCGACTCACTCTTTGTTGCCATAAAAAACACCTTCTTTACTGTAAAGCTCCGACGATTCCGGCATATCCCGCACCGGAACCATCCGCCTCCGTCAAACCGGCCGCAGCACCCTCAGGCAACATAGATGCCGCCGTCAGACGGCAGCGCAGACATGGGACAAAGGTGTTTATGCGACCGCGCGACCCCTATAAATAATTGCAGGAATATCTTCGGTATCCGCATAGGTCGTATAAACAGTTTCTATCTGCTTTTATCATATACCAAAACCAACGCCCCTTGGTATTAGATTCTCTTTATACGGGGCTATAGATGGTTTCAATAGAGACGCGCGCGCCCCTTTCCTGCGCGGATCCGCGGCCCGCGGCGCGCAAAGGCCTTACAGAACTTTTTTGTCACGCCTCCGGGCCAGGCGCGCTTTCCCTAGCGGATCACTTCCAGCCCGCCCATGTAAGGCCGCAGCGCCTCCGGCACCGCGACACTGCCGTCGGCCCGCTGGTAGTTCTCCAGGATGGCGGCCACCGTGCGGCCTATCGCCAGGCCGGAACCGTTCAGCGTGTGGACAAAGCGCAGTTTTCCGTCCACATCGCGGAAGCGGATGTTGGCGCGGCGCGCCTGAAAGTCCAGGAAGTTGCTGCAGGAGGAGATCTCCTTGTAGGCGCTGTAGCTGGGCAGCCAGACCTCGATGTCGTAGGTTTTGCAGGAGGAGAAGCCGATATCCCCCGTCGGCAGCGTGATGACACGGTAGGGCAGATTCAGCATCTGCAGCACCTCCTCCGCGTCCCGGGTCAGGCTTTCCAGTTCCTCGAAGGAGTGATCCGGATGGACAAACTTGACCATCTCCACCTTGTGGAACTGGTGCTGCCGGATGATGCCGCGCGTGTCGCGCCCCGCGGAGCCGGCCTCCGCGCGGAAACAGGGGCTGAAGGCGCAGTGCTTGATGGGAAGCTCCTTTACGTTCAGAATCTCGTCGCGGTAGAAGTTCGTGACAGGCACCTCCGCGGTGGGAATCAGATAGTACTCCATCCCCTCCAGTTTGAACATATCCTCGGCAAACTTGGGCAGCTGCCCGGTGCCGATCATGCTGGCGCGGTTGGCCATGTAGGGCGGGATCAGCTCCTCATAGCCGTGCTTCTGCGTGTGCACGTCCAGGAAGAAACTGATGACGGCCCGCTCCAGCCGCGCGCCCGCGCCGCGGTAGAACGTGAAGCGCGCGCCGGTCACCTTGGCGGCCCGCTCAAAATCCAGGATGCCCAGATTCGTGCCGATGTCCCAGTGCGCCTGCGGAGTGAACTCGAACTTGGTCGGCTCGCCCCAGGTGCGCTCCACGCGGTACTTCTCCTCGCCGCCCTCCGGGATCGACGCGTCCGGCAGATTGGGGATGCTCAGCAGAATCTCCTCGATCCCGGCATCCACCTTGGCCAGTTCCTGATCCAGCGCCTTGATCTCCTCACCCACTTCTGCCATCTGCGCCACCAGATCCGCGGCATCCTCCCCGGCTTTCTTCAGTCTGCCGATCTCCTTGGAGACCACATTGCGCTGATTCTTCAGCTGCTCCACCTCGGTCAGCAGCGCGCGGCGCTTTTCCTCCAGCGCCAGAAACGGCTCCAAATCCAACTTCATTCCTCTTTTTCTGATGCCCTCCGCAACGATCTCCGGGTTGGCGCGGACGAACTTGATATCCAGCATACTCCAAACGCTCCTTTATGGTCCGATTGCTTGTTTCTCTTGCCCCGCATCTCCTGCGCCGCTTTTGGCCTTTCTCTCCTGCTCCGCCGCCGCGGCGATGCTGCCGTGCGCGGGAATCCGCCGTACCGTTTTCCTCCCGCGCCGCGCGATATCTTCCTATATTTAACGGCAAAACAGCCGCGATGTCAAGCTTTGCCCCCGATTTTCCGCAAAAAACCGTCCCCTGCCGGCAAGGCGTGCGGCGCAGCCCGCCATGCCCGATTTTTTGCTTGCCTTCCCCGGCGCGCCGATGTATAGTGAAAGTATCTCGGAAAGGAGCCAACACCATGCCCATCTTTCGCCATCCCATCCATGACAGGCCGCTCCGCCATCCGCTCCGCTATTTCGCCCACCGGCTTCTGCGCTATCTGCACGCGGAGAAGGTGCTGACCGTCTCCCTGCTCCTGGCCGCCGGCTCCGCGCTGTTTGTGCCGCCGGACGCGGAATACCTGGGGTACTTGGATCTGCGCGTACTGGCGCTCTTATTCTGCCTGATGCTTTTAGTCCGGGGATTTCAGAGCATCGGGCTGTTCGATCTGCTCATCGAGCACATCTTTCAGGCCGTCCACAGCAGCAGGCGCCTGGCGCTCCTCCTGGTGATGCTGTGCTTCTTCTCCGGCATGGTGATCACCAACGACGTGGCCCTCATCACCTTCGTCCCCTTTGCCATCACGGCACTGGAGCTCTGCGGGCAGGAGGATCTCACCGTCCGCGTGGTCGTGCTGCAGACCATCGCCGCCAACCTGGGCAGCATGGCCACGCCCATCGGCAATCCGCAGAACCTGTATCTCTTCTCCGTCTCCGGCATGTCCCTGAGCGAATTTCTCGCCACCATGCTGCCGCTCACGGGCGTTTCCCTGGCGCTGATTCTCCTGGCGCTTCTGTCCATTCCCAGCCGGGAGATCCATATGCACGTCGAGGCGAAGACTCCTGCTATGCCCAGGCGGGAGTTTTTCTGCTACAATGTGCTCTTCGTGCTCAATCTGCTGGTGGTCTTCCGGGTGCTGCACTGGCTTCCGGCCCTCCTAGCCACACTGCTGGGTGTCCTCCTCCTGGGACATCGGCAGCTCCTGCGGCAGGTGGATTACGCCCTGCTGCTGACCTTTGTCGGCTTCTTCATCTTCGTGGGCAATCTGAGCCGCATCGAGTTCGTCAGCAGCTGGATCGCGTCCGTCCTCCAGGGGCATGAAATCCTTCTGGCCGCCCTGTTCAGCCAGGTGTGCAGCAATGTTCCCACCGCCATCCTGCTCTCCGGTTTCAGCCGGAACTACACGGCGCTCCTGATCGGCGTCAACATCGGCGGTCTCGGCACACTCATCGCCTCCATGGCGAGCCTCATCTCCTTTAAGATCTACGCGCTCCACGCCGACGAGCACCCGGAGAACGCGCCCTTAAAAGCATACTTCCGCACCTTCACCGTCTGGAATGTGGCGGGGCTGGCGATCCTGCTCGCCTTCAGCCTTCTGCTCCTGTGACGCCCCGTCCGTTCTCCCCGCGAAACAACGCCGCCCGCCGCGAAAGGCTCCCGGCACGGCAGCATCGAAAAAGGAGCGTTCCCGCTAAGCCGGGAACGCTCCTTTCCGTTTGCCGCATCCGCGGCGCGGCGCTACAGCTGGAACATCACATCCGCCACCGCGCCCGCGTCATCGTAGGTCACCTTGACGACACTGCCGAACGCCTCAGCGATGAAGCGCACCGGCACCATCGTCCGGTCCTGCGCGATATAGGCAGGCGCGTCCAGCGGTTTTTCCTCGCCGTTGAGGCTGTAGTGCTCCGCTCCGACGGTCATGGCGATCTCCTGCCCGTCCCGGCTGATCGTCACCAGGCGCTGCCCGGCGTCGTAGCCGCACTGCGCGTCAAAGATCTCGCTCACGGCCCGCAGCGGCACGAACGTGCGATTCTGCCGAATCTCCGGCGCGACATCGCACTGCACCAGACCGTCGTCGACGATAATCTGGCTGGAGCCGATGGAGAGAATCACGGTCTTTTCCGGCGCGGCGGCACTGCCCGCCCCATCGGACAGCTGCGTCACCAGGCGCATAGTTTCCTGCGTCCCCGCCCTGTAGGCGGCATCCGCCCGGACAGCGCCGCTGTTCCAAAAGAAGACTGCCAGCAGCAGAACCGCACACCCGAAGAACCCCAGTGCCCGTCTTTCCGTCGTCGCTTTTTCCATAATGCTATTCCGCCTTTCTGCAAAAGCCACCGATGCGCGTATGAAACGGATGCTCAAACCGCTCTGTCTTTCGCTTTACCTTTCTCTTATCCTCTGAACTGCCGCCGTTTTTTGACGGATCGCCCCGTCGCCGAGTTGCCGCAACCTTTTTCTCCGTTTCCCGTGCCGCCCCTTCGCGGCAGCGATTCCGCCCCGCAGGCGGCTCTCCTCACATCCGCTCCGGCGCGGATACGCCCAGCACCGTCAGCACATTGCGCAGCGTGATGCGCGCCGCGTCGGCCAAGACCAGCCGCGCGCGGCGCAGCGGCGGATCCTCGGTCAGCACGCGGCAGCTGTTGTAAAAACCGTGGAACAGAGTCGCCAGTTCCGTGGCGTAGCGCGCCAGGCGATAGGGCGCCAGCTCCGCGGCGGCGGAAGCGATCTCCACCGGCAGATCGGCAATCTTGCGCGCAAGCGCGAGCTCGCTCGGATCCGTCAGAAGCGAAAAGTCACACGTCTCTGCCTCGGGCACCGGCTCGCCTGCGGCGCTCAGAATGCTGTGGATGCGGGCGTGCGCGTACTGCACATAGTAGACGGGATTCTCGTTCGACTGCCGCTTTGCCAGGTCGAGGTCAAAATCCAGGTGCGTGTCGGGGCTGCGCATAATGAAGAAATAGCGCGCCGCGTCGCGGCCCACCTCCTCCAAAAGCTCCTGCAGCGTCACATACTGCCCGGTACGCTTGGACATTCGCACAACCTCTCCGTTCTGATAAAGCCGCACCAGCTGCATCAGAAGGATCGTCAGATTCTCCTCGTTGTAGCCCAGCGCGTGCATCGCGCCCTTCATCCGGGCCACATGGCCGTGGTGGTCGGCCCCCCATATGTTGATCACGCGCTGAAACCCGCGGTCAAACTTGTTCTTGTGATAGGCAATGTCGGCGGCATAATAGGTGGGAACGCCGTTGGAGCGGATCAGCACCTCATCCTTCTCATCGCCGAAGTCCGTCGTCCGCAGCCAGAGCGCGCCGTCCTTCTCGTAGGTGAGCCCCTTCTCCCGCAAAAGTTCCACGGCCGCGTCGATCGCGCCGCTCTCGTGCAGCGACATCTCGCTGAACCAGACATCGTAGTCCACGCCGAATTCGTGCAGCCCCTGGCGGATGGCGTCCAGCTTTTCCCGGAGCGCCACATCGATCATCTTCTGCCGGCGCTCCTCCTCCGGCAGCGCGAGATAGGCGTCGCCCACCTCGGCGATGATCCCCTTGGCCGTCTCGAGGATGTCCTCCCCGTGATAGCCGTCCTCTGGGAAGGGATAGTCCGTCTGCCCCAGCGCCTGGAAGTAGCGCGCCTCCACCGACTTCCCCAGGTTGGCGATCTGGTTTCCGGCGTCGTTGATATAGTACTCCCGCGTCACGTCGTAGCCCGCCATCGCCAGGAGATTGGCCAGAGAATCGCCCAGCGCGCCCCCGCGGGCGTTCCCCATGTGCAGAAGGCCCGTGGGATTGGCGCTCACAAACTCCACCTGCACCTTCTCCCCCTGTCCGATGTCGACCGCCCCGTAGCGCGTATCCTGCGCCTCCACCATCGGAAGAATCGCGTAGATCCAGCCGGGCGTGAGATAAAAATTGAGAAAGCCCGGCCCCGCGATCTCCACCTTCTGCACCGGCTCCGCCGTACGCATGTGATCCAGAATGGCCTGGGCGACTTCCCGCGGATTCCGCCGCGCCTGCTTCGCCAGCACCATGGCCGCGTTGCTGGCAAAGTCGCCGTGCGCCTTGTCCTTGGGCACTTCCACGACAAACGGCGGCATCTCGCTGTAGCGGATGCTTCCCGCCGCGCGCGCGCGCTCCGCGGCGTCGGCGATTTGCCCCCGCAGCTGCGCGGTGATCTGCGCCACCAGGCCGACCCCCGCCGCGGCCGATCCCGCCGGACCGGATTCTCCCTGAATGGATTCTGTCTGTTTCGATTCTGAGAAATGCATCTTCGATCTTCCTCCATCGGATGTCCCGCGCGCAAGCCGGCCACATCCGCCTGTATAGAATGAGTTCTCGTTCTGCGCGTAAAAATTAGGCGCAATCATTTTAGCACAAAGGCCGTCCCCGCGCAACGACTATCCCGCGATTTTTGTCGTGCCGCCCGCTTTTTCCGCCGCTCCCTGCCGCCCGCGGAGAAAACACCGGAGCCGGGCAGCGCTTTTTGCGCTATACTGTATAGGCATTTCAAAACAAAGGAGGACATCGCGATATGATCTACGGATATATGCGCGTCAGTACAGTGGGGCAGGTCAAAGGAAACAGCCTGGAGGAACAGAAACGAATTCTGCAGGAAAACGGGGCGACTGTGTTTTATCAGGACGCCTTCACCGGCACCAAGACAGATCGGCCAAACTTCAGCAAGCTCCTGGAAATTCTCCGGGAGGGTGACACCTTGATCGTCACCAAACTGGACCGCTTTGCCCGCAACACCGTGGAGGGGATCAGCGTCGTGCAGCATCTGATGGAGCGCGGCGTGCGCGTCCACATCCTCAACATGGGCGTGGTGGACAACTCGCCCACAGGCAAGCTGATCCTCACGGTGATGCTGGCCTTCGCGGAATTCGAGCGGGACATGATCGTGCAGCGCACCTCGGAGGGCAAATCCATCGCCAAGACCAAGGCAGGCTACTTTGAAGGCCGGCCGCCCAAATTCCAGGAAAAGAAGATCGGTGACGCCATGACGCTGCTGCAGACCTATTCCTACCGCGAGGTCAGCGAGATGACCGGCATCAGCAAGAGCACGCTGCAGCGCCTCAAGAAGAAACACTGTGCGGGGGATCTCCCTGTATGAGCCGCGAGAGCAGCCGCCATCCCCCGCCGGAGCGGCGCTTTTGCAGACGCGCCCGCCTTCCGACTCGGGACGGACAGACGCGCGCGGGCACTCCGCGGCGAGATGGACGCCAGTCCATCGCAACCGGAGCGTGCCGGCGCGGATGTCCGGCACGCGGAGGAAAAGGGCGGCGGCGCAAAACGCGCCGCGGGAGCGGCAGATGCGCCTTGCGGAGCGGCGCTTTTGCAGACGCGCCCGCCTTCCGACTCGGGACGGACAGACGCGCGCGGGCACTCCGCGGCGAGATGGACGCCAGTCCATCGCAACCGGAGCGTGCCGGCGCGGATGTCCGGCACGCGGAGGAAAAGGGCGGCGGCGCAAAACGCGCCGCGGGAGCGGCAGATGCGCCTTGCGGAGCGGCGCGGCATCGGATCCGCAGGGGTACGCTTTCTCCTGGAATTCGGCACTTTTCCTTGACAATGCCGCCCCGCGAGGCTAAAATAATAAAGAGTTTTTCACACTTCAGAACCCGTCCCGTCCGCGCGGAACGCTGCCGCGGACAGGTGTCCCCACGATTCGGCTTCCATGACACAAGGAATTTCACTCGACGGAAGGAGTCTTTTCCATGTCCAAAAAAAATAAAGGCGGAAAAAGCAGCTCGCGCAAGCCCGGAAAGCGCGAGATCAAACTCGGTCTGGCGCTCTTTCTGCCGCTGATTCTGGTGCTGAGCGTGATCCCTCTGATCGTGCGCCTGCATTTGGTCACGCTGCCCGCGGAAGTGTCCGTCTTTTGGAAGACCGACTACGTCGGCGACTTCTTCTCCTATTACAAATCGCGCGCACTCTTTGTCACCGTCCTCTACATGGCCCTTGTCTTCCTCTACTACAAGGCCCAGGGACTGAAAGAGCGCCTGCCGATAGACCGGCCCATCGCCGTCTACCTGGTCACCAACGCCGTTTTTCTGCTCGTCTCCATTCTGGCGACGCTCTTCTCCGACTACCAGTATTTCGCCGTCTGGGGCGCACCGGAACGCTGCGAAGGGCTGCTGACACTGCTCCTGTATCCCTGCATCCTGTTCTTTGCCCTCTGGGCCTACCGGCAGAAACCGGACTTTCGTTACGTCCTGCTGCCACTGTGCGTACTGGTGGGCGCCACCACGTTTCTGGGAATCTTCCAATTTTTCGGCCACGACATCTTCTTCACGGAGGCCGGCCAAAAGTTGGTCATCCCCTCTGCCTACCGCGGAGAGGGAGAGATGCTGTCTCAATTTCCGGAAGGCAAAATTTACGGCACGATGTACCACTACAACTACATGGGCAGTTTCGGCGCCATGATGCTGCCCCTGTTCCTGGTGCTCGCCCTGTTCCTGAAGGACAGGAGAGGACAGATCCTCTGCGCTGTTTTCGCGGCGTTCTCGCTCTTCCTCCTGCTGGGCAGCACCTCCCGCGCCGGCATCGTCGGCATGGCACTGGCGGCGGTCTGCTTTCTCATCTTCTTTGCCAGAAAACTGCTGCAGCACTATAAAGCGACCCTGGGCTGCATCGCCGTGATGGTACTCCTGGTTCTTGTCGTCAACATCGTCACCGGCGGTCTGGCCCTGGCCCGCATTCCCAGTCTCCTGAGCGACGTGAAGGCCCTCGTCACCCCCAGCGACGTGGACTATCACGATCTCATCCCGCTGCGCGAGATCGACCTCACCGACGACGCGGCGACCTTTGTCTTCCAGGAGGACAGCGTGACCGTCGAAAAGAACGCGGACGGCCAGCCGGTCTTCACATTGAGCGACGGTCAGGTCGCGACCGCGCCCGCGGACAATGCCAGCGTGATGGCAGGCACGCACCCCATGGAACTGCAGTACCTGGATCTGCCGGAGGGGCGCACGGCCTTTCTCGGTATCTACGTGGGCGACCGCATCCAGATGATCCTGGGGCTCTTCGATGACGGCTTCTCCTTCGTTGACAGCCGCATCCACAAACTCACCTACGAGGAAGCCCCCTCCATCGGCTTCGCGGGCAAAGAGAAACTCGGCTCCTCGCGCGGCTACATCTGGTCGCGGAGTCTGCCGCTCCTCCTGGATCACATGTTCA
The DNA here is from genome assembly GCA_964606855.1 of uncultured Peptococcaceae bacterium. GTDB lineage: Bacteria > Bacillota > Peptococcia > Peptococcales > Peptococcaceae > UBA7185. The sequence continues at coordinate 12,553 of CAZSHM010000031.1, forward strand.
TCGGCAGCGGCCCGGACACCTTCCTGGCGGAGTTCCCGCAGGGCGATTTCCTGGCGAAACTCTACGCCTACGATGACGCGCAGATGCTGGTGGACAAAGCGCACAACCTCTACCTGCAGATCGGCATCAACGAGGGCGGGATTGCCCTCCTGGCCTTCCTGGTGATGATGGGGGTCTACCTGGTAGACAGTTTCCGGCTCTACGCGCTGCGCCGCGAGTACAACTCACAGCAGGCGATCGGCGCGGCCCTGGCGCTTGCGATCATCGGCTACTTGGGCGCGGGCTTCTTCAACGACTCCGTCGTCTCCATCGCCCCGATCTTCTGGGCGCTCTTCGGCGTCGGCGCCGCCGTGAACCAGCTGAACCGCGTGCAGAAAGGCGCATCCCCGGAGAAGAAAAAATAATCCACCCCGCGCACGGCGGACACGGCCGGTGCCGCGCCGCACGGAGCATCCTCCGGCGGCGCCGTTCCGGCTGCTTTTGTCTCGTCTTCTGCCGGATCCCACAATTCGCAAAGTTTTTGAAAAACCGGCGCGCCTTCGGGATTTCCCGTTGCAATTATCCGCGAAATTGGGCATAATAGAGATAGCCTTTTTGCGCGCGGGAGGACAGCTCCCGCCGCCTAAATTCCATTCGCGATCCATATTTTCACTACAAAACGGAGTGTGACTGTTATGATGGAGTCCATCGAATTTCTCGTCTCTCTGGCGCTCTGCCTGCTCTACATCGGCGTCCCGCTGGCCGCCGCGGGCGCTCTCACCTACTTTTTAGGGCAATGGTACAGCAAAAAGCATCCGGGACCCGCCGAAGACGGCGGGAAGAACTGACGGGTGACGCCCATGCTCGATCCAAACGCGGAAGAACGCTTTGCGCGCGCCGTGGAAGCGGCCGCCAACCGCCCCAACTGGGACGAATATTTCATGGAGATCACTTCCGTGGTGGCCAAGCGCTCCACCTGCCTGCGCCGGCAGGTCGGCGCCATCCTTGTGCGGGAGAAGCATATCCTGGCCACGGGCTATAACGGCGCGCCCAAAGGACTGCCGCACTGTGTGGAGACGGGCTGCATCCGGCAGCAGCTGGGCATCCCGTCGGGGGAGCGGCACGAGCTCTGCCGCGCGCTGCACGCGGAGCAGAACGCCATTGTGCAGGCGGCCAACCTCGGCATTGCCATCCGCGGGAGCACGCTCTACTGCACGACGGCCCCGTGCTCCCTCTGCGCCAAAATGCTGATCAACGCCGGCGTTGTGCGGGTTGTCTTTGACGGAGACTATCCCGACGCGCGGGCGATGGAATTCTTTCAGGAGGCCGGCGTGGAGATTATGCGGCTGCACCTCTCCAAATAGCGCAGGCGCGCCGCGCCGGGCGGCACAACAGAACGCGGTTCCCGCGCGGGCGCGCAAGACGAACCTTTAGGACGGCGAACGATGAAAAAGATTATGTGCGTGTTCGGCACACGGCCGGAGGCCATCAAGATGGCCCCGGTGGTGAAGGCCATCGAAAAACAGGGACAGCTGCAGTGCGTCGTGGCTGTGACGGCGCAGCACCGGGAGATGCTGGATCAGGTTTTGCAGCTCTTCGACATTGTCCCCGCCCACGACTTGAATCTGATGCGGCAGGATCAGAGCCTGACGGACATCACCACCGGCGTGCTGCGCGGTCTGGAGACACTCCTGCGCCGGGAGCAGCCCGATCTGGTGCTGGTGCACGGCGACACGACCACCACCTTTGCCGCCTGCCTGGCGGCCTTCTATCAGCAGATCCCCGTGGGGCATGTCGAGGCCGGGCTGCGCTCCGGCGACCTCTACTCCCCCTATCCCGAGGAGGCCAACCGCAAGCTGACGGGCGCCTTGGCGGCTCTGCACTTTTCGCCCACGCCGACGGCGGGCGCGAACCTCCTGCGGGAGGGGGTTGACGCGGGCAGAATTTTCATCACCGGCAACACGGTGATCGACGCGCTGCTGGCCACCGTGCGGCCGGACTACCGCTTCGCCGACGCTTCCCTCGCGGATCTGCTCGCCGGCGGCGGAAAGAAAGTCCTCATCACCGCCCACCGGCGCGAGAACCAGGGCGCGCCCATGGCGCACATCTTCCAGGCCGTGCGCAGGCTCCACGAAGCACTTCCCGACGTGTGTTTCCTCTTCCCGATCCACAGGAATCCGCATGTGCGGGAACTCGCGCGGCAGATTCTGGGCGGCCTCGCGCGCGTGCATCTCATCGAGCCGCTGGATTACGCCCCCTTCGCCAACGCCATGGCGCGGGTCGATCTCGTCCTCACGGATTCCGGCGGGCTGCAGGAGGAGGCTCCCGCGCTGGGCAAGCCGGTACTGGTTCTGCGGGATACCACCGAGCGCCCGGAGGCGGTGACGGCGGGAACCGTGGCCCTGGTGGGCACCGACGAGGACCGGATCTTCGAGACCGGCCTGCGGCTCCTGACAGACGAGGAGGCCTACCGAAAAATGGCCAACGCCGTCAATCCCTACGGGGACGGTCTGGCCAGCGGGCGCATCGTCGCGGCCGCCGAGTATTTCCTCGGCCTGCGCGCCGAGCGCCCCGCCGACTGGGCGTAGCGGCATCCGCGCACCCTGGCGCTTTCACCCTTGACAGATTCTATATCGATCCGCCACAGAAGAAGGCGGCCGTTCCGCGCGGAGAAGAATTGCCCCCTGCTCGCGGATCGGCCGCCTTCTCCGCTTTGCAGCCTGCGGCTGTGCTCCGCCGCACCCATCCGCGGGAACCCGGGAATGGCGAAATTTTTACCGATTCGTCTTGCCGGAGTCTCTCGCCGCGTGGTATAATGAATCGTTATTGAAAAATTTGCCTTTTCGCGAAAGCGTGACACGGGCACTACGGAAGGGAAGACCACGCATGAACTTGAAGAGCACGGATCCCCTGGAGCAAATTCGCAGAGCGGCCGCCAATCTGGAAGGCGTGCTGCGCAAGACGGAACTCATCCCCAGCGAGTTTTTCAGCCAGGAGACCGGAAACCACATCTATATCAAGCCGGAGAATCTGCAGCGCACCGGCTCGTTCAAAATTCGCGGCGCCTATAACAAGATCACGAACCTGACGGAGGAGGAGCGCGCCCGCGGCGTCATCGCCTCCTCGGCCGGCAACCACGCTCAGGGCGTGGCGCTGGCCGCCTCCAAAATGGGCATCCGCTCCACCATCGTCATGCCGCAGACCACGCCGCTGATCAAGGTGGATTCCACCAAGTCCTACGGCGCCGAAGTGGTGCTCTGCGGCAACGTCTACGACGAGGCCTACGCCAAGGCGGAGGAGTTGTCGCAGGCGCACGGCTACACGTTCGTACACCCCTACAACGATTACGATGTCATCTGCGGGCAGGGCACCATCGCCCTGGAGATTCTGGCGGAGATGCCGGACATCGACCAGATCCTGGTTCCGGTGGGCGGCGGCGGGCTCATCAGCGGCATCGCGCTGGCGGCCAAGGCGATCAAGCCCTCGATCCAGGTGATCGGCGTGGAGCCGGCGGGCGCGGCCAGCATGACCGCCTCCCTCAACGCGGGGCATGTGGTCACGCTGCCGGAAGTGCACACCACGGCCGAGGGTGTGGCCGTGCGGACGGTCGGCGATCTCACCCTGGAGATCTGCGGCAGGTATGTGGACGGCATCATCCAGGTGAGCGAGGAGGAGATCATGGAGGCGCTCCTCATGCTGCTGGAGCGGCACAAGATCATCGCCGAGGCCGCGGGGGCACTGTCGCTGGCGGCCACCAAGAAAGTCAACACGCGCAACAAGAACATCGCCTGCGTGGTGAGCGGCGGCAACATCGACATGGTGACAATCTCCTCCGCGATCAACTCGGGTCTCGTCTCCCGCGGCCGGATGCTCTGCTTCACCGTCGATCTGCCCGACACGCCGGGCCAGCTCCTGAGCATCGCCAAGATTCTCGCCGACCACCGCGCCAACGTCATCAAACTGGAGCACAACCAGTTCAAGGCGCTGGACCGCGTGGCAAACGTGCAGCTGGAGGTCACGGCGGAGACGAACGGCCACGAGCACATCCAGACGGTCATCGAAGCCTTGGAGGCGGGCGGCTTCAAGATCAACCGCGTGTATTGATCCGGGTGGCTGGACAAGCGGAGAACCGCGCGGCCCAACAGAATCCATCCAGGGGTATCCTCCCGGTCTCACAGCGGGATACCCCTGTTTCTGCTACTCGGCCGCGCGCCGGGCAGGCTTGGCGCGGCGACAGAACGGGAGGACTACGCGTGAAAATGATCGTGGGCTTGGGCAATCCCGGGCGGGAATATGCCCAGACAAAACACAACGTGGGGTTCATGGTGGTGGACGCCATCGCCCGGGACGCCGGCGTGCTGATCGAGAAGAAGCAGTGCCAGGCACTCACACAGACGGCAACCTGGGCCGGCGCGAAGATTCTGCTGGTCAAGCCGCAGACCTACATGAACCTCAGCGGACAGGCGGTGCAGGAACTCCTGCACTACTACAAGGACCGCATCGAGGATCTCCTGGTCATCCACGACGATCTGGATCTGCCCCCGGGGCAGCTGCGCTTTAAGCGAAACGGCAGCGCCGGCGGACACAACGGCATCAAGGACATCATCGCCCACCTGAATTCCCAGGAGTTCGACCGCCTGAAGATCGGCATCGGGCACGGACGGGGCGACGCGAAAGCTTACGTGCTCTCCCCCTTCCCGGGGGAGGAGAAACAGGCGATCGACGAGGCGGTGGCGCGCGCGGTGGACGCGGTGCGCCTGTGGCTGACCGACGGCATCGCGCCGGCGATGAACCAGTATAATCGGAAGACTTCCTGAGGATCCCCTCGGCAGACGCCGGCGGCATCCTGCGGGAAGCGAAAGGAAAGGAGCCCCGAGGCGGGCGATGGGGAGATTACTGTGAAAGCAACGAACGTGAGAGGCGCGACGGCAGAGACAAATCAGAGAAAGGCCGGCCCCACGGCGGGCCTGGCAGAACTCCTGCGAGAGGATCCGGAGATCGTCCACCTGCGGCGGGAACTGGAGACGGGCGAAGCGACAGCCTACGGGCTCTATGAGGGGCCGCGGGCATTCGTCACGGCGGCGCTGGCCTGCGCGCGGACAGGCAATCTGCTGGTTCTCTGCGACGAGCAAAAGCGCGCCAAAGAGCTGTGGGAGGATCTGCAGCAGCTTTTGCCCGGCTATGAGACGCTGTACTTCCCGGCGATGGAGATGATCCCCTACGAGGTCATCGCCCAGAGCACGGAGATCGAGACGCAGCGGCTGGAGGTGCTCTCCCGCCTGCTGACGGAGCGGGATCGGCAGTTCGCCGTGGTGACCAGCATCGACGGGATCGGGAAACGGCTCCTCCCCGCGGGCGATTTCCGCCAGGGGCTCCTGGATGTGGATGCCGGGCAGACGCTGGATCCGCGCGCCCTGGCAGCACATCTGGTCGACTTCGGCTACGAGCGCACGGAACAGGTGGCCCAGGCGGGCCAGTTTACGGTCCGCGGCGGCATCTTTGATATTTTTTCGCCCAACTACGCGCAGCCGCTGCGGCTGGAATTCTTTGACGACGAGATCGACTCTATCCGCTTTTTCGACACGGACAGCCAGTGCTCCGTCCGAAAGGTGGCGCACGCCACGCTGGCGCCGGGGCGGGAGTTCTTTCTCACGCGGGCGGCCAGACCCGCCGGCGAGGAAGCGCTTCGGTCGCAATACGCCCGCCAGCTGGGTCAGCTCTCGCGTCGCAGGGACAAAGAACCCGCCCAGCGTCTGCGCGACAGGGTCGGCGAGGTCCTGGACCGGCTGGCGCAGGGGGAGACATACGCCGGGCTGGAGCAGTATCAAATGTTCTTCTACCCCGAGAGTGCCAGCTTGCTGGATTACATGGGCCCGGATCTCCTGGTGGCGCTGGATGAATCCAACCGGGTGCAGGAGGCACAGGAACATCTGGACCGGGACCGCCGCCAGAGTTTCAGCGAGCTCTTGCTCAAGGGCGGCGCCCTTCCGGGGCAGGAAGACTATTTCTTCTCCCTGGACGATCTGGCTGCGCGCATCGGGGCTTGCAGGCACGCCTGCTTTTCGCTGCTGCCCCGGCGCTCCGCCTTTCAGCGCCGCGAGGGACGCCTGGCGCTCGACTGCCAGAATATTCCCGTCTTTTTCGGCAATCCGGAGCAGCTGGTCAAAGATCTGGGCGGCTGGCAGGCGCAGCGCTACAGCGTCCTGGTGTTGCTCACCTCCGAGGCAAAGGCCCTGCGCCTGCAGCAGCTGCTCGCCGATCACGACATGCTCTGCAGCTGGATCGAGGACCGCTACCGGGCCGACCCGGGGCAGATCTACCTGGCGCGGGGCAACGTCAGCCACGGCGCGCGCTTCCCGCAGAGCAAACTGGTGCTGGTGAGCGAGACGGAGATCTTTCAGCAGCAGAAGAAGCGCGTCAACAAGCGCTTCTTCCAGGAGGACGGGCAGCGGATCAACCAGCTGGACGATCTGCAGGTCGGCGACTATGTGGTGCACCGCAACCACGGCATCGGCCGCTACATGGGTGTGGAAAGGCTCAACGTCCAGGGCGTCGAGCGCGACTATCTCATCGTCCGCTACGCCGACGACGGCAAGCTCTACATCCCTGTAGAGCAGTTCGATCTCCTGCAGAAATACAATATCGGCGAGGATTCCGTGCCAAAAGTGAACAAGCTGGGCGGAAATGAGTGGCAGCGCACCAAGCACAAGGTGCAGGCCTCGGTGGAACATCTTGCCGAGGAGCTGCTGCAGATCTACGCCCGCCGCAAGAGCCAGACCGGCTTCGCCTTCTCCCCGGACGATCACTGGCAGAAGGAGTTCGAGGCGGCCTTCCCCTATGTGGAGACGGAGGATCAGCTCCGCGCGATCGAGGATGTCAAGCGGGACATGATGTCCCCCACGGTGATGGACCGGCTCATCTGCGGCGATGTGGGCTACGGCAAGACGGAAGTGGCCATCCGCGCCGCCTTCAAGGCGGTGAACGACGGCAAACAGGTGGCGGTGCTGGTGCCGACCACCGTGCTGGCGCAGCAGCACTACAACACCTTCCGCGAGCGCTTCTCCCCCTACGGCATCCGCGTGGACATGCTGAGCCGTTTCTGCACCCCCAAAGAGACCAAGGACACACTCGCCGGCCTGCAGAACGGCGCGGTGGATATCGTGGTGGGCACGCACAAGCTCCTGGGCAAGTCCGTACACTTCCACGATCTGGGGCTCCTGGTGGTGGACGAGGAGCAGCGCTTCGGCGTGACGCACAAGGAGAAGATCAAACAGCTCCGCTCCCAGGTGGACGTGCTGACCCTATCGGCCACCCCCATCCCGCGCACGCTGCACATGTCCCTGGTGGGCATCCGCGACATGAGCGTCATCGAAACACCTCCGCAGGATCGCTATCCCATCCAGACCTACATCGTGGAGCGCACGCCGGAACTGGTGAAGGATGCCATCCGCCGGGAGATCGGCCGCGACGGGCAGGTGTTCGTCGTGCACAACCGCGTGGAGGACATCGCGCAGGTGGCGGAGGAGGTGCGCGCGCTGGTGCCGGAGGCGCGTATCCTGGTGGGACACGGGCAGATGCCGGAGCGGGAGCTCGAGCAGATCATGCTGGATTTCATCCGGCACGAGGCCGACGTGCTGGTCTGCACCACCATCATCGAGACGGGCATGGACATCGCGAACGTCAACACCATGATCGTAGACGACGCCGACCGGATGGGCCTGGCGCAGCTGTATCAGCTGCGGGGCCGCGTCGGGCGCAGCAACCGCATCGCCTACGCCTACCTCACCTACCGCAAGGACAAAACCCTGAGCCAGGTAGCCGAAAAGCGCCTGGCGGCCATCCGGCAGTATACGGAGCTCGGCTCCGGCTTTAAGATCGCCATGCGCGATCTGGAGATCCGCGGCGCGGGGAACCTTCTGGGCACGGAACAAAGCGGCCACATGGCCGCCGTAGGCTACGACCTCTACTGCACCATGCTGGACGAAGCCATCCGCAAGCTCAAGGGCGAGGAGCGCGAACAGCCGCGGGAAGCGGAGATCGACCTGCAGGTGAGCGCCTTCATCCCGGACTATTACATCCGCGACAGCGCCGTCAAGCTGGGCTTCTACCAGCGCATCCAGCAGGCGCGCTCCCCGAGCCGCCTTGAACTCCTGGAGGACGAGATGATCGACCGCTTCGGCGATCTGCCGCAGGAGGTCTGGAATCTGCTGCGGGCGGCGGATCTCAAGCAACTCTGTCTGGAGATCGGCATCCGCAGCCTGAAACAGAAGGGCGGCGTCGTGACGGCGCGCTTCTCCCCGGACACGGAGCTGGAACTCTCCACGCTGCAGCAGCTGACGCAGCGATTCCGGCGGCAGCTCACCTACGGCAGCGACGGCGGCGAGCTGACCGTGCGCATCAGCGTGGGCAGTGCCGACGCGGAGGCCTCCCTGGAGCTCCTGAAGACGATCCTCGCGGCCATGCGAGACGCCGTCGCTGCCGCGCGCGGGCAGGCATGAGGCAAAAAAGGGCCAGCAGAGGAGCTTCCGCTCTTCTGCTGGCCCTTTTTTGCCGGCCGGGTTGCTCTGCCGGGCGGCGCGGGGGGAACCTGCGCGGGAAAAGTGTCCCGGCGGCACTGCGCGCTCTGCTTCCGCCGGGCGCC
>CAZSHM010000032.1:0-21045 GCA_964606855.1 uncultured Peptococcaceae bacterium
ACCGCGCGCACTAACGCCGTAGAGAAACCATAATGCAGGACATAGCTGATATTCTCCCAGAGCGCGAAGCCAAGGGAAGTGAAGACCGCATATACTACGCCGTCGTAGAGGCAGTTGAATTCAACCGCGTACCATGACCGCCTCTTCAGCATGAAATATTTACAGCCCTCCTCTGTGCAGGCCACGACCACAAAATACAGGAGGACATTGTAAAGATCGGACTCAGCCGGGACAAGCATGTTAAGGAAAAGGCTGAGGATCCGCTCTATCACCAGGGCAAGAAGCGCGGCCAGGATCCCCCCAACCACCATATTGCTCAAAATAGCCGGGCTTTCCTTGTCTATCCTGTCAAGCTTATATACCTGCACCATCAGGAAAATGGCAGGAACGACAGCCGCTATTATCAACAGCCAGTTGTACGTGAGTATTGGGGTCATCAAAAAGTAAAACATCTTTTATTCCACCTTTCTTTATCCGTCCGCGCCGTTGATGTATACCATCGCACCCGGGAGCATTTCCTCAATGCCCTCGTAATGCATTCGCTCCTTTGTGCTCCGCGGGTGTTGCGAATATCTTTTGTAGACCTCTTCGTGCTCTATGAAACGGGCTACCTGCCCTTTCGCCTCGCCGATCCGCTCCTGCTTATAAGCTTCCGTGCCACGGATATTCGACCGCACGAGACTCCTTAGGATCAGCTCCGTCAAAAGGCTGCGGCGGTTCGCCCAGATTCTCCAAACCGGCAATAGAGCTTCGGATGGCCATACTTCTCCTTTCTCTTTCCTTGATTGCACCGTCAGTTTCGTGTCAACCACTTTTTGGAGAAAATTTTCCCGCGCGCCCAGGGATTTGCGCGCGCCGCGGCAAAGCGCGCCGCGATCTTCCGCACGGGGGCAGCGCGTCCCCTGTGCCCTCCGCCCCTTCAGCGGACATACTCCTCCCGCTTCTGCAGATATTGCTCCAGCTTACGCTTGGCCCGCTGCAGCGCGTTGTCCACCGACTTGACCTGCCTGCCGATCTGCGCGGCAATCTCCACATAGGATTTCCCCTCGAGGTACAGTCCGACCACCTGCTGCTCCAACGGACTCAGAATGCGCCGCATGGTACATTTCATGTCCTGCAGATCCTCCTGGCGGATGAACAGTTCCTCCGGGTTGGCGGCGTGCCCCGCAGAGACCATCTCACCCAGCGTGCGCTCCGATTCCTCGTCGAAAGCGGGCCTGTTGAGGGAGACGTAAGAATTCAGCGGAATGTGTTTCTGCCGGGTCGCCATTTTGATGGCGGTGATGATCTGCCGCCGCACGCAGAGCTCCGCAAACGCGCGGAAGGATGCCTGCCGTTCCTCTCGGTAATCCCGGATGGCTTTGTAAAGGCCGATCATGCCTTCCTGGACGAGGTCCTCCCGATCCGCCCCGATTAGGAAATAGGTGCGCGCCTTGGCGCGCACAAAATTTTTGTATTTGCCGATGACGAGCTCCAGCGCGTCCACATCGCCGCACTGCGCCAGCGCCACAAGCGCCTCATCGCTCAGCAGATCCAGCGCGGCCCGCCGTGAACCGCCTTGTCCCATACATGCAGCATCCGGCGCTCGCTGCCCGCACATTGTCTCTTCCATCACGCCGCCACCTTCCAGTATTTTCCATTATTATAGCCTGTCTGTCGGCGTTTGTCAAGGCGTGCTTCAGCTGTTTTTGCTAATTTTTCCCAAAATTGCCCGAACCTCCGGCGTCAGCTGATCCTCCAGGCGGTTGGAGACATACGTGCGCGACTCGTAGTAGGGTTTGTGCTCCTTCTCTGTCAGCAGAACCTCCCGCCGAAGTTCTAGGGCGGAGATGCGAAACGCCCCCTTGCCCCAGATTGTCTCCTGCTGCAGGCGGTCGGACGTGGCCACGAAAACCTTGTCGTGCTTGGGCAGCTGCGCTGCAAGGCGCTCGATGGCCATATCCGCCGTGACATTCTCCTTGGTGTAGATGACCTCGATCCCCTTGACGCGCTCGCGGGATCCGCTGTTGTGCTTGACCTGGTAGGCGTCAAAGACCAGGATCACCCGGCGCCCGGTGAGCGCTGCGTGCACCGACAGAATTTCGATCAGCCTCTCCCGCGCATACTCCAGGTTCTCTTCCCTGAGCGCCTGCAGCTCCGGCCAGGCGCCGATGATATTGTACCCGTCCACAATCAGATATTCTTTCATGGCCTGCATCCCGCATTCCGCTGCCGCAAAACCTCGTAGAGCAGCACGCCCGCCGCCACCGCGGCGTTCAGAGAGTTGATCTTCCCCCGCATGGGGATGGAGACAAGCCTGTCACAGTGCTCCCGCACCAGCCTGCCCAATCCGTGCCCCTCCCCGCCAATCACAATGGCAAGCGGCCCCGTCAGATCCTGCCGGTACATCTCCCCGCCGTCCATGCTGGCGCCGGCAATCCAGAGCCCCTCTCGTTTCAGGGCCTCCATCGTCTGCACCATGTTGGAAACCCGCGCAACCGGCACATACTCCACCGCCCCGGCGGACGCCTTGGCCACTCCCTCCGTGAGCGGCACGGCGCGCCGCTTTGGGATGATGACTCCGTGGGCGCCTGCCGCGTCCGCGCTGCGCAGAATCGCCCCCAGATTGTGCGGATCCTCCAGCTCGTCCAGAAGGATCAAGAGCGGATCCTCTCCCCTCCGGCGCGCAGTCTCCAGCATCTCCCGCCAGTCCGCATACTCGGCGGCGGCGACGTCGGCCGCCACGCCCTGATGATTCTGCCGCGGAAACATCGCATCCAGCCTGCTCCGCTCCACCATCTGCACCGGAATGTGTTTCTGCCGTGCCAGCACGAGGATTTCCTCCGCGGATCCCTTCTGCCCGCCCTTGGCCAGCCATATTTTATGGATGGATCGCTCCCCGCGAAGCGCCTCCAGAACAGGATTTCTCCCGTAAATATCCGCCATCTTGCACCTCCTGCCGCCTGTCTTCAGCTCCCGGCGCGCCGCTTTTTCGGCCCTGTACGGAGCATCGCCGGAACGGCGCGATTCGGCGGGCATCCTACCCCTGTGCGCGGTAACGCGCCCGCATCTCCTCCGCCCGGCCGCAGCTCATCCTGCCCTCCCGGCATGTCCCGTACACACAGTCGGGCACCGCGTCGCGATAGAGAATCTCCGAGAGCTGCCGCAATGCTTCCAGTTTGGCCTCGGAAAGCCGGTGGATCTCCCACTGCGCGTTGTTGCAGAGCCGCTCCCGGAGCATCTGGCAATCCATACGGGCATTGCTGCTGCTGATGAGTTTCACCTGCTGGCAGTTGAGCAGGAAACAGCGCCATAATCCTCCCTTGTAATGGCCGGCGATGCGCTGCTGAAAGCGCTGCATATCCTGCACGAGCCGGCGGAAGGGCATCTCGAAGCCGCCGTCGATCACCGACTGAGGGATGACCGGCGGGCGCTCCGGCTCCAGGAGGATGTTGAGCCACGGTTCACGGTAATTGCTGGGCAGCCTGTGCCGCTCCAGCTGATGGTACGTCACCAAGCTGCACATCATGCCGAAGGTGGTACGGCACTGCTCCGCGATGCTCACATGCCCGTAGCCCATCACGCGCTCCGTCACGCCGCGGGCCTTCTCCGGAGCCGCTTCTCCCCACTCTGCCAGCACCTCCGAGGGCGGCTCGCCTCTGGTGCTGGTGAGCGCGCCCAGCCCGGCCTTGAGCTCCGGCTCGGCGAAGGTGCCGAGAAGCACCACCGGCCGCTCCGGCGTGATCCGCTCCAACTCCGCCTGATAGTAGCGGTTTAGGAGCGCCGTGTCCGCATAACTCCAGGGCTGCGCGTCCAGCCAGCGGCCCAGCGGCTCCGGCAGCGCTTCCAGCAGGCATGTGCGGACATCCGCGAACAGCGCCTGATCCAGCGGGCGCTTGCACATCGCGAACCAGTCCAGCAGTTTATCGCCGCTCATCGCCACGGAGATGTTGGTTTTGACCGCCAGCGGGAGGATATAGCGGGCGTCCTCCACGGGAATGCCGTGGAGATACTGCTCCGGCTTCGGGCGGCCATGCGCCTCCCCCTTCCGCTCTGCCATCTCCGCGTAGAGGTCAAACGCCCGGCCGATGAGTTCCCGCGCGCGGGCCGCATCCTCCGGCTGCAGGTCCGGCAGCGTATAGCCGTCGCGCTCCAGCGTGACATAGCGCTGGCTCTGCTGTACATAGGAGTCCCGCAGCTCACAGATCATCGTGCTCTGCCAGCGGTTGATGCCCTCGAGCACAAAGGAGACATTGCAGGTTTTGAGCATCTCCCGCACTGCCGGTGCGTCCAGCTGCGGATGGCTCCGGAGAAACGCCGCCGCCTGCGCAAGATTCGTCCCCTCAAAGTTCGTCAGCCGCATCGCCCACCACCTCCTCAATCTGCTCCAGCACCCACCGCAGCCGCGCCGTGTCCTGCCGGAGATACAGATAGCCGACCAGCGCCTCCAGCCCCGTGCTCTTGCGGTAGGTCTGCACATCGGCATTCTTCGGCACGATGCCCTTCGCGTTGCGTCCCCTGCGGGCAATGCGCAGTTCCTGCTCCGTGAGTTCCGGCTCGATGGCCTGCAGCAGCGCCGCCTGTGCATTGTTGTTCACACGCCGGACGGACAGCAGGTGCAGTTTGTGCGCCGTGCTGCTCCGTGAGAGCATCTGCTGCCGCACGTACAATTCATACACCGCGTCCCCGATGTAGGCAAGCGTCAATCCCGGCAGATTCGCCGGATCCCCCTGATAGGTCACGTCCAACATATCCTGCTCCTTTTTCCGCGCGCCGTCTCCCCCGCAGGCTGACGCCCCTATCTCGCAGGAACGCCCCTGCAGAACCCGTACCGACGCACATGCTCGGTCCGCGCCTTTTTCTGCATTGTGTTCCTATGACAGCATATTTTTCCGTTCCCGTTGCAATCCTTATCCTGCCCGTCCTCCGCAGAGAAATGTCTCAAAAAGGACTTTTCCCCGCATGGACAGCCAACGCAGCCAGCCCGGCTCCATCCTCGAGAGACAAAAGCCGCGGCCCCGGAGCGGTGTACCCCTCCGGAGTCGCAGCAATGCTTCCGCGCTTGATACGATTGTTTTTATCGCCGGCGATGCGGCATTCCTCCGAGCCGCCGGCGTCTCCGCGTGTCCTGCTGCCGCTTACACGGGCGCTGCCCCGTCAGTTGCGCACGACCTCATAGACACTGTTGCGGTCGGTGAAGTAGATTGTGACGCTCTCGTTTCTGGTCAGATTGTCCAGCGTGAACTGAGATGTCGAGTTCCTGTAATGGCAGTAGCAGCCGTTGATCGTCGTGTAGGAATAGCCCAGATCATCGGAGAGGAACTGCAGATAGCCGCGGGTCGCATAACGCACCAGCCCCGTCTTGCTGTTCATCACCGTGATGGCGCGGCCGCTGTCGGTGCCCGGGTTGACGATGATCCGGTCGCCCTCGTTGATGGTGTTCAGGTTTGTGTAGTTGGCGCCGTTCTTGACGACATAACTGCCGTTCGTGAACTGCACCGTCTTGGTGTCGTTGCCGAACGTCCGCACGGACAGCGTGTTCGTGTTGGTGTTCACGCGCAGAACCTCGCCTTTCACCTGGCTGACCGCCTCGATCTTGACCAGGGTGTTGCCGTTGAAGGTTGCCAGGACCGCGTCGCCGATGCTCAGATCATTGATGTAGGAAGTATGAATGTCATCCACAATGACCTCCACATCTTCCACATCCGTGCTCACCACGTTGCCGTTCTCATCCTCCAGGCGGATCCAGCCGCCGTTGCGGTAGACATCGAGCACTGTCATATTGATCTGCTCGTTGACGTTGATCTCCGTGACCTCATCGTTGACCAGGCGCATGCTGACCGTATCGCCGATGTCGACAGAATTCAGCCGCGAACTGCTGCTCCTGTAGAAGTTGACCTGCACGGTGTCGGAGACATCGTAGACTTCCGTGCCGTTGTCTGTCTTGATCTCGATGGTGCGGGCGCTGTTGTTCACCGCCTCCACCACGCCGTCCACCAGATTGTTGGCCTTGATGCGCGTGACACGCTCATTCTGCAGCGTGAGTTCGACCCGCATCCCCCTCCGGAGACTGCCAAGGGAAGCGCTCTCATCGTAGAGCGTGACCCGCACATTTTCCGCCAGAATGTACGGCTTTAAGGTGTTGCTCCCGTCGGTGATCGTGATCAGATTGTCCTCCGTGTTGACGGAATAGAGTGTGCCTTTGATAGCGCCCTCCGTCAGGCCGCGGTTCGTGACCGTGATGGCGGTGATCTGGTTGTTCTCCACCGTCAGGTTGACCGTGTCGCCAACTTGCAGGTCGCTGACCGTGCCGCTCTCCGAACCTTTAAACTGCACCGCAAGACCGTTTTTGTAATAGGCGGCCTTCAGCTCGTTGGAGCTGGTCAGATAGTTGAGAATCCGGTTGTTCGTGTCCACGGAGCGCACCGTCGCGTTGCCGCCGTAGCTGTCGCTGCCGCCCACCGCAATCGCGACCATCGTGCCGTTGGAGATGGTGTAAGTTGCCTGGTCTCCCGGCTTTAAGCTGCTGGTGGTTGCGGTGAGCATACCGGAGATGCTCACTTCGATATTCTTGGACATCGGATAGGTCTTTAAGCCCGTCCGCTCGTCCATCACGATCAAATTCTCATAGATATCCACGCTGTAGATGGTACCGCCCTTCTGTCCGTCGACCGTGGGCTGGACGACGATGTGGCTGGCGGTCTGATCCTCGGCGTTGACTGCCGCCTTGACGGTCATATCCACCTGCAGATCCGTGAACTTGAGGGCCACAGTGCTGCCTTCCTCGTTGATGACGGTATCTTCATCCACCAGAACCGTCTGCAGCTGCCCGTCCTCGTCGCTGAGCACAAGGGTCTGTTTGTCGCGGATGAGCGAACGGATGGTGCCGCTCAGGTCGAACGTCTCCTCAACCTCTCCGGGCGTTGTGCCGGGGCCGGGCTGGAGCGATGCCGCGTCGCGCACTTCCAGATAATTCAGCAGGCTGTTGCGGTACACCGCATAGACAGGGTCGTCCACCGCGAGGTCCGTCACGCCGATCTTCTTGGCATTCTTGTCATAGAGCACACTGTTCGTGGTGGCATAGAGGCTGTAACTCTTGCCGTCGTTGCCCGCGATGGTCACATTGACGCCGCTGATGGCCGTGACCTTGCCGTTGACCACGTTTTCGCCGCTGACGCCCAGTTTATCCTCCACACGGCAGAGGAACGCGACCATCTCCGCGCGGGTCACGGTGTTTTTCGGCTTAAACGTGCCGTCTGTATAGCCGCCGATAAGCCCCTTGTTCCAGGCCAGTTTTACATAATTCAGATAATTGCTGCCGATCTGGTCGGTATCGCTGAAACTCAGCGAAGTCTCCGCGGCGGAAGACAGTTCCTCCTCCGCGCCCAGCGCCTTGATCAAAAGTTTGGCGACCCACTCCCTGCTCGCCGCGCCGCTGTGGTTGAAATCGTTGGCGTCGATCAGGCCCGCTTCATAGGCCGCGACCGCGGAGCCGTAAGCGCCTGTCCAGTCCGGATAGGTGAAAGGCAGGTAAGTGCCTTTGCTGGTGCTCTCGTCGTAGGTCAAGCCCATCATCCTGGACGCCATGAGCACGGCCTCGAACTGTGTGACCGGATTGTTGGGCTTGGCCGTACCGTCCTGATAGCCGGCGATCACGCCTCGCGCGCTCATGCGCTCGATCTGCTGCAGCGCCCAGTGGTTACTGGGCACGTCAGAAAAGCTCGCAGCAAAAGCGCTGGTCGGCAGCACCATGGTCAGCACGAAAAACAGCAGCAGCACGACCGTCACTTTTTTGTACAGCGGTTTCGTTTTAGACTGCATCTGAAAACCCCTCTTTCTTTTTGCTTTTTTCTGCCTCGTTTTGGCCGTGGCGATTTGCCTGCCGCATCCCCCGGGCATAAAGACACTAGATAATAATTTTTTTCGATCTTTCCGGCCAAAAATCCTGCCTCTCTTTGTAATTTTTTTGTCATTTTTCGCGCGTTTTCCCTTCTCTGCCGAGTTTGCCCGCACGCGCCGACGCGGAGAAAAAAAGGTCCGCACGAGGATTCGCGCGAACCTGTGGATCGGGACGACAAGACTTGAACTTGCGACCTCTGCAACCCCAATGCAGCACTCTAGCCAAACTGAGCTACGCCCCGATGCCAGCTGCTGCTGACAATCTTATTGTAGGATCTCTCGTCCCGCCTGTCAAGAAGAATCTGCAAATCAGCGCGAATTTTTGCGATCCCCCTCGGGAGGCCTCAGGTGTACCGCGCGACATCCGGCGCGGGCTTCCCTCCCGCCGGACGTGCGCTGACAAGCGCATTGCTACATCCCCCCCGATGCCTCCCGGAAGGAAGCGCTTGACAACCTACTTTCCTGTAGTATAATACCTATGTCGCCCTCTTTCTGTCCCTTCCGGACAAACTGCGGCACGATCAGGCAAGGCCGAACCGCACGGGGAGAATACTATGAGATAAGGTGATGCAAATGATCAAATTGGAACATATCTCCTTTCAGGTGGAAGAGAAGGAAATTCTAAAGGACATCAACCTGACGATCGACGACCGCTTTGTGGCCATCACCGGCCCCAACGGCAGCGGGAAGTCCACGCTGCTGAAAATCATCATGGGTCTGGTCCGGCCTACCTCCGGCAGAATATACCTCGACGGGGAGGATATCACCGAGCTTTCCATCACGGAACGGGCCAACCGCGGCATCAGCTTTGCTTTCCAAGACCCCGTCCGCTTTAAGGGACTGAAAGTGCGCGATCTCTTGGAACTGGCCGGCGGCGCGGACCAGAGCGGCGACCGTCTCAGCCATGCCTGCCAGGTGCTGAGTGAGGTCGGGCTCTGCGCCAAGGATTACATCGACCGCGAACTGGACGACACGCTCTCCGGCGGTGAGATGAAGCGCATCGAGATCGCCATGGCGGCGGCGCGCGGCACCAAGGTGACGCTCTTCGACGAGCCGGAGGCCGGCATCGACCTCTGGAGCTTCCAGAATCTCATCCAGGTGTTCGAAAAACTGCACCGTGATACCTCCGGCACGATCGTGATCATCAGCCACCAGGAGCGTCTCCTGAAGATTGTGGACAAAATCCTCTACCTGAAGGACGGCCGAATCATCGAGTACGGCGACCGCGCCAGCGTGACGGAACATCTGGCGCTGGGCGTCTGTCCTTCCTGCGACGCGCCGCTCGAAAATCAGGAAGTCTGCGCGAGAGGAAAAGAGGTGCTTTGACATGGACGCAATTCAAAAGAGCCTTCTGCGGCAGGTGGCAGAACTGGAGACGCTGCCGGAGGGCGCGTACAACATCCGCAGCAACGGCAAGAGCGCTGCGCGCAACACCACCGCCTCCATCGACATCGTCACGAAAACGGACAAACCTGGCATCGACATCCGCATCCGGCCCGGCACCAAGGGGCAGAGCGTCCACATTCCCGTCATCATCAGCCAGAGCGGTCTGCAGGAAGTGGTCTACAACGACTTCTTCATCGGCGAGGACTGCGATGTGACCATCATAGCGGGCTGCGGCATCTCCAACTGCGGGGGCGGCGACTCCCGGCACGATGGTGTCCACCGCTTCTTCGTCGGCCCGCGCAGCCGGGTCAAATACATTGAGCGGCACTACGGGGAGGGGACAGGTCAGGGGAAGCGGCTGATGAACCCGACCACCGTGATCGAACTCTCGGAGGGGGCCACCATGGAGCTGGAGACTTCCCAGATTGGCGGCATCCACGACACGCTGCGCGTCACAGACGCCAAGCTGGCCGAGAACGCGACCCTGATTCTCCACGACAAGATCCTCACCGACGGTGCCCAGCACGCGAGAGCGGAGCTCCGGGTGTCCATGGACGGCGACGGCTCCTCCTGCGACCTCATCAGCCGCGGCGTGGCCCGGGAACACAGCTGCCAGGAGGTCGTCATCCGCATTGACGGCAACGCCGCCTGCAGCGGACACGCGGCCTGCGACTCCATCATCATGGATCACGGCATCATCCTGGCGGAACCGCAGCTGCGCGCCACCAACGTGGATGCCTCCCTGATCCACGAAGCCGCCATCGGCAAAATCGCCGGCGATCAGCTGATGAAACTGATGACCCTGGGCCTGACCGAGAAAGAGGCCGAGGAGACCATCATCCGCGGATTCCTGCAGTAAACCGGGCCCGTCTTCGGCGCGCCGTGCAAATTCACTACAGCCCCCGGGGCCCGGCAATCTCGCCGCGGCCCCGTTTTTCGTCCGCGCGTGCCTATTCCCCCGGCTGCGGCTCCCGCCAGCTTCGACCGTCTTCGCCTTTCTTCTTTTATAGACGCTCTGTTCAGGAAAAAGTTCCGCGCCGGCATAAAAAAGGCCCGCCGCAGCGCGGCGAGCCGGATTCAGCGACAGTTCCCTATCTCAGATAATCAGCGACGGGAAAAAGAGCGGCAGATAGACGATCAGGAAAAACACCGCGAGCAGGCCGATCAGGTACGGGACAACGGCCTTGGCGATGAGCTCGATGGGTTTCCCCGTGATGCCCGAGGCGACAAACAGATTGATGGCGACCGGCGGCGTGATCATGCCGATGGCGATGCCCACCACAAAGAGGATGCCAAAGTGCGTCAGATCGATGCCAAGCCCTGTCACCAGCGGCAGAAACACCGGCGTCAGAATGATGATGGCGGAAGATGTCTCCATGAAAACGCCGGCGATGATGATCACCAGCGCGATGATGAACATCAGCACATACTTGTTGGTGGAGATCCCCAGGATCGAATTGGCGATCGCGCCGGGAATCCCGTAATTCGCCAGCACCCAGCTGAAGGGGCCGCTGCAGGCGATGATGATCATAATGACCGCCGAGGTCTTGGCGCTGCCCTTCATGATCTCAAACAGGCGCGGCAGCGTCATATCGCGGTAGATCAGAAACGAGACGAGCATGGCGTAGACCACGGCGACGGCCGCCGC
This sequence comes from uncultured Peptococcaceae bacterium, assembly GCA_964606855.1. GTDB lineage: Bacteria > Bacillota > Peptococcia > Peptococcales > Peptococcaceae > UBA7185. Next base: position 10,913 of record CAZSHM010000032.1, read on the forward strand.
CTCGGAGGGCGTAAACAAGCCGGAAAAAATGCCTCCCAGGATGATGACCGGCATCAGAAGCCCGGGCACCGCGCGCAGAAATGTCCTGAAAAAATTCTGCAGGGAAAACGGGGCGCCCTTGGGATAGTTGTGGCGATAGGCCTGCGCGAGGGCGATCACAATCAGAACCACACCCATCAGAATGCCCGGCGCGAAACCGTTGGTGAAAAGGCGATTCAGGGTCGTCCCGTCGCCGGCACAGACCGCGTAGAGCACCATCGGCACCGACGGCGGGATGACCACGCCGATGGTGCCGGCCGCGGCAATCAGCGCGGCCGCGGAGTCCTCATCGTATCCGCGCTCCTTCAGCTGCGGAATCAGCGTCGCGCCCACGGCCGCGGTGGTTGCCGCGCCGGAGCCGGAGATGGCCGCGAAGAACATGCTCGTCACCACGGAGACGATAGAAAGGCCGCCCTTGATCATGCCCAGGAAGGATTCCGCAAACTGCACCAGGAAACGGGATATGGCCCCCTGTGCCAGGAGATCGCCCGCCAGAATAAAGAAGGGCACCGCGATCAACGGAAAGGAGTTCGTGCTGGCGAACATCCGCTGTGCCAACATGCCAAGACTCACGTCTCCGGAGAGCATCACTGCCACCGAGGCGAGGAGAATGGCAAAGGCCACGGGAATCCCCAGCAGCAGCGCGACGATAAACACCGAAAACAGCAGAACCGTCATTGCTTTGCCCCTCCCTTCTCTGTCAAGAGCTGCAAGATCTCATTCAAGGCATGGACGGCCATCAGACCAAAGCCGATCGGCACCGACCAGTACATATACTTCATGGGAATCCGCAAAGCCGGCGTCTGCTGCGCCTGCTGCCCCGCGTACCAGAACCCGTAGTAGACCACGGCGCAGAAAACCACCAGGCAGACCGCATGAACCAGAATGCGGATCCAACGCTGCTGCTTGCGCGGAAAGAATCCCTGCACAAAGGTGATGGCGATATGGGATCCCTCCTTGTAGACGCAGCTGGCGCCCAGGAACGTAGTCCAGACCAGCAGGTAGCGGTTCAGTTCCTCGCTCCACTGCAGCGCCTTAAACCACATACGGCAAACGATCTGCGCGATGGTGATGCCGACCATCGCCGCCAGCATGATCACCACGACGGCCAGACAGATTTTGTCGATCTGGTCGCTGAATTTCTTGAATGCTTTGACAAATCCCATATGAAACCGACTCCTTTTCCCCGCTCACCGCATCTCCGCGCGACCAGCGCTCTCCTGTACTGCGATCTACCTTTTTGTGCGCCGCCCGGATCCCCCAAATCTCGTAAAACGTAAAAAACAAGAGACCGCCGCGCCGCGGCGTGGGCCGCTCGGAAAAGCGGCCCTTGTCTCGTGCGGCAGTCTCTTTTGCTCGATTTTTATGCAGATCGCCATCCGCCCGCATCCCCGCCTCCGGGATTCCGGTCCGTGTCCGACAGGCGTTCATGCGGACTGCGCTCCCTGCGGCATCCGGTTTCAGCGGCCCTGCTTACTGGGCAATGGCCTCCTGGATACGAGCCAGATAGTCGGAGTATTCCGGATACTTGTCATAGACAACCTGCACGGCCTGACGGAAGCTGTCCAGATCCGGATTCTCATCGACTTCCATGCCGTTGTCCTTCATCTCCTGCAGCTGTGCGGCTTCGTTATCGGCCACCCAGGCGCGCTCGTACTCGGCTGCTTCCTGTGCGGATTCCTGGAAGATGGTCTGCACGTCTTCCGGCAGCGCATTGAACTTATCCAAACTCATGGTGATGATGGCGGTCGCATAGGTATGCCGTGTCAGCGTCGCATATTTCTGGTTGGAATCCCACAGGCTGTAGGAGCAGATGACGTTGATCGGGTTCTCCTGCCCTTCGATCGTGCCGTTCTGCAGCGCGGTCAGGGTTTCCTGCCAAGCCATCGGGCTGGCGTTCGCGCCCAGCGCTTCGAAGGTTGCGGCATAGACTTCATTCTCCATGACGCGCAGCTTTAAGCCGGCCACATCGGCAGCGGTGTGCACAGGTCTGACACTGTTGGTCAGGTTGCGGAATCCGCGCTCCGCATAGGCCAGGCCCTTCAGGTTGGAGCTCTCCAGGGTGCCCAGGAGTTCCTGCCCGATCTCGCCGTCCAGAACCGTGTAGGCTTCCTCACTGTTGGCGAAAAGGAATGGCATATCCAGAACGCCCATGTCCTTCGAGAAGTTGACGAACGGGCCGCTGGTCACGATGCCCATCTCCAGTTCGCCGATGGACATGCTCTCCAGCATCGCCGCCTCGTCGCCCAGCTCGCCGTTGGGATGAATCTCAATTACGTAAGCGCCGTTGGTGCGCTCTTCCACCAATTCCTTAAATTTCTCCGCGGCAACCTGGAAGCTGTCCTGCTCGTTGACCGTGGTTCCCAGGCGCATCACAACCGGCTCCGCGTTCTCTCCGCCCTGCTCCTGCTGGCCGCCGCCGCCACCGCAGGCCGTCAGCGTGAGCGCCATGGCGGCTACCGTGAGTGCGGCGATCCATTTCTTTGCTTTTTTCATGTTGTACTCTCCTCCAATAAATAAAGATAGTTTTCAGTTTCAGACAGCAAAAAACCTGCCCATGCACAGAGTATAGCACCGCCCGCGAGAGAAGTCAATCCTGTGTTAGATAAAAGATTCTAAATTCTTTCTATCGTTATAGTACAGTTGCGCGGCGCGCTCGTCCGCAGGCGGATTTTCCGCGCCGCGCCCTGATCCGGTTCCCGCAGCGCCGGACGGCGAAACCGGCCGCGCCTATCCCAGATCACCATACTCATAGAGCAGCATGGCGAGCGCCGCCGGCCCCGCCGTCTCCGTGCGCAGGATGCGCGGCCCCAGTCCGGCGCTCCGCACGCCCAATTTCCGCAGCTGCGCAACCTCCTCCGGCGCCAGGCCGCCTTCCGGCCCCACCAGGAGCGACACGGCGCGCGGCGCCGGCGTCCCCCGCAGAAGCGTCCGCAGCCCAAGCGCAGTCTCCTCCTCCCAGAGGACGACGCAGAGTTCCCCCGCAGCAGCGCGCCGTTCCAGGCATTGCAGGAGTTCCTGCCAGCTCAGGCAGGGGCCGATCTGCGGCACCTGGAGCCTGCGGGCCTGCTGGCTCGCCTCCCGGGCGATTTTCTGCCAGCGCGCCGTCTTTTTCGCCGCCCTCTCCTCCGCAAGCCGCGCCACGCTGCGCTGCGTCTGCACCGGAAACAGCGCGTACACGCCCAGCTCCGTGCACTTTTGTATGATCTGCTCCAGCTTGTCGCCCTTCGGCATCCCCTGGTACAGCGTCACCTGAACCGCCGCGTCCGGCTGCTGCGCGCTGCACGCCACGACGCGCCCCGCGATTTCTTCCCGACCGAAGCGCTCCAGCTCCACCAGGCGCACGGCGCCGTCGCCAGTACAGGCCGCCACCCGCATGCCGGGCCGCATCCGCAGCACGCCCCCCATATGGCGGGCCAGGTCGCCGCGAAAATACACCGTGTCCTCGCCCGCGTCCTCCGGCGGCACAAAAAAGCGGCGCAGCGTCCGTGCCGCCTCTGCCGCCCCGGCGGGCTCCCTCTCCGGCAAGGCATCCCCGTTCGTCTTCCGCTCCGGCGATCTCTCCACAACAGCACCTCTTTCAGCCGTCCTCCCGGGCAGTGCCCGAAAACCGCGCCACAACAGCCACCCATCCGTCGCGCTCCTGCTCTTCCAGAACCGCAAATCCCGCCCTGGAAAGCGCCTCCACTATCTCGTCCTTGCGCGTGTCAATGATGCCCGACGCCAAGAACAGCCTCTCCCCCTCCAGATACGCGCCCGCCTGCGGCGTCAGGCGGAGAATGCTGTCGGCCACGAGATTCGCCACGATGAGATCCGCGCGGCCCTCCGCCGCCGATAAGAAATCGCTTCGGCGCACGCGGACTCGATCCTCCAAGCGGTTCAGCGCCACATTCTCCTCCGCCGCCGCCACGGCCACCGTGTCGCAATCCAGCGCCTGAACACCGGCCGCGCCCAATCGCGCCGCCTGCACCGCCAGGATTCCGCTGCCGGTTCCCACGTCGATCACGCGCATACCGGGCCGCACATACCGCTCCAAAAGCCGGATGCAGAGCGCCGTGGTAGCGTGCCCGCCGGTGCCGAACGCCATTCCCGGATCGATCTCGATCACCAGATCGTCCGGCTGCGGCGTGTAGGGCTCCCACGTCGGTTTGACCACCGTGCGCTCACCGATGCGCTCCGGCTTAAAGTAGGCTTTCCAGGCGTTGGCCCAGTCCTCCTCCTGCACCGACTTGTACGTGACCCGCGTCGGCTCCATGTCCAGCCGGATCTCGACCTCGTTCAGCGCGAAGATGATCTGCTCCACGCGCGGCATCAGCGTCTCGTCCTGCGGCAGATACGCCTTGACCACGATGTCCTTGCGCGCCAAAAGCGCCGCGTCAAATTCGTGGGCGTCCCACAGGCCGCTCGCCACATGCTCGGCGATGGCCTGCGGATCCTCGATCACCACGCCGCCCGCGCCCGCCTCCTCCAGCAGATTGGCGACGGCTTCCACCGCGGTTCGATCGCGCACCTCCATGCGAATCTCTGTCCAGTTCATGGCTTCTCCCCTCTCGTTTTTCTCCAGCGCAGGCCGGTCAGCACGGCGCCGACCGCGCTGATGGCCGCCATAAAGCGATAGACCCACTGCATGGCCGTCACAAACGTCTGCTCCTCGCCCTCGACGAAGTTCATCACTGTGTACCCCAACTCGCTGCTCATGATCTGGTACAGGATCAGGGTGGAGAGCGAGATTCCGAAGACCATTCCCAGGTTGCGGGCCAAGCCGTTGATGCTGCCCGCGATGCCCGTCTGGTTCTGCCCCACCGTGGACATGATCAGGGATGTGTTGGGCGACTGGAACATGGCCATCCCCACCGACATGACGATCGATCCGAACAAGAAAACCCCCAGGGACGAATCGACCCCCAAAGTCGAGAGGATCAGGAGAGCCACCGTCACGATGCAAAGCCCCACAAAGCACAGCACCTCCGAACCGATCTTATCCGAGAGATGTCCGCTGAAAGGCGCCACCACGCACATGGTGAGGGAGTAGGCCATCATCAGGAGGCCCGTCTGCGCCGCGTCCAGAAGCTGCACCTTCTGCAGATAGAACGGCTGGATGAAATTGTGGCCGGAGATGGCAAAGAACGACAGGCAGGCGCAGAAGACACTGACGGCAAACAGCTTGTTGCGGAAGAGCCCGATATCCAGCATCGGATTTTTGCGCCGCGACTCCCACCGCACAAAGAAGAATCCCGCCACCAGTGCCGCCGCCAGGATCAGCAAACAGTAGAGCAGATAGGAGAGCCCGGACTGCATCAGCTTCACCCCGCCGTAGACACAGAGGATCATCACCATGAAGAGCAGCGCGCCGCCGATATCCGCGCGCCCCGTCTGCCGCCCCTCGACGGAGAGATCCGGAAGATATTTGCAGCAGAGCAGGAAACAGAGGATGGCGATGGGCAGATTCATGGCGAAGATGGCGTTCCAGTCAAAATAGGAGACGATCACGCCGCCGAGGGAGGGCCCGACCATAGATCCCAGAGCGACACTGCTGCCCGAAAGCCCCAGCGCTTTGCCGCGCTCATGGAGCGGGAAAACGTGCACGATGATGCCCTGGCTGTTGGCCATGGTGGCCGCCGAACCGACCCCCTCCACGATGCGGCCGAAAAGCAGGAACCCGTAGCTCCCGGAGAGGAAGCAGAGCACAAGCCCCGCGATGAACACCAAAAGGCCTGCCTTGAACACCTTGTCCTTGCCGATGGTGTCGCCCAGCTTGCCGAAGACCAGGATCAGGCAGATGATGACCAGCGTGTAGGCTGTCACCACCCACTCGATGCCCGCCATGGTGACGCCCATCTCATCCGCCATATTGGGCAGCGCCACATTGACGCTGCTCGCGTCCACGCAGTTGATGAAGGTCGTCATCACAACCGCAAAAAAGATCAGCCAGCGCCTGCGATGGATCTGCTGTGCCTTGTCCATAGCCATTCCCCCCGTCTCCGATTTCGGCACGCCCTCATCCGATTTCGCACGGCGGCGCACCGTTCGCAAGTATTATACGCATTTTTGTCCGCAGAAAGCAAGCCCCGCCGTAAAAGAAACTCGCTCCGCCGCACGGGCGCAGCAAAAAAGAGGGAGCCCGCCCCGTGGACAGACTCCCCCTCGAAGATGCAATTGTTTCAAAGAGATACCGCAAAGCCTGCGCCGCGCTCCCGCGCAACCGGTGCGCAACCCTGCCGCTTCGCGCGCGTCCTCACTTGACGAGCGCGGGCAGCGCCAGAGACAGCGACGGGACGTAGGTCACGACGAACAGCACGATGATCATCAGAATCAGCATCGGCACCGCGGACTTGGCGATATCCATCAGTTTCAGCTTGGCGATGCCGCTGGCGACAAACAAGTTGACACCGACCGGCGGCGTGACGAACCCGATCGCCAGGTTCAGAACCATGATGACGCCAAAGTGGACCGGGTCGATCCCCAGCTGCGTCACGATGGGCAGCAGGAGCGGCACCAGGATGATGATGGCCGCAAGCGCTTCCATAAAGGTGCCCACGATCAGGAGCAGGATGTTGATCAGAATCAGGATCAAGACCTTGCTGGTGGTCAGGCTCAGGATGAAGTTTGCCACCATGGTCGGGATGCGCTCGATGGACATGATGCTGCCGAAAATCTGCGCCATCGCCATCAGCACGATGATCATGGAGGATGTCGCGGCGGAGCCCACCATGGCGGGCAGGAGATTCTTGATCGTGATCTCTTTATGGATAAAGATTCCGACAACCAGCCCGTAGAATGCGGCCACCGCGGCGGCTTCCGTCGGCGTCATAATGCCGCCGTAGATACCGCCCAGGATGATGACCGGTACCAAGAGGGCCCACTTGGAATCCCACACGGCGCGGAGTCTGGTCTTCGCGGTGCGGGGCCGTTCCTCGCCCTTCCAGCCTTTCTTTCTGGCCAGATAGTAACTGTAGCCCATCAGAACCGCGGCAACCAGAAGGCCCGGGACGATGCCGGCCATGAACAGTTTGCCGACCGAGACGTTGGCGGAGATGGCGTACACGACGAACGGATTGCTGGGCGGGATCAACACCCCGATGGCCCCCGCGCAAGCCACGACCGCGGCGGAAAACTTCTGGTCATAGCCGCGCTCCACCATGGCCGGAACGCACAGCGCGCCGATCGCGGCCACCGTCGCCGGACCGGAACCGCTCATCGCGCCGAAGAGCACACAGGTGGCGACTGTCGCCAGCGCCAGACCGCCGTAGGCGGATCCCAGAAACTCATCGGCCATGGCGAACAGCCGGCGGGAGAGTCCGCCGATGCCCATCAAGTCACCGGACGCCACAAAGAACGGAATGCACATGATCGTCGTCTTGTCTACGGCGGCGAAGGTCAGCTGCCCCACATAGGAGATGTCGATCGGTTCATTGACCCAGATCGTAAAAATAGCGGAGATTCCCAGCGACATGGAGATCGGCACGCCCAGCACCAGCAAGAGCACAAAATAGCCGAAGAGCAGCGCCGCCGTGGGCAGCTGGATTTTCAAGATGACCGGCAGCAGGAAGACCACGCCGATCAGAATGGCAAGGATGCTGTCCCGGAGACCGCACTCTTTGACCTGTTTGTAGACATCCTGCCCTGTGCGCAGGATGCACAGACCGAACGCGATCGGCAGGATCATGTAGAGGAATGCGAAGGGAATATGCAGCACGCCTGTATAGGAGGCGAACTGTGTAAAGCGCTGGATCTGCAGCAGGCCCTGCCAGGTGATGACCCCGGCCCAGATCAGCATGAGCGCGTCCACGATCACCCAGCTCATCTTCTGCAGCCGCTTGGGCAGGTGATCGTAGACGATGTCCACGCGGATCAGATCGCGCTTTTTGATGGCCACCGGCACCGCCAGATAAGAAATCCACACGAAGATATAGCGGGCGATCTCTTCCGGCGCGGCGAGCGCCGTAGTGCTCGCGCCGGCGGTAAATTTCGTGAAAATATATCGGTACGCCACGCCCCAGGTGATCAGGAAGATGATCGACAGCATGCCTATCACGAGGAAAATGCTCTCAAAATTTTCATCCAGCCACTTGAGCGGGCTTTTCTTCTGTGTACTGCCCGTTTCTTGCATTGCAACCGCTTCAGCCAACACGCTCACCTCTTCTTAATGTTCAACGACCCTTTTCTATCGCAGTGAACGACTTTTCTCCCGTACCGTGCATATTTTCTGAAACGCGGCATTTCAAATTCAATCCATCTGCAGGGAAAACCCTCTGCCGTACGCCGGATGCGTTTCTGCTCTTGCGCTTTTTTGCAGTCCCTGTGATTCCGGCGCGGCATCCTCCGGATGTACATTGTTCGGATAATTTTTAATGATTCCTGCGGAAGTATATGTTGACTCGCACGGAGGCCCCAACGCCCCCTGCAACTTGTCCGCCGCGGCGATCCGGCGAAAAGCTTCCTTATGTTCTGTACATCCTGCTCTGCCGCCGGCGCTTCCGACTTTCCCAAAAGATGCTCATCCACTGTCCGACGGAATTGTCCCAATCACAAAGGAAAGCAGAATTGCGGCTTGAGAGCATTTCAGCAGCAATTCTGCTTTTCCCCCGATTGTCTATCTCGTTTGTCTCAGATTCGGGCGGCCGGCTGCGGTTCCGCACCGGCTCCGAATCCAAAAGGTATCCCGTTCACAGGAGCCCTACAGAATTATTCCTGGGTCGCACGAATCATATCGACAACTTCCTGGGAAATCTGGGACGGAACGAGCTGATCGTACACAGGCGCCAGCGCGGCTTCCCACTCGGCCCGCTGCTCGTCGGTCAGATCGGTAACCTCTACACCATTCTCCACAAAGCCATCCTTCGCTTCCTGCTCCAGCGTCGCGGACTGCTCACGCTGCCAAGCGACGGCTTCCGCAGCGGCCTCGTCGATGATCGCCTTCTGCGCGTCGGTCAGAGCCTGATACTTGTCTTCCGCCATGAACAGGATGTGCATGGAATAGTTGTGCTCGGTGGTCGCGGCATATTTCAGAACCTCGTCATGCTTTGCGGCATGCAGCAGTCCGAAGGTGTTGGACTCGCCATCCACCGTGCCCTGAGACAGAGCCGTGTAGGTCTCGCCCCAGGCAACCGTCTGTGCGGGTGCGCCCAGGATCTGTGCGACAGCCAGCTCCACGATGGAGGAGGTGCAGCGCATCTTCATGCCGTTCAGATCGGCAGGCGTGGTCACAGGACCGGTCGCAGAGGTGAAGTTGCGGAACCCATATTCGCACCACATCAGCGGATGCAGGTTCATCTCATTCATTCTTGCTCTGTAGTAGTCGCCCAGTTCGCCGTTGTCGATCGCATCATACAACTGGGGCAGCTTGTCGCTCTTGACGATGTACGGTAAGCACAGCCCGACCACATCGGGATCGAACGCGCTGAAGTTATCCGTGGAGCTGTTGGCCATGTCCAGAGAACCGGACTGTACCTGCTGGACGGTGTCCACATCGTTGCCCAGCTCCGCATCGGAGTGGACATCAATCGTCATCGCGCCGCCGGATTTCTCCTCAACCAGTTCCGCAAATTTTTCGATGCCCAGCGTGACGTTGTTGCCGGTCGCCATCACATTCGCGCAGGTGAAGCTGATCGGATCCACCGTCGCTTCGCCGGCCTGCTGTTCTTCCTGTCCGCCGCCGCCACCGCAGCCGGCCAGCACAGCAGCCACAGCAAATGTCCCTACCATCAAAGCCGCAATCCGTTTCTTGCTTTTCTGTTTCATTCGTTTGTCCCCCTAATCAAATTCTGAATGTCTTCGCCCCTGATTCTGTCTGTTTTTTTCACAGGAGCAGCAAACAAACTACCGCTTATACCGTTTATGTCTTTGGGAAATGCCACTCCAGCCCTCCTTCTTTGAAACCTCATCGCTTTCCCAGAAAAACCCGTTTCACAGGAATCCCATTTTCTTCTCTTATGGCAAATCCAACACAAAACCCGTTACAATTATAAACCGCGTTTATGAAAGATGCAAGTATAAAAACGTGATCTCCCCTCCGAATCTCCTCCGGGCTTTCTGCTTTTCGTTGCAAGTCCCTTTTCTATTCATTATTTTGTTGCAGCACATGCGCGATTGTG
>CAZSHM010000033.1:0-20838 GCA_964606855.1 uncultured Peptococcaceae bacterium
TTTTTTGAAAATGCTGCAAAAACCTGTTGCTTTTTTCACGCGCAACCGTTATAATAAGAAACGTCGCAGGCAGTGCGGCAAAAAACAAGGGGGCGTAGCTCAGCTGGGAGAGCGTTCGGTTCGCATCCGAGAGGCCGAGGGTTCGAATCCCTTCGTCTCCATTTTCTATGCATTTCCAAAAGTCCGATTTACCGCCAAAATGCGGATACATCGGGCTTTTCGCGTATTTCGGGCAATCGGCTCGGCGCGCCGGATCACGAAAACCTGTTTCCGGCCGAGACAGAACGAGCGATCCCCTTGTCGGAGGGCCTGACCGATTCGGGTCCCGCGCAATTCCCGTCCCTGCGGCGGCGGGGGTACAACAGGCGGAGGAAACGCCGCTCAGGAAAAGCATTTACAACTAGGAGGGTTCAAAATGAGCAAATTGGGGTTTGGCATGATGCGGTTGCCGGTGCGGTCCGGCCCGGAGGATTTTGATTACCCGCAGCTGAATCAGATGGTGGACGCATTTCTGGAAGCCGGGGGCACGTATTTTGACACCAGTTATGTCTATCACAACGGAAAGAGCGAGGAGGCCGTCCGCAAGGCATTGGTAGAGCGGCATCCTAGGGATCGCTTTACCGTGGCCACCAAGTTTCCCACGTTCAACAACGTCCCCGAGGAGGAGATCGACGGCATTTTCCGACAGCAGCTGGAAAATCTGGGCGTGGACTATATCGACTACTACCTCATCCACAACGTGCAGACGGTCTACTATGACGGCGTGGACGGAAAGGGCGGCGTGATCCGGGCCACGCATCTGCTGGATCATGCGAGAAAGTGGCTGGCCGAGGGCCGGATCCGGCATCTCGGCTTCTCCTTCCACTCCTCCGCCAAACTCCTGGACCGTGTTCTGACGGAGAATCCCGACCTGGAATTCGTGCAGATCGCGCTGAACCCCATCGACTGGGACAGCGAGCTTGTCCAAGCCGGGGCGTGCTACGACGTGATCCGCCGGCACGGCAAGCAGGTCGTCATCATGGAGGCGGTCAAGGGCGGGGGGCTGGCGAAACTCCCCGAAGCGGCGGAGGCGATTCTGCGGGAAGCCGCCCCGGACCGCTCCATCGCCTCGTGGTCCCTGCGCTACTGCCTGGGGCTGGACGGTGTCCTGGCGGTGCTCTCCGGGATGAGCACCCTGGAGCAGATGCGGGATAACATCCGAACCGCAAACGAGGCAAGCCCGCTCTCCGCGGAGGAGCGGGAGGCGCTGGCGCGCGCGATGCGGATCTATCGGGAGAGCGCGCCGATCCCGCAGAGCCGGATTGACCGGTACCGGGGGATTCTGTACCACGGCGTCCCCGTGACGGCGATCCTGCAGGCGTACAGCATCTGCCAGATTCAGCCGGATCCAGGGTTCTCGGACGACAACAATTACCTGAAGAATGCGTTCGCGGAGGAAGCGCACCTCGACCTGTTCCAGGGGCTGCCGAAGGAGCGCGTCATCGCCGCGGACGGCACGGATCTCACCGAACTGGTGGAGACGGCCGTGCAGTGGCTGACGGAAAATTCATTCTGACCCGGGAGAGGAAACACAAAAAAGGATGTGGAGACTATGCAATACCGCACACTGCCGCACGGCGGGGAACAGATCGGCGTCATCGGGATGGGCTCCTCCGTGGTCGGCGAACAGCCGGAACAGAAGATCGTCGAGACGGTGCGCTATGCCGTCGAGAACGGAGTGAACTATTTTGACTTGGCGGCGGGGCACGCGAGCTGCTTTCCCGCCTACGGAAAAGCGCTGGAAGACTGCAGAGCGCGGGTCTATCTGCAGATGCATTTCGGGGCGGACTACACGACCGGCGCGTATGGCTGGACGACAGATCTGGAGAAAATCAAGCGATCCATCGACTGGCAGCTCACGAATCTGCGGACGGATTACATCGATTTCGGCTTTATCCACTGTCTGGACGAAGAGAGCGATTTGGAAGCCTACGAGAAGGGCGGGGCGCTGCGGTATGTGCTGGATCTGAAAGCGCAGGGCGTGGTCCGGCACGTCGGGCTCTCCTCTCACAATCCGGAGACCGTGCACCGCGTGCTGGATCTGGGGATCCTGGATATGCTGATGTTCTCCATCAACCCCATGTTCGACTACGGGCACGGCACTTACGCGATCGGCTCCGACAACGACAGGCAGGCGCTCTACCGCCGCTGCGAGAAGGAGGGCGTGGGCATTTCGGTGATGAAGCCCTTCAGCGGCGGACAACTGCTCGACGCGAAACAGTCGCCGTTCCAGCGGGCGCTGACCACCGCGCAGTGCATCCAGTATGTGCTGGATAAGCCCGGCGTCCTCACCGTTCTTCCCGGCGCCGCGGACATCGCGCAGGTACAGCAGAATCTCTCCTATCTGGAGGCGAGCGCGGAGGAGCGGGATTACAGCGTGATCTCCGCTCTGACGCCGGAGGCATCCCAGGGCCGCTGCGTGTACTGCAACCACTGTGCGCCGTGTCCGGCGGGCCTGAACGTCGGGCTGATCAACAAGTACTATGATCTTGCGCTGGCGGGGGATCCGCTCGCGGAGGAGCATTACCGGACACTCGCCGGGACGGCCGCGGACTGCGTTGCCTGCGGGCACTGCAACAGCCGCTGTCCCTTCCATGTGGATCAGGCGGCGCGGATGCAGGAGATCGCAGAGTATTTCGCGTGAGGCGGGGCTTTGTTCCCGCCCCCTGACCGACCAGGCTTTTTTGCTCCAGGGAGATGATCGCGATGCACATAGATCAGCTGATTCAGTTCCTCAATGTGGCGGAGACCGGATCCATCAACGCCGCCGCGCAGAAATCGTTTCTCACCCAGCAGGCCCTCAACAGGTCGATTAAAAACCTGGAGGCGGAGCTCGGCACGGCGCTCCTGGAGCGCAACTATCAGGGGATTTCCCTGACGCCGCAGGGACATATTTTTGCTGATCACGCGCGGAGACTGCTGCAGGAATACGAGGAGATGCTCTACGAGCTGAAGCGCTTTGAGGCCCGGGAGCGCAACCTCTTCGGCTCGCTGTCGCTGTTCTCCGCCTCGGTGCTGACGGACCTGTTCTTCCCCAGAATACTCCACGACTTTCTGGAGATCTATCCCCACACCGCGGTCAGGATCATCGAAGTTGCTAACACGGAGCTGATGAGCTATCTCCTGCAGGAGTATTGTGACGTCGTCGTGCTCTCCGCGAGCAGAGCCTATCTGGAGGATGTGCTGGCAGGACAGGAATGGGGCGATATCCAGGTGGTGCCGCTGGTCGGGGACGAGATTGTCGCCTGCGCGCGTGCCGACCATCCGCTGATGCGCAGCAAAATTCTCAGCCGCGAGAGCATCACGCAGTATGCGCTGGATGAGAAGAACCAGTATCGCTTCTCGCTCTACCAGGTGCTCTCGGCGAATATGCCGGAGGATATCTTCGCCAGTATGATTTGTTCCTCCGGCAACGTGATGTTGCACAGGAACCTGATTTTGTGGGGGGGTTATGACCTTTATGCCTAGACTCGCCTACCTCTACAAGTTCCGCGAGGGCGGTCTCGCCTGCGCGCCTATAGAGGGGACCCAGGAGATTCTGCACTGCCTGATGTATCGGGCGGATCCCTCCGGGCCAAACTTCGATCTGCTGCAGACCTTCACCCGCTTTGTCCGGGTGCAGCTGCAGCGCCGGTTCCGGATTCGCTGCGCGACCTGATCCGGCGGGATACGGCGGACAAACGCGCGCGGCGCCGATCCCGGTCAGGCACCTCCGCGGAAGATTTGCACAAGAAAAGGAGCCGCCGAAAGAAGGCGGCTCCTTTTCGCTATAGGAAACTGTTGTTTATGGAGACAAGGTTCGGACGGCGCGGTTCAGCCAACCGCTGTGCGCGCGCCGGCATGCCTTTGCCCCGGAGGGAGCAAAATCAAAATACCAGATTGGAGAACGGGATGCCGACCAGCAGCAGTACGAGAAAGAGGAACGGCACCACCATCACGGCGTACTTCATCACGCTCTTCGGCTGAACGATCTCCGTCGCGGTCATGCAGATGCCGGTCGGCGGCGCGGCCGCCGGCGTGCAGAGGGCCAGGTGCGAGAAGATGAAGAGCAGGCACATCAGGCCGGTGGTGTTCATGCCGATCATCAGCGCGAAGTTGTACAGCACCGGCATTACCAGTACAACCACAATCAGATTGGTCGCCACGTTGGTCAGAATCACAGCGAACAGCAGCGCCACAACGATGAACACGACCGGCGGCAGCTGCGTAAACGGCGTCAGAAGCGACATCAGCGTTGCGGAGATACCGGTCTCTTCCGTGTTCATATAGGAGGAGATGACCATGATAAAGGCCACCATCAGCACCGGCTCCCAGCCGATCTTGGTCGCGGCGCTCCGAAAATCCAGGAACGGGCTGCCGTCCTCGCGCTTGAGCAGCATCAGGGCGCAGAGTGTCAGCGCGATGATGCCGAACAGGCCGAACTTTCCGAGGAAAGCGGCGATGGGCCCCAGCGCGGAGATCGAGGACATCACGACCAGCACCATGTAGATCACGAACGCGCACAGCGCGATTTTCTGATCCCGGGTGATGGCTTTCCGCTCGCCCACCAGGCTGGGATCATAGTCGCGCAGCGGGCTGACATCCACGCGGAACACGAAGCGCATCAGGGCGACAAAGAGGACGAGCATAAACAGGCCCATGGGAATCATAAAGAGGATATACTGGGCAAAATTCAGCGGATCCGGGAACATGGCGTTGTAGGCGGCCACCAGCATCAGGGCGTTCCCCATCACCGGAACGCCGATCTGCCCCATCATCAGGGAGAGCGCTAGGCCGATGATCATAAAGGTCGGAAGTTTGGTGAACGGTTTGATCTTCAGATTCTTACAGATATTGGTGAACACGTCGACGAACACCACCGCCATGACCATGGAGTTCAGGACGCCGCCGATGTAGCCGGCGAAGAACAGGAGAAACAGGGTCAGCCAGGGCTTTCCCTTTGTAAAGCGGCTGCCGAGGATCGTGTTGACCAGCCAGGTGATCGTGCCGGTCTCCTCCAGCAGCGCCATCAGCAGGAAGACGAAAATCATCGCCATGATCGTGCTGTTAAAGCCGGCGGCGATCATTTCATTGACGCCGACGATCATCCCGATGCCGGTCAGGCACATGAGGCTGGTCCATACCATGCCGATCGTGGACCAGCCCCAGATCGCGGCGATGAATGTGCCTAAAATTCCCATGCCGTACGGCGTGATCTGGCCGATCGGCGGTAAAAAGCGGAAGAAAAAGCACAGGAGAAAAACGATCAGATAGTGTATCGGATGTGGTTTCTTCTCTTCCATCGAACAAACCTCCCTCTCTCATTCCATGCACGGGTTCCATGCACGGGACACACAACTTTTTGACGCGGCTTGCCGTATCTTGATCGATCAGGTGGGGGAAGCGCCCGGTGCGGGGCCGGGACATCGGTCCGCCGCACCGGAAAGGTTCCGTTCCGTATGGCTGGGACAGCGTTCCTCACAGCTCCTCGCTCAGGATGCTGTAGACCGGGGATCCCTCGCACTGCGCCGGGATGCGCACGCCCAGGAGCACCGCCGCCGTCGGCGCCACGTCCACCTCGCGCGGGAAGAGCTGCATCGTATAGCCCTCCTTGATGCCGGGGCCGGCCGCCACAAAGATCGGGCTCAGCGTGGTGTCCGCGTGGCCTAGCGCCGTGGGCAGGGCCTCGCCGTGATCCAGCGCGTAGTCGTCGTGGACGAAGAAGATGATGTCGCCCGATGTGTAGTCGCCGCCCAGGCCCAGCAGGTTGGCGTCCTTCTGGTGCAGCGCCATGGAGATGACGCGCTTGCCCGTCTTTTTGTCACGGTAGCTGTAGAGATCCGTGATGATCTGTTCCTCCAGCTCATATTTGTCCGCCGGATCGACAATGCCGAAGCGATCACGCCCTTTCAGATTGATGAAGATGCTGTTGGCGCGCTGCTGAACCGCCCTCGTGTGCTCCCAGTCGAGTTCCGGCAGGTAGTTGCCGTCCGCATCCTTCTTCAGCTGCGTGTAGCCCAGCTCCATCATCAAGCCGGCGTTGACGCCCATATTGTCGCCGATCTCGTGGAAGTCGTGCTCCCGGCAGATCAGGGAGTGGTCGGAGAAGAGGAGAATCGTCCAGCCCTCGTCGAGCATCGGCAGGAATTCGCCGATGTAATCGTCCGTGATCTTGTAGGTGCGCTCATGCAGCTTGTAGATCTCCTGCTCCGGCAGCACGGAGGTGTCTCTGTCCTTGAGCCAGGGCATGTAGCAGTGTCCCATCATGTCCGGGCCGTGGAAGTGGCTGAAGACGACTTCCACGCCCTCCTCGCGCATCATGTACTTCATGCTGTCCGCCTGCCACTGCGCCGCCTGCGCCCACTGTTTAAAGTTGCAGTCCATGATGTCCATGTCGCCGCCGAACCCCTGCCCGGTCGGGACCGGAGGCCCAAATTTGGCCTTGATCTTGTCAAAGATCCAGTGCGGGTACCAGACACAGTTGTCGTCCGTCGAGAATGCCTGCGAGGCCCAGAGGCGGATATAGCTGCCGTCCTCCCGGATGTCCAGGAGGCACAGGTTGCGGATCACGTTCTCCATCGCGCCGCTCTTGCCCTTCGGCACGACGCCTGGCACGTTCTTAGTATAGACGCCCTGTTTCAGCACCACGATTGGCTCCGGCGACTGCTTGGAGGCGTAGAGGGCGACGCGGTCGTATACCCCCTGCTCATTCCGGAGGATCAGGCAGGGCACCGGCATTTTTCCGAACACCTGCATCCAGGTGAACTCCTTGGCGCCCTCCGGCGAGCTGGTCCAACCTTCCGGTTCGGTGATGGGCGACAAGGCCAGATTCTGCGGGAACTGGTGCAGCACGTCCATGCCGCTGTCGCCGGGAAGGCAGATGAAGGTGCGGAAGTCCATATGCTGCTTGGGGGTGTAGCCGTTGCAGGCGATGCCTTCAGAGAACTCTTTCCAGAGTGCCTCGTGCCGGGGCAGTTTCGGCGCGGCATGCGTGCCGATCCCGAGGGTGTGGACATCGCTGCCGTCGCCGTCGTACCCCTTGCTGGCGTGCAGCCCGTAGCCGATATATTTTACTTCCGTAGCTTTGGTGGTGGCGATCACCGTCGCCTCGTTGTCGCGCATGGCGTAGCCGAAGCCCAGCGCGCCCGGGGTGGATCCGTCCACGACCATCAGGTTGGGGCTGTCGCTGGTCGGCGGCCAGGCGCCGCCGGGCCAGTGCCAGACCAGCGTTTTTTTGCCGGCCTCCGCCGTCACGTTCCAGAGCGGCTCCGCGTGGACATACTTGGAGTAGATGCCCGCGAAATTCACGTCCAGTTCGCCCTTCAGGTTGATGTTGAAATCCTCGATCCCGTGCGTCATGGGGTAGGCGCCGGTGGACAGGGTCGTCCACATCGGCGGCGTGATCGTGGGTACCGCGCCGAGGAGGCGCAGATCCTCGCGGGCCGAGCCCTTCTCGATCAATCTCTTCAGATTGGGCATTTTGCCCTCGTCCACCATCTTGCGGGAAAAGCGCGGATCCATGCCGTCGATTCCCAGCAGAACCACTTTGTCGCTCAAGCCTTTGCTTCTCAGCATCGCACTCATCCTTTCCTGCTGCGGGGGGGGCGTTCCCTCCCCGGAACTTCTGTGCAAACAACTGCCTTCCCGGCGTCCCCTGCCGCAGAGCGATCCGCTCCCGGCACACGCCCTGCGGGGGACGTGCCGTCTATGGTTTTAATCCTATGCGATGCGGGGTATTTTGGCTATCAGCAAACAATTACAGGAAAATCCGGATCGCTGTAAAAAACTTTTGCAAGGCAGTTTCGGAATAAAAAAAGCGGCATGCAGAAACGCCGCGGACGAATCGTCCCGCGGCGTTTGCGCATACCGTTGTTTCTGCCGGGCCGTCCCGTCAGACGAACAGGAGCCCGATATGATAGATGATAAAGGTCACGGCCCAGGCGACCGCCAGCTGGAACACCATCGCCTGGCCGGTCCAGAGCCAGCTGCCCGACTCGCGGCGAATGGTGGCCAGCGTCGCGACGCACGGCGTGTAGAGCAGGCAGAAGACCATCAGCGCGTAGGCGTTGAGCGGGCCGAACCCGATGGCGGCCAACAGGCCTACCATGTCGTGCATGCCCGCCTGGGAATTCATGTTGCTCACGCCGAAGAGCACGCCGCAGCTGGAGACGACGACCTCCTTGGCGGCAATGCCGGAGACCAGGGCCACCACGATCTGCCAGTAGCCCAGCCCGATCGGCGCGAACACCGGCACCAGCACGTGGCCGATGATGGATCCGAAACTCTGGCTCATATCCCCGGTAAATCCGTGCGGGCCGCAGTTGAGCAGGAACCACATGATGACTGAGGCGAGAAAGATGATCGTGCCCGCGCGCACCAGATAATCCTTGACCTTCTCCCACACATAGATGGCGATGCTGTGGGCGTTGGGGGCCTTGTACTCCGGCAGTTCGATCAGCAGATTGTTGGAGGTCTTTTTTTTGTCCAGGAGTTTCATCCCCAGGGCCGTCGCCAGCGCCACCAGGATGCCTAGAAGGTACATGGAGTAGGCCGCCAGCATCGCGCCCTTGCCGAAGAACATCTGCGAGAACACCACGTAGATGGGCAGCCGCGCGCTGCAGGACATAAACGGTGTGATCAGCACCGTCTTGCGGCGGTCATGGATATCCTCCAGCGCCCGCGAGGCCATCACGGCGGGCACGGTGCAGCCGAACCCCAAGAGCATGGGGATGAAGGCCCGCCCCGACAGGCCCAGACGGCCCATCAGATTGTCCATCACGTAGGCCACGCGCGCCATATAGCCGCTGTCCTCCAGGATGGCCATGGCCAGGAACAGGATGAAGATATTGGGCAGAAAGGTGAGGATCGTCCCCACGCCGGCGACCACGCCGTCGATCACCAGGGAGGTCAGCAGCGCGTTGACGTGCAGAAAGGTGAGCACGTGCAGAATTCCCGCCGAACACCAGTCGATGGCCGTCTCCACGAAGGTCTCCTTGAGCCAGTCGCCGATGGTGAAGGTGAGGAAGAAGACCAGCGCCATCACCAGGAGGAACATCGGCACGCCCCACACCGGATGCGTGAGCACCGCGTCCACCCGGTCGGTGCGCTGCTCCTGTTTTTCCTTGTGCATCAGCACCTCGGAGATGATCTCCTCGATGAAGTCGTATTTTTGGTTGATGATATCCTTCTCGTAGCTGCGGTCCAGCACCTGGGGCAGATCCACCGGGTAGCGCGCGGTGATGTCCGCATCCTGCTCCAGAAGTTTCAGCGCGTGCCAGCGGTAGTTGACGAGCCCGGGGTAGCGCACCCGCAGCACGTCGGTGATGGCGTCGATCTTGTCCTCTATGAGATCGCTGTACACCATGGCGAACTCGGTGTGGTGCCGGTGCTTGTGGTGGCTGCTGCGCTCCTGCTGCTCGTGATCGTGCACAAACACGACCGGCTCGGTGCGGTCCGCGTGATGCGCCACCGCGTGCAGCAGCACGTCCAGCCCGCGCTTTTTCCGGGCAGACACCGGCACCACCGGGATGCCCAGCATCTCCGGAAGACGGTGCGTGTCGATCTCCATGCCGCGCTCCTCCACGACGTCCATCATGTTCAGCGCCAGCACCACCGGTTTGCCCAGCTCGATCAGCTGCAGCGTGAGATACAGATTGCGTTCCAGGGCCGAGGCGTCGGCCACGTCCACGATCACATCCACGTCGTCACTCAGGATAAACTCCCGCGAGACCTTCTCCTCCATGGTGTAGGAGGTCAGGCTGTAGATTCCGGGCAGATCCACCAGCTGGAAGGTTTGCCCGCGGTATTGGATGGATCCCTCCTTTTTTTCCACCGTGACGCCCGGCCAGTTGGCTACTTTGAGCCGTGCGCCGGTGTAGGCGTTGAACAGGGTTGTCTTGCCGCAGTTTGGGTTGCCGATGAATCCCACGCGCACGATCTCTTTCATGGCCGCGTCACCTCCGCGACCCGGATCCCGCCGGCGATATGGGATCCCATGGCAAAGCGGGTGCCCCGCATTTTGACAATCAAAGCCCCGGGCTTTCTATTCAGCACCGTGATCTCGGTTCCCTCCGTCAGCCCCAGGGCTTCCAGGCGGCGTTCCAGCGCCAGATCCAGTCCGTCCACCGCCTGCACGGTATAGGTCTTGTGCAGCTCGCTATCGTTCAGAGTCATGATGTTCTCCTTCCACATGCTGTCATAGCAAACAACCTTGTGGTCATGCTGTTTTATTTTAGCGGATTTCTTTTCTGTCTACAAGAATAAAACGGGAAAAGCAGGGCATACGGACAGGCCCCGCGGGGTTCGTGCAGCACCTCCCCCTGCGATCGTCCGCCTGTGCGGGGCTTCTCCCGGTGCGCGGCCTGGACTCGCCGGATGCGGCAAAAAGAGAAGCCGTGGAATCGGCTGGCCCGAAGGCGCCGACGCTACGGCTCCATATGGTTTGCGGCGGACGGTGCTGCCTGCCGGGAGACCCCTATCCGGCGGACGGCTCAGTTGGCCGCGGCTCTCTTCTTTCTGTGCAGGATCACCTTGGGCGGCTGGCCCTTTCGGATACAGTCGGCATCCACCACGACCTTGGCGATCTCGGGGTTGGAAGGCACCTCGAACATGAGATCGTTCATCGTCCGCTCCAGGATCGAGCGCAGTCCGCGCGCGCCGGTGTTGCGCTCGAGCGCCGCGTCGGCGATGGCCTCCAGCGATTCGTCGGTGAACTCCAGATCCACATGATCCATCTTGAGCAGCCGCTGATATTGCTTGACGATGGCGTTTTTGGGCTCGGTCAGGATGCGGATCAGGGCGTCGCGGTCCAGCGCGTCCAGCGTGACGATCACCGGCACGCGGCCGATGAATTCCGGAATCAGCCCGTACTTCAGCAGATCCTCCGGCAGGAGTTCCCGCAGCAGATTGCTCTGCTGCTTTTCCGTCTTGCTCTTGACATCGGCGCCGAAGCCCAAGCCTTTTTTGCCCACGCGGTCCTCGATAATCTTCTCCAGCCCGTCGAAGGCGCCGCCCAGGATGAACAGGATGTTGGTGGTATCCAGCTGGATGAACTCCTGGTGCGGGTGCTTGCGCCCGCCCTGCGGCGGCACATTGGCCACGGTGCCCTCCACAATCTTCAGCAGCGCCTGCTGCACTCCCTCGCCGGAGACATCCCGTGTGATGGAGGGGTTGTCCCCCTTGCGGGCGATCTTGTCGATCTCATCGATGTAGATGATGCCTTTCTGCGCCAGTTCCAGGTCGTAGTCCGCCGCCTGGATGATCTTGAGCAGAATATTCTCCACATCCTCGCCCACGTAGCCCGCCTCCGTGAGGGAGGTGGCGTCGGCGATGGCGAAGGGAACCTTCAGAATCTTGGCCAGCGTCTGCGCCAGCAGTGTCTTGCCGCTGCCGGTCGGCCCGATCAGGCAAATGTTGGACTTCTGCAACTCCACGTCGTCGATCATACCGCTGTTGATGCGCTTGTAGTGGTTGTAAACGGAAACGGCCAGCGTTTTCTTGGCCTCGTCCTGTCCGACCACATAGGTGTCGAGGATCTCTTTGATCTCTGCGGGCTTGAGAATCTCCGAGACATCGACGTCCGCCTCGGCACCCAGCTCTTCCAGGACGATCTCATGGCAGAGATTGATACATTCATCGCAGATATATACATTGGGACCCGCCACAATTTTGCGCACCTGATCCTGGGTTTTCCCGCAAAAGGAGCAGCGGATCAATTCCTTTCCCTCGTCAAAATCGTTCATCTACTCACCTCATACCGCTCAGTGTTTGACCATGACATCATCGATGATCCCGTAGGCCTTGGCCTCTTCTGCCGTCATAAAGTTGTCGCGCTCGGTATCCTGTTTGATCTTCTCGATGCTCTGGCCCGTCCGCTCCGCCAGAATGCGGTTCAGGGATTCTTTCGTCTTCAGCAGATATTCCGCGTGGATTGCGACATCGGTGACCTGCCCCTGCGCGCCGCCCATGGGCTGGTGGATCATGATCTCGCTGTTGGGCAGGGCAAAACGCTTGCCCTTGGCGCCCGCAGCCAGCAGGAAGGCGCCCATGCTGGCTGCCATGCCCAGGCAGACGGTGGAGACGTCGGGCTTGATGTAATTCATGGTGTCGAAAATCGCCAGACCGGCCGTCACGGAGCCGCCGGGGCTGTTGATGTACAGGAAGATATCCTTATCCGGATCGTCCGCCTCCAGGAATAAAAGCTGCGCGATAATCAGGTTGGCGGTCGTGTCGTTGACCTCGTCCCCCAACAGAATGATTCTATCTTTCAATAACCGGGAATAAATATCATAGGACCGCTCTCCGCGGTTGGTCTGCTCGATGACCATCGGCACCAAGTAACTCATCATGATTCCTCCTCCTGGGTAGTTTCCGCGCCCTCCTGGGCGGCCGGCTCCGCCGCCTGCGGGGGCATCGGCCCGATTTTCGCGTGCTCCAAGAGAAAATCGGAGACCTTTTCCATCATCAGGTTCCGCCGGATCAGGTTGTTCTGCCCGCGCATGGTGAAGACTTCCTTCACATCCTCCACCGGCTGATTGTACTGCTTTGCGAGATTGGCGTACTCGGCATCCATATCCTCGTCGGTGACTTCCAGGCCTTCCCGCTCGGCGATGGCTTCAAAGACGATCTGCTGCTTGACCACACTCTCCGCGCGGGCGTCGCACTCTTTCTCGACATCCTCGATGTTCCCGTTGGTCAGTTTGAGATAGTCCTCCAGACCGATCCCCTGCTGGCTCATCTGGAACCGAATGTCGTTCATGAAATTCTCGGATTCGGCCTTCACCTGGGACTCCGGCGCCACCACATCGCTGTCCTCCGTCACTTTGATGGCGACCTGCGCCTTGTAGCGGTCCCGGATTGCGGCGGCCTTCTCCGCCGTCAGCATTTTTTTGATGTCCGCTTTGTACTCCTCCACCGTCTCGAAGTTGCTGACATCCTTGACGAACTCGTCGTCCAGATCCGGGAGAACCTTGCGCTTGACGGAGTTCAGCGTGACTTCGAAGACCACGGGCTGCCCGGCCAAATCCGTCACATAATAGTCATCGGGGAATTTCAGCGAGATGTCGCGGTGCTCGCCCAGACGCATTCCCACCATCTGCTCCTCAAATCCCGGGATGAAGGTGCCGGAGCCGACCTCAAGCTCATAGCCCTGGGCGGAGCCGCCGGCGAAGAGCTCGCCGTCCTTCTTGCCGACAAAGTCGATGTTGGCGGTATCGCCGTTGGCCAGTTCGCAGTCGCCCTCGGTGATGGTTGTGATCTCCGCCTGCTTGCTGCGGATGTCATTCAGATACTGATCGATCTCCTTCTCGCTGACCTCGCCGTCGATCTCCTGCACTTCGAGGCCTATATAGTCGCCCAGGGCCACCGCCTGTTTGGTGTCCACTACGGCTTTGTAGATAAATTCCTGACCTTTCTCGATCTGCACAACCTCGAAGTCGGGGCGGGCGATGGGCTGGAAGGCGGGGTCGCGGTCCATCAGTTCTTTTACGGCCGACACATACTCCGGCATGATCAGCTCGTTGGCGGCATCCTCGTAAAAGATCTCCGGGCCGTACATTTTTTCGACAATCGGCATGGGCGCTTTGCCGGGGCGGAACCCGGACACTTTGATTTTCGGAGCCATGCTCCTGTAGGCTTTCTTCATGGCATCCTCAAATTTCTCCGCCGACACGGTGATGGTCAGTTCGGCCTTGACCTTATCCAGCTTTTCTACACTGACAGTCATTGTAAAATTCCTCCTAAATAGTATGTGAACGCTTCACATTCCACACTGCATATATCTAGTATTATAGCGCGAAATGTGCCCTTAGAAAAGATTTTTTTACACATTTCCGCAAATAAATTGGCCATAAAAAGCCGTGATGCCCGCGATCCCGCTCTCCGCCGGGACTTCCGTCCGCTCGGCAGTCAGCTTTTCGCGCTCTCCCGGGCCGCTCGTGCACGGGCGGCTCTCTCCCGGGCCGCCGCTCGCATCTCCCGCTGACGGCGCTGCCAGGCGTCCCACAGCGATCCGCCGTACTCCGGCAGGCAGATCTCCTGCATCCGGACGCTCAGCGTATTGCGCGCCATTCCGCAGTGCCGGGCGAGCTGCTCCATCGTGATCGTTCCGTCCAGCAGAAGATCAAAGTACTCCAAGAAGTCCTCCGGCAGGGGAATCCTGGGGCGCCCGAAACGGACGCCCCGCTCCTTGGCGGCGGCAATTCCCTCCGCCTGCCGCTGCCGAATGTTCTCGCGCTCCATCTGCGCCGTGTAGCTCATCACCGCCAGAACCAGATCGGCGATGAACGTGCCGAGCAGATCCTTGCAGTAGGTTGTGTCCAAAAGCGGCGTGTCCAGCACTTTGATGTCTGCGCACTTCTCTTTGGTGATGACGCGCCACTGTTCCATGATTTCTTTGTAATTGCGCCCCAAGCGGTCGATGCTCTTGACGATCAGCACATCGTTCGGTCTCAGACGGCGGAGCAGTTGCCGGTAGGCCGGGCGCTGAAAATCCTTCCCGCTCAATTTGTCCATATACAAGTTTCCGTCGGGAATATCAAACTGCGACAACGCGATCAGCTGCCGGTCTTCATTCTGCTCTTTTGTCGATACGCGGATATACCCAAAGTTCATGCTTTCTTTCCGTCCTCCTGTTCTCTCTGATTTGCGGCATCTGCGCGCCCGGGTGCACCGCACATCTCTTGGCGGCGTCTTCACGCCGGACGTGCGTTCCTGTACATTCGTTCTCGCTTCTCACAGCGTTTTTCACGGGGTTTCGGTGTCAGCCGATGGATAGTTCGATTCGCGCTCATCTCGGTTCGTTTAAGGAGCAAAGTATCACCGCAGAGAAGTGTATCCCCAAACAGAGGAAAGAAAAACCACTTTTAGTATATTTTTTTGAAAACGCCGCCTGCGCCGTGCGCCCCGCGGGCGGTGCGGACAGGGCGCGGAATTTGAAAAAAGGCACTTTACTTCGCCGCTTTAGTGTGATAAAATGCTAAATAGGTCTACGGGCCGATACTTTTTGAATTTTTGGAGGGAATCAAAAATGAAGAAAAGATGGATGAAGATTCTGGCCGTCGCGATGGTCGCCGGCTTGGCACTCACGGCTTGCGGCGGCGGAGGAGATCAGGAGCAGGATCAGCAGGCGGGCGCCGAGGGAATGGTCTACGCCGTGGAGCTGGGCTCGGCCGGCGAGGCTGCCGCGCAGGAGCAAGGGTTCGAGTACAATGCCGTATCCTCCCAGAGCGACGCGCTGATGGAAGTGGAGTCCGGCAACTCTGACGCGGCCATCATCGACCTTCTGATGGCGGGCGCGATGATCGGCGAGGGCACCAGCTATCCGGATCTGGTCTACACCGACGCGCTGACCAGCGAGGAGTACGGGGTCGGCTGCCGCAAGGGCTCCGACTTGGCATCCTACATCAACATGGTTTTGAGCCAGAGCTACGCGGACGGCTCGATGCAGGAGATCGCGACCACATACGGTGTGCAGGAGTCGCTCCTGGAGCAGCCGGAGAGTGAGTTCACCCCCGCCGAGAGCGACAGCGACGTGGCCTACATCCAGGGAAAGGGCACGCTGATCGTCGGCATCACCGAGTTCGCGCCGATGGATTACAAGGACGAGAATGGCAACTGGATCGGGTTTGACGCGGACATGGCCCGCAAGGTCGCGGAATCTCTGGGTGTCGAAGCGCAGTTCGTCGTCATCGACTGGGACAACAAAGTGATGGAGTTGGACTCCAAGAACATCGATGTGGTCTGGAACGGCATGACGCTGACCAGCGAAGTGACCAACGCCATGGAGTGCACGAACGCCTACTGCAACAACGCGCAGGTGATCGTCGTTCCGGCGGAATAAGCGAATCAGGCGGCCTCTCCGGGCGCGCTGCGCACGAGAGGCGAATGGAGGAAAACGGCTTGCCTGTACCGTTTGTCCGGGAGGCTTTGCCGGCGCAATAGTCTGCATGTGTGAGGCCCCGCGAGGGTGCGGGACTTGTGCGGAACGCGAAAGGCGCTGCCGCGGCGGCGATCATGACCGACGCGGCGGCGTCTTTCTTGTTTGCGCTCGCCTCCGCGGGCGGAGGATCGGTCGCGGCACGATGGGGCAGAACCGCGCAAAGGCGGAGCGGAGGGCAAAAAGGGGATGCGGCACAGGCCGCGCGGCCGCGCGGCGGGGGATTGATGGAGACGGGGGAGAACGCGATGTTTTGGAATGTGACAATCGGAATGTTGGAGAGTTTCTGCACCACTTTCGAGATCTTTATCCTGACACTTTTGTTTTCGCTGCCGCTGGGACTGCTCCTGGCGCTGGGGACGCTGAGCCGCTGGAACTTGCTGCGCGGTGCCATCCACACGGTGGTCTGGGTGGTGCGCGGCACACCTCTGATGCTGCAGCTGATCGCTTTCTTTTATATTCCGGGGATTCTGGGCTACACCATCTGGTCCGGGCCGGAAGGGCGCATGACCGCCACGGTGGTGGCCTTCACGCTCAACTACGCCTGCTACTTTTCTGTCATCCTGCGGGGCGGCATCCAGGGTGTGCCCGTGGGCCAGCGGGAAGCGGGCGCGGTGCTGGGCATGACCAGACGGCAGGTGTTCTTTAAGATTACCTTCCTGCAGATGGTGAAACGGGTCGTGCCGCCGATGTCGAACGAGATCATCACGCTGGTCAAGGACACTTCCCTGGCACGCATCATTTCGGTCTACGAGCTGACGTTCACCGGCTATTCCTATATGAAGTCCGCGGGCCTGGTCTGGCCGCTGTTCTATACGGGCGTGTTCTATCTGCTCTTTGTCGGCGTTCTGACGCTGCTGTTCGGGTATATCGAGCGGCGGCTGTCCTATTTCCAGTGAGGAAGGAGAGGTGCGGCATGGCATTCTTGGAAGTTTCGCATATCGAAAAGCATTTCGGCAGCACACAGGTGCTGCGGGATGTCAGCTTTTCCCTGGAGGAAGGCAGCACGCTTGCGATCATCGGATCCTCCGGCTCCGGCAAGACGACACTCCTGCGGTGTCTCAATTTCCTGGAACAGGCCGACGGGGGCAGTATCTCCGTGCGCGGAGAGACACTCTTTGACGCGGCCTGGCCCGCGTCGGAGCGGGAGAAGGATCTGCGCGCCAAGCGGCTGCATTTTGGCCTGGTCTTTCAGTCGTTCAATCTGTTTCCCCAGTACACCGCGCTGCAGAATGTGACACTGGCGGAGGAACTGATGGCCAAGGAGCAGAAGACGCTCAAGCAGCGCAGGGCGGAGATCGAGGAGCACGGGCGGCAGCTCCTGGCGCAGATGGGTCTGCTGGACCGCGCGGGGCATTATCCGCATCAGCTCTCCGGCGGGCAGCAGCAGCGCGTGGCCATCGCGCGGGCCCTGGCGCTGGAGCCGGACATTCTCTGCTTTGATGAGCCGACCTCCGCGCTCGATCCAGAGCTGACCGGAGAGGTGCTCCGGGTGATCCGCGCACTGGCCGAGAAGAAGACGACGATGGTCATCGTCACGCACGAGATGGCCTTCGCGCGCGATGTGGCCGATCAGATCCTCTTTATGGACGGCGGTGTGGTGGTGGAGCAGGGGCCGGCGCGGCAGGTGATCGAGTCGCCGCGCGAGGAGCGCACCAAGCAGTTTCTCTCCCGCTACAAGGAGAGCTGATGCCGCCGCACGGCCGCGCATCGGCCGCGCCGCTCTGGAAGGCGCGCGGTGCCCGGGCGGATTCGGAGTCGGCGCATAACAAAAAAGCAGCCTCCGGGATGGCGCGGACGCCAAGTCCGCCGCCCTTTGTGGGTTGAAATTAGGGATTTTGGGAAAAGGGCAATTTTAGCTGACAAACTTCAAGCGGAACAACACAAAACGGTCATGTAAGAGCGGAAATGCTCCTGCATGACCGTTTTTTTATGCCCTGACAGACACAGAAAGTTATCAATTTATATCTCACATATCGCTTGCTATTCCTCCCGAAAAGAGCGATATATGTACCTACCAAAAACAAAGGAGGAACAGCCCATGTGGAGCGAAGGAACAATCGGAATACCGGGAAGAAAGTCAATATGCCATTACTGGGTAAAACATTATGACGAGCCGAGCGAAGAATTCGGCATTGACGGAGGCAGAATCAGCAAACTGATGATTAAGATTGACGGCAGGATTGCCGCCAATTATGACCGGGGCTGGGATATGAAGCCTGTAGACGAGGATGTACGGCTTGCCTGCGGCATCCTGCTCAAGGAATACAACTAAGGAGGCAAACGATATGGTACGGAAAATGAATCTGGACGGAACGACGAGAAAGGCGCTTGTGGCCGCCATCGAGGGACTGACCGGTGAGAAAGCGGTCTACCGCAGAATGCCGACCTGCAACTATGACATCGGTGATATCACGGTTTTGAAAGACGGGAGCGTAGACTTTCCAGACGGCTCGGATATCATCGAGCGGCTCACAAGGCTGAACAACCAGGCGTTCAGGCTTACGGAATAAAAACCTTTGGCATAGGTCAGAAATACAGAAAGCCACACGGGAACTGTATCCCTGTGTGGCTCTGTCTTGATATTGCTGCTGTAGCTTATACGAAGTCTACAGTACATCATCGATTGCTACCCAATGTTCATCCGCCATATCTTCCGCAAAAACCGTATTATTAAGATACAGCCGGTTATCCTTATCGCGAACGAAACCCCAATGAAGTTCGTGCTCTTCGGCGTACAGTTTGAAAGCATTGAATTTGTTTTCTATCTGCCGATCAATATTTTTGTCCTGCCCATGGCTTTCGCCGCCTTTGGTTTCAATTACCCAGACCGTCCCGTCCGTCATCATCACAATGTAATCGGCATAGAAAAGCCACTGATGCTGAATTGCGTCTATATAGACGATTGAAAAATACTGCTGCCCGGTATCACCGTTCTTGTATACCCATTCGATGTCATTCCTGCCCTCACAATACTGTTCAAACAGCACCTCCGATGTGCTGCGTACCAAGCTGGTGGCATAACCGGAGGTGTATTCCCGGTAGGCGTTGCTTAGGTATTCTATCTCGTTTTTCACACCCGGATCATAGCGAAAAAAATCCTGCTCAGGAATATGAAAGACAGATTTTTTCGGATGAAGGAGCATACTGGTCTGCTGTGCCATATCCGATGTCACTTCGCGAAATTCCTCTTTCAGCAAATGCGCATTATTGATGACAAACGCATAGAACTCCGCGGTTTCAAGGCTCAGCAGCTTGTATCTGTTCGAACCGCTGCCCTTGCGGAAAAGCCGCTCAAGAATCGTCTTTACCTTGGCGGTAGGCATTCCGATAGCGGATTTGATGGAGTCCACGCAGTGGAGCAGTTCCATTCCATGCCTGTGCGTGTCTACTTTTCTCCGTGTACTGTAGTAGTTCGTGCTTTCTGCTACCATATCTGTCCGAACATACTCGCCATAGAGAACCTGACCGACGATTTCGTTGCCTAAGCGGTATCCTGCCGCCTCTAACCGCAGTCGGTTATCGGCCCTGGCAGAACAAAGACCGTATTTTTTGACCAGAGCGTTGTGTATTTTATATAGCACTTCCCGCTCTCCGAGACCGTCAAATTCCTGGTCACGTATTTGCTTTTCCAAAGTGAAAGTTTTGCATTTTTCTTTTAAGAACAATCTGCGTGTCTCATATGCCTTGTCCATGTTTGAGAGCAGCCCCGACTTATACTTCTCATCGAAGGTATACACATAGCAGAAGTCAAGAAGGTCATCCTCGTAGTGATGTGCCTCCGGCATACGGCGAATACGTCCGATGGTCTGAATCTCAAACTGCTCGCTCATTCCCTCACGCAGTTTGACAAGGATTTTAGCGCGAGGGCAGTCCCAGCCTGTGCTGATAGCCTGCTTCATGAGCAGAAATACAGGTATGCCGTCGTTTTCTGTAAGATTATCCGGAAGATCCTTCTTATCCTCACTCATCCAGATGCTGACCATCCCGTTATCATAGGTGTATCCCATTAATTCGAGTTTTCGCTCCACAGCAGCTATGGTTTCCGGTCTTCCATTCGGAAACTGGATCAATACGAGCGGGCGGATGGCTTTCCCGATTTCCTGGTAGCGGGAGGCAATGGTTTTCCGCTTTTCATCGGCAAGGTCAAGGAGGTAGTCATAGTCATCCGTAATCTCCAGATTATCCTCTATTCCCTCATTCACATACAGTGCCTTGGTAATCAGGCCCGCCTCAATCACATCCACTTCGTCAATTTCGAAGAACTCGTATCTCTTGTTCTGGACGGCTGTCGCGCTGACGCGGACGATGTGCCGGGCGGAAAAAGCGTCAATAATCGTTTTGGCCTTTGCGGTATTATTGGAATGTTCCTCATCTATGACTACGATAAATTCCACACCGCTTCGGTGCGCGTCCGCAATGCGGTCAAACAGATTCTTCCGTTCACTGTCACGAATGGCGGTATTGCCTTTTTTTGTGACAAGCTCCCAGTTGATAAATGTGGTGCTGCCCGGTGTAAAACCTCCGGCAAGAGCCTCAAATAGATTTTGTGTCGTGCGTCCCGGAGCAAGTTTCCGCATTTTTTCCCGGCTCTGTTCTTCCAGGTCACCCTTTCCTGGACACAACCAGATAAATGCCGTGTCCCCCGACACATTCGTCAAATACTTATCCACAAAATCAATCAGAATAATCGTCTTCCCAGACCCAGTGGGAGCCTTCATGATAACAGTCTGCTTGCTTGCGTTGTTCTCAGTCAGGTCAAGGAGTTTCATGACGGCTTTTTCCTGGAATTCGAACAGGCTGATGTTTAATCCGGTGTTCACCATGTCTCCCCCGCCTCCTGCAGCTCAAATTTGAAATAGTTGTCCGGGATAACGTGCATTTCC
>CAZSHM010000034.1:0-20376 GCA_964606855.1 uncultured Peptococcaceae bacterium
CAGAACTGTTATCTTACATTCATGCCGCAAAGGATCAACCCTCCCTTTTCACATAGTGCAATTCCACATCATAGCCCAGGGCTTCCATGATCTGTAGGAACGTCTTATTCACAACCTTGTCTCCGCCGTTGATTACCCGGCTGACGTAGGAGGCGGAAGTCCCCACTTTCTCGGCTATTTTTGCCTGCGTAGTGCTTCCCTCAATACACTTGACCTTGACATCAAGCTCTATATTATTTTTCAGCATACTGGCGAACCCCCGTGGCTAGTTCAGCACTTTCACGATTCGTTAAATATATTTTAGTACACCTTTGTTTGTTTTTCAACAGCACGCACGAAAAAGCGCCTCACCTCCGAAGAAGTGAAGCGCCGCGCCTGTGGCGCTTTATGCCTGGATCTCCACCCCTCTGTCGAGCGTGAACCAATGTTGTCCTTGCTGTAGACGGAGACATACTTGACCATCGCGTCTAGAAGCAGCGCAGGCGGAACTTGAGGCGAAACTGAATATGGCGTCAGACCTGATGAACCAGTGCATTTTTGAGAACGCCCCTATCGCACTCGACCAGACCGAATATCAGAGTTTGGGGCTTGGACGGAATATGGGGATCGGATGCCGCTAGCCGGGAGTTTTATTTCTCGCTGCACTGTAAGACTGTACTTTGGAAACGACAGCTGTGCGAATGTTTTTCAGATCCTCAGGCGCGGGTTACTTCCCCTGCAGGACTTCTGTCAGCTGCGGCACAATCTGCTTCTTGCGGGACATGACCCCCTTCAAGTACACACGGTCCGCCGCATCGGAGACAAACGCTGCCTGCACGGCCTCCGCCGCGCCTGCGCCGGAGAAGATCAGCTCCGAGGACTCCTCCAGAATATCCGTCAGCATAAAATACAGCTGGTCAACGCCGTGTTCCCCGATGCTCTCGGTGATATAGCGCTGCATCCGCGGTTTCAACTGCGCCAGTTCCTCCCCGCTCATGGAACTCACCTGTCCCACGCCGAACGTGGTGCCGCCCGCCGTGAACTTCTTGAAATCCAGATAGAGGATCTCCCGCTCCGTCTTTTCCCCCAGCTGGCTGCCGGCCAGAAACATTTTCCTGGCGTAGCTCTCCAGATCCGCAATACCCGCGATGGCGGCCAGCCGCCGCGCGGCATCCCGGTCCAGATCGGTGCAGGTCGGCGAGCGAAACGCCAGCGTGTCGGACAGAATCGCGGAGCAGAGCGCCCCCGCCACCGCGGGTTCCGGCGTCTTGCCCGCCCTCCGGTAGAACAGCTCCACGATGGTCGCCGTACAGCCGACCGGCAGATTGCAAAACAGGATCGGCTCCGCCGTGGTGAGCCCGCCGATCTTGTGGTGATCCAGAACCTCCGTCACTCTGGCCTGCGCCATCCCATCGGCGGCCTGGCCGAGCTCGTTGTGGTCCACCAGAATCACCGTCCGCCCCGCGGCGTCCTCCAACAGTTCCGGCGCGGGCAGCCCGAACTGATCCAGCACAAACTGCGTCTCGGGACTCACCGATCCGGCCCGGGCGGCGCGATACCCCTCGCCCTTCAAAGCTGCGTAGCCGATCGCCGAGCAGATAGAGTCGGTATCCGGATTCTTATGCCCTGTGATGATTGTCTCTGTCTCTTGCATAGTCTCCACCATCCTCGCAAAATCGCCGCGGGAGCACTCCCGCGACGTCATTTTTTCTAGGATTCAGTATACCATGAAGCGCCGCACGATGCCACACTTTTTTGCGCTGCGTGGCTCTGCTTTTGCGGGGCCTGCTGCCCGGCCGCCGCGGTAAGGGCGGCCGGGCGCGAAAGCCCTTGCACAGTCCGCCCCGCCGCCAGCCTTACGGCAACTGCGCTTTTCCGGAGCGGCTGCCGTTTTTGTCGCTGCAAAACCGCAAAAACTGCACATACATCGTCAGCTGTTCAATCTGTTCGTGATCCAGCTGGCACGGCAGCTTGCGCAGCCATTCATCGAGCTCGCGCTGATAGGATACAGGCACATCGATCAGGTCGAACAGATAGTCCAGCGAGACGTTGAAAATCTGCGCCAGCAGGATCTTGTTCCCATCGTCCGGCGACGTTTTGCCGTTCTCGTAGGAAGAAATTGTATACTTGCTCACGGAGAGCATCGCCGCAAGCTCCTGCTGGGTATATCCTCTGTCCTTGCGCAGTTCGCTCAGTCTTTCTCCATTCATAGGATCCCTCCCGTTGATAAAAATGTTTGCTGCATCAAAGTGTCCTGTCTGCGTCGTTCACGGAAGACGGATGCCCGTCTCCAAAGGCCGCCGTTTCTCGCGGGGCCCTGTGCCTGCAGGTTCTTCTGCTCCAGCCGCCGGCGGGCTTTCTCGCGGTTCCGCGCGCATCGGCGCGCGGGCCGCGCTGCCGTATCCGCAACCCGGATTGCAACGATCCTGCAAGTACTATTATATGGATGAAAGACCCTCCAGTGCAAAAATTGCCGAAAAAATCTACTTTCCCCCGAACGAGTTTCGGTTCTCCGCTATTTTCCGGGCTCACCCCCTCTCTGCCGTTCTGTCTCCGGATCCCCGGAGCAAGACAAAAGGGCTCTGTCTCCGGCCGATCCGGCGCAGAGACAGAGTCCCGCTCTCAAAATCGAGTTCTGCCGCGGAGAATTGCTCCGCAGTCCTATAACACTTCCAGCGCCTCGCGGAGCTCCGCCGCCGCGGCACGCGCATCGGGCGCGGCGAAGATCGCGGAGATCACCGCCACCCCCGCGATACCGCTGCCCGCCAGAAGGGGCAGATTCCCCGCGCTCACGCCCCCGATGGCCACCACCGGGATGCGCACCGCCGCGCAGATCTCCCGCAAGGTCTCCACCGTCAAGCGCTTCGCATCGGATTTGCTGCCCGTGGCAAACAGCGCCCCAGCGCCCAGATAATCCGCGCCCGCCGCCTCCGCCGCCAGCGCCTGCTCCACCGTCCGTGCGGAAACCCCAAGAATCTTTCCCGCGCCCAGGCACTGCCGCGCCAGAGGCGCCGCCAGATCCTCCTGCCCCACATGGACGCCGGCGGCATCCACGCGCCGCGCCGTCTCCACATCGTCATCGATCAGAAGCGGCACGCCATAATGCTCCGTGACCTGCTTGACCTCCCGCGCCAGCGACAAGCGCTCCGCCGGGCCGGCTTCCTTCTCCCGCAGCTGCACCATCGTCACGCCGCCCAGGATGGCCTGTTCCACCTGTCCGGCCAGTGTCTGTCCCGGCCGCAGCCAGCGCCGATCCGTCACCGCGTACAGCCTTAGCTGCGCCCGCAGTGCTTCTCGCCCGATCTCCCGCGCCTGTTTCGCCCGCACCACGCCGCTTTCCCCCTCTTCCGCCGCAAATCTCTGCTTGATCCGCCCTGCCCGCACACCGGCTAAGGCTCCTCCGCCTCCTCCGGCTGCGTGTCGTAGTAGCACGGCATACACAACACCACCTTGGTGCCCTGGCCGTAAACGCTGTCGATCAGCATTTTGCCGCCGTGCAGCTCCATGATCTCGCTGGCGATGGACAGTCCCAGCCCGGTACCGCTCTTGTTGCTGCTGCCCTTGTAGAACTTCTCCTTCACACGCTCCAGTTCCTCCGGAGAGATGCCGCTGCCGTTATCCTCGACGATCATCACGATCTGATCGTCCAGCACCTGGCTGCTGATTTTGATCTCGGCACGCGGCCGTCCTGCGGTGAATTTCATCGCGTTGTCCACCACATTGATGAAAACCTGTTTCAGGCGGTTGTAGTCGGCATAGAGCCAGCCCTCCTGCTTGTCTGTGTAGACCGTCATCCGGATGCGCTCCTTGCGGCAGCGCACGGCGAACTGCCGGTGCACGTCGGCCAGCAGACGCTCCACGGCAAACACCTCTTTGTTGAGCGTCAGCCGGTGGGCCGCCAGTTTGGAGAAATCCAAAAGATCGTTGACCAGAATGATCAGCCGGTCCGTCTCGCTGCGGATGATGGCGAATCCTTCCTGCAGCAGCTCCGGATCGTCCTCGGTTTCCTGCAGCGTCTCCACCCAGCCCTTGATGGAGGTCAGCGGTGTGCGCAATTCGTGCGAGATCGAGGAGATAAACTCGTTCTTGGCCTGCTCCGAACGCGTGATCTCGCGCGTCATGAGATTGACGGCATCCGCGAGGCGCCCGATTTCATCGTTCTGATATTTGATGGCCGTCACCTTGTAGTTGCCCTGCGTCACTTCGTTCGTGACGCGCACCAATTCCTGGATCGGCATCAGGATGCGCCGCGCCATCAGGCGGCCCAGAATGTAGGCCATCGCCACCACCGCCGCGCAGAAGAGCGCCGTAGCCGCGATGTAGCGCGTGATGACACGGTAGGCCGGCGACAGGCTCGAGACGTAGCGCAGTACACCCACGACCACATTATCGTCGTAGATGGGGGCCGAGACGGCGATAATCGGCTCGTCCAGCTCGCTGCGCCCCGTCCAGCTTTCCGTGCGGCCGCGCAGCGCCTGGATAAAGTCGCCCGTATTCACCACCTCATCGGAGACGGCGCCTGTGCTGTCCACGATCACGCGCCCGTTCAGGTCCAGCACCTCCACCAGCGCCGCTTCCTCGCTGTCCAGATTCTCGAAAATATAGTTGGATTTCTTATAGATGTCGCCCTGATCGGCATAACGGTTGAAGAAGTTGGCCGCGGTTTCGGCATGGCTGAACAAGGTGCGCTCCACGCCGCCCAGATAATACTGGGTGAGCACCACGACAAGCATGCTCTCCAGAAGCAGCACCGTAAACAGCGCTACCGCCACATAGTTTCCGACCAGCTGCTTGCGGATACTCTGCACGCTTACTCTCCGCCTCCCCACCACCGGTAGCCGTAGCCCCAGACCTTCTCGATGTACTTTGGATTGGAGGGATCTTCCTCAATCTTCTGGCGGATGCGGCGGATGTTCACATCCACGATCTTAAAATCGCCGACATAGTTGTATCCCCAGACATTGTTCAAAATCTCATCGCGGTGGACGGCCTTGTTGGCGTTTTCCATAAAATATTTCACCAGAGAGAACTCGATCGGCGTCAGCTCAATCTCCTTCCCGTCCTTGAGCAGCTTGCGCTCATCCTGCAGGATCACGAACTTGCCGGAGACGATCTGATTGCCCGATGTCTCCTCCTTCTTCTCGCTGGCATTGAGCCGCCGCACCAGCGCGTTGATGCGCGCCATCAGCTCCTTGGGGCTGAACGGCTTGACGATGTAATCGTCGGCGCCAAGCTCCAGCCCTTCAATCTTGTTCTCCTCCATGCCCTTGGCCGTCAGCATCACGATGCCCAGCGTAGGATACTGCTCCCTGGCGCGCCTGCACACCTCAAAACCGCTGATGCCCGGCAGCATCACGTCCAGGAGC
This sequence comes from uncultured Peptococcaceae bacterium, assembly GCA_964606855.1. Lineage (GTDB taxonomy): Bacteria > Bacillota > Peptococcia > Peptococcales > Peptococcaceae > UBA7185. The sequence continues at coordinate 5,346 of CAZSHM010000034.1, forward strand.
GCCACATCCACCGTATCATCCAGTTTCTCCAGGGCTTCCTCCCCGGTGGAGGCCTCCACCACTTCAAAGCCGTGCCGTTTGAGATTGACCACGATAAAACTGCGGATGGAGGCCTCGTCCTCCAGCACCAGGATCTTTGTCATCTGCGCTCTCCTCCTTCGATCTGCAGACAAGAGATCAACCGGCTGGCATCTACTTGAAAGCCCTGGGAAGTCTCGTTTTCCGTATCCGCCGGAACATTTGGAATGTCTGCTACGTAAATTTTATTTTTTTCCGGATTGTTGCCCAAGACCACAGTGGTCTCCGCCGGATCCATCTCCTCCCACACCAGCTGATCGATGGCGGCAAAGGAAAAGGCGCGCGTGAAGGTCTGCTCCTCCGTCTCACTGTAAAAGTCTACCCAGCTGACGTGCTCGCCGGTGCGAAATTCATAGTACAGCACATCGAGCCAATCCAGCGGAATCTGCAGGCGGTAGCCCTCGTTGCTGTTCTCCAACACGGCGTCCACCGCCTCCACGCCGTCCGCACCGTCCCAACGCAGCCAGACCTTGATATAGTCGCTGACGCCCTTTGTAGTGTCGTTGCCCTCCGGTTCCCAGAGGGAGCGGATCTCCAGAATACCGTCTCCGTTCTCATCGTAGAAGATCGCAGTCCCCCGCATATCCTCATACTCGTAGGGAAGTGCCTCCTCCATCACCACCGAGAAACTCTCCCCCTGTTCCGTGAGCAAGAGTACGCTCAGGAAATGGTTGTGCAACATCGCCATATACACGCCGTCGGTCTCCGGCGCCACGCGCGCAAACTCCATCTCGTTGCAGTATCCGCTGAACACGTCATCGTAGACGGGCGTGATCGCGTTCTGCAGACAACAGTAGGCGGTGATGTTGCTGCTGCCCTCCAGCACGGTGGTGTCCATCCGCGCGGTCACGATGGCAACATCGCCGTTCTGCCGCGGCACGAGCGTCAGCTGGTCGTAAGCGATGCGGTCATCGGTCGAAAGCTCCAGCAGATCCCCGCCCGCCAGGCGGTAGAGGTAGAGCTCCTTCTGTGAGCCGTAGCCGGTATCTACCCCCAGGAGCAGTTCCGTGTTGCCGTCCTGATCGAGGTCGTGTGCCGCGAAATAGTGAATATCCGTGCCGTAGGCGGTCACTTTGTGCCCCAGCTCCCACGTCCCGTCCCGCTGCTCCAACACCAGAAACCCCAGCAGAAATTTGTTCTCCTTGTTGGTGTAGAAGGCGACAATCTCCTCCTCGCCGTCCTGGTTGAGATCGATCTTCTGGTAAGCGGTGTGGTTCTCCAGGCCTTCCGGCACGATCAGCGCCTCCTCGGGACTGAGGAAGGATGTCACCAGCTGCTTTTGCTGCAGCCGTTCCTGGTTGGAGGCGGGCGCGGCGATCAGGCTGTCGGGGGATGCAAACTCCAGCGAGCAGCCGCAGAGAAGGGCGGCCACCCAGAGACAGCACAGGATCCGGATGCCGCTCCGAAATATTTTATGCATCGCCGCTCTCACCGTCCTTCTCCCGTCCCGCGCCGCTTCACCTCCGCACGGCCCCTGCGAACCGCGCGGTGCGGATCTGCGCCCGTTCTCTTTGCATATCCTGCATTTCCCCCATTATAGCATATTTCCCGGGCAGATAAAACACCTTCCGGCAAAATTCGCCGCCTCGGCGCGAGCGCAAAAAGACAGGCCGTTCCCCGCGCGGCGGGGCCTCAGGCCCGGCCGGCAGAGAACGGCCTGTCCGGTTTCTCCGGAGCGGAGCGGCGCGCGGCAGCCACATCGCCGCGGTCCCTCCCCGGAGGCAGAACCTTACAGCAGCAGGATCATGGCCACGCCCACCAGGAACATCGTCATGATGATGATGATGGGCTCGCCGATGGCGAAGCGGTAGCTGTCCGCATTGTAGCCTTCCGGCGCTCTTTCCTGCCCCTCCATCACCCGGGGCTCGATACACAGGAAGCGCATCGGGTTGGTCATCAGCTTGTTGAACGTGTCATAAATGGAGCGGAAAAAGTCGCCCAGGGCGGCGCGCACAGCGCACACCAGGGAGGAGATGCTGAGAACCAGCTTGACGAACGGTTTGCGAATGAACCAGTCAAGATCCAGCGTCAGCTTCTCATGCGGCTCCATATTGGCCAAGTACATCATGAACGGCACCATCGCGATGCCCAGGAGCTGCACGTACTGCACGATGTGATCCACCGTGAACGGATTGTAATCCATGGCAAACGGCAGGAACCGGTACAAGAGATCCGGGAACAGGCCATAGACGACGCAGAGCGCCGAGCCAATCCCGATCGCTACATACATATTCTTGGGAATCGGGTTTTTGATCTCCACATCTTTGCCCCCGCGGATAAAGATGAAGTACACCATCTTCATCGTGATGGACAAGAAGGTACCGATGCCAGCCAGCTGCAGCAGGAGTTCTACCGCAGGCATGCCCGTTTCCACCGCGGCGGTGGTGATAATGGATTTACTGATAAATCCATTGAAGAACGGGACGCCGGAGATGGAGAACGCCTCAATCAGGAAACAGACAAAGAGGAACGGCATCTTTTTGGCCAGCCCGCCCAACTGGTTGATCTTTCGGATTCCCGTGGCATAGATGATCGCGCCCGCGCACATGAAGAGCAGCGATTTGTACAGGATGTTGTTGAACGCGTGCGCCGCGGCGCCGTTCAAGGCAAGTTCCGTGCCGATCCCGACGCCGGCGACCATAAATCCGAGCTGGCTGATGATATGGTAGGCCAGAAGGCGGCGCATATCGTTCTCAATGATCGCGAACACAGCACCATAGATGGCCATGATCACGCCGACCCAGACCAGGAAGTGCGTGCCCGCCAGCATGCGGATCATGCAGTAGACGGCTACTTTGGTCGTGTAGGAGCTCAGGAACACGCTGCCGGTGACGGTGCCTTCCGGATACGCGTCCACCATCCAGCCGTGCAGCGGAGGAATGGCGCCGTTGACGGCCAGGCCGAGAAAGATCAGCCAGAACGACGCGTCATGCACAGCGCCGATGTTGCCGATCAGCAGATCGCCGGCGCTCACCTTGAGCAGGATGCCAAACAGCAGCAAGTTGCCTCCAAACATGTGCATCAGCAAGTAATAGAAGCCGGCTCTTCTGGATTTTGGCGTGTGGTTGCACCAGATCAAGAACAGCGAGGAGGCCGCCATCAATTCCCAGAAGAAGATCAGCGTCATCCAGTCGCCGCAAAGTGTGACGCCCAGCGAGCTGCCCGCGTAGCACATGCTGGCCAACGCCTCCATCCAGCTCTTGTTGTGCATGGAATAGATGCCGCCGAGCACCGCCAGAATCGTGAAGATCAAGCCGAACACCCAGTTCAGCCGATCCACTTCCAGGACGTGCAGTTCCATGTTGTTGATGAAAGGCACCGTCCAGAGCGCGCCGTACGGAAGGGAGATCATGGCGAACAGCGCGATGACCGGGCCGACCAGCAGCGCGAACTTGCGGAAGTTCTTCGGGAGAACCGCGGCGATGAATCCGGTCGCGATCAAGATCAAACCGGGATGCAGAATCAGCTCATTCATCGTCGTCACCTCCGTCGTAGTAGTTCTCGTCACGCTGCAAGAGCGGCGCCAGCACGCGCTTTGCAAACAGGATCAAGATCCAGCCGCCGACAAAGCCGATCACGATATCCGCGCCGGGAATCGTATGCCAGATGTAGTGTCCGTGCGGATGGGCAAACAGGATTTCTACCACCACAGAGACAACCATCACGACGGCGATGATGATATAGATCTTCTTTTTCGTCAAGGATTTCATCACCAGCCACCTCCAATCCAGCCCTGAGTAATGCCTTGTGCGGCCATGGTCGCCAGATCATACAGATGCGGCCCGAAGTTGGGCAGAATGCCCAGCAGAACCGAGACGGCCGTGGTGACGCAGATGGGGATCAGCATGAACTTGTTGGCTTCCCCGTAGGTCTTGAATTCGCCCTTGGCGTTCGGCTTGAAGAAAGCCAGGTACGCCACCGGCATCAAGTAGGACAGGCTCAAGAGCGCGCTGCAGATGAGAATCACAATGTAAAACGGCTGCCCGACCTGCAAAGCGCCCAGCCCCAGGTTCCATTTGCTGATAAAGCCTACGATAAACGGCATGCCTGCGATACCCAGAGATGCGATGGTAAAGCAGGCCATTGTGATCGGCATCTTTCTGCCGATTCCATGCATCTCGCTGATATTTTCCTTGTGCGCCGTGACAATGATGGCGCCGGCACACATAAAGAGGGTGATCTTCATCAGGGCGTGCGCCACGATGTGGAAGTACGCGCCCAGAATGCTGAGCGGCGCCAAGAGGGCCGCGCCCAGCACGACGTAGGACAGCTGCCCGACGGTGGAGAAAGCCAGCCGCCGTTTGAGATTGTCCTGCTTCATGGCGATCAGGGAGGAGGCGATGATGGTGAAGGCCGCAAACCAGGCCAGCACCGTTGCCACGCCCAGATCCGCCAGGAGCGCGGGGCCGAAGACGAAGCCGACCAGCCGCAGGATGCAGAAGGCGCCCGCCTTGACGACGGCCACTGCGTGCAGCAGAGCGCTGACGGGGGTCGGCGCGACCATCGCGGACGGCAGCCAGCCGTGCAGCGGCATCACGCCGGCTTTGACGGCGCCTGCCAGGATCATCAGGAAGAACAGAACCTGCAGCATCCATTTCGGCGCCATATCCAGGGTGAGGAAGCCCCCCGCCCGGAAGTCCATGGTGCCGGACATGACGTAAACGGCGACAATACAGGCCAGAAAGATCTGGCCGCTCACCAGGGTGTAGATCAAATATTTGCGCCCGGAGAACCGAGCCTCCTCCGTTCTGGTGTGGAACACCAGCGGCCAGGTCGCGACAGTCAGAATCTCATAGAAGATAAAGAAGGTCAGCAGGTTCGCGGAGAGCGCGATCCCGATCGCCGCGGACAGGCAGACGGCGAACGCCGCGTAGAAGCCCGTCTGCTCCTTCTCGTGATGGCCGCGCATGTAGCCGATGGAGTAGAAGGAAACCGGGACATAGAGGAACGAAGAAACGCAGGCGAACACCATGCCCGCCGGATCGGTGCGCAGTGTGAGCCCGACGGTGTCGGTCACCTGAAACAGCGTGAACTCATACACATTGCCCGCCAGGACGCCCGGCACCATGGAGAAAATGATCGTCACCTTGATAAAGGCTGCCGCCACGCTCCAGAACTCGCGCAGGTTCGGCTTTTTGCCGCTGAACATAATCAGGAATGCCGCCAGCAGGGTAACGCCGACTGCCAGGAATGGTCTGATATCAATTATTGTCATCTCGCGAACACCTCCGGCAGTCCTAATTTGATGATGCCGTCCACAATGGCCTCGTTGCAGAAGCCCAGGGCCAGGATGGCGATGCCGAAGATCACGATGGGGATCAGCATCTGCAGCGGCAGTTCCAGTTTTCCGGCCGGAGGATTGACTTCCTCCAGATTCGGGTCAGGATTGATAAACACATTCTCCAGAACGCGGAAGAAGTAAATGGCGTTCAGGAGACTGCTGATCACCAGCACCGCGACGAAAATATACTGCTGCGTCTGCATTGCGCCCAGCATGATATACCATTTGCTGAAGAAGCCGCCGGTGGGCGGGATTCCCACCATGGCCAGCGCAGCCACGACCAGGGTGAAAACCGTGAACGGCATCTTCTTTCCGATCTGGCCCAGCTTTCGGATACTCACCACGCCGAATCGGTATCGGATACCGCCGATGACCATAAAGAGAGACCCTTTCATGAACGCGTGATTCAGAATGTGCAGCATCGCGCCGATGATCCCGTATACGCTGCCGATGGAAAGGCCCACCGCGATATAGCCGATCTGGGCCACGCTGGAGTAGGCCAGCATCCGCCGGAAGTCGTCCTGCGCAATGGCCATGACAGAGCCGATGATGATCCCGATGGCACCGAGGATGCCGAGCACCAGCAGCCCGTGCTGGACAAACACATACTGCGCGCCGAACAGGTAGAACAGGAACCGCAGCAGCGCGTAGGCCGGAACCTTGCTCATCACACCGGAAATCAGCGGAGCCGCGCCGGGGTGGGAGTAGGTGTAGGCATCCGGCTGCCAGCCGTGGAACGGGAACAGCGCCGCCTTGATGCCGAACGCCGCGATAAAGAGACCGATTGCCATGGCCACCAGCGGCGAAGACATCTGTTCCTGCAGCAGCAGGTGAAGGTCGGCCATGTTCAGCGAGCCGGTGAGCGCATAGAGGAAACCGATGCCCAGGAGATAGAGCGACGCGCCGATGGTGCCGATGAGCAGATAGCGGAATGAGGCCAGCGTGCCCTTGTTTCCGCCCAGCGCGATCAGCCCGTAGCCGGAGAGCGAGGCAATCTCCAGATAGACGTACAGATTAAAGACATCGCCCGTGATCGTCATGCCGCAGAGGCCGACGCACAGGAGCGCCATCAACGTATAGTAGCCACCCATATAGAGCCAGTTGGACTTTTTTAGGAACGGCGTGCTGTAGATGGCCGTACAGAGCGCCACAAATGTAATCATGACGAGAATGACACTGTTGATGGGGTCGACCACGAACTCAATGCCCAGGGGCGGCATCCAGTTGCCCATCCAGTAGTGGATCGCCTCTCCGCCGCCGGCAATGACCTGCACCAGAAGGCCCACAGAGCAGAAGCAGGATCCGGCAAGCGCGGCCACTGCGATCCATTTTCCCGCCTGACGGTACATGAAACTGAAAAACGGGCTCAAAAGCGCCGCGGTCAAGGGCAGCAGCACGATTAAAACCGGAAAGTGTTGACTCATTGCCGATCTGCCCTCCTCAAAATCTCATCTTCTTCGACCGAGCCGAAGGTTTCCTTGATGCGCATCAGGAGCGCGAGTGCCACGCCGGTAGTACCGAGGCTGACGACGATCGCGGTCAGCATCAGGGCATGGGGCAAAGGATTGATATACAGCGACGGATCCGTGGTGACGCCGTCGAGAATCGGGATCATGCCGCCCGTCTTCTGGCCGAAGCACAGGAAAAAGAGGATGACCGCAACCTGCATAACGTTCATCGACATCATTTTTTTCATATAATTTTTGCACACGATCATGCCGAACATGCCCAAAAACAGCAGAATCAAAACCAGAGAATAGATCCCTTTTGTGGCCAGAAACTGATTGAACATATCCAAGGTGCTAGCGTCACTCATGGCAATCTACCTCCTCCTCTTCATTCTTGTCCAGCCGCTCGATGATGGCATCCATGATATCGATGATCGTCATCATGACGCAGATCGTGACGCCGATCTCGATCATCAGAATGCCCAGCGCGTGCAGCTCGGACAGATTCTGCAGCGGAACCGGAAGATAGGAATAATCCAAAAACTTCCCTCCGCCAAACATCGTCAGCCAGCCGGTGGCCGCGTAGATGAAGGTGCCCACGCCGGCCAGAACCACGGCCAAGGGGCCCGTCACATTGAAGTTCTTCCGGTCCGCGCCCTGGATCAGACGCACCAGAACGATGCCCACCGCCAAGAGCGCGCCCGCCTGGAAGCCGCCGCCCGGGCTGAACTCACCGTGCGTCAGGATATACATCCCGTAGACCAGGGTAAAGGGAATGATCACGCGGAAGGAGGAGTCGAGTATGATGCCCCCGAAGGGTTTTCTCATTCTGCTGTCACGCACGCGGATTTCCCCCCTTCTGATCCTTTTTCCGCTGGAACCCGCGCAGCAGTTTGTCGCCCTCTTCGGTGTTGATCATCAGGATCAGGCAGGCCGTCAGACCGGATACGAACATGACCGATGTCTCCCAGAGCGTATCAAAGCCTCTGTAGTCGGCCAGGGTGCCCGTGACAATGTTGGGCGAACCGGTGTCCACGGCGCTGTTCTCGATGTAATAGGGCGTAACGTGCTGGTTGGGCGCCGAGTTAGGGTCGCCGATCGGCGGCAGCAGGACGGTGCACAGGCAGAACACGACCGTGACAACCACCATGAGAATTGTCGATAATGCTTTTCCCATCTCTACTTACACCACCGATCCACTTTTTTCAGGGCCGCCACGAAGAAGATGGTCGACATTGTGCCGATAACCGCCTCGGTAAAGGCCACATCCGGCGAGCCAAACATCAGGTAGGTCAGCACCGCGCAGAAGCTGAACGCGCTGTAAATGATGGTGCAGGCAAGGATATCCTTCACAATCAGGATGCTGACCATAATGAAGATCAAAAACAGAAGCAAGATCGCTTCGACGGTCAATATCTGCATAATTATTCCTCCTCCTTCTTCTTATCCTGGTTGGTCCATACAGGGTGCCCGGATTTCAGAGCGGCCTTGCCCAAGATATGCGTGCCGATCGGGTTGGCCAGAAACACCAGAAGAAATACGAAGATAATCTTTATGGAGAGCAGCGTCGGCCCCTCGTAAAAGACCAGTCCCACGCAGGCCAGCATCAAACCCAGTGTCTCGCTGTTTCCCGATGCGTGCAGCCGCGTATAGAAATCAGGCAAACGCAGCATACCGACGGCGGAAGCCAGGAAGAAAAACAGGCTGCAGATGAGAAAAATAGCAGCAATGATTTCATTCCATGCAAGATGCGTCATACGTTCTTTCCTCCCAAGTACTTCGCCACGATCACGGAGGCGATGAAGCCCAGGATCGCATACGAGATCGCAATATCCACATACATATCCGGACGGCCGTCGATGTAGCCGAAGAGCACCAGCAGAAGGATGGTGTCCGCGCCGATGACGCCCAACCCGTTCATGCGGTCAAAGACGGTCGGCCCCAGGAAGACACGCTGGAGCATCAAGCCGATGATGATGACGACCGCCACCATCAGAATCAACCAAATCAGATTCATGATTATTCTTCTCCTTCCTCGACAACCTCGTACACAAACGGTTCTCCGAACAGTTCTGCCACGCGCCGCTGCATGCCTCCCTCCAGGAGCCCTTCCGCCGCGCCGTCCGTCAGCGCGTGGACCTCGTACAGCCCGTCCTGCGTCACGTTCAGCGTGACGGTTCCGGGCGTCAGCGTGATGGAGTTGGCCAGCGTGACGTATCCCATCGGGTTGTCCATCTTGATGCGGAAACGGATCACCCGCGGGTTGATCTTCATCTCGGCGCGCACCGTCGCCTTGACCACGTCGATGTTCGCCTTGACCACCTCTTTGAGCAGCCAAAGCCAGTACAGCGCATACTTGCCCAGCGGTACGTCGAAAATGAAATATTTTTTGGTGCCGTCGGCGTTGGGCAGAAACAGGAGCGGCACGCAGATCCACGCCGCGATCACAGCCGTCAGCACGCCGTAAAACAGAAACTTAAATTCCAGCCTGCCTGAGAGCAAAAGCCAGAACACAAGCAGTACACAGGTCAGCACCGCCATATGCCTGAGCGGCGAACCGACGATCGTCTCGTCCTTCAGCAAATCCCTCGTCTTCAAGCAATCACACCCCCCTCTTCTGTTATGGATTCTATATCTCTTAGATACTTCATGATCTTTTCTATAATACTCGAAAAAAGGCCGTATCGTCAATATTTTTAGAAAATTTTATACCCTTTTCCGGGAAGGGTTGCCCTAGAAAAATGTACTAAATTTTCTCCGCACTGTCAAGGCAAAGCGGCGGCGGAAGGCGAAAAAATGCGCATCGCTTGACGCTTTTCGGACACTTTGCTATAATCAAACCAGATTCCGGCGCCGCGCGCACCGCGGCGCAAATTTTTCGAACTGGAGTGGATCCGTCATGGATTTCATGGAACTGGCCGCAGCGCGCTATTCGGTCCGCGCGTTTTCGGATCGCCCGATCGAGGCGGAGAAAGAAGCGCGCATCCTGGATGCGGGAATGCTGGCCCCCACGGCCGTCAACCGCCAGCCGCAGCGCGTCTATGTGCTCAAAAGTCCGGAGGCGCTGGAGAAGGTGAACCAGCTCTCCCCCTGCATCTACGGGGCGCCGGAGGTGCTCCTGATCTGCTACAATGAAGAAGAAGTCTGGAAGAGCCCGCTGGAGGTGGGCTACAACTCCGGCGAGGTGGACGCCGCCATCGTGGGGACACACATGATGCTGCAGGCTTGGCAGGAGGGGATCGGCTCCTGCTGGGTGCGCTTCTTCCACGCGGAAAAGGTGCGCGACGCCTTTTCCCTCCCGGAACACATCCATCCGGTCGCGCTGATGCCCATCGGCTACGCCGCGGCGCATGCGGAGCCCGCGCCGATGCACGCGCTGTGCCGCCCGCGCGGTGAAGTGGTGCAGGAGCTGTGAGCACCGCCGCGCGGCGCCGAGCCTACGCCGAGATTCTCCGTCTGCTGCGCGAAAAAGAACTGCCGCAGGCCTACCCGCCGGCGGATGAGAACCGCCAGCTGGGTCCGGAGTCGCTGCAGTTTCGCCAGGAAATCCTGGGTTTGTGCGGCTACTGCCTGCTCTCCTACGACTGGCTGCGGCCGCTGGCGGCTTGGATCGGGCAGCGCCGCTGCCTGGAGATCATGTGCGGGTCCGGCGCCCTCTCCTGCGGATTGCAGCGCTGCGGCGTGGACATCCGCGCCACCGACGATCTCAGCTGGGCCCGGGAGCACGCCGTGTCCTGGTTTGAGGACGCGTGGACGGAGATCACGCCGCTCCCGGCGCGGGAGGCGATCGCGCGCTTCGGCGCGGAAACGGATCTCGTGATCTGCGCCTGGCCCTTCCTGGACGAATCCTGCTGCCAGGCCCTGCTGCAGCTGCGCGCGGTGCATCCGGCGGCGATGCTGCTCTACATCGGCGAGTGGCGTGGCGCATCGGCCAGCGACAGCTTCTTCGATGCCGCGCGGCCTGTCCCCTCGGCCTCTTTTGCGCGGGCGGTGGCCGGGTACACCCGCTTTTACGGGCTGCGGGACTGGCCTTATCTGCTCCGCTAGCGCAGAGAACACAACCGGCAGCCACACAAAAAGGCTGTGAGAAGAGGGGGCGTCCCTGTCTCTCACAGCCTTTTCTCTGTAGCTGGCCGGCCGTGTTTCTTCTTTCAGTCGAAAAGTTGCGGCGTCCGCACAGCATTCGCTCCGGCATACAGCGCCCGCGCTCTGCGGAGGGAGGTGCCGTGCTCAAGGTTTCTCCCGGACAATGTAGTTGTAGAGGTCTCGTCTGCTGAGTCCCGCCTCCAAGGCGGCCTGCCGCACGGCGTCCTTCTGCGGCATTCCCTGCGCTTTCAGCGACGCGGCGCGCTCCGCCGCCCAGGAAAGATCGTGCCGTTCCCGCGGTGCCGGCGCCGCGCCCGTGAGCACGAGAACAAACTCCCCGCGCACTTCCGCGCCGGCAAAATGCGCAAGCACCTCCTCCGGCGTGCCGCGGACAACCTCCTCGAATTTTTTGGTCAGTTCGCGCACCGCCGCCATGGGGCGCGGGCCGAAGACATCCTCCATGTCCTGCAGTGTCTCCAGCAGGCGATGCGGCGCCTCGTAAAAGAGCATGGTCCGTGTCTCCGCGGCCAGCGACTCCAGAAATCGCAGCCGCTCCTTTTTCTGCCGCGGCAGAAACCCCTCGAAACTGAAGCGCTCCCCCGGCAGTCCCGAGCGCACCAGCGCCGTGACGGCGGCCACGGGGCCGGGAAGCACCGTGTAGGGAATATCCTGGGCAATGCACTGCTCTACCAGCTCATGTCCCGGATCCGAGACGCACGGCATCCCCGCGTCGGAAACCAGCGCCACGTCCCTGCCCGCCCGCAGTGCCTCGAGGATCTTCTCCCCTTTGACAGCTTTATTGTGCTCAAAGTAGCTGGTAACGGGTTTGGAGATCGAGAAATGGTTGAGCAGCTGCAGCGTTTTCCGCGTATCCTCACAGGCGATCAAGTCCACCGAACGCAGCGTCTCGAGCACCCGCAGAGAGATATCCTGCAGATTGCCGATGGGTGTGGCGCACAGATAAAGCGTTCCGTAAGGCATGGGCATCTCTCCTAACCGCGCGGTGCTGCCGCCGCATCCTCCGCCGCGTCCGCACCGCGCCGCGGCGCAAAGTAGGCGGCCACCTCCGGGCTATAGCGGCGCGGCGCATTCTGCTCTGCGGCGCAGGCCGCGTCCGCGGGCGCATCATAAATCAAAAGCGGCGGCAGCACGCGGAGATCCCCGCGGCCGCCGCGCCGGGCCTCCAGCAAAAAAACGCCGGCCGCATCCTCCGCGCCGGGGTGCACCAGCCGCAGCCGCAGGGGGCGCAGGCCGCGGGAACCGCAGCCGGAGAGCGTCTCCGGCAGCCGCGCGGCCCGCTGCACCAGCGCCAGGCGGCCGCCCGGCTTCAGGCACTGCGCCGCGGCGGCCAGCACCGCGTCCAGGGTGCAGGCGATCTCGTGGCGCGCGAGCGCGACCTCGCGGACAGGGCTCTCTTTGCCGCAGCCCCGCGGGAAAAAAGGCGGATTGCAGACGACCCAATCGTACTGCTCCTGAAAGCGCGGCCCGAGGTGCGTCAGATCCGCCTGAAAGACGCGCACCCGCGCCGAAAGGCCGCATCCCGCCACAGAGCGCCGCGCCATGTCGGCCAGCTGCGGCTGCAGCTCCACGGCGTCGATCCGCAGCGGCGTCCTGGCCTCCAGGAGCAGCGAGATCACACCGCATCCGCAGCCCAGCTCCAGAACGCGCGCGCCGCGCGGCGGATCCGCAAAATGCGCAAGCAGTACGGCTTCCAGCGAAAAGCGCAGCCCCTGCTTTTTCTGCAGCACCTGCCAGCCGTGAACACCCAGCTCCGTGAGATCCTCGTCGCCGCGGATATCAGTTTGAGACATTCTGCAGGACCTCCATACAGAAGAGGCAGCCGCCGTCGTGCTTTTTTCCGAAATAGGCGGGGCAGATGTGATAGCCCTCCTCGTAGAGTTCCCGCAGCGCCATCCGCCCGCCGGTGGTCTTGTTCTTGTCGAGCGCCGTGGTGATCCGCGCGCGCAGCCACTCGTTTTCCTCCTCCAGCCTGCTCGTCTGCGCCTCCAGTTCGGCCAGCTGCGCGGAGAGTTCCGTCAGTGTCTGTTCCATCTGCGCCAATTGTTCGCTGATTTTCATGTGATCACCCAAGCCTCTCCGTCCGCGAACCGCTGTGCACAAATTTTTCGAATCCGCGCCCGGCCGCTCTCCGCACAGGAGCGCACGCGCGGCGCTCAATCCTCCAGCCGTCCCAGGTCATAGGAATCGCCTTCTTCATCCGCTTCGTCCAGCGCGTCGAGATTTTTGACCCGCGCGCCGTGTTTGCGGTTCTCCACGTAGACGTCATTCTCGTACTTGAGGCAGCACAGGAGTCTTCCGCAGATGCCCGAGATTTTGGACGGGTTGAGCGAGAGATTCTGCTCCTTGGCCATCTTGATGGAGACCGGGGCAAATTCATCCAGAAACGTATGGCAGCAGAGCTCTCGCCCGCAGAAGCCGATGCCGCCCAGGAGTTTGGCCTCATCCCGCACGCCGATCTGCCGCAGCTCGATGCGGGTGCGGAACACGCTGGCGAGATCCTTGACCAGCTCGCGGAAATCCACCCGGCCGTCGGCGGTAAAGAAAAAGATGATGCGGCTGTTGTCGAATGTATACTCTACGCCGATCAATTTCATCGGAAGCGCGTGCTGACGGATTTTCTCCAGGCAGATGTCGAAGGCTTCCTTCTCGCGCTCCGCGTTGAGCTCCATCCGCTTATCGTCGGTGGCGGTGGCGACGCGGATCACTTTCCGGAGCGGCGGCACCACCTCGCTCTCCGGAACCTCCTTGCGTCCCGCCACGACACTTCCGTACTCGACGCCGCGGGCCGTCTCCACGATGACGTGCTCCCCGGTGCGGATCTCCAATTCGCCCGGGTCGAAATAATATATTTTTCCGGCTTCCTGAAAACGGACGCCGATGACGGGAATCGCCATATTTCTACTCCGCCTTTCTGTGAGAAGCCCCTCTGGGGCCTTGCGGCAGACCGCTCCGATCCAACCGGATCGATCCGTCCCCGCTCTATTTTCCATCCGGTTCCATGCTCCGCTGCCGCTCGCCGAGAATCGCCGCCCGGGTCTTTAAGAGCGCTACCTCCAGCACGAGGCGCGGCGTGACGTTGCTCTCCAGCTGGGCGAGCGCATCCTGAAAATAGCGCTGCACCGTGAGCAGCGTCTCCGCCCCGATGCGCTGCCCGGCAAGCTGCTCCGTCTGGTCCTGATTGGCCAGAAGCGCCGTGTCTCCCCCGGTGCGGAGAAGCAAGATGTCGTGATACCAGAGCTGTGCCATCTCCAGCAGCGTATGAATCATCGGGCGGTTCTTGTCCCAGCGCGCGCACAGGAGGAGAATCTGCGCGGGGCCCGCGTCGGCGATCTGCGCCAGGAGCTCGTAGAGCGCCTGCCGCGACGCGATGACTTCCTCGTCGGCCAGGAGCTGCTCCGCCGTGCGCACAGACCCGCGCGATAAGGCCGCCGCCAATTCGATCCGGCTCTGCCGCTCTGGGTGCAGCCGCTCGAGAATTTGCCGGACGAGATCCGTCGGCAGAGCCTGAAACTGCACTTCCTGGCAGCGGGAGACGATCGTGGCGGGCAGATTCTGCGGCTGGGAGGAGATCAGGATAAATAGGGTCCCGCGCACCGGTTCCTCCAGCGTTTTGAGCAGGCAGTTGGCCGCCTCCTCCGTCATCCGGTGCGCGTCGTCGAGGAGGATCACCTTGTACGCGCTCTCATAGCTGTGCAGCGCCGCCTTGCCGAGCAGGCTGCGGATCTGTTCGATCTTGATATGCGCACCGTCGGGCTGCACCACAATCACGTCCGGATGCGCGCCGAGCACTGCCTGGCGGCAGGAGGGACAGACCTCGCAGCTGCGCAGCTGCGCCGTGTCGGGGGCCCGGCAGTTGAGATACTGCGCGAGCGCAAGCGCCGCCATCCGTTTTCCGACGCCCTCCGGCCCGCTGAACAGGTAGGCGTGCGCCAGGTGCCGGTTGACGATAGCCCGCTCCAAACTATGCAGGGCGTGCGCCTGCCCCTTGACCTCGGAAAGCTGCATCGTATCCTCCTCCAAACCGCGGATCGTTCTCTGCGGACGGCCCGCCCTCTTGTTCTATTATAGCGCATTCAGAAAAAGGAATCAACCGCTAACCCGCATTTCCTGCCGCTTG
>CAZSHM010000035.1:0-17734 GCA_964606855.1 uncultured Peptococcaceae bacterium
CGACCGCCAGCGTGGTCCACTGCGGAGGCGTCACGGTAGGCTGCGCGCCCAGCAGAACCAGATCCTCCCTCTGTGCGCCCCGCTCCGCCAACTTTTTCAAGTTTGGCATTTTCCCCTCATCCATATACTTCTTGCTCAAGCGGGGATCCATGCCGTCCACACCGACAACCATGAGTTTGGGGGACAATACTTCCTTGTTCATCATCGATCTTCGACTCCTTTCTGTCATGAAACCTTCGAGACTGGAACCGCATATGCGGATGCACCTACTCTGCCATAGAACCCTATCTTCATCCCGCAGCGACCGTTTATCCAAACACTACCATGGAATACGGAGGGATACGGAATTCCGGAATAGAGAATTCCGATCAAAAACCTAACATGAATCCTGTATTCATCCCGCAGCGATCGTTTACCCAAACACTACCATGGAATACGGAATTCCGATCAAAAGAAGGAAGAATAACAGAATCGGAACGACCATGGCGCCATATTTCATCAAATCCGTCGACCGGACAAAATCTGTTCTGGTAAATGCCGCGGCGGACATCACACTCGCACCGGGCGTGCAGATGGCCAGCTGACAGGTCATGAACATCAGATACATCGTCCCCGCGGGGGAAGCGCCGATGGCATTGAAGAACGAGATCACAAACGGCATTACCACGATCGTCAGCACCATGTTGTTCGCAAAATTTGTGATGAGCGTGGTGGCGACCAAAATTCCGATAATGAATACCAGCGGGGACATCTGCGTCAGCGGATACAGCACGCCGGAGATCAGGGTTGCGATTCCCGTCTCTTCCGCCGACATATACCCGGAGATAGCAGTGATATAGGCACACATCATGACCATATCCCACATCACGCCGTGGCGAGCTGTCTGCAGTTGAAACAGCGGCGTCCCATCATCCCGTTTCAGAAAGAACATGGCCAAAATACAGAGTAAGTCCCCGCCAAAAAAGGTCATCTGCGCACTAAATCCGTACAGGGGGCCTAAGAACGGCATAGAGCCCGCCAGATTGAACAGCAGCATCAGTGCAAAGCAGATCAGAGCCTTTTTCTGTGCCGACGTTGCAGGCTTTTGCTCGCCCAGTGTTTCCTCCGTCAAGTTTTTCAGCGGCGTCGCGTCCGCGCGGAAGATATACCGCATGACTAGGACATAGATGATCGTCATGATGAAGCCAAGCGGCATCTGGAACAAAATGAACTGCACCATATTGACCATGCTCTGTGTGAGTGTCTGATAGACATTGATGAACAGGATGGCCTGCCCCATGTACGGGAAGACGACCTGCCCCATGCTGATCGTGTACACAACACCGATAATCATCAGCGTGCCCATTTTGCTAAAGGCCGGGATCCCCGCTTTTTTCATAATCGCGATAATGAATTCCAAGCTGATTACGATCATCAGCGGCGCGCCAAAGTTGCCCAAGATGAAACAGGTGAACAGCAGCAGCCAAACCATCAGCCATGGTTTCCCCAAGAAAATCTTGGCGCGCAGCAGCTTGTCAATAATCCAGTTTACGGCGCCGACCTCGTTCAGTACCCCGAGAACCATAAAGATGAAAAGCATCCCTATGACGGTCGTATTGCCAAACCCTGCCGCAATCGCTTTGTCCATCCCTATTGCACAGCCCAGGCTCAAGAACGCGACCACGCAGGGAAGGAACATGTCGACGGTGATCCACCCATAGATCGCAGCCAAAAAACCTCCAACGATCCACATCCCCAACTTTGTCAGCCCGCCAAAAGGCGGCAGAAGCTGAAATCCAAAGGCAATGATCAGCATGATAATGCAGTGGATGTACTTTGTATTGCGTTTTTTCACTTCCTCCATGATATCCTCCACCTTTCGAGGTACCGTGCCCGCAGCGAGTCCTTCCTGCTTGGGCGCCCGCGCAGGGACGATGTCCTTCGCATGTAAAAATCATAGTTTTAGAGGAGGTAAAAAAAAGACTATATAGCCCATTGTCTGGGAATATAGTCACTAAATATGGCATATCGGTGTTGCAAAAACCCTATGTAGAAAAAGTATACTTTTTTGCGCATTCTGGCCAAAAGGCCCCTGGATCCCGCTGCCAATCCTCCGGCGGGCCGGAATGTCAGCGCCTTGCGCGGACGCCCGCCCGCACATTCGCCGGAAAAGGGCGCTATCTCCGCGGCCTTCCTCTGTGCAGCATAGGCATTCATCTCCCTCCCCGCTTCTAAAAAAGGTCTCCGCTCTCTGCCACAAACACAATGCGATACAATTCTCATTATAAGCATTGGCTTATACCTTGTAAAACAATAATTTATGGTTTTCGGCGGATCCCGCAACAGAAACTTGTGAACGCCTGTCGTTCGAGACTCCCGCCGGAGCGAACAGTTCAGAAACTTCCCCGCCAAATCTGTCCTGCAATTTACGATTCGGATATTTACAGTCCCGAAAAGATTTGCTATGATAGTAGTGTACGTTTCATCAAATTTTTGAGAGGAGATAGGGAACTATGATGAAAAAACACAGAAAAGCAGTGGCGCTGTTCACCGTGCTGCTGCTGGTCGCGTTCTGCCTGGCCGGCTGCGGCGGCGGCGGGCAGGATCAGCAGGATCAGGGACAGGCCCAGCAGGAAGGAACAGAGACAAGACTGATCTTCGCCTCCGGCGGCACCTCCGGCACCTACTACCCGGTAGCGGGCGCCATCGCACAGGTCTGGAACAACAACATTGAAGGGCTGACGGTCGACGTGCAGGCCACCGGCGCATCCGCCGAAAACCTGAATCTGCTGAACACCGATCAGGCCGAGATCGCCATTGTGCAGAACGACGTGATGTCCTACGCCTACAACGCGACCGAGGGCTTCTCCGATGTCGAGCCGAACACCGGCTTCCTGACGATCGGCACCCTCTATCCGGAAGTCTGCCAGCTGGTGGTTGACGCCAGCGCCGGCATCAACTCCGTCGCGGATCTGAAAGGGAAAGCCGTCTCCATCGGCGCGCCCGGCAGCGGTGTGGAATCCAACGCCAAACAGATTCTGGCCGCGGCGGGTCTCTCCCTGGACGACATCACTGTGCACAATCTGGACTTCGCGGAATCCGCCAACGCCATCAAGGACAAGTCCATCGCGGCCGCGTTTGTGACCGCCGGTGCGCCGACCACCGCCATCACGGAGTTGGCGACCACCAACGACATCGAGATTCTCTCCTTGGACGAGGCGCTCGTGGACCAGCTGTGCAACAGCTATGACTTCTACACCCCGTACACCATCGCAGCCGATGTCTACGGCACGGATCATGACAGCCTGACGGTCGCCATCAAGGCCACCATCGTTGTCAAGGACGACATGGATCAGGATCTGGCCTACAACCTGACCAAGACCCTGTTCGAGAATCTGGACGCCGTGGCGGCTGCCCACGACAAGGGCAAAGAGATGAGCCTGGAAGGCGCGCTGGAAGGTGTATCCGTACCGTTGCACCCCGGCGCTGCGCAGTACTATGAAGAGTGCGATCTGTCCGTCGATCAGCTCCTCGCCGAGTAGACGGTCTCTCCCGGCAATCCCATGATCGCCAAAAAAAATGCCGCAGCCACAGTCCTTGTGGTTGCGGTTATTTTAGCGATGACTGCCCTATCCTGGAGCGGTTTTTCCAGAGGCACGGTACGGTATCTGGAGATGGCCGATCTCGACACGGGGGAGATCTACCTGCGGCAGCCGCTGCCGGAGGACGGCGTGTTCTGCGTCTCCTTCCTGCACTCTGTCAATAAGACCAATGTGGAAGAGTACTATCAGGCCGAGGGAGACGACATCTATC
This sequence comes from uncultured Peptococcaceae bacterium, assembly GCA_964606855.1. Taxonomy (GTDB): domain Bacteria; phylum Bacillota; class Peptococcia; order Peptococcales; family Peptococcaceae; genus UBA7185. The sequence goes on from CAZSHM010000035.1 coordinate 3,793, forward strand.
TGATCCGCTGCCGCTACCGTTCCTTCGGCGCCGGTGTCGCGACGGAGATCGCTCCCGGGCAGACGCTGCGCTACGATGACGAGGGCTATATGATCATCGACAAGATACACACACTCCTGCCCGAGCTGGTCTACAAGGTCGGCACCGTCAGCGATCCGCTCATACATATCGGCACAGAATCCTGGCATATGAACCGGCTGGCCCCTCCTCTGACCAGCGTCCGTTTCACCATCCAGCGATAGGGATTGTCCGTGGCGGTAGGTACCGGAGCGGCAGGAACGGGAGCTACCCCGTTTCCCGGCGGCCCGAGCAAGCATTTCCACGCAAAATCTCGGCAAAATCTCGACGGAAAGGAGTTTTCCCATGGACGAAACAAACGAAAAAGGTCTCGGAGGAGCGCCGGAAGATGCCCCGCAGCCGGAGCCGGCAGAAGAAGAGCTGGAACACATCTCCGCCGAAGAAGTCAACGAGATCATGGCCAAGTACGACCGTGAGTCGGCCACCCGGATTTTTTCCGGCAAAAAGAAGCTGCTCATCCGGGCGATGCTGATCGGTTTTACGCTGTTTGCCGTCGCCATCAACACGTTCATCCATCTCAACGCGCAGGTACACAGAGCGCTGTTTATCGCACTGATTCTCTTTCTGGCCTATCTGCTCTATCCCGCGCGCAAAAACGCGCCCAAGAACACGAACAGCATCCCCTGGTACGATCTCCTCCTGGCGGTCGTCAGCGCGGCCTCGTTCCTCTATATGGCGCTCAACTACCGGCAGCTGGTCAGCCAGGCCGGCGCCTACACGACGTTCGACGTGGCCGTAGCCATCGTCGCGATTCTTCTGCTGATGGAGGCCTGCAGGCGGGTCGTCGGACTGCCCATCCTGGTGGTGGTCGGCTGTTTCATCGCCTACGCCTTTCTCGGCAACTACATCCCGGGCTATTTCGGGCACCGGGGCTTTGACATCCCGCGCATCGCCACGCACCTGTACTTCACCACGGAGGGCGTGATCGGCACGCCGCTGGCCGTCTGTTCGACCTTTATCTTTCTCTTTATTCTCTTCGGCGCTTTTCTGGAGCGCACCGGCATCGGCCAGTTCTTTATCGATATCGCCAACAGCATCGCCGGGAAAGCCACCGGCGGCCCGGCCAAAGTGGCCGTCATCGCCAGCGCCCTGCAGGGCACGATCACCGGCAGCTCCGTGGCAAACACCGTGAGCTCCGGGAGTTTTACCATCCCCATGATGAAGAAGATGGGCTACCGCCCGGAATTTGCTGCGGCCGTGGAGGCCGCCGCCTCCACGGGCGGGCAGCTCATGCCGCCGATCATGGGCGCGGCCGCCTTCCTGATGTCGGAGATGACGGGCATCCCCTACTCCAACATCATCATCGCAGCGATCATTCCCGCGCTCCTCTACTTCTCGGGCATCATGATCATGGTGCATCTGGAGGCGAAGCGCTACGGCCTGAAAGGCCTGCCGCCGGAGGAGATCCCGAACTTCTTTAAGCTGCTGTTCGGCTACTGGTATCTGCTGATTCCCATCGTCGTCCTGGTGGTGATGATGATGACCGGCTTCACGCCCGCCCGCTCCGCGATGGTGGCCATCGTGCTGTCCGTCGTGGTCAGCGCCTTCCGCAAGGAGACGCGGATGAATTTCCAGACCTTCCTGGGCGCGCTGGAAGCCGGCGCGCGCAACATTCTCGGCGTGGGCATCGCCTGCGCGGTGGCCGGAATGATCGTGGGCATCGTGACACTGACCGGCATCGGCCTCAAGCTGGCCAACGGCCTTCTGGCACTCTCGGGCGGCCACATCCTGCCGGCGCTCTTCTTCACGATGATCGCCTCCATCATCCTGGGCATGGGCGTTCCCACCACGGCCAACTATGTCATCATGGCGACCATCACGGCGCCGATCGTGATGCAGCTGGGCGTAGATCTCCTGCCGGCACACATGTTCGTCTTCTACTTCGGCATCGTGGCGGACATCACCCCGCCGGTGGCGCTGGCCGCCTACGCGGGATCCGCCATCGCCCACAGCAATCCGCTGCGAACGGGGGTACAGGCGACCAAGCTTGCCATAGCCGCCTTCATCATCCCCTATGTCTTTGCCCTCAATCCGGCGCTCCTGGCCATCGGCGCGGAGCCGCTGGATATCGTGGTCGCGACCGTCACCGCGCTCGGCGGGATGGCCGGCGTCGCCGCCGGCGTCGAGGGGTACGTCTTCTGCAAGATGCATCCGCTCGTCCGGATTGTCTCGCTGATCGGCGGTCTGATGCTGATCGTGCCGGGCTTGACCACCGACATCGTCGGCCTGATCCTGGTGCTGGGCGTCTTCGCCTTCCAGAAATTCTTGTCCGACAAGGCCCGCAACGGCGTCATGCCGGCCTGAGCCGGCGCTTGCGCGGGCCAGACCGGCCCCGCCGTGCAAACATCGGCGCAGCACGGTCTTTGCACGCAAAAAGGGCTGCCGCATTGAGCGGCAGCCCTTTTTTTGCGCGGTGTGGCAGATTCTCTCCGAGGCAGAGCCGAAGCCGCCTCAGCAATCGACGGCGACGGCCTCCACCTCCACCAGGACATCCTTTGGCAGGCGCGCTACCTCCACACAGGCCCTGGCGGGCGGGTTCTGCGGAAAATAGGTGCCGTAGACGGCGTTCACCGCGGCGAAATCCTCCATGTTCCGGAGGAAAACGCCGGTTTTTACGACCTGCTCCATGCGGAGGCCGGCGGCCTCCACCACAGCCTTGACATTCTCCATCACCTGCCGGGCCTGTGCCTCCACCGGGCCGGCGACGACGGCGCCGGTAGCCGGATCGATCGGAATCTGCCCGGAAACGTACAGCGTATTGCCCGCCAGCACCGCCTGCGAATACGGCCCGATGGCCTGGGGCGCGCTGCCGGTTTGAACGATCTGTTTCATTGTGTTTTCCTCCTTAAAAACGATTGACCCTGCGCACAGAACCTGCGGGCCACTGTGCCCGCCGCCGCGGCGCGGGTTCGGGGCCCCTCAGAGATCGGCAATCCGCGCGGGGGCGAAGGCCAGATGATCGGCGCTGACCAGCCGGAACTCGATGCCCCAGCGCCGCCCCTCCATGGCGTATCGGCAGGCCGAACCGTGCAGATGTCCGTAAAAGCAGTGCGTCACGCCGAAGGACGCCATCAGGTCGACAAACGCGCTCCGCTCTTGACGCCGCGAAAAAGGCGGAAAGTGCAGCGCCACGATCCGGCGCGCCGACGGAGGGGCGCTCTCCAGGGAGAGCCGCAGTCGGATCAGTTCCCGCCGGAAGATCTTCTCGTCGTGCGCATCGGAGACTCCATCCTCGGGGCAGAGCCAGCCCCGCGTGCCGCAGAGCGCCGTACCGCCCAGAAGCAGGCTGTTATTCTGCAGCACCGTCATGCCGGGGGGCAGGGCGCGCTGCAGCTTTTGCAGACTGTCCCACCAGAAGTCGTGGTTCCCCCGGAGCAGCACCTTGCGCCCCGGGAGCGACGCCAGAAACGCGAGGTCCGGCGCCGCCTCCTCCAGGGTCATGGCCCAGGAGATGTCCCCCGCCAAGACCACCGCGTCCTCCTCCCGCACGAGCCGCCGCCAGTTCTCCGCGAGCCGCGCCGTGTGATCCTTCCACTCCTCGCCGAAGATCTCCATCGGCTTCGTGACCCGGCCCGCCCCGTCGAGCGAGAGATGCGCATCCCCCAGAGCAAAAAGCCTCACGTCTCCTTCACCGCCTTCCCCTCCCGCGCACGCGCCGCCGCGCGTGGATCAGCCCGGATCCCCGCGCGGCACATATCCCTTGCCGCCGCAGCGCGGGCAGGGCTCCTCCAGCAGTTCCTCCAGCGGCGCGTGCTGCCGCTCCCGCGTGAGCTCCATCAGTCCCAGCTGCGTCCAGCCCAGCACCGACGTCCGCACCGGATCCCCGGCCACAGCCTCCCGCAGCGCCTCCAGCACAGCCGCTCTGTCCTCCGGCAGCTCCATGTTGATAAAGTCAATCAGAATCATCCCGGACAGATTCCGCAGCCGCAGCTGCCAGGCGATCTCCCGCACCGCCTCCAGATTGATCCGGCGCACGGTCTCGGCAAAGTCTCTCCGGCCGGTGTAGCGGCCCGTGTTGACGTCGATCACGCGGAGCGCCTCGGTGCGGTCAAAGACGAGTTCACCGCCGCTCGGAAGGCGCACCCTGCGGCTGTGCACCCCGCGCAGCGCGCCGCCGAGCCCGAATCGCTCCGCGAGATCCTCCTCCCGGAGGCGAAGTTTGTAGGCCAGCGCGCGCGGAAAGAGCTGATGCCGCAGCTGCTCCCAGAGGGCCGCGTCATCCACATAGATGCCCTCCAGCCGCTCCTGGCTGCCGTACGTGCGGACGACCTCCAGCGCCAGCGACGCATCCGCCCGGATCAGGCCCGGCTTCGACGTCGCCGCGATGCGCGCCGAGAGCTCCTCCCAGCACTGCGCCAGCCACCGGAACTCCGCCTCCAGCTCGGGCCGCGCGGCCGTCTCCGCGGCGGTGCGCACGATGAGGCCGAAGTTCGCGCCCTCCAGGAGCGGCTCGCACCACGCGGCCAGCTGTCGGCGCCGCTCGCCGCTGATCTTTTTGGACACGGCCACATGCGGCGCGCCCGACAGCAGAACCAGCATGCGCCCCTGCAGGGAGAGCTCCGTGGTCACCTTGGGGCCCTTCGGCTGCGCCGCCTCCCGCGTCACCTGAACCACGACCGACTGCCCGGCTTTCAGAACGTCGGAGATGTTCAGCCCTCCGCGCCGCAGATCCGCGTCCAGCGCCAAGTCCTCGAGCGCCAGATATGCGTTGCGCGCGCGCCCGATATCCACAAAGGCCGCCTGCATGCCCGGCAGCACCTTCTCGACGACGCCGCGGTAGATGTCGCCGCAGAGGATGTCCGCGTCGCCGCGCCGCAGAAAATATTCCGCAAGCCGCCCGTCCTCCAGCACCGCGGCCGAGAGGGCCGGACCGCTCCGCTGTATCACGATCTGCTGCACCGTCCGCGCCCCTTCCTCCGCCGCACGCCGCGCCCGCGCGGCCTACCGCGGCTTCGTCCCCCAGTAAACGGTCGCCGCCCCGAACCCCACGCCCTTGTAAGCGCTCTCCAGAAGCCCCGCGTCGGCAAACATCTGCCGGATGGCGTCCTGCGGCGGCAGGGTCTTCAGCGATTCCGCGAGCCAGGTGTAGGCGGGATACCGGTCGCCGATCTTCTTGTTCTTGTCCACCTTGTGCCCGAAAACCGGCACCAGCTTGTAGTAGTAGATGTCAAAAAACCAGCGGAAGAGAAAGAAGCGCGGCACCGAGACATCGATACAGACCACGCGGCCGCCCGGCGCGGTCACGCGGACCATCTCCGCGATCATCCCGGGGATGTCCGCCACGTTGCGCAGCGCAAACCCGCTGGTCACCGCCTGGAAGGACGCGTCGGCAAACGGCATCGCCAGGGCGTCCCCCTCCACGAACGTCACGTTGCGGTAGCCGAGCCGCCGCAGTTTCTCCCTTGCGACATCCAGCATCCCGGGCGTGAAATCCAGTCCGACCGCCTCGCCCGCCGGGCCGACCAGCTCCCGCGCCTGAAAGGTCATCTCGCCGGTGCCGCAGCAGACATCCAGCGCACGATCCCCCGCCTGCAGCCGCGTCCTGCGCATCACCAGGCGCTGCCAGCCGCGCAGCATGCCCCAGGTCATCCGGTTGTTCATGGCGTCGTAGGCATCGGCGATCTCCGTAAAGACCTCGCGCACATAGCGCGCCTTCTCCGCCCCGCTCGCCGACGCCTCCGCGCGCGCGCCGCTCTGCCGCTCCGCCGCCCGGACGGAGGCCCTTCTCCCTGTGTGTTTCATGCGTCTCTCCCCTCACAATGCGCCTCGCGCCACTCTAAGCCGCCGTCAGGAGCGCGCGCGGCAGAAAGCCCGGCGCCGCAGACGCCGGCACCGCGGCGCCCTCCGGTGTCTCCGCCGTCCGCCGCTCCCCCGGATCCGGCTCCGCTTCCGGCGCCGCGCCGATCGCCTGCGCGATCTGCCGCAGCGTCTGCGGCGCAAAGACGTCGCGCAGTCCGCAGCGCGCCATCGCCCGCTGATAGGGCACGGCGCCGTCCGTGGCGGAGATGCGCATGTACGCCTGCGTGGCCCCCGGAAGATCCTCTGTCCCGCGGCTGTAGAGATCGAGCGCCGAGAGCGCCGAGACCGCGTAGCTGATGTAGTAGCAGGGCGACTGGAAGTTGTGCGGCACAAAGGCCCAGTCGTAGACTTCCTCGAGGCCGGCCGGCACCGCGTAGCCGTAGTCCCGCGCGATCCCGGCGTACGCCTGGTTGATCTCCCGCAGCGTCAGCGACGGGTGTTCATAGACATAGGTCTGCAGTTCATCCTGGCAGCATCCCTGGATGACCGCGTACAGGAGATTGTAGAGGGTCTGCCGGCGGAAGGCCGCGCCGCCGTCCTCGAACAGATCCCCCGCGTAAAGGCTGAACAGCGCCTCCAGCCCCTGCGACTGCACCTCGGCCACATCGAGATTGGCGGTGCTCAAAAGCGACGGCCCCTGCGTGTGGAAGATCGCCGCGAAGTGCCCGAACTCGTGCACCAGGGAACTGTAGTCCGCGGCGGTGCCGGTCGGCTTGATAAAGACCAGGGCGCTGCCGTAGCTGGGCAGCCCCGCCGTATAGCTGATGTCCATCTTCTCCGCGCCGTCCTCGAAATCGCAGAGATGGAACGCGCGCATGAACCGGAACGTCGCGCCCAGCTCCGGATCGATCTGATCTAGGTACGGCTCCACCGCCCGCAGGATCGTCTCCCCGTCCTGCCCGTCCAGCTTCCTGAGCGCCGCGTCGTCCGCATCCGCGGCGGCCGCGCTGATCCGCTGCCAGATCGGCACAATCCAGTCCTTGACCGCCCGGTGCAGCGCCTTGGCGTCCTCGGGCGTATAGTCCCGCCCATAGACCGCGTACTGGTACTCTGCGAAGTTGTCGTAGCCCATCTCCCGCGCTTCCCGGGTGCGCAGCTGCACCAGCTGCAGGAAGATTTCGCCGGCGCGGGCGTTGTACTCGCGCACCAGCGCGTAGCGCAGCGACTCGCGCGCCAGAGGATCCTCCGGCGGATGTGCCGCGAACGCCTCCGCCGTCCAGAGGCGGCCGTCCGCCTCCACGGAGAAGTCGCCGCTGTACAGGGTGTTGTAGGCCTGAATCAGCCGCTGCTCTTCCGCAAAGCGTGCCAGATCCTCCTCGCTGCTCGGCGCGTACTCCAGGAGCGCTGCGGCGTTCTCCTCTCCGAGGAGCTCTGTCAGCGCGGGCGCGTAACCGGAGTGCAGCACCTCGGAAAACACCGTGTAGGCCTCGTCCGCGAGCGTCACCTGCAGCCCCTGCAGGGTCTGCACCGCCTGCAGCGCCCGGTCATCGCGCACATCGCGGTAGTACGCCCGCTCCGCCAGAGCCTCCTGCGTGGTCAGTCGGTCATATTCCTCCAGCAGCGTCCGCGCGAGGGATTCCACCCGCGCCTGCGCGCCCTCTGTCCGGCTCGCCGCGCGCAGCGCGTCCAGCGCCCGGTCAAACGCCGATCGGTCGAACCCCTGGCAGATCAGATCCGCCTCCGTCAGCGGCTGGTGCACGCGGTAGACATACCAGCTGCCGGAGTCCTCCGCCGCCAGCGCCGCGCCCGGCGCCAGCTGCAGGACAAAGGCCAGCAGCAGCACCGCGGCCAGGATGCGCAGCGCCCCGCGCCCCGCCGCGCCGCCGGAGAGGCCGCGCGTCCCCGCGAAACGATTTTCCGTCCTCCGCAATCTGCTCCCTCCCCGCCGTACTCACCGCAGCCGCAGCGTCTTGTCCGTCTCCTCCCGCACGGCGCGGAAGAGCGCGGGATCCTCCGCCAGCTTTCTGCCGAAGGAGGGGATCATCTCCCGGATCTTCGCCTGCCATCCGGCAAATTCCTGCGGGAAGCAGCGCTCCAGCACATCCAGCATGGCGTCCACCGCCACCGACGCGCCGGGGGAAGCGCCCAAGAGCGCCGCCACAGAACCGTCCGCGGCATGCACCACCTCGGTCCCGAACTGCAGCGTGCCCTTTCCGCCCGCCGCCGTTTCCCGGATGACCTGCACGCGCTGGCCGGCCACCAGGAGATCCCAGTCCTCCGGCCGGGCGGTGGGCACAAACTCCCGCAGCGCCTTCATCCGCTGCTTGTCTGTCAGCAGGAGCTGCCCGATCAGATAGCGCACCAGCGGGAACTCCTTCACGGCGGCGCAGAGCATGTTGGAGAGGTTGTGCGGCCGCAGGGAGCGCGGCAGATCGAGGATGGAGCCGGATTTCAGGAACTTGGGCGAGAAGCCGGCGAAGGGGCCGAAGAGGAGCGATTCCTGCGCGCCGATCCAGCGCGTGTCCAGATGCGGCACCGACATGGGCGGCGCGCCCACCTTGGCCTTGCTGTACACCTTGGCGTGGTGCTTCTCCACCACCTCCGGGTTCTTGCACACCATAAAGAGTCCGCTGATGGGGAAACCCCCGATGCCCTTCCCCTCGGAGATGCCGGATTTCTGCAGCAGAGGCAGGCTCCCGCCGCCCGCGCCGATAAAGACGAAGCGCGCCAGATGCCGCTCCGTGCGGTATCCCCTGCCGCTCCGCGCGCGCACCTTCACCTCCCAGAGGCCGTCGCTGGTGCGCGCCAAATCCCGCACGGCGCAGTTGTAGCGCACCTCCGCCCCGCGCTGCTCCAGATTCTCCATCAGCAGGCGCGTCAGCGCGCCGAAGTTGACGTCCGTGCCGCTCTCGATGCGCGTCGCCGCCAGCGTCTCCTTGCCGCGCCCCTCCAGGACCAGCGGCATCCAGCGGGCAAGCGTCCCGCGGTCCTCGCTGTACTCCATCCCCTCAAACAGGGGATGGGCCGCGAGCGCCTCGTAGCGCTTGCGCAGAAAGGCCGCGTCCTTCTTGCCCGAGACCAGGCTCATGTGCGGGATCGGGCGGATAAAATCTCTCGGATCCGTCAGCTGCCGTGTCCGCACCAGATAAGACCAGAACTGACGCGAGATCTGGAACTGCTCGTTGATGCGCACCGCCTTGGAGATGTCCATAGAGCCGTCCGAGCGCTCCACGGTATAGTTCAGCTCGCACAGCGCGCTGTGCCCGGTGCCGGCGTTGTTCCACTCGTTCGAGCTCTCCTGGCCCGGGCCGTCCAGCTTTTCAAACACGGTGACGCGCCAGTCCGGCGCCAGTTCCCGGAGCAGTGTGCCCAGTGTGGCGCTCATGATGCCCGCGCCGATCAGTATGACATCTGTTTTCTTTGCCTTCGCCATTCTTATCCTTCCCTCTGTTCTTTTCCCGGCGCTTCCTCCCCGGGCTCCGCCTGCCGGTACCGGGCGACCCCCTGCCGATAGAGATCCTCCCCCGCGCAGTCGATGGCCACCACACAGGGCAGATCCTCCACCTCCAGCCGGCGGACGGCACAGGCCGCCAGATCCCCGTAGGCCACCACCTCGGCCCGTTTCACCGCCTGGGAGATCAGCACCCCCGCGCCCCCCACGGCGGCCAGATAGACCGCCGTGCAGGCCCGCATGGCCTCCACCACCGCCTGACTGCGCGGGCCCTTGCCCAGCATCCCCTTGAGCCCCGTCTGCCGCAGCAGCGCCGGCGTAAAGGGATCCATGCGGCTGCTGGTGGTCGGCCCGCAGGATCCGATGACCTGCCCGGGCTTTGCCGGCGCGGGGCCCGCGTAGTAGACGACCTGCCCGCGGAGATCCACCGGCAGTTCCTTCCCGGCCGCCAGAGCCTCCGTCATCCGCTGGTGCGCCTCGTCGCGCGCCGTGTAGAGCACGCCCGAGAGCAGCACCCGATCGCCCGCGCGCAGATCCCGCACGGTCTCGTCCGTCAGCGGCGTCCGAATCCGCTTGATCGTTTCCATCCTCCGCACCTCCGTATTTCTGCCCCGCGCGCCGGCCTCTCCTGTTTCGGCCCGCCTAGAGCACGATCTCCCCGTGCCGCGACGCGTGACAGTTGAGATTGACCGCCACCGGGAGCATGGCGATGTGTGTCGGATACGCCTCGATGTGCACATCGAGCGCCGTCACGCGGCCGCCCAGCCCCTGGGGCCCGATGCCCATGCGATTGATCTCCCCCAGCAGCTCCTCCTCCAGCTCCGCGTAGCGCGCGTCGGGATTGCGGGATCCGATCTCGCGCGCCAGCGCCTTCTTGGCCAGGATCGGCGCCATCTCCATGGTGCCGCCGACCCCGACGCCCACCACGATGGGCGGGCAGGGATTCCCCCCCGCGGCGCGCACCGCGTCGAGGATGAAGCGCCGCGCGCCCTCCAGCCCGTCGGCGGGTTTCAGCATTTTCACCGCGCCCATGTTCTCGCTCCCCGCGCCCTTGGGCAGCAGGAGAATGCGCAGGCGGTCGCCCTCCACCAGCTCCGTGTGGAGCACGGCCGGCGTGTTGTCCCCCGTGTTTTCCCGCGCAAACAGCGGTTCCGCGACCACGGACTTGCGCAGAAAGCCGTCCGCGTAGCCCTGGCGAACCCCCTCGTTGACGGCCTCCGCCAGACTACCGCCGGCGATATGCACCTCCTGCCCCACCTGCACAAACAGCACGGCGACGCCCGTGTCCTGGCAGATCGCCTGCCGGCGCTCGCGCGCCAGCTGACAGTTCTGCAGAATCTGCTCCAGCATATAGCGGCCGAAGGAGGACTCCTCCCGCGCGTAGCCCTGCCGCAGCGCCTGCTCCACATCCCGCGGCAGATCCCAGCTGACCCGCATACAGAGTTCCCGCACCGCCGCGGTGATCTCCTGCGCCGTGATCTCTCTCACCTGCGTCCCCTCTCCCCCGAATCTTCCGGATCTGTTTCCTCCGCCTGTCCGCTCCGCCCGGAGCTTATTCTTATTGTCTGAAAAGCGCGCGGATTTGTCAACCGTTTCGCGCGATTTATTTACAAAACTTTCCGCGCGAATCTCCCGCGCGCGCCGCCCCATCCCGCGGTCCTCCCCGCCGCCCCGCGCGGCGGGGAGGCGCGATTTTTCCCGCGCAAAAGCGCACGGCAGAGCATGTGCCGTGCGCTTGCGCGTGCAGAGCTGTAGCTGTTTCGTTTCGCCCGGGCCGGGCAACGAGGCGCTCCTCCTGTGCGAGCAGCGCGAAGTAGGCGTTCCCGCGTGAGATCCGGCGCGCCGCCGAACGGGACCGGGCGGGGCTTCTCCCGGGCCGGCGCGAGCCGGGAATCCGGGCATCCAAGATGCCGCAGAACCCCGTGCGCCTCCGCGGAGCGGAGACAGGCTTCCGCGTCCGCGAGTGAAAAGCAGATCGACTCCGGCATGCCGGATTCGGTTGCTCCGGTTCCCATGATCCCTCCTAGTCTCTCCTCCGGATCAGCACGAGCGCCGCGACCGCGATCCCCAGCAGGGCCAGGTACAGGACAGGCCGGCTGGCATCCCCGGTCTTCGGGGAGCCCGGTGTGTCGGGCGTATCCGGTGTATCCGGGGTATCCGGGGTGTCCGGCGTGTCCGGGGTATCCGGCGGATTCTCCTCCGGCTCATCCGGCGTGCGCTTGTCGTTCGTGAAGAACGCCCGGCTGTCCCCGCCGATCTCGCCGCTCGCTCCGGCCGCATCCGTCGTGTAGCCGTCGGCATTCGCCTCCGCCTCCGTCACCGTGTAGGTGACCCCCTTCGGGAGCCCTTCCGCGGAGAAACTCTCCCCGTGCTTCAGCGTGAAGCTTGCCACTCCGTCCACAAAGTACATGTCCCCGTACTGCCCCTGGATGGAGCGATCATCCAGCGTCACCGTGAAGTGGAACTCCTTCTCCCGATCCCCTTCCCCGGTGACGGTCTTGGTGACGGTCAGGCGGTCCTCCTCCTCGCCGCGGTGGTTCGTGAAGGTCGCGCTCGCATCCCCGTCTAAGGTTCCGCTCGCGCCGGCGGAGGATGTCTCATAGCCGTCCGTGTCGGCCTCCGCTTCCGTGACGGTGTAGCCGATTCCCTCCGGAAGTCCGGTCGCGGTTTTGCGCTCCCCGTCCTTCAGGGTAAACTCTGCCACCCCGTCCACGAACGTCATATCGCCGTAGGTTCCGTTGATGCTCCGGTCATCCAGCGTCACCGTGAAGTGGAAGGCTCTGTCGCGCTCGCCGTCGCTTCCGGTCACCCGCTTTGTGACGCTCAGGCCGGTCTCGGTCTCCCGGATGTTGGTGAAGACAGGCAGCCCTTCACCCTCCTTCAAGGGCGGATCATACGTGATCTCGGCCTGCAGCCGTCCGTCCTCCCCCCTTGTGACGGTGACGGTGACGGTGTACACGGTGCTGTCGTAGGAGATCTCGGGATCCTCGCCCGGGATCTCCCGCATCTCATACGTGTAGGTGCCCGGCGTCGTAAAGTGCACCTGTCCAAAATCGACCAGGCCGTCCGCGCCGTTCCACGCTTCCGCTCTGTTCCCCTCCGCGCCCGGCGGCATGGGCGGCAGAGGCGCTTCTTCCGCCTCCGCTGCCCGGAACAGTCCGCCCACCGCCTCCGCTATGGCGCGGAAGACGGATGCGGATTCGGCATACGCCGCGCTGACGCCCGTCAGCGCAAAGTGGAACTGCCGGGTCGTGATGCCTCCGCCCTGAAAGACCTTCCGCGCCTGCAGCGGCAGCACCGTCTTGGTGTTCGTGTACACGAGGTAGACGATCTCTTTCTCCTGCGTCTCAAGCCCGCCCTGCACGGTTCCGGAGACCACCGCGCCGGAAATGTCCGGGTGCGCCCCGCCGAGCGCTTCCACGCGCTCCAGATAGCAGTCCTCGCCCGGAAGTTCCGTCACCCTGTAGGAGTAGCCGGAATCCTGCGGAAGGCCGAAGACCGTCATGGTTTGCCCGCCCTCGAGCGCGAACTCCCAGGCACTCCCGGTCGTGCTCCCCGCAAGGGGCTCCCGCAGCGGCCCGCCCAGGAGGTCATGCTCCTCCTTGGCGCCGCTCCAGGAGGCCGGCAGCAGCCTGCCCCGCACGACTTTGTCGCTGTACGCGTCCGTGATGGCGTAGGTGTACACCCCGGCGGTGCTGACATCGGGCGCATCGGGCGCCAGCTCCAGCCGGAAGGTGAAGGTGGTGCTGTCGTTCACCACATTTCCGGCCAGATCCTTCAGAATCTTGGTGATGGAGAGATCCCCGGGCGTCACCGTATTCCCGAAGTGTACCGCCTCTTCAAAGGTTCCGGTGTCGCCGAAGACGGAGTAGGCGCCGGTGTAATCGCCTGTCCGCTTCTCCGCGGGCAGGCCGCCGGCCGCGTCGCTCTGCTTCTCCCCTTCCACGGCAAAGTGTGCGGTGGCGCCCACGACATAGCGGTTGGATCCGAAGGCGGCCTCCTCGCCGCGATAGTGCTTGTCCAGCAATTCGCCGTCCCGGACAAAGTAGTGCCGGACGGATCCATCCTCCTGCGGCTCATCCGCGGCCGGACAGTTCGGGTTGGCGCGCACTCCATCCCTGTCCTCCGGCTCGTGGTGATTTCCATGCGCGTCCTCGCCCTCCCTCGGGTAGGTCGCGTACGACTCCCACAGCATGGCGTTGGTGTGGTAGAACGGCTCCCCGCTCTCGCTCGCCAGATATCCGTCTCCCAGATCGGTAAAGCTGTTGGAGCCGGGCTTGTATGTGTTCAGACTGCCGTACTGCTGCGCGTGCTTTGCGTAGTCAAACTGGAAGCCTTCCGCCTTCTGCGCCTCGGTCAGCTTCTCGGTGAAGCGGTATTTCTGTTTGTTCAGGCCGGTGAAGAGCAGCCCTTCCCCGCTTTTCAGCGTAAACTCGGCGGTGTTTGCCGCGACCGCTTTATTGTCTAAGTTGGCGAACGCCGGCCGATCCGCCGACGGGAGAATCGGGTCGTATAAGTCGTCCCCGGTCAGGCGTTCTTGTGCCGCGTCCTTTCCGTCCCCGTCCGGATTGCTGTTCACGCCGAAGCGCAGCTCCACCTTCACAAATTCGGTGCGCGTGTTATAGGGAGAGAGGAACTCCCCCTCCGCCGTCTCCCGCGTCGGCTTGCTGATCA
>CAZSHM010000035.1:17834-19414 GCA_964606855.1 uncultured Peptococcaceae bacterium
TCTTTCACTCCGTAAACCTGCGTCCCTTTCGGGTAAGTTTCATCCGCTCCTTCCGGGTAGGTTCCATCCTCTTGGACAAACGTGTGGTACTGGTTGTCGGAATCCGCGCTGCCTGACTTATCCCACTCGTAGATCCGGCGGCTGTTGGCACTGCCATCCCCCTCTCGGTTGGATGGAAGATACCCGTAGTAGAGAGATCCGGAATAAGAAGAATTCGTATCGACCGTGCAGTCCGCTTTGAGATAATGATACGTTCCGTTCTCCTCAAAGACGGGATGCCCCTGCGCATCGAACAGCACGCGCTGCCCGTTCTTGTCGGTGAGCAGGCTGGTGTTGTCGGTGAGCACATCGATGCTGGCAATCTTCCGCTGCCAGGTATCCGAATAGGGATTGTGCTCCACCTTGACGGCGGTCTTCGTCCCGGTCATCCCTTCGAGGTACACCTGGAAGTTGAAGGTTGTGCTCTGCTGGCGCTCCGTCAGGGCAAACCCGTCCCGGGCGGTCAGCGTCTTGGTCACCAGCAGGTTCTCGTCGGACACCGCCAGGCGCCCGTTGTTGCCCAGATAATTGTTGATGATGACGTTCTCCCCGATCCCGGACGTCCCCGCGATGGTCGGCACGTAAAAATGGGATGCGGTCGCGGTTGGATTGTCGGATTTGTCCCGGCGATTCTGGTACATATCTCCCACGCGAACCCCGCCCGGTTTCGCGGCGACAACCCAGTTTGCCTCTGGATTATCCCGAATTGCCATCGATTCCGGCGTCGGTTCCTTGGTCGGTTTTCCGTTCGCATCCGCGTCCTGATACTTTCCCGTAGCTTGATCCAACTCCATGCCGATATACTTCCGCCCGCGGGTTTCATCCTTTGTCTCTGTCTGGGATAAATACGGGTAGACCGTACTGTAGACGCCGTTCGCGTCATACCAGCACAGCATGTCCCCGTTGGTGATCTTCTCGGACTGCAGGCCGGAGCCGAACTCGCTTCCCCTACGTGTGACGACCCGCTGGACGGCCACCGCGCCGCTGGTGCCTCCGACCTCGTTCCCCTCATAGTCCGTTCCTGGCTGGTCCGTCGGGATGTAGTAATCCAGAAGGAGGAAGAAGTAGTCCTCCGAGGCAAAGGGGTCGGGATCCTGAACCGTCACGTCCTCCAGCAGATCCTCCTCCAGAAAGACGATACAGCCCGTCAAATCCTGGCCCTTCGGCAAGGTGTACACCGTGCCCCTGTCGTTGGTAATTTGTACAAGGCCGTCTGTTGTCGTTGTTGCTCGCTTGCCTTGGTTGAAACTCTCTACGTTGTCATACGCCCCGGCGAAGATGCCGCCTTCCCAGGAGGCGCCGCCTGTCGAGCCGTTCTCCCAGGTGGTCGCCCCATTCCCCGGGCTTCCCGCGCAGGAATCCACCGCCGTCAGGCTGCCGTCCTGCCCTACCCGGTAGGCGTGCGCGTACAGCGGCCGGGGCTTCTGGAAGACGTAGTACCGATTCTTCTCGCCCGGCCCGAAGCTCACGGTCGGATCCCCCCGCATGAAATCGGGCGTATTGTCCTCCTGGCCGGTTCCGCCGCCCTCCGAGCCGTCCGC
>CAZSHM010000036.1:0-18035 GCA_964606855.1 uncultured Peptococcaceae bacterium
CCAAGAATCCCGGTATATCCGTTGTTCTTGGCATTTTTACTGTCAAAGTTGAGATGATATAATAACAAAAAATAAAATTCCATAGAAAAAAGTAAACGTCAGCACAAATTTTTTGTATCGGAATACCAGTTCTCCCTTTTCGGCGCAAGCAGACCCGCTCCGGATCATAAAACGGCCGCACGCTCGATCCCGCCGCGATCTGCCAGCGCTTTTCGAATTTGGCAGTCTGCGGCGAAATCCGCAGCGTACGGCCGTGCGGAATGTCTCTCCGATCCGTGTTCTCTCGTTGTCCTGTCTTTCCGTCCGATCGCGCCACGGGCGCATCGGCCCCCGCAAGAGACCCGCCCGCGCCCGCGGGCGACGCGGCTCACTGAAAATACCGGACGCCCGCGGCAAAAATTTTCTGATCCTTCTCCCCGGGGATATTCTTTGCCACGAAAGAGCCGATTCGCTCACTGTGCCCCATCTTGCCCAGCACACGCCCGTCGGGACTCAGGATCCCCTCGACCGCCATGCGGGAGCCGTTTGGATTATAGGCGATATCCATGGACGGCACGCCCGCCGGATCCACATACTGCGTCGCAATCTGCCCGTTCTGCGCCAGCTGCGCAAGGAGCGCGTCGGAGCAGACAAAGCGGCCTTCTCCGTGCGAGACGGGCACCGCGTGCACTTCGCCGACCTCGCACAGCGCAAGCCAGGGCGAGTGCACCGACGCGACGCGCGTCGTCACGTAGCGGGACTGGTGGCGCCCGATGCGGTTGAATGTCAGAGTGGGGCTGTTCTCGTCGGTCTCCACGATCTCGCCGTAGGGCACCAGGCCCAGCTTGATCAGCGCCTGAAAACCGTTGCAGATGCCCAGAATCAGCCCGTCGTGCCGATAGAGCAGCTCGTGGATGCGCTCCTTCAGCAGCGGATTGCGCAGAAACGCGGCGATGAACTTGCCGGAGCCCTCCGGCTCATCGCCGAAGGAGAACCCGCCGGGGAGAATCAGCATCTGCGCATCCCGCAGAGCGCGCTCCATACGCTGGATGGAATCCTCCAGCAGGGCGGAGGTCAGGTTCGTAACGGGGAGGATCTCCGCCTTGCCGCCGCAGCGCTCGAGGATGCGCGCGGTGTCGTACTCGCAGTTCGTGCCCGGAAAAACCGGGATCACGGCTTTGGGCCTGACGATTTTCCCCGCCGCTCTGGGGGCAGAGCGCCGCGGATAGCTGCAGAGCTCCGCCTTGCCATGTTCCTCGGTGCGCGTGGGATAGACCTCCTCGAGCGTCGCCTCCCAGATGGCCGTCAGCGCATCCAGGCGCACCGCCTCGCCGCCCAGCGCGATGTGCGGCTGTGCCGTGGTGTGTCCGATCAGCACCGCGCCGGGCAGGGGCGCCGTCGCCTCCGCCACAATGGCGCCGTAATTTTTTTTGAAGAGCGCCGGCGCGTAGACGTCCTCGACGGCGGCAAAGCCGATCTGGTTGCCGAGCGCCATCTTAAAGACCGCCTCGGCCGCGCCGCCCTTGCCAAGCGCCCAGGCAGCCGCGATCTTGCCCTCCTCGGCGGCCCGGTGGAAGCGCTGCCACATCTCGCGGACGGCGTCCATGTTCGGCAGACCGTCCGCGTCACAGGGCGCGGCGAAGAGATAGACTTCGTGTCCCGCCATCTTGAACTCCGGCGAGAGCACCCCCGCCGCATCCGCCGTACAGGCGGCGAAAGAGACCAGCGTCGGCGGGACATCCAGATCCATAAAGGATCCGGACATGGAGTCCTTGCCGCCGATGGCGGCCACGCCGTAGCCCATCTGCGCGCGGAACGCGCCCAGAAGCGCCGAGACCGGCATCGCCCAGCGCCTGCCGTCGCCGCGGAGGCTTGGGAAATACTCCTGCAGCGTGAGGTAGCAGTCCTCCACGCGGCCGCCCGCGGCCACCACGCGCGCGAGCGACTCGGTCACGGCGCAGACGGCGCCCAGATGCTGATTCTGGGACGAAAGATCCGGGTCAAAGCCGTAGGCGAAGAGCGACGCGGTGCGGGACTCGCCGGAAAGCACGGGGATTTTTGCCGCCATGGTCTGCACCGGCGTCAGCTGCGCCTTGCCGCCAAAGGGCATCAGCACGGTGCCGGCTCCGATGCTCGCGTCAAAGTGCTCCACCATGCCGCGCTTGGAACAGATGTTGAGATCGCCCACCAGGGCGCGGAGCGCCGCCGCGCTGTCGAAGGAGGCGGCGGGGTCCGGCTGCGGGAGCGGCGGGAAGGCATCCACCTCGACGGCGATCTGCTTGCGGTCGCCGGCGGAATCCAAAAAGGCGCGGCTCAGATCCACGATGGTCTGCCCCGCATACTCCATCACGAGGCGCGGCGTCTCGGTGACATGCGCCACCACCGTGGCCTCCAGATTCTCGCTGCGCGCCGCCTCAAGGAACACGTCCAGATCCTCCGGCGCCAGCACCACCGCCATGCGCTCCTGCGATTCCGAGATGGCAAGCTCCGTGGCGGAGAGGCCCTCGTATTTTTTTGGCACGCGGTCCAGATAGATGTGCAGCCCGTCGGCCAGTTCGCCGATGGCAACCGACACCCCGCCGGCGCCAAAGTCGTTGCAGCGCTTGATGCGGCGGCTGATCTCCGGGCGGCGGAAGAGTCGCTGGATCTTGCGCTCCTCCACCGGATTGCCCTTCTGCACCTCCGCGCCGCAGGTCTCCAGCGATTGCGCGGTATGGCTCTTGGAAGAGCCGGTCGCGCCGCCGCAGCCGTCGCGCCCGGTGCGCCCGCCCAGGAGGACGACCGCATCGCCGGGCGCGGGGCGCCTGCGCACCACGTTCTCTTCCGGCACCGCGCCGAGCACCGCGCCGATCTCCATGCGCTTGGCCACATAGCCGGGATGGTAGAGCTCATCCACCAGCCCCGTGGCGAGCCCGATCTGGTTCCCGTAGGAGGAGTACCCCTCCGTCGCCGCGGTGGTGATGCGCCGCTGCGGCAGTTTCCCCGGCAGCGTCTCCTCGAGCGGCTGACGCGGATCCGCGGCCCCCGTCACCCGCATCGCCTGGTAGACGTAGGCGCGCCCGGCAAGCGGGTCGCGGATCGCTCCGCCCAGGCAGGTCGCCGCGCCGCCAAACGGCTCGATCTCCGTGGGATGGTTGTGCGTCTCGTTCTTGAACAGGAGGAGCCACGGCTCGCTCCCCCGGTCGGTCTGCACCTGCACCTTGACGCTGCAGGCGTTGATCTCCTCGCTCTCGTCGAGATTCCGGAGCAGACCGCGCTTTTTCAGCACCTTGGCCGCCAAGGTACCCATGTCCATCATCGTCACCGGGCGCGAGGCGGCCTTCTCGCCGTAGACCTCCTCGCGGGCGGCCAGGTACTGCGCATAACTCTCGCGCACCGCCGGGTCCGCAATCTCCAGGTCTGTGATCTCTGTCTGGAAGGTGGTGTGGCGGCAGTGGTCGGACCAGTAGGTGTCGATCATCTTCAGCTCCGTGACGGTGGGCTCGCGCCGCTCCTCGCCGCAAAAATACCGCTGCATGAAGCGCAGATCGCCCAGATCCATCGCCAGACCGTACTGCCGGCGCAGCGCCTCGAGCTCCGCGTCCCCCGCGGCGAGAAACCCCTCCAGCAGAGAGACCGGTTCCGGCTCCGCCACGGTGTCCGCAAGCGTCTCCGGCTTTTCCAGCGCCGCCTTTCGGCTCTCCACCGGGTTGATCAGATACTGCTCGATCTTCTGCAGATCCTGCGCGCCGACCTCGCCCAAGAAGGCGTAGACGGTCGCCGCGCGCACCAGCGGGCGTTCCTTGGTGAGCAGCTGCGCGCACTGGGCGGCCGAATCGGCCCGCTGGTCGTACTGTCCGGGCAGCGCCTCCACGGCCAGCAGCGTGTGCGCGCCGGGAATCTCCGGCAGCGTCTCCCGGTAGAGCAGATCACACTGCGGCTCGGAGAAGATTCTTCTCCCGGCCGCCTCGCAATCAGCCTCCTCCAGCCCGGCGACGTCGTAGCGGTGGAAAATGCGCAGCCCTTCCAGCCCCTGCACATGCAGATAGCCGCGCAGGGTGGAGAGCAGGCCCTGGGCCTCGATGTCAAAGCCGGGACGCTTCTCGGCAAAAAAACGATAGATCGTACTCACGCTCGCGTCCTCCTATATGAAAAATCCCTGATTGGACAAGATCCTATTTGAGAAAGGCCTTCCGGCCGATGTCGCTTCGGTACTGCATATGCGGAAAGTGGATTTCCCGCACGCCGCGGTAGGCGGCATCGATGGCGCCGGCGATGTCCCCGCCCAGGGCGCACACGCCCAGCACGCGGCCGCCGTCGGTCACGATCTTTTCACCCGCGCACCGGGTGCCGGCGTGGAAGAGGAGCGCGCCGGTCGCCGCCGCCTCCGCGAGGCCCGTGATCTCCTGCCCCTTCTCGGAGCTCTCCGGATACCCGCCGGAGGCGAGCACCACGCAGACCGCGGCATCCTCGTTCCACTCCACCTTCTGCTCCGCCAGCCGCCCGTCGATGACGGCGAGAAAGAGCTCTACAAGATCCGACTTCAGCCGCGGCAACACCACCTGCGTCTCCGGATCGCCGAAACGCGCGTTGAACTCCAGCACCTTCGGCCCGTCCGCCGTGAGCATCAGCCCCGCGTAGAGCACGCCGGAGAAGGGACAGCCCTCCAGGCGCATCGCGTCCACCGTCGGCTGCAGAATCCGCGAGACCACCGCCTCGTGCACCGCCTCCGTGTAGACCGGCGCGGGGGAATAGGCCCCCATCCCGCCGGTGTTGAGCCCGCGATCGCCGTCCCAGATCCGCTTGTGATCCTGCGCCGAGACCATGGGGGTCACGTGTGTGCCGTCCGTGAAGGCCAGCATGCTGACCTCCTGCCCCGTCAAAAATTCCTCCACCACGACGCGGCTGCCCGCCGCGCCGAACTTGTTGTCCAACAGAATCTCGTCGATCGCCTTGCGCGCCGCAGCTTCATCCGCGCAGATCAGCACGCCCTTGCCCGCGGCCAGGCCGTCCGCCTTCACCACGCAGGGCGTCCCCAGCTCCGCCAGAAAGGCCTTGGCCTCCGCGGCGTCGCTGAAGGCGCCGTATCTGGCCGTGGGGATATGGTACTTGGCCATCAGATCCTTGGCAAAGGTCTTGCTCCCCTCGATGGCCGCCGCCTTGGCCGTCGGCCCGAAAATCTTCAGCCCTCTGGAGCGGAACAGATCGACAATCCCCTCCGTCAGCGGGGCCTCCGGCCCCACCACCGTCAGGCCGATCTCGTGCTCCAGTGCAAACTGCAGGAGCCCCTCCAGGTCGTCCGCCCGGATGTCGACACACTGGGCGATCTCACCGATGCCCGCATTGCCCGGCGCGCAGTAGATTGCATCCGCCAGCGCGCTCTGGCGCAGTTTCCAGACCAGCGCGTGCTCCCTGCCGCCGCTTCCTACCACCAGTATTTTCATGCGCTCCCTCCGTCCTTCTCCGGCGCCCCCCCGCGCGGGGATATTCCGCAGGATCCCCGCCCGCGCGCGACCGCCGGACCGTTGTGTCACTCGTTTGCCGCCCCGCCGTCGCCGCGCGCGGCGGGCGGTGGTTGGAACTCCGGCACGCGGCTCAATGCTTAAAGTGCCGCACACCGGTGAAAACCATGGCGATGCCGTGCTCGTTGCAGGCGTCGATGGATTCCTGGTCGCGCACGGAGCCGCCCGGTTGGATGATGGCGGTGATGCCGGCCGCGGCGGCCGCATCCACCGTGTCGCGGAACGGGAAGAAGGCGTCGGATGCCAGCACCGCGCCCCGGCACTTCTCGCCCGCCTCCGCGAAGGCGATGTTTGCGGCGCCGACACGGTTCATCTGGCCCGCGCCGACGCCGACGGTCTGCCCGTCCTTCGTGACGACGATGGCGTTCGACTTGACGTGCTTGACGATATTCCAGGCGAAGAGCAGCTCTTCCAGCGTCTCCGGCGCCGGCGCCTGCTCCGTGACCACCCGCAGATCCTCCGCGCACATCCTGTGATTGTCCATCTCCTGCACCAGAAATCCGCCGCTCACCTTCTCAATCCAGAGTTCGCCGCGCTCCGTCTTCTCGCCAATCTCCAAGAGGCGCAGATTCTTCTTCGTCTCCAGAACCTCCAGGCTCTCCGCATCAAAGGCGGGCGCCACCACCGCCTCCATGAAGGTCGTGACGATCTGCTCCGCCGTGGCCCGGTCCATGGGACGGTTCACGGCGATGATGCCGCCGTAGGCCGAGACGGAATCGGCCTCGTAGGCGCGCCGGTATGCCTCCGCCAGCGTCGCGCCGACCGCGGCGCCGCAGGGATTGGTGTGCTTGATGACGACCGCGGCCGGCTGCGCAAACTCGCAGACCAGCTGCCAGGCGGCGTCCACATCGACAATGTTGTTGTAGGAGAGCGCCTTCCCATGCAGCTGCCGGGCGTTGGCCACGCTGCCGGAGGCCGGGATGCCGGAGCGGTAGAAGGCCGCCCTCTGGTGCGGGTTCTCCCCGTAGCGCAGCGACTGAATCTTCTGCCCGCCGAAGGCGATCTCCTCCGGGAGCGGATCCGCGCCGAACACCCCGCTCAGGTAATGGCTGATGGCCGCGTCGTACTGCGCCGTATGCTGAAACGCCTCCAGAGCCAGCTGCCGCTTGGTCGCAAGGCTCAGCCCGCCGTGCGCGCGGAGCTCCTCAAGCACGCCCGCATAGCGCGCCGGATTGACGATGATCCCCACGCGCTCGTGGTTCTTCGCGGCACTGCGCACCATCGCCGGCCCGCCGATGTCGATCTTCTCGATGGCCTCTTCCAGCGTGACGTCCGGCTTGGCAACGGTCTCCTGAAACGGATAGAGATTGACCACCACCAGGTCGATGGGCGTGATCCCGTGCTCCGCAAGCACCGCCATATGCTCCGGCGTGTCCTTGGCCAGGATGCCGGCGTGCACCGCCGGATGCAGCGTCTTGACACGCCCCTCCAGCACTTCCGGAAATCCCGTCACATCGGAGATCCCCGTCACCGCAACGCCCGCCGCCTGCAGCGCCTCGGCGGTGCCGCCGGTGGAGACGATCTCATACCCCAGCTCCACCAGCGCGGCGGCAAACTCCGCCAAGCCGGTCTTATCCGACACACTCATCAATGCTCTTTTCATCTGTTCCACCCTCCACTTTCACGATGCGCCCTTCCAGTTTCAGCCGGCCCTGGGCAAACAACCGCACAGCCTCCGGGTAGGCCCGGTGCTCCTCCTCCAAAATACGCGCCGACAGGGTCTCCTCCGTGTCCCCGTCCAGCACCGGCACGGCCCGCTGCACAATGATCGGGCCGCTGTCCATGCCCTCGTCCACAAAGTGAACCGTACAGCCCGCCACCTTGACGCCGTACTCCAGCGCCTGCCTCTGCCCGTGCAGCCCGGGAAAGGCGGGCAGGAGCGCGGGATGGATGTTCATCACCGGGCAGGGTGTATTCCGCAGAAAGTACGGCCCCAGGATGCGCATATAGCCCGCCAGGCAGATCAGCTGGCAGTCCGCCGCCCGGATCTGCCGCAGGAGTTCCGCCTCATACTCCGCCCGGGTTTCATACTGTCCCGGGTCCACATAGACCGCCGGGACACCTGCCGCCCGCGCATGCCCGAGCGCCCCGCTCTGCGGCTTATCGCTCAGCACCAGAACGACCGCTCCGTCGATCTCGCCGCGCGCACAGGCCTCCAGGATAGCCACCAGATTCGAGCCGCGCCCCGAGGCCAGCACACCGATCCGAATTGTCAAGATCCATCCCCCCCTCGCGCTTCCCCGCGCACTGTCAAAAAGTTCCAGCCGCAAACCGCATCCGCCCGGAAAGGTTCGCCGTCCGGCACGTCCCGGCGGATCCGCTCCAAGATTCCATACAAAAAGCCGCCGCGAGACCGCGGCAAATCCTCCCGCGGCAGTCCTTCTGCGGCGGCCCGTGCGGGGCGCCGCCTAGAGCTGGCAGGTCCCGTCGACGACAACTTTCCTGGCGCCCGCCGTCACGCGGCCGATCTCATAAACCGCCTCCCCCAGGCCGGCGCAGGCCGCCTTCACCCGCTCGCCGTTCTCCGCGTCGCAGATCAGGACAAAACCGATGCCCATGTTGAAAGTGCGGTACATCTCCCGCTTCTCCACATGGCCCTTCTCCTGAATCAGGGCAAAGATCGGCTGCGCGGGCCAGGCGCCGCTGTCGATCTCCACTTGACAGTCCTCGGGCAGGACGCGCGGCACATTCTCCAGCAGGCCGCCGCCCGTGATGTGCGCCATGCCCTTGATCTGTGCGCGCTCCAGGAGCGCGCGCACGATCCGGACGTAGATCCTGGTCGGCGTGAGCAGGACATCGCCCAGCTTTGCACCGAGAGATGGAATCTCCTGCTCCAGGGACAACCCCGCATAGTCCAAAAGCACCTTGCGCACCAGTGAGAACCCGTTGCTGTGCACACCGCTGGACGGCAGCCCTAGCACCACGTCGCCGGGACGGATGGTGCTGCCGTCGATGATCTTCTGCCGGTCCACGATGCCCACCGTAAAGCCGGCCAGGTCGTACTCCCCGGGGGGATAAAAGCCCGGCATCTCCGCCGTCTCGCCGCCGATCAGGGCACAGCCCGCCTGGCGGCAGCCCTCGGCCACGCCGGAGACCACCTCCGCCACCTGATCCGGCTCGCACTTGCCCACAGCCAGATAATCCAGGAAAAACAGCGGTTCGGCCCCGGAGACCAGGACATCGTTGACGCACATGGCCACCGCGTCGATGCCGATTGTACCGTGCCGGCCCGTCTCAAAGGCGAGCTTCAGCTTGGTTCCGACGCCGTCGGTTCCGGAGACCAGGACGGGCTCCGCATACTTGTCCTTCTCGATCGCAAACAGCCCGCCGAAACCGCCCAGATCGGTGACAACCTCCGGGCGGAAGGTGGATTTGACCAGGGGTTTCATCCGCTCGACCGCCTGATTGCCCTTGGTGATGTCCACCCCGGCGCCGCTGTATGTCAAACTCTGCTCCCGCATAAGCGCTCCTCTCTTTCTCACCGCGCCGTCCGCGCGGCCGCTCACTCCAGGGCATCCTTGGGGCCGTGGCAGTCGCTCGGCACCCCCATCGGATAGTTGCCGTCCAGGCAGGCGGTGCAGAAATCGCAGCGGCCCGCCACCGCGCGCAAGAGCCCCTCCATGCTCAGATAGTGCAGGCTGTCCGCGCCGATGGATTTGCAGATGCCGTCGATGTCATACTTGTGCGCGATCAGCTCCTCCTGGATGCCGGTGTCGATGCCGTAATAGCAGCAGTATTTGACCGGCGGCGCGCTGACCAAAAAGTGTACTTCCCGCGCGCCGTGCTCCCGCAGGAGTTTGACCAGCTTGCGGCTGGTGGTACCGCGCACGATGGAATCGTCCACCACCGCGATCCGTTTTCCCTCCAGCGCGTCGCGGATCGGGTTCAGCTTCAGGCGCACCATCTTCTCGCGCAGCTGCTGGCTGGGCTGGATGAACGTGCGGCCCGCGTAGCGGTTCTTGAGGATGCCCTGCGTGAAGGGGATCCCCACTTCCTCGGCATACCCGATTGCCGCCGTGGTGCCGGAATCCGGCACGGAGATGACGGTGTCCACATCCAGCGGCGCCTCCTTGCCCAGCTCCCGCCCCATGATCCGCCTGGCGTGATTGACGTTGATCCCGTCGATGTTGCTGTCCGGGCGCGCGAAATAGATGAACTCGAACACGCAGAGGGCGGTTCTGCTCTGGGCGAAGAGCGTCGTGGAGTGCAGCCCCGTCTCGTCGATGGTCAAGATCTCGCCCGGCGCCACATCCCGCAGGAAGGTCGCCCCCACCGCGTCCAGCGCGCAGGACTCCGACGCCACCACATATCCGTTCCCGCCCAGTCTGCCGATGCAGAGCGGGCGGTTGCCGTAGGGATCGCGCACCGCATAGAGCTTTTTCTCGTTCATGATGACCAGCGCGTAGGAACCCTTGATGTCGATCATCGCCTTCATCATCGCCTGCTCCAGCTCGTCCTGCCCGTTGCGGGCGATCAGCCCCACGATCTGCTCGGTGTCGATCGTCATCTGGAACAGCGAGCCGCTCTCCATCAGGCGGCCGCGCAGCTCCGCCGCGTTGGTCAGATTGCCGTTGTGCGCCAGGGCGATCTGACCCCGCAGGTAGCGGGCCACCACCGGCTGCGTGTTCAGCTGGGAGTTCTCCCCCGTCGTAGAGTAGCGCACGTGTCCGATGCCCAGGTGCCCCTCCAGCCTGTCCAGAATCCGCTGCGAAAACACATCGGAGACGAGCCCGAGATTCTTATAGTAGTCGATCCGCTTGCCGTCGCTGACTGCCATGCCGCAGCCCTCCTGCCCGCGGTGCTGCAAAGAAAACAGGCCGAGGTAGATCAGCTCCGACACCGGCACGCCCTGCGCGTAGATGCCGAAGACGCCGCACTCCTCGTTCAGTTTGTCGAGTCTTTCGTCAAACAGCTCCTCCACCACAATCGCTCCTCCCGAACGTCCGCATGCAAATGCACCCGCCGCACCCTCCCAGATGCGGCGCGTCTCACGCCAGCGCGTCCTCCAGCCGCTGCAGCACGGTGTGGTAGGCCTCCTCCACATTGCCCAAGTCGCGGCGGAAACGGTCCTTGTCCATCTTCTCCCGGGTCGTCGCGTCCCACAGCCGGCAGCAGTCCGGGGAGATCTCATCGGCCAGAATCAGCTCCCCGTCCGGCGTGCGGCCGAACTCAATCTTGAAGTCCACCAGAATCAGATTGCACTTCGCGAAGATCTCCTTCAGGACCTCGTTGATCCGCTCCGTCTGCTGCGCGATGTAGGCCAGCTCGTCCTCGCTCGCCAGATCCAGCGCCACGATCTGCGAGTCGTTGATCATCGGATCGCCGAGATCGTCGTTCTTGTAGCAGTACTCCAGGGTCGGACGCTTGAGCGGCGTGCCCTCCGCCACGCCGAAGCGCTTGGCGAAGGAACCGGCGGCGACGTTGCGCACGATCACCTCCAGCGGCACGATCTCCACCGCGCGCACCAGCTGCTCGCGGTCGTTCAGCTTCTCCACGAGATGATGCGCGATGCCCGCCTTGCCCAGCTCCTCAAACAGGATGGTGGTGATGGCGTTGTTCATCACGCCCTTGTCGGCGATGCTGCCCTTCTTCTCCCCGTTGAACGCCGTGGCGTCGTCCTTATAGCGGATCAGATACAGCGACGGATCGTCCGTCCGAAATACTTTCTTGGCCTTGCCCTCGTATAATTGCTCCAGTACGTTCATGCTCGTTCTCCCTCCGGCGAAAAATATGTTTCCCGGCGGCCCTCCTGCCGCCGCGCGCGTCAGATCAGGCCGCAGCGCTGAAAGATGTAGTCCACATACTTCGTGTGATAGCTGTAATCGAAGATGCCGTCCAACTCCTCCTCGGTGATGTAGCGCATGATGTTCTCGTCCTGCTTCACCAGATCCTTGAACGGTGTTTTTGTATCCCAGGCGCGCAGCGCGTCGGCCTGCACCCAGGGATAGACCGTATCTCGCGGCACGCCCTTCTCCACCACCGTCAGCATCAGCCGCTGCGAGAAGATCAGCCCCAGCGTCTTCTCCACGTTCGCCATCATCTGATCCTCGTGAACCTCCATGTGCTTCACGATATCCACCGCCAGGGTCAGGATGTAGTAGAGCAGCGTGGTGCTGTCGGGGATGATGATGCGCTCCGCGGAGGAGTGGGCCAGGTCGCGCTCATGCCAGAGCACGGAGTTCTCCAGGGCGGGGACGATATTGCCGCGGATGACGCGCGCCAGACCGCAGACGCGCTCGCAGGTCATCGGATTGCGCTTGTGCGGCATGGCGGAAGAGCCCTTCTGCCCCTTCTTGAACTCCTCCATCACCTCAAAGATCTCCGTCCGCTGCAGGTTTCGGATCTCCGTCATGAATTTATCCAGCGAGGTGGCGACGATGGCCAGCGTTGTCATATACTCATTGTAGCGGTCGCGCGGAATCACCTGCGTGGAAACCGGCTCCGGCACAAGCCCCAGGTGCGCGCAGACATACTCCTCGATGCGCGGGTCGATGTTCGCGAACGTGCCCACCGCGCCGGAGATCTGCCCGACGCTGACCGTCTCGATCGCGCGTTTCATGCGCTCGATGTTGCGCAGCGTCTCCTCATACCACACCGCCAGTTTGAGCCCGAAGGTGATGGGCTCCGCGTGGACCGCGTGCGTGCGCCCGATGCAGAGCGTGTCCTTGTACTGCACGGCTTTCTCTTTCAAGACTGCGGCGAGTTCTTCCAGCTTGCCCAGGATGGCCTCGCCGGCCTGCTTCATCTGCACAGCCTCCGAAGTGTCCAGCACATCGGAGGAGGTCATGCCCGCGTGCAGATACTTCGCGTCCTCGCCGACATACTCGCCCACGCAGGACAAGAAGGCGATCACGTCGTGCCGCGTCGTCTGCTCGATCTCGTTGACGCGGTCCACGTCAAAATCGGCCTTGGCACGGATGTTGGCCGCCGCCTCTTTCGGAATCTGACCGATGGAGGCCATCCCCTCGCAGGCCAGCACTTCCACCTCCAGCATGATCCGCAGTTTATTCTCCTGGGACCAGATCGCTGCCATCGCCGGCAGCGTATAGCGCTCGATCATTTCGCAATTTCCTCCCCTGACTGAAACTATGGCGCGCCGTCCGCCTCACTCTTCCGCGGCCAGCGCCGCCTCGACCCGGCGCGATTTTTCCTCCACCTCGCGGGCCATCCTGTCCTTGTACGCCTTCAGTTTCCCGCGCAGCGCCGGATCCTTGCCCGCCAGGATCTGCGCCGCCAGAATGCCGGCGTTTTTGGCGCCGTTGATGGCGACCGTCGCCACGGGGATGCCCGACGGCATCTGCACCGTGGCGTAGAGGGCGTCCACGCCGGAGAGCGCCGTGGCGTTGATGGGCACGCCGATCACCGGCAGCGTCGTCACCGACGCCAGAACCCCGGCCAGATGCGCCGCCGCGCCTGCCCCGGCGATGATCACCTCGATGCCGCGCTCCTCGGCCTGCTCCGCATACCGGAGCGCCCGGTAGGGCGTGCGGTGCGCCGAGGCCACGATCATCTCACTCTCCACGCCGAACTCCCGCAGAATCTTGGCCGCCTCCTGCATAATCTTGAAATCTGAATCGCTCCCCATGACGATTCCCACGCTTGCCTGTTCCATAAACACGCCTCCTCTGTTCCGGGCAGCGCCGCTCCCGGCCGCTGCCCGCTGGGTTCCTGTTCTTCCCCTGCGGCACACCGCCCCGCCGTGGGCCGCTAGCCCTGGTCGCGCGCCAGCACGTCCGCGCCGTCTGGCACGCCCGGCAGCCAGTAATCCCGGATGATGCTCTCGCCGTAGCCGTCCCCGGGCACTGCCCAGCGGCCGTCGAGGTCGATCCAGCGCCGCGCCGCGCCGCGCTTTACATAGTTAAACCGCGGATCCAGAAGTTCACAGCCATCCGGGAGTTCCGACCGCGTGGTATAGGCGTATAAATGCTGGATGTGCGCCTCCACGCCGTCCGCTACGGTCAGGTAGGTGAGGCCGTGCAGTCCCGGAATCGAGTAGACCCGCAGCGGATCCACCCCGTTTAACGGTTCATCGCCGGTGTTCACCTGCCCGGATGCGCCCAGCCCGCAGAAATTATTCTGGAACGGCTGCACGCTGCCGTAAAATTGAAAGTAGCCGGTCTCCTTGAGCGCCTGGGCAAAGGCGAGATCCCCGCGGATGTTGTAGCGCGCGCCGATCTCAATGTAGAGACGGGCGATATCGCGCGGGAAGGGCTGAAAACCAAGCTCCGGATACCTGCGCTCCATCATGGCGCGGACGTCGTCCTCCTTATCCGCGAGGTAGGCCTCCAGTTCCTCCGCCGTCAGCAGGCTCTTGCCCTGGATCGTGAGCGCCAGGTATCCCTCCGCCTCCGGCGTATTTGCCTCATCCCCCGGGGAAGTCTCCTCCGCGGTCCCGGGCGCCGGCGAGAGTTCCGATTCGCCCAGCGCCTGCCATTCTTCCTCCGTCGTCTCCTTCAGCACTTCCTGCGGCGGCGTCTTCTCCTCCACGATCACCAGCCCGTTGTGCCACTCCACCTCGCAGGAGAGCGCCTCGCTCACCACGCGCAGCGGAACCATGGTATATCCATCCGCGCTGATGTAGGGGCTCCCCGTGAAAGTATCCAGGGCGAGTTCCGCGCCGTCGACGAAGATCCGGAGCGCCGCGCCCGGATCCGCCGGCGGAAACTCCGGCCCGGGCTCGGAGGAGCTCCCCGCCCCGGCAATGTCGATCACGCGCGCCTGCGCCTGCCAGCGCACCTCGTAGCCCAGCGCCTCGCTCACCAGCCGCAGCGGCACGTAGACGCGATTGTTCCGCAGCACCGGCGCGGTATCCATCTCCGCCGCGCTGTAGTGGTGGTCGTTGATGACCAGTTCCAGCGGCGTCACTGCCTCCGCGAACGGCGGCACATCCTCCGCGGCCCAAACCGGGGAGAGCGCCCCGCAGAAAAAGAGCGCGCCCGCCAGTGCCAGCGCGCGCAGCGGCAAACTGCCCCGCTGCGGCCGAGGCGCTGCCTGTTTCTGTTTCTTTCGGTTTTGTATCTTGTCCATACGGTTCTTCTCCATATTCGATCCAGATTGCGCGCTCCGCGGAGCGCCTTGTTTTTTTATTCTAGCATATTTTCCGGCGGTTTGTCTTGCTTTTATGGCGATTTTTTGATTATTTTTCTGCTTTTTTCCTGCTTTGCGACAAAAAACGGCCGGCAGATTGCTCTGCCGGCCGCAGGTACGCGCCTTTCTCAACATTTTGTGCGGTGCCCGCTTCAGACCATCAGTCGCATACTCAGCGGAATCAGAACCAGCGCCATGACGAGCGTCATGAAGACGATCATGATCGCGCCGGAGATATACGCCGACTTGGTCGTAGTAAACTCGTGCGCGTGGATCATCGCGCCGTTGACGGAACCGGCCGGAGTCAGAAGGCCGATCACACCGAAGACCGTGATGATCAGGAGGGCCGCCTGCAGGTTGAAGTCCACCTGCGTCGCCATCGACATGGCGACCGTCATCATCGTCACCGTGACGGCCACGTTGTTGGCGAAGTTGGTCAGAAGGAAGGTGATCATGCCCAGTGCAAACAGGAATGCGAAGGTCGGCAGACCGAACAGCGGTCCCATCAGCTGGCCGATCAGCGGGGTGATGCCCGCCGCCTCGCTGGTGATCTGGTTTGCGACGACCATCGCCGCGGCGACGACCAGGATCAGATCCCAGTAAAAATAGCTGGGCGCGGTTTTTTTGTTCAGCACCGGTTCGCCGTCCACCTTCCAGACCATCGCGACCGCAATCATCAGGAGAACCCAGCCGTAGACGCCGATCTTGCTCAGGAGGAGACGGATGCCGCTGTCTCCCGCCGCGAAACTGATCACAATGCAGCCGAGGATGTTGACCAGCAAGATCGCCAGCACAGCTTTCTGCCGTTTGGTGAGCGGCTGGCTCTCTTTCTGGAACTGCGTGATATCCACGTTCTTCAGTTTGTCGACCTTGCAGCCCGGCGTGAGGAACATCACCAGTATCCAGCCCGCGCAGGTCACGGTCAGGGTGATCGCTTCCGTGATGATCCAGCCGCCCATGTTGATCTGAATCCCCGCCTGCATGGCCATGCCGACGGTCATCAGGCACCAGCCGTGGAACGGCAGCAGGGAGAAGGCAACCGAACAGACGAGCATGAACCCCATCAGCACCATGGCCGGGTAGAGATCCCCCTTCTTGTAGCCCGCCTGCTCGAAAATCGCCTGGTAGATGACGAACATGATCAGGGCCACCATCGTCTGGTTGACCAGAATCGACAGGAGCCCTGGCCCCAGAATCATGACTGCGGTCAGGAGCCACGGCTTTCCGGCTGCGAATTTCGCCCCCAGAAGCTTGTTGGCCAGCCACTCGGTGAGCTTGCTGTCCTGCAGCATGCCGATAAAGAACATCGCCAGGAGCATCAGCATGACGGACTCGTTGCCGAATGCCGTGGCAAGTACCGTGCCGGCGTTCCCGAAGTCTGTCACGCCCAGGGCGACCAGCCCCAGCAGGGAGGTCCAGATGAGGTTATCCGCGTCCACGGACCAGCCGTAGATCAGACCGATGAAAATGCCGATGACCGCCATGCCGTAGGGCGTGATCGAGCCGAACGGGGGAATAAACCGGAATAAAAACATAAACGCCGCGACAACCAAAAAATGCACATACTTCCTGTTTCCCTTCTTTGCCTCTTGTGCCGCCATGAAACTCCCTCCCCATAACGCCTTTAGAAAGATTTTCCGCCCGTCCCGGCCGCCTGCCGGCCGAGACGCATCTTCGCCCGGCTCCGCCGCGCAAACCCTGCCGCGCGTCACGCACGGCGCGCGGCGGATTCACGCAGATTCCGCACCGCATCGTTCGATAGCCGGGACGATCCTGTGCGGAATCGACGGACAGCCCCTCCTTTCTCCCTCGCCTCCTCCGCAGCCGACAGCGGCCTGCGGAGGAGACGCGATGATGATGGATGATAGATGATAGATGATCGTGCGCAGGCGTCCTGCGCGGAAAAACCGCGTCCCGCCTGATTGCAAACATAGTATAGCATCTTTTCGAACCTATAAAAACGAATTATAATTCCCCCTTTTTCGCAAAAGATACAAACAAAATTTGACACCCGGCGGGAACTGCACTATACTGACAGTATCGTATCTTCCCGGCAGGAAGGGTGTGGTTCCGGTGCAGCTGCGGCAGCTTCTCTATCTGAAAACCGTGATGGAGACGAGCTCCATCCGCAAGGCCAGCGAGAGACTCTTCGTCTCGCAGCAGGCGATCAGCCATGCGCTGCGCAGCCTGGAGAAGGAGTACGGCGTGCAGCTTCTGGAGCGCAGTGTCTACGGCGTGACGCTGACGCCCGTCGGCAAACACGCCGTGGAACTGGGCGAGGAGATTCTCGCACGTGTCAGCGCGCTCGAACAGTATCTCAAACGCTCCGCCCCGTATCCGGCGAGACGGACGCTGCGCATCCGCGCGCCCGGCTTCTGCATCGACTACGTCCTGCCCAAAGCCAAGGTGCAGCTGATGCTGCAGAATCCCGAGGCAGCGATTGAAATCCAGTACTCAGAGCAGCAGCAGACCATCAACGCCGTCTCTTTTGGGCACTGCGACATCGGATTCATCAGCGCCCCGCAGATCGACGGCATCCCGCTCGCGGAGATCCCGCTGCCGCCGCCGGAGATCCCCTTTACACCGCTGTACACCTTTCACTACAAGGTGCTGGTCGGTCCGAACTCGCCGCTCAACAAGTATGATACGCTCACGCTGAAAAGCATCCTCCGCTACCCCGTCATCTATCTCAAGCCGCAGCCGCCCGCCCGCATGGAGAACGAAGTCCTCTACCGCACGCTGTCCCATTTTGGCGCGCTCCGTGTGCTGCCCGCGGAGAACGTGTCGGTGTTTGCGGGTCTCCTGCGCAACGACATGGGGATCGCCATCAGCAGTACCCTCGACTTTGCAAAAGCGATTCTGCCGCAGGATATTGCGATGAAACGGCTGCGCGACCCACTCAGTATCCAGCTGGGGTACATCACCAGCGCGAACTGCTCCCCTCTGGCGCAGAGCTTTCTGCAGCTCCTGTGAACGCATCCGCGCTGCAAACCCGCCGCGCCCGCGGTGCGCCGTTTTAAGACGCTGCATGCATTTGCCCTGATCTATGTGGGCGTCCTGAGGATCGGCGGCCTGAAGCGCATCGACTTCGACGATCTGAGGCAGGTCGTGCCCGTGGCGCTGATGCTGATTTCCATGCCCGTCTCCGGCTCTATCGGGCATGGCATCGGTCTGGCACGCATCGCCTGCACCGTGATCCAAGTTTTCTCCGGAAAGGCGCAGGGAGTCTCCGCGCTCACCTGCGTCATCTCGGCCCTCTTCTCGATGAAGTTCTTCCTGCTCGCCTGCCGCGGCACCCCCCCGATGCCGCGCCGGGAAAGAACACGCCGAGAAAGTAGCGGCAGTGCGTACGGCACGGCAAAAAGCACCAAAAAAAGCGCTGTCCGCATCTGCTGCGGACAGCGCTTTTCTCAATCCCGGCAATGACCTACTCTCCCACGAAAAGAATACGCAGTACCATCGGCGCTG
>CAZSHM010000037.1:0-9003 GCA_964606855.1 uncultured Peptococcaceae bacterium
GCGGGCAGCGCGCGGGTGATCCCGCTGGGGATGGCCGAGGGCGAGGCGGCGGGTGTGGCGGCCGCCTACGCGGTGGCGCACGGGGAGAGTTTCCGCGAGATCGTCTCCGACAGGGCGGCCGTCGCCGAGATCCAGAACACGCTCCGCGAGCGGGGCGCCTACCTCGAGGACTTCGAGATACACGAGGATTTCATGGATCACTGGGCCTATCCGGGGGTCAAGGTGCTGCGGAGTCTGGGGATCCTGGACGGCGGCTACGACAACAACTACCGCTTGGACGAACCGTTGGACCGCTGGCGCTACCAGAACATGGTCAACAGCGTGCTGAAGAAGGCGGGCGTGGAGCAGGCGTATATCGAAGTCAACGACGCGCCGCCCTGCCGGCAGATCATCGGCACGACGGCCCGTGCGGTGGCGGCGCTGGAGGGCGTCAAATATGAGAACGAGTACAGTGTCTACTGTGCGGCCCTGCGGCAGCGGGGCATCCTGACAGAGCAGCTTGAGCCGTATTTCGCAGACGGGGAGAAGAATCCAAACGCGGCGGAGGTCGTGGTGCTGATGGCCAACCTGTACGAATACCTGCAGAGGACAGAGCTATGAGGGGGATGGATGTGACGCGGGGCGCGAACCGGCGCGGCCGGAACCCGCGCGGCGGATTCGCGGCAGTCCTTCTTCTGCTGCTGGCGCTGGCGTTCGCCTGCGCGGGCGTGGGCTGCGCGCGGGCGGAGCGCTACGATGTGATCGTCGTCGGCGGCGAGCCGGAGGGCGTGGCGGCGGCGGTGCGCGCGGCGCGCAACGGCATGAAAACGCTTTTGGTCGAGGACGACGCGGAGCTGGGCGGCCTGATGACGCTTGGCGGCCTGGACTTTATCGATATGTGCAACGGGCGCGACGGCACGCTGCTGACGCGCGGCACGTTCCTGGAATTCTACGATGCCGTGGGCGGCACCGCTTTTGACATCCCCACGGCGGTCGAGGTCTTTGACCGGATGACTGCGGCGGAGGAAAATCTGACGGTCAAGCGCGGCGCGCGCGTTGCGGAGCCGCGGATGCGGGGGCAGCGGATCACCGGCGTGGAGCTGGAGGAGACATCCGCGGGCGCGGGTGCGCGGCGTGTCGTCTGCAGGGCGGACTGCGTGATCGACGCCACCGCGGACGCTGATGTGGCGGCCGCCGCGGGCGCGGCGTATACCTATCTGGGGGAGGACTACGGGCAGACGGACGGCAGCACCGGCGTGACGCTGGTGTTTCAGCTCACCGGCGTGGACTGGGCGCAGGTGTCGGCTTACCTGAACGGCGACGCGGATCCCAACACCGGCGCCACGGACAAAGCCGCGTGGGGATACAACGCGGAGAGCGCGGCCTACGTGCCGCACGATGCCGAAACGCGGCTGCGCGGGCTAAACCTTGCGCTGCAGGAGGACGGGAGCGTCCTGGTGAACGGCTTTATCCTCTTCGGGGTGGATCCGCTGGACGCGGAGAGCAAGGAGGCGGGCATCCGGCGCGGCAGGGCGGAGCTGGAGTACATTGTGCCGGAACTGCGCGCGCACTTCGCGGGATTTTCCCGGGCGGCGCTCTCGGGCACGGCGGAGCAGCTTTATGTGCGGGAGAGCCGCCATATTCTGGGCGAGTATCGGCTCACGCTGGACGATGTGCTGGAGAACCGCTGGTTCGCGGACACGATCGCCATCGGCTCTTATCCCGTGGATGTGCCGCCGAGCGCCGCGCAGACCGCGGGCATCATTCTCGGCAACCCCGACCGCTACGGCGTGCCCTTCCGCGCGCTGGTGCCGCGCGGGATCGACGGCCTTCTGGTGGTGGGGCGCAGCGCCTCCTACACGTCGCTCGCGGCGGGCAGCGCGCGGGTGATCCCGTTGGGGATGGCCGAGGGTGACGCGGCGGGCGTGGCGGCCGCCTACGCCGTGGAGCACGGCGTCTCCTTCCGCGAGATCTGCGCGGACGCGGATGCCGTGGCGGAGATCCAGAGCATGCTCACCGCGCAGGGGGCCTATCTGGAGCAGTGGCCGTCGGTGGACGAAGCGGTGGAGCACCACTGGGCCTATCCGGCGGTCAAGACGCTGCGCGCGCTGGCGCTGGTCGCGGGCGGCTACCGGAATGACTATCAGCTGGACGCGCCCTGCAGCGCGGAAACGCTCGCGGAGATCGCGGGCGGGCTCGGGCGGTATCACGGCTGTGACGTCGCGGACGTTGCCGGCGCCGACACGGCGCGCGGCGACGTGGGGCGCGCAGCGCTGCTCGCGGCGGCACGCCTGCTGGGGTATGACGGCGCGGAGGAGGCGGAGCAAAGCCGCGCGGCGGTGGCGGCGCAGCTGCGCGCGGACGGAATCCTGCCGGCGCGGCTGGAGCGTGTCTTCGCGGACGGAACGCCGACGCGCGCGGACGTGATCACGCTGATGGCCAATGTGCACAGCGCGGCGGCGGAGGCGGAGGAAATCGGCCAAAATCAGACGAAGAAAGGTGCAGATACATGAAACTTCAGAGAAAGACAAGTCTTGGAATCCTGGGTGTCCTTTTGCTCTGCGCGCTTCTCATCACCGGCTGCGCCGGGCAGACGCCGGCCGAGCCGCATGAGGCGGGCGTGGATTACGATGTGATCGTGGTCGGCGGGGAGCCGGAGGGGATCTGCGCCGCGGTGAGCGCCGCGCGCAACGGGTTAAAGACCCTTCTTGTGGAGGACGACGATGTGCTGGGCGGCCTGATGACAAAGGGCATGCTCAACTTTATCGATATGTGTGAGGCCAACGACGGCACGATTCTCACGCAGGGGCTCTTCACGGAATTCTATGATGCCGTGGGCGGCAGCGCGTTCGATATCCCGACGGCGGAGCAGTTCTTCTACGACTGGGTGGCGGAGGAGCCCAACATCGAGCTCAAGCTGAACACGGCGTTCGCCGAGCCGGTGCTCGCTGACGGCGCCATCGAGGGCGTGGTGGTCGAGGAGGCGGGCGAGCGGCATACCTACACGGCCAGCCGCGTGATCGACGCCACCGCGGATGCCGATGTGGCCGCCGCTGCCGGCGCGCCCTACACGATCGCAGGCGAGGACATCGGCGAACGGGATCGCCACATGGGCGTGACGCTGGTGTTTGCGCTGTCCGGCGTGGACTGGCAGGAAGTCACCGATTACCTGGAGGGGGACGGCGACGATTCGACCGGCGCGACGGAGAAGACCGCCTGGGGCTACTCCGAGGAGGGGTTCGCCTATGTGCCGCAGGATCCGCTCATGCGGCTGCGGGGCTTTAACGCCGCGCGGCAGGAGAACGGCGATGTGCTCGTGAACGCGCTGATTCTCTTCGGCGTGGACGCGCTGAGCGAGGAGAGCAAGGCCGAGGGCATCGCGCGCGCGCAAAAAGAGCTGGAGTACATCCTGCCCTACGTGCGCGAGCACTTTGTCGGCTTTGAGAACGCCGAGCTCGCAGGGACGGCGGAACAGCTCTACGTGCGCGAGAGCCGGCATATCGTCGGCGAGTATCAGCTGACGATCGACGATGTGCTGGAGAACCGCGACCAGTGGGATAAGATCGCGATCGGCTCTTATCCCGTGGATGTGCAGCCCACGGCGGCGCAGACCTACGGCACCGTGATCGGCAATCCGGACCGCTATGCCGTTCCCTTCCGCTCGCTCGTGCCGCTCTCGGTGGAGGATCTGCTGGTGGTGGGCCGCAGCGCGTCCTACACGTCGCTCGCGGCGGGCAGCGCGCGGGTGATCCCGCTGGGCATGGCCGAGGGGGAGGCCGCGGGCGTGGCGGCGGCCTACTCCGTGACGCACGAGATCGGGTTCCGCGAGATGTGCGGCGACGCGGAGGCGATCGCCGACGTGCAGAAGACGCTGAAGAAGCAGGGCGCCTATCTCGAGGACTTTGACATCCACGCGGATTTTATGGATCACTGGGCCTATTCCGGCGTGAAGGTGATCCGCGCGCTGGGCCTTTTGGACGGCGGCTACAGCAACGACTACAAGCTGGATGATCCGCTGGGCAAGTGGCGGCTGCAGAATCTGCTCAACAACGTGATGCAGAAGACGGGGCAGACGTATACGCCAATCGAGGCGAGCGATCCGCCGACTTACGGCGAGCTGGTCGGCTTTGTGGCAGGGTTCGCGGGCGTCGAGGCCGCGGACTATGATGCGCAGCTGGCGGCGCTGTCCGAGCTGGGCATCCTGGATGCCCAGACGCGCGCGCACATCGGCGCGGCGGATGCGCAGCCGCAGGCGGCGGAGGCCGTCATGCTGGCGGCGGGGTTGTATCAGTATCTGACCGGGCAGTAGGCCGGCCGCGCGGCGGAGGAATCGCGCGATCGAGGAATCGCGGGCATAGGAGGCTATTTGGAGGAGAGCAGGATGCTGGAGCGTTTGCAAGCCCTAGAGGACAAGTACGAGGAACTGACGCAGAAGATGGTGTCGCCGGAGGTGCTGAACAATCCGGCGGAGCTGCACAAGTGCGCCAAGGCGCAGGCGGATCTGGAGGATGTCGTGGCGACCTTCCGGCAGTATAAAAAAACGGCGCGGGAACTGGAAGAGGACAAGGCCATGCTGCAGGAGAAGCTGGATCCGGAGATGGAGGAGATGGTCAAGTCGGAGATCAAGGCGCTGCAGGAGAAGCGGGCGCAGCTGGAGCACGAGCTGACCGTTCTGCTGCTGCCCAAGGATCCCAACGACAACAAGAATGTCATCATGGAGATCCGGGCGGGCACCGGCGGCGAGGAGGCGGCGCTGTTCGCCGCCGACCTTTTCCGCATGTACAGCCGCTACGCCGAGATGCGGGGCTGGAAGATCGAGGTCCTGAACACGAACTATACCGATGTGGGCGGCTACAAGGAGATCACATTTCTGATCAGCGGCAAGGGCGCCTATAGCAGGCTGAAATTCGAGGGCGGCGTCCACCGCGTGCAGCGGGTGCCGGTCACGGAGTCCAGCGGGCGCATCCACACCTCCGCGGCCACCGTGGCGGTGCTGCCGGAGGCGGACGAGGTGGAGGTGGAGATCAACATGAACGATCTGCGCATCGACGTGTTCTGCTCCAGCGGCCCCGGCGGGCAGTCCGTCAACACGACGCAGTCGGCGGTGCGGGTGACGCATCTGCCCACAGGGCTCGTGGTGAGCTGCCAGGATGAGAAATCGCAGCAGATGAACAAGGAGAAGGCGATCAAGGTGCTGCGCTCCCGCCTGCTGGAAAAATATCAGCAGGAGGCGCAGGGCGAGGTGTCCGCGCAGCGCAGGGGGATGGTCGGCAGCGGCGACCGCAGCGAGCGCATCCGCACCTACAATTTTCCCCAGGGCCGCGTCAGCGATCACCGCATCAACCTGACGGTGCACAACCTGGACAAGGTGCTCCTGGGGAATCTGGACGAGATCATCGACGCGCTGATCATGACCGACCAGGCCGAGCGGCTGAAGCACGTGGACGAGACGTGAGCGCGGAGCGGAGAAGAGGGGCGCGGAGGATGCTAGGAGAGCAGAGCGAGACATACAGCGCGGAGGGAGCGGAGCAGCGCGGGGAGAAGCGGCCGCCCGCGCGGGAGAATGGCGCGGATTCGCGGGACGGCACTGCCGCCCGCGCGGACGGTGCGGCGCGGCGGCAGGCGCTGCCCGCGGACAGACGCGGACTTTTGCGGGAGGCGGCGGCCGCGCTGGGGGGCGAGCGGCTCGAGGCGGAGCTGCTGCTCTGCCATGTGCTGGGCTGCGGGCGGGCGCAGCTTCTGTCGCACGATGCCGAGGCGGTTCCGCCCGCGGCGGCGGAGGCGTATCTCGATCTCGTGCGCCGGCGCGCCGGCGGCGAGCCGCTGCAGTATCTTCTGGGCAGCGTCAACTTTATGGGGCTGGATCTCTTGGTCACGCCGGCGGTTCTGATCCCGCGCTTTGACACGGAACGGCTGGCGGAGCGCGCGATCGCACTCCTGGAGCCGGTGCGCGCCCCCGCGGTGCTGGACGCCTGCACCGGCAGCGGCGCCATCGCCATCGCGATCAGCCATGCGCGGCCGGACGCCGTCGTCTGGGCGGGCGACCTCTCCGCGGAAGCGCTGGCGGTGGCGGAGGAGAACAACGCGCGCTGCGGCACGCGGGTGCGGTTCCGGCAGGGGGATCTGCTGGAGCCTTTCCGGGATCTCTCGGGCGCGCTGGATCTCCTGGTGTCGAATCCGCCCTATATCACCACCGAGGAATTCCGGCAGCTGCCGCGCGATGTGCGCCGGGAGCCGTCGATGGCGCTCTGGGGCGGCGCGGACGGGCTCCATTTTTACCGCAGACTGACCGAGGCAGCCGGGCAGTTCCTCCGTCCGGGCGGGTGGCTGGCCCTGGAGATCGGCTATCGGCAGGGCGCGGCGGTGCGCGCGCTGATGGAGGAGCGGGGCCTGCGGGAGATAACGCTCCTGCAGGACTGGCAGGGGCTGGACCGCGTGCTCTGCGGACGGAAAGAAGCAACGTGAATTACGCGGCGCGGGGGCGTGGATCCGCCGCCGCACAGATCGGGAGGAATGGGTATGCAGGGAGAGCGCAAACAATATATCGTCGCGCTGGATCAGGGAACCACCAGTTCGCGGGCGATCGTCTTTGACCGGGCGCAGAATCTGATTTCCGTGGGGCAGAAGGAGTTCCCGCAGATTTACCCGCAGCCCGGCTGGGTGGAGCACGATCCGATGGACCTGTGGGCCACCCAGTACGGCGTGCTCGAGGAGGCGCTGATCAAGGCGGGCATCACCTGGCGGGATGTGGCCGCGATCGGGGTGAGCAACCAGCGGGAGACGACCATCGTCTGGGAGAAGGCGACGGGAAAACCGATCTACAACGCGATCGTCTGGCAGTGCCGCCGCACCGCCGCGCTGTGCGAGACGCTCCGGGCGGAGGGCTGGGAGCAGCACATCCGGGAGACGACGGGGCTGGTGATCGACGCCTATTTTTCCGGGACGAAGCTTGCCTGGATCCTCGATCATGTGCCCGGGGCGCGGGAGCGCGCGCGGCGCGGGGAGCTGCTCTTCGGCACGGTGGATACGTGGCTCGTGTGGAATCTGACAAACGGCGCGGTCCATGTCACCGACTACACGAATGCCTCCCGCACGATGCTCTACGACATCCACGCGCGCCGCTGGGACGAGGCGCTCCTGGAGCGGCTGGATATCCCCGCCTGTATGCTGCCGGAGGTGCGCGGCTCTTCGGAGATTTACGGGTATCTGGAGCGCGACGGGGCGCGGGTGCCGATCGCGGGTATCGCGGGGGATCAGCAGGCCGCGCTCTTCGGCCAGGCGTGCTTTTCGCCCGGGGACGCGAAGAACACCTACGGCACGGGCTGCTTTCTGCTGCTGCACACGGGAAACCGGCCGGTGCTCAGCCGGAACGGGCTCCTGACCACCATGGCGGCCGGCACGGGCGGCGAGCCGGAATATGCCCTTGAGGGCTCGATTTTCGTGGGCGGCGCCGTGATTCAGTGGCTGCGGGACGAGATGCATCTTCTGCGGACGTCGGCGGAGAGCCAGCGCTATGCGGAGGAAATCCCGGACAACGGCGGCGTCTATCTGGTGCCCGCCTTCGTCGGGCTTGGCGCGCCACACTGGGACATGTACGCGCGCGGCAGCATCTTGGGGCTCACGCGCGGCACGGGGCGCAGCCACATCGTGCGCGCGGCGCTGGAGTCCATCGCCTACCAGACCAACGACGTGCTGCGGGCGATGACGGAGGATGCGGGCCGGCCGCTGCGGGAGCTGAAGGTGGACGGCGGCGCCTGCCGCAATGATTTCCTGATGCAGTTCCAGGCGGATATCATCGGCGCGCCGGTGCGCCGCCCCGTCGTCACCGAGACGACGGCGCTGGGCGCGGCGTATCTGGCAGGGCTTGCCGTTGGCTACTGGGAGAGCAAAGAGGAGCTGGCAGCGCGCTGGCAGGAGGAACGCCGGTTCCTGCCGCAGATGGAGGCGGCGAAGCGCGCGGAGTACTGCCGCG
This sequence comes from uncultured Peptococcaceae bacterium, assembly GCA_964606855.1. Taxonomy (GTDB): domain Bacteria; phylum Bacillota; class Peptococcia; order Peptococcales; family Peptococcaceae; genus UBA7185. The sequence continues at coordinate 7,952 of CAZSHM010000037.1, forward strand.
GCTGGCAGCGCGCCGTGGAGCGGGCCGGCGGCTGGCTGGAGAAAACGGAGGAAGCACAATGAACAACAGGAAATATCTGGCGGCGGCCATCCAGATCGATACGCAGAACGACAAGGCCGCCAACTGGCGGGAGATGGAACGCCTGCTGGACGAGGCGGCGGAGCGGGGCGCGCGGCTGGCGGTCTTTCCGGAGACGGTGAACGTTCTGAGCGGGGAGGCGGCCTTCGCGGAGCCGATCCCCGGCCCCACCACAGAGCGCTTGTCCCGCAAAGCGCGGGAGCACGGCATCTGGATCCACGGCGGCAGCATCAGCCGCGTCAATCCGAACGGGGGACGGACCTACAACACCAGCGTCCTGATCAACCCCGCGGGAGAGGTTGTGGCCGAATACAGCAAGCTGCACAATTTTGATATGACGCTGCCCGACGGCAGCTGCGTGCGCGAGTCCGACCGCAAGGAGCCGGGGCGCGAGATCGTTACCGTACAGACGGAGCTGGGCTGCCTGGGATTTGCGATCTGCTACGATCTGCGCTTTCCGGAGCTCTTCCGGCTGCTGGCGCTGGCGGGCGCGGAGATCGTTTTTCTGCCGGCCAACTTCACCATGCCGACCGGCAAGGACCATTGGGAACCGCTCCTGCGCGCCCGCGCCATCGAGAACGCCTGCTACGTCCTCGCGCCGAATCAGATCGGTGTCAAGGAGCGCTTCACCGCCTACGGCAACAGCATGATTGTCGATCCCTGGGGCACGGTGCTCGCACGCGCCGCCGACAAGCCCGGCGTCATTGTGGCGGAGATCGATCTCGACTATCTGGACGCGGTGCGGCAGCGCAACCCCATCTTCCAGAACCGCCGCGAGGATGTCTATCAGCTGCGGAGGCTGTGAGCGCCGAAGGGAGCGCGGCGAGCGGAGACAAAAAGCGCCCCGACGGACGTGCGTGACACGTCCGTCGGGGCGCTTTGCCGATGCGCCCGGCGGCGCGGCGTGTGCCTCAGCAGGCAGAATCCCGGGGCGCGGACGGATCCGCACCGCGCGAGGCCGCGGAATCCGGCGC
>CAZSHM010000037.1:9103-12904 GCA_964606855.1 uncultured Peptococcaceae bacterium
GGAGAGCAGCACCCGTTTGATGGATTTCTCCAGCTTGACGCGCGGAATCCAAACCTGATGTCCGCAGCCGGTGCAGCGCATGCGGAAATCCATGCCGACGCGCAGGATCTCCCACTGGTCCGCGCCGCAGGGATGCTTTTTTTTCGTTTGCACGATGTCCCCCACATAGAGTTTCATGGGCATTGCGGTTCTTCTCCTTTCCGGTTGGGCGCGGACGGTTCTGCGCTCGCCGGCCCGGCGTGCGGTGTGATCAGTTCGACTTTTGGATAGGCGATCTCCACGCCCGCGGTATCGAGCGCCGTTTTCACGGCCTGCCGCAGCGCGCGCTCGATGACCAGCTGCTGCCAGTGCCAGGCGGTAAAGCTGAGACGCACCATCACTGCGGAATCGGCAAAATCGGTGACGCCGAGCACGTGCGGCGTCTCCTCAAAATCGTCCGCATAGCGGGCGGACACTTCGGCGCAGGCCTGCTCCAGCACCGCAAAGACACGCGTCAGATCCTCCTCGTAGGCGATGCCCACGTCCACATAGCCGCGCTGGGCGGCACGGCTGTAATTGACAACGCGGCCGATGCTGCCGTTGGCGATAATCATCAGCTCGCCGTCGGCGGTCAGCACCTTGGTGGTCTTCATGCCGATCTCGCGCACCTGGCCCTGGATATTGTCGATCTGTACATACTCCCCCACGGCATACTGGTTCTCCAGCACGATAAAGATGCCGCTCATGAGATCCTGCACGACGCTCTGCGCGCCGAAGGCCACAGCCAGGCTGAGGATACCCGCGCCGGCGAGGATGGTCGTCACGGAAAAGCCCACCATGTCCAGGCAGGTGATGGCGGCGATAAAGTAGAGCGTGTAGCTGGCGATGCTTTTGAAAAGTTTGGAGAGCGTCTGCAGCCGCTTTTCCTCCATCTCCCGCGCATCCTTATGGCTGATGGTCATGGTGACGCGGTTGCGGAACACTTTCTCGATCATGCGGCAGACAATCTGCCGCACGAGCAGGGTCAGCAGCACCACAATGAGAATGCGCACGCCGATGCCCGCGTAGCTGAGCAGGGCCTCTTTGGAGAAGAGGTCGAGGAACTGGCGCATCGCGTCGGATCCGGTCTGCACGGCGGCGCCCGCCGTGCCGGGAACGTCTGCCGCCGCCGCGGCAAGCGGGAATGTGGCCGATGGGATCATGGCAGGGAACCCTCCTTTGTCTGTATCATAGAAGTGTGTGGCGGAACAGGCTGTGCTCACGGCGGCGGGACTGGAGTGCCGGCCGCCGGATTCAAGAGCTGGCTGCAAAAGTGTAGAATCTGGGACTGTGAGAGAAACGTGCCGTCCATCAGCCCCAGGATGCTGATACCTTTGTAGAGAATCAGGAGCGTCACGCCTGCCAGGGCCAGCGAGGCGAGCATCCCGCCCACACGGTCCGCCAGACCCACCACCGGCACCAGGTGAATCACGCCGGATGCCGCGTGGGCGAGGAGAAAGAGCAGCACGGAGAGCAGGAGCCAGAGCCCGATGAACACCACTCCCCGCAGAAGCGAGGTGGCCACGGTGGTTGCGATGACATCCGCCATAGTGGCGTAGACGCCCGCGCCCACGGCGTTGATCTGCTCTTGCACGGCGGAGAGGATGCTCTGGCGCAGCGAGGCCGGCAGGAAGGACTGATCCAGATAGGCATAGAGTTCGCCGAGTCCGGAGAAACTCGCCAGGAGCGTGGAGAAATCCGGCGGCATCGGGAGAATCTCCACGACGTACGCGGCCAGTTTGTCCGCCAGCAAAAACCGGCCGTTGATCCAGGTCGTGACGGCCGGCGCCAGGATGTAGCTCAGGAGAAGCGCCAGGACGTTGCCGAAGAGCCCAAGCAGGCTCTTGAGAAACCCGCGGGAAAAGCCCACGATGGCCACAAGGACGAAGATAGCCACCAAAATCCAGTCGAGCACGGTGCTGAGCATAAAAGGGTTCCTCCTTGTGAGCGGGGTGCCGCCGGCGTGCCGGAGCGGCGATTCTGAGGGACTTCCGAACGCGGCCCCTCTGAGGCTTAGTGTACCATGAATCCGGCGCATTGTCAGCAGAAAATCGCCGGGCCGACGCGGATTTTTTCGGCTGCGGCCGGGGCGCGGCGCACATTCCCGGCTGCCGGGGGAAAAGCGAAAAAACTATTGAGACAAAATCCCCCGCATGCTATAATAAAAAAGAAGTTTCGATTTTTCGGCCCAAGGAGGGAAGCATCATGAAACACATCAAAACGATCAGCGTTCCGAATCTGCAGTCCACATTGAAAAAAGGCGGTTGCGGCGAATGCCAGACATCCTGCCAGTCTGCCTGCAAGACATCCTGCACGGTGGGCAATCAGGCCTGCAAAAACAACTGATCCAACGGATAGGACTTCCGCACCGGATCCGGGTAGCGCGGGGCACGGACGCGACGTGTCGGGCTTCGCGCGGCCGGCGGCACGGCAGTCCTATTTTTTGTCAAGACCCGCATACGCGTGTCGGGTGTCCCCGCGCGCGAACAGAAGGAGGCGTGTACAATGGATTTTTTGCAATTAGCGGCCAAACGTCAGAGTGACCGCGCGTTTTCCGACCGCAAGGTGGAGCGCGAGGCGCTGATGCGATGCCTGGAGGCCGCGCGCCTGGCGCCGTCGGCCTGCAATTCGCAGCCGTGGAAATTTGTCGTGATCGACGATCCGGTTCAGTGCGCGAAAGCGGCAGAGGCGGTGATCGCAAACCCCATGCACATCAACAAGTTTGCCGCCACGGCGCCGGTTTTGGTGGCGGTGGTCGAGGAGCCGGCGCTGCTGACGGGCATGCGCCAGTCCAACCGCTGGGCGCAGTTTGACCTGGGCAGCGCCACGGCGAATTTCTGTCTGGAAGCGGCGGAACAGGGGCTGGGCACCTGCATCATGGGCGCCTTCGACGAGGACCGGATGAAAGAACTGCTCCATGTGCCGGAACAGAGCCGCGTTTTTGTGATGCTGGCGGTGGGCTATCCCGCAGGCGAGACGCGCGCCAAGACGCGCCGCGACGTGGAGTCCATCTGCAGCTTTAACGCGTACGAGGCCCGCTGATGGCGGATGCGACAGCGCGGGAGATGCGCGGGGATGCCGAGCCGGTCTACAGCACCGTGCTCTTTGACGCCGACGGCACGCTGCTGGATTTCTCCAAGGCGGAGACGGCCGCGCTGCGCAAAGCGTTCGCCGCGCACGGCTTTCCGCTAGATGTGCGGATTGCGGCCCGTTACAGAGAGATCAACAACGGGCTGTGGTCCGATTTCGAGCAGGGACGCATCGAAAAGCCGGAGATCCTGCGCAGGCGCTTTACACAACTCTTTGCCGAACTGGGCATCGACTACGACGGCATTGCCTTCAACGACGAGTATCTGCGCTACATGGGAGAGGGATTCTATACTGTGGACGGCGCGGAGGAGATCTGCCGGGCGCTTGCCCCGCACTGCAGCCTGTATTTCGCCACAAACGGCAATGTGCGGACACAGTTGAGCCGCATCGCCGGGTCGGGGCTGGAGAAATATTTCCTCGGCACATTTGTCTCCGAGGCGGCGGGGGCGCCAAAGCCGTCGCCTATCTTTTTCGAGTACTGTTTCAGCCGTATCCCGCATCTGGACAAGGGCAGAACCATTATCGTCGGCGACTCGCTCTACTCCGATATCAAGGGCGGCCGCGACGCGGGGATCTTCACCTGCTGGTTCAACCCGCTGGGGAAACCGTGCGGCGATGTGCGGCCGGATTACGAGATCCGTACCCTGGACGCGCTGCGCGGCATTATCCTGGGCGGTTGAGGAATCCGGCGCG
>CAZSHM010000037.1:13004-17912 GCA_964606855.1 uncultured Peptococcaceae bacterium
CGGCTTTTTCGCATTTTGGCCTGCTGCGGATGCAAAGGGGCGCAGCGGATTGAAACGGAACAGGTTGCGCTTGTCCCGCGGATTGCCGCGAGGGAAGCGTTTCTCGTCAAGTTCTCTCAGGAAAGGAATACGACCATGATCTATCATGTTATCCTGCAGGCTGTCCTGGAGCCTGCACCGCATCCTGTTACACGCACGCTGCTGCTGCCGGAGCCGATTCTGCTGGAGGAGCTGAGCCAGGTTCTGGACCTCTGTTTCCGCTGGACGCCGGGGCACAGCGAGTTTGTCTCCGAAGCGATCCCTGCAGTGCGTTTTACAAAGCACGCCGTCGCCCCGGACGGGAAGCGTTCGCCCTATAATCTTTCCAAACGGGAGAAGGCGTTCTCCATGGGGAAGGTCACACTGGATGTGCTGCTGTCACAGGAGGGGATGTTCTACTATTATCAGGAAACTTATCGTCTCGGCCGCGTGTCTTTCCATATTTTGCAGGGAGACGAGGCTTTGCCGCAGCGGCATCCCGAAATCCGTCTCCTGGACTGGGAGGGGGAGCTCCGGGTGGCGGGCGCGCCGGACGAGGAAGGCCTGGAACGCCTTCTGCCCTCTCTGGAGGAGCGCATCTTCTCCGAGCGCAAACGCCGTGAGTTCTTGACCGACAGGCTGCTCTCCGAGTCCTTTCAGGAAGAGCTGGACGAGCCGGAGGAAGATTCGGAGGCGGAGCAGAGGGAACTCTTGGAGGACATCCTTGACAATCTCGACGAAGTGTTTCCCGGGGTTACGAACGCGAAAGCGAAAAAGATCCGTGCGGAGATTGAGCGGATCAGAAAACTTTCCAAACAGACGCTTTCCCTGCGGGAGTGCCTGGAAAAGGAGAACGTATCCGTGCTGCGGGAGCTCGCCCGTCACAGTGGTTTCTGCGGAATCAGCCGGCTGCGCAAAGCGGAACTCGTGGAGTATCTGGTGCAGCACATGCTGGATCCCGATTTCTTGCGCGGCCGCCTGTCCGCCATGGCGCTGCCGGAGTTGGATTTGCTGGAGCAATTGGCAGAGAGCAATCTGCTGGCGCTCTCCCCTGAGGTGGAGTATATGAGCAGAAATCCGCGCTGGAACGGGCTCTGCTATCTGCATCCGAAAGATGGAATCCTGTACATGCCCGTTGAATTTCACAAACCGCTGCTGGAGACACTGCAGGACAAAGATTTTCTGAGGCGGGCCAAAAAATTTACCGACTTGCACATGTGCTGTCTGATGGGGACGTACCTGTACGGCGTGTGCCCGCTCTCACAACTGCGGCGGCTTGCCCTGCGGCTGAGGGGAGACGAAAGCGGTTTGGAGCTGGCCGATGAAACGTATCTGTTGGAGCAGTTGTACTGTGGAGGGGATCGCAGGTGGGAATATGTCTTCGATGGGGAACAGGTGATTCACAGGATACTGAGTGCCCGGCTGATCGGCGAGGGAGCCTCCGCCCAGAGCATTTCCGAGAGCTTAGCTGTGCAGGAGAGCCAGGATGACTACTATCTCCCCGACCGGGAGGATTTTCCTGTTCTGCTGTCGCAGCCGTTCCTTTTTACGCCCGGGATGGGGGAATTCTGGAATACGGTGGAACCGTGCCTCAAAACGGAAGGAAATCTCCAGGAAGAGATGAGTGTTCTGGAGCTCTGTATTCGCGGCGGGGAAAATTTCCAGGGTATATGGGAATGGATCGAGGGGCGACTGGAGATCCCGGACGAGGAGACATTGAACAGAGTGCTGCAAGCGCTGCAGGACTTCTGGAACGATACACCTATGTGGAAGAACAGCGGTTATTCTCCGAACCAAAAGGCGGCGCGCCTGCGGGAACAGCAAAAAGCGAAGCCGTCAAAGAAAGCGAAGAAAGCAAAGAAATCCCCAAAATCCAAAAAACCCCAAACAGAGCAAAAAAAGCAAGGCACGCAAGAGCCTCGGGACACGGGGGGAAAAATTATATCCCTGCAGGAGCGCCGCCAGAAGGGCAAGAAGCGCTGAGAAGGGGGCTAGCGGCAGGGACAAGCGCCGCAAAAAAAGGACTGAAAACCATCTGGTTTTGCAGTCCTTTTTGCGGAAAAGCGGAGTGCGGATCCTGCGCTTATGCCTCTACATCGTAGTGCTTGGAGACGGCCTGCAGGTTCGCAATGATCGGAAGATGCTGCGGACAGACGCTCTCACACTGCCCGCACTGGAGGCAGTCCTTCGCCCGGCCGAACTTGGCGGTCAGGGCCTCGTAGTTGCTGAAGTTGACGGTCCAGCCTTTTTCCTCCAAATGCTCGCGCATATCCTCGTTGTAGAGGGAAAAATACTGCGGAATGGCGATTTTCATGGGGCAGCCGGGGACGCAGTAAGCGCAGCCGGTGCAGGGGATGGCGGTCTTGCTGTTGATGATCTCCGCCGCCTGATGGCAGAGCGCGATCTCCTCCTCGCGGAGCGGCTGAAAGTCCTCCATGTAGCTGAGATTGTCCTCCATCTGTGCGAGACTGGACATCCCGGAGAGCACCATCATCACGCCCGGCAGGCTCGCCGCAAAGCGGATGGCCCAGCTGGGGACGCTCATCTCCGGATTGTGCGCGCGGAACAGCTGCTCCACTTCCTCGGGCACCCGGGACAGCGTGCCTCCCTTGACCGGCTCCATGATGACGACGGGCTTGCCGTGTCTGCGCGCCACTTCGTAGCAGCCGCGGGACTGCACCCACGGGCTCTCCCAGTCCAGATAGTTGATCTGCAGCTGCACGAAATCGACATCGGGATGCTTGGTCAGGATCTCATCCAGAAGTTCCGGCGTGTCGTGGAAAGAAAAGCCCATGTGTTTTACCAGACCGGCCGCCTTTTTCTCTGCCAGCCATTGGAAGCAGTCGAACTGTTCATATTTGGGCAGCAGCGTGGCGCTGATGCCGTGCAGGAGGTAGTAGTCGAAGTATCCCGCGCCGGTATTCTCCAGCTGCGCGTTGAAGATTTTGTCGCGATCCTCCAGCGAGTCGAAGAACCCGGCATGGAGTTTCGTGGCCAGCGTATAGCTCTCGCGCGGATGGCGGTCCACCAGGGCGACTTTGGCCGCCCGCTCGCTCGCGAACCCGCAGTACATCCAGGCGGTGTCAAAATAGGTGAACCCTTTCTCCAGGAAGAGGTCCACCATCTGTTTCAGCTGCTCCAGATCCACGTCGGCATCGTTGGATTTGTCGATCAGCGGCAGGCGCATCAATCCGAAACCAAGTTTTTTCATGGTACAGCGCTCCTTCTTTTGATAAAAATTTTGATAAAATGCAAGACTATGCCGAAAAACAATCGATTGTGTAGAAGGTAGTATAACACGATCCGACAAAATTTGCAAATCCTTGCGAACCGTGTCGAACCGGCGTTGATTTCGGCGAACTATCGTGCTATCATACGGTTAGACAGTGCGCAGAACGCGGGACGGCCTTGGCTGCACACGGCGCCGTCGCGCGGAAGGGATTTTGAAGGAGGGTGTTAGGATGTACGATGTATTGATTATAGGCGCGGGCCCCGCCGGGATGACGGCGGCCATCTATGCGGCGCGCGCCGGGTATAAAACCGCGCTTGTCGAACACGGCGTGCCGGGCGGGCAGGCGGCGACGACGGATCGCATCGAGAATTACCCCGGTTTCCCGGAGGGCATCGCGGGGCCGGAGCTGATGATGAAATTCTTTGAGCAAACGACGGCCTTTGGGGTGGAGATCCTCTACCAGCAGGTGACGGGTCTTCTGCTTGAGGGCGGGATCAAGCGGGTTCTCACCGATCAGCAGGAGCTGGAGGCCCGCGCGGTCGTGATCGCGTCCGGCGCGAAACCCCGGACGCTGGGCGCGCCCGGGGAAGATCGGCTGCGCGGACGCGGTGTCTCCTACTGCGCCACCTGCGACGGCTTCTTCTTCAAGGGGCAGCCGGTGGCGGTGATCGGCGGCGGCGATACCGCCGTGGAGGAAGCCATCTATCTGACCAAGATGTGCGAGAGCGTCACGCTGATTCACCGCCGCGATCAGCTGCGGGCCAATAAGCTGGCGCAGAGCCGCGCCTTGGCAAACGAAAAGCTGCACATCCTCTATGACACGGTGGTGGAGGAAATCGTGGGCGAGGAGAAGGTGCGCCAACTGCGGCTGCGCAACAAAAAAACGGGGGAGACGAGCGCGCTGGATGTGAACGGTGTCTTCATCTTTGTGGGCTATCTGCCCAACGGAGAATTTTTCCCGCAGGAGCTGGCCGTGGACGAGCAGGGCTATATCGTCACCGACGAGGAGATGGCCACCAACCTGCCGGGGGTGTTCGCCGTCGGCGATGTGCGCCGCAAGAAGCTGCGCCAGGTGACCACCGCCGTGGGCGACGGCGGCATGGTGATCCACGGCATCGAGGAATATCTGAAGGATTAGGCGGTGATGGGCATGCAATACAACTGGAAGAAACTGAGCAAGGTCCAGAAGATATTTCTGGTCGTGCTGGTGGTGCTGCTCTCCGTCGGGCTGCTGCTTCCGTCCTTTTTGACGGTCTTCTATTATATCTGATTCGCGGCGCGCGGCAAAGCTGCCGCCGAAAAAGGCGAGGTCTGTTTCGGCAGACCCCGCCTTTTTCTTTTTGCGTGATGCGGAGGACACGGCGGGAGAAGGCCGGCGCGCAGGCGCGCGAAAGCGCCCGGCGGAATTGACCGGACAAGCGCAATCTGTTATACTGGATATCGAAAAAAAGATCCCCTCGCGGAGATCTTTTCATCGCACACCCTGTGCGGTTGGTCCAAGGCCAACGATTTAGGTAAACCGTTATTTGAACGCGCGTGTAAATTTGTAGGTGTCTCAGACACTATATTCAGTCTAGCACAGAGGAAGGCGGATGTCAATATGCAAAAACAGCAACAAGCGTATTATTTGGGATTGGACATCGGGACGGATTCCGTCG
>CAZSHM010000038.1:0-14785 GCA_964606855.1 uncultured Peptococcaceae bacterium
TCGCACGCAGACTCACTACTTTTTCGTCGGTGTCACATCATTGACAAACGTACATGTTTTCCTGTTTTTTTGCGCGCGGGTCTTGTCTTCCTGCAAAAATAGGATTACAATACTCTTTGCGCGATTTTTCGCGTTCTTCTACCTTTGTTTTCCCCCACATCCGGGATTTTTCACGGATTGCGATTTCTATCACAGGAGGCCGCCATGCAGCAGGAAACCGTCAAGCAGGATCATATTCGGAACATCGCCATCATCGCGCACGTCGACCACGGCAAGACGACGCTGGTGGACAAATTGCTGAGCCAATCGGGCACGTTCCGCGAGAACGAGCAGGTCGCGGAGCGCGTGATGGACTCCAACGCCCTGGAGCGGGAAAAGGGGATCACGATTCTCGCCAAGAACACCTCCATCCACTACGGCGACTACAAGATCAACATTGTGGACACGCCGGGCCATGCGGATTTCGGCGGCGAGGTGGAGCGCATCATGAAGATGGTGGACGGCGTGCTCCTGGTCGTGGATGCGTTCGAGGGCTGTATGCCGCAGACGCGCTTTGTCCTGAAGAAGGCTCTGGAACAAAAACTGGCCCCCATCGTGGTCATCAACAAGATGGACCGCGAGTTCGCCCGCCCGCTGGAAGTGCTGGACGAAGTGCTGGATCTCTTTATCGATCTGGGCGCCGACGAGAGCCAGCTGGAATTTCCCGTCATCTACGCCTCTGGGATCTCCGGCATCGCCACCGCGGATCTCAACGTGGAAGCGGTGGACATGAAACCGCTCCTCGACTCCATCGTCCAGAATATCCCCGCGCCCGGCGGGGATCCGAACGCACCGCTCCAAATGCAGATCACCCTGATGGAATACAACGATTTTCTCGGCCGCATCGCGATCTGCACCGTCAACCGCGGCACCATCCGCAGCGGTCAGATGGTCGCCATGCAAACCCGCGAGGGGGAGATCAAGCAGGCGCGCGTCTCGAAGCTCTTCGGGTTCCAGGGACTGAAGCGTTTCGAGATCGAGCAGGCCTCCGCCGGCGAGATCGTAGCCGTAGCGGGGCTTGGCGAGATCAACGTGGGCGAGACCATCTGTGTTCCCGACTGCGTGGAGCCGCTGGAGTTTTTGAAGATCGAGGAGCCGACCCTGGAGATGCGCTTCATGGTCAACAACTCCCCCTTCGCGGGCCGCGACGGCGACCCCGTCACTTCGCGCAAACTGGCGGCGCGTCTCTTCAAAGAGATGGAGACGGATGTCGCCCTCAAGGTGAGCGCCACCGACAACGCCGACACCTTCAAGGTAGCCGGCCGCGGCGAACTGCACCTGGCCATCCTCATCGAGACAATGCGCCGGGAGGGCATGGAGTTCCAGGTCTCCAAGCCGCAGGTCGTCCTCAAAGTGATCGACGGCGTGAAATGCGAGCCCTACGAAGCGCTCACCGTGGATGTGCCCGAGGCGTATATGGGGCCCGTCATGGAAAAGCTGGGTATGCGGCACGGAGAACTGACAAATATGCAGAATTCCAACGGCCAAGCGCGGCTGGAGTACAGCATCCCGGCGCGCGGCCTGGTGGGATTCCGCACGGAATTCCTCACCGACACCCGCGGCTACGGCGTCATGAACAGCGTCTTTGACGGCTACCGCCCCTACTCCGGCTACATTCCCGGGCGCCGCAGCGGCGCGCTCCTGGCGTTCGAGACGGGCACCACCACCGCCTACGGCCTGTTCCCGGCGGAGGAGCGCGGCACGCTCTTTTTGGGCGCGGGCGTGGATGTCTACGAGGGCATGATTATCGGCGAGGGCAGCCGCGAACAGGACATCGCGGTCAACGTCTGCAAAGGCAAGAACCTGACCAATGTGCGCGCCGCGGCCAAGGATGAAACCGTGCGCCTGAAGACGCCGCGGGATATGTCCCTGGAGGAGTGCATCGCGTTCCTCAACGATGACGAGTACCTGGAGGTCACACCGCTGCATCTGCGGCTTCGCAAGCGTTTCCTAAAACCCAAGGATCGCGTCAACTACGCCAAGACACAGCCGCAGCACTGACGGCCTCCTCCCGCTGAGAACGGCAGGCAAGGCGGGGCACAATCTGCGTTCTATCCGGAGCAGCCCCTTTCCCCGCGGCTCTGAAAAAATCGTGACATCTTTTGCGAAATCCCGCATTTCGCGCTCGCTATTTGCCCGATCCTTCGGTATAATCCCGTTTTGACACTTAGGACATCTAAAATGGCAGAAAAATGGCGCAATAGCGCGATTTTTCTGCCATTAAAAATATGCATCGGAGATGCGAAACGAAGCTTCAAGCAGAAGCCCGCCCGGACAGGCGTTCGTTTGCCTGTCCGGGCGGGCTTGTCTGATTCCGCCTGCCGCCGTGTGAAACTCAAAGGCGTGCCGCGATCTCGCGCGCCATCTCCCGGGTGCCCACCACGCGGCTCGCGGCGTCGGCCAGATCCGGCGTCTTGATATTCTCCGCCAGCACCGCGTCCACCGCGTGCTCGATCGCCCGCGCCGCGTCCTCGCGCTTGGCAGAAAAGCGCAGCAGCATGGCTGCGGAGAGAATCGTGGCGATGGGATTCGCGATGCCCTGCCCCGCAATATCCGGCGCGGAGCCGTGGGACGGCTCAAAGAGACTGATCTCTCCGCCCAGGCTGGCCGAGGGCAGCATTCCCAGGGATCCGCCCAGGGCCGCCGACTCGTCGCTCAGAATATCGCCGAACATATTCTCTGTGACAATGACATCAAACTGCGCGGGATTGACGATGAGCTGCATCGCGGCGTTGTCCACATACAGGTGGTGCAGTTCGACCTCCGGGTATTCCGCTGCGATCTCGTTGACCACCTTGCGCCACAGCCGGGAGCTGTCCAGCACGTTGGCCTTGTCCACGGAGTGCAGGATCTTGCGGTCGCGTGCCTTAGCCATCTCAAAAGCGTCCCGCACGATGCGCTCGATCTCGGGCCGGCTGTAGGAGATGGTGTCGTAGGCGCTGTTCTCGTCATGCCCGCGGGCGCCGAAATATGCGCCGCCCGTCAGTTCCCGGCAGATGACCAGATCGAGCCCGTCCAGAAGTCCCTTTTTCCAGACGACGCGGTCCTCCAAAAATGAATAGTATTTGATCGGCCGGATGTTGCAGTACAGCCCCAGAGACTTGCGGATGGCCAAAAGGCCGCTCTCGGGGCGCAGCGATGCCGGCTCCACCTGATCATACTGCGGCGCGCCCACGGCGCCCAGGAGCACGGCGTCGCACCGGCGCACCAGATCCTGCGTCTCCTTGGGGAACGGATCCCCGTACACATCGTACGCAGCTCCGCCAAAGAGCGCCTCCACATACTCCAGCCCCAGAGAAAACTTCTTGTCCGCGCGATCCAGAACCACCAAGGCGGCATCCACGATCTCCGGGCCGATGCCGTCCCCTTTTAACACTGCGATCTTCATTTTTTCTCCACCTTTTTCTTCACATAGTTCAGCAGGTTGCCCGCGTCGATGATCTCCTGGATAAAGGGCGGAAACGTCTCCCCCGCATAGGTCTTGCCCTGCGTCAGATTGCGGATCTCTCCCTGTTCCACGTCCACCTCCAGTCGGTCGCCCGCGCGGATCTCCGCGGCGGCCTCCGGGCTGGCGACGATGGGCAGGCCGATGTTGATCGCGTTGCGGTAAAAGATGCGGGCAAAGCTCTCCGCGATGACGCAGCTCAACCCGGAAGCCTTGAGGGCGATGGGCGCATGCTCACGGGAACTGCCGCAGCCGAAGTTCTTTCCCGCGACCAGAATATCCCCCGGGGCGATGACGCTGCTGAACGCGGGGATCGCGTCCTCCAGGCAGTGCGCGCGCAGGTTCTCGTCGCTGGCGTCGTTCAGGTACCGCGCGGCGATAATCACGTCGGTGTCCACATCATTGCCCACTTTCCATGCATTGCCTTGATACATTATGCCTCTACCTCCTCAGGCGCGGAAATTTTCCCGGTGATGGCCGACGCTGCGGCGATCACCGGATTGCACAGATAGACCTCGCTTTCGGGGTCGCCCATGCGGCCGATAAAGTTGCGGTTGGTGGTGGCCAGCGCCCGCTCACCCTTGGCCAGGATCCCCATGTAGCCGCCCAGGCAGGGACCGCAGGTGGGCGTGCTCACCGCGCCGCCCGCATCCAGGAAGATGTCGATCAGCCCCTCGGCCATACACTGGCGATAGATCTCCGGGGTGCCCGGGATGACGATCAGCCGCAGGTAGGGCGCCACTTTTCTGCCCTTTAGGATGCTGGCCGCCGCCCGCATATCCTCGATGCGGCCGTTCGTGCAGGAGCCGATCACCACCTGGTCGATGGCGACATCGCCCACCTGGTCGATGGGCCGCGTGTTGGAAGGCAGGTGCGGGAAGGCCACCTGCGGCGTGAGCGCCGCCAGGTCGATGACCACCTCGCGCACATACTCGGCGTCCGCGTCGCTCCGGTACTCCACCGGCTCGCGGCGGAAACGGCCTCGCACATAGTCGCGTGTGATGTCGTCCACGGCGAAGATGCCGTTCTTGGCACCCGCCTCGATCGCCATGTTGCAGATGGTCAGGCGGCTGTCCATACTCAGATACTGCACGCCGTCGCCCACGAACTCCAGGGACTGGTAGAGCGCGCCGTCCACCCCGATCTGCCCGATCAGATAGAGGATGACATCCTTGCCGCTGACCCACGGATTCTGCGGCCTGCCCGTCACCACCACTTTGATGGATTCCGGCACGCGGAGCCACGTCTCGCCGCTGACCATGGCGGCGGCGATGTCCGTGCTGCCCATGCCGGTGGCAAAGGCGCCCAGCGCGCCGTACGTGCAGGTGTGGGAGTCCGCGCCGACAACCAGATCCCCCGGTCCTACAATTCCCTGCTCCGGCAGCAGACAGTGCTCTACCCCCATCTCGCCGACCTCATAGTAGTAGCGGAGCGCGTGCGCCCGGGCAAAGTCGCGGAGCACCTTGCACTGTTCCGCCGATTTGATGTCCTTGGCGGGCGAAAAATGATCGGGAATCATGACGATCTTCTCCCGGTCAAAGACCGTATCCAGCCCCGCCTTCTTCATCTCGCGCACGGCCACCGGCCCAGTGATGTCGTTGCTGAGCACGATATCCGTCTTGGCCGTGATCAGCTGCCCCGCCTTCACCTCCGGAAGTCCGGCATGTGCCGCCAGAATTTTTTGTGTGATGGTCATTCCCATTCCTGCATCATCCCTTCTTTTCCGCGAACTCCTTCTCTGTTGTCCCCGCGCCGCTGCTTGTTCCGTGACTTTCTTTTCTGTCGATTCCTTGTCCGGTCCTCCTTGTTTCGGCGCCCTGTCTGTTTTTTCTGCCTTTATTCTACTTTCCCTCGATTGCAGTGTCAAGCGTTTCCCGAAACGGCGCTCCCGCCGCTCCGCACTTCGCTTCCCCGCGGATGCCGCGGACGCACCCCCGGAAGGAGCAGCATCTCTTTCGCTGGTACACCTGCTGGACAGTGTCCGGATTTCCTTGTGCCGGAACTCGCAAGACGCGGGGCGCAACAACCCCGCGGCAAATTTTCTCCGCCATGCACAGCCTTGGCGGTGCGTCAGGCCCGCACCTCCGGCAGAATATGCCCCGCGATCACCTTGCCCTCGATCTGCTCCAATCGCACCCGCGCCAGGACATTTTTTTCGCCCGCGCCCGCCGCCGCCACACGGAGATAGTTGTCCGTGTGCCCCAGCCAGCGGCCGTCGCGCCCCTCTTCCTCCAGGAGCACCTCCGCCGTTTGTCCCAGCTGCCGCTCCATATAGCGCCGCATACTGCGCGCGGCGACCGCCTGCATCTGGCGACTGCGCGCCTCCTTGACCGCATCCGGAACCTGGTCGCTCCGCGCGGCCGCCGGCGTGCCGCGCCGCGGAGAATACGGAAAGATGTGCATGCCGCTGAACGCCATCTCCTCGCAGAAGGCCAGGCTGTTCGAGAACTGCGCATCCGTCTCGCCGGGAAAGCCGACCATCAGATCCGTGCTGACGGCGATATTCGGCACGGCATCGCGGATGCGCGCCAGCTCCTGCCGGTACTGCGCTGTGGTGTACGGACGATGCATCTGCCGCAGCACGGCATCGTCCCCCGCCTGCAGCGGCAGATGAAGATGGCGGCACATCCGCCGATCCCGCGCGAGGAGGGAAAGCAGCGCGTCGTCCACCTCGGTGGGCTCCACGGAACTCAGCCGGATGCGCGGGATCGATGTCTCCTCGAGCAGTGCCCGGCACAAATCCGCCAGGGTATGCTGTCCCTTTTCCTTTCCGTAGGCGCCCAAATGGATGCCCGTGAGGACGATTTCCTGAAAGCCCGCCTGCTCCAGTTTATGCGCCTCCCGCAGCGTGTTCTCCATGCTGCGGCTGCGCAGCGGCCCGCGCGCGTAGGGGATGATGCAGTAGGTGCAGAATTGTTCACATCCGTCCTGCACCTTCAGGTAGGCGCGTGCCCGCCGAATCAGCCGCTCGGGCGCAATCTCCTCAAAATCGGTGAGCGCCTCACGGGCATCCACCATCTGCTGCCGCTGTCCGTGGAACGCTTCCACCGCATCCACAATCAGGTGCCGCTTGTTGTTTCCCAGGATGATATCCACATCCGGGATAGCCGCCACATCCCCGGGTGAGGCCTGGGCATAGCAGCCGGTGACAACCACCACCGCATACGGGTTGATCTGCTTGGCGCGGCGGATCATCTGCCGCGATTTGCGGTCGCCGGCGTGCGTCACCGTGCAGGTGTTGACGACGTACACGTCGCAGGGCTCCTCAAAACTGCCCAGGCGATAGCCCCGCTGCAGGAACAGGGCGGCCATAGCCTCTGTCTCGCTCTGGTTCACTTTGCAGCCCAGCGTGTGAAAGCCCACCGTCTTTCCACCCTGCGCTGAGAGGTTGTTTTCTCGATCCTGTGAGTTCAAATCTATCCGCTCCTTATCCATCCCAGCCGCCCTGCGCGCGGCGCGATAAAAAAGTCCCCCAGGAAGGCTCCTGAGAGACTTTGTGTGTCCTGTTTTAACTGGGAGCTACTTGATGAAACGCCGCCTTGACGGGCCCCAAAAGTTCTTTTGGCTCATTATACTTGATTTCCGCGTAAATGTCCATAGTTGTTTTGCTGCTTTCCTGTCCGGCCAGATACTGCGGCGTTTCCGGATCAGCTCCGGCATAGAGCGGTTATGCTTTGCCGCCGCCGTTTCATCGCGTCGCCGGTTTCCCTGTCAATTTTGCCGGCGGCAACGAACGGTCAAGCCTCTGCTTCTCTTTTCCGTTTATCCAAGGGTTTCTCTGCGGTTTTAGGGATCCGTCATACGCTTCTCCGCGCCGGGGAGACGTCCATCCGAACAGGCGGCGTTTATCCTGCAGGGGGGTAAACGGGCAGGCTGTCCTATCGTTGACACGCAGAAAGGCGAGCAAATGCATGCAACTCCGGCGAAAGCCGAAAAAGGGAATCAGAAGTATGGGAAAAACCCCGGAAATGGCGTATTCCCGGGGTTTTGAACTGTTTTGGTTGTAGAACTGCGCTCTGTCAGCGCTTACTGAACTGCGGTGCTCTGCGGGCGCCCTTCAGGCCGTACTTCTTTCTCTCTTTCATGCGCGGATCTCTTGTCAGGAATCCTGCCTTTTTCAGCACGGGACGATATTCCGGATCCGCCTGCAGAAGCGCTCTGGAAATCCCCAGGCGCACTGCCCCGGCCTGTCCGGAGGTGCCGCCGCCATGCGCGTTCACCAGCACATCGAACCGCCCTTCCGTCTCCGTCAAGACCAGCGGCTGGCGGATGATCATCTCCAGCGTCTTCTTGCCGAAATAGTCTTTCGAATCCTTATTGTTGATCACAATCTGGCCGCTGCCCGGAACCAGTCTCACTCTGGCCACAGAGGATTTCCGGCGGCCGGTCCCGTAGAACTGCACTTTTTCCTTGTTCGCCATGGTCTACTTCCTCCTTAACCGATAATCTCCAGTGGCTCCGGTTTCTGTGCCTGCTGCTTATGCTCGCTCCCTGCATAGACAAACAGTTTCTTGTACATCTGCCTGCCCAGACGGTTGTGGGGCAGCATACCTTTGACGGCTGTCTCCATCGCCAAAACCGGCCGCTGCGCCATCAAATCCTTGTACTTGACAGAGCGCAGACCACCGGGATAACGGCTGTGACGGCGGAACAATTTCTGCTCCGGCTTTTTGCCGGTCAGCACTGCATCCTTGGCGTTGATCACGATGACGTAGTCGCCGCAATCCACGTTGGGGGTAAATGTTGGTTTGTGCTTTCCTCTCAAAACAGCCGCGACCTGGGAAGCGACCCGCCCCAGGGGCTTGCCGGCTGCATCCACTACATACCATTTCCTGCTGACCTCTGTGGGCTTTGCCATATACGTGGTACGCATTGTATTCCCTCCTCGAATATCGTGTGCAATCGGGCCGAGGGATAAGCAAGGCCGTTCTTGCGCGTTCGTTCTTTTAAGATGATACGTTAGATGATACGTGTATCGTGCATATGATCCGGGGCTCTGGATCACAGCCCTAACCTATATCGAAACATACTCCTGCATTTTACCGCATTCCACATCCGCTGTCAAGCATAAAATATTTTTATAGTTCTCCAAGACAGCGTCCCCTCCGGCTAAAAGGGTCCTCCGCTTCCCGTGCGGACGGGGATCGCCAGGAAGACCGGCCGCCGGAGAGAAGGCGCCTCCCCGCCCTTATACGACATTCCCCGCCTTTTGTTTTCCGTTTTGCGCCATCACGCCCGCCAAAGCATGCGGCACATAGAGCTCCTCCAGATACGCGATTTCCTCCCGCGTCAGTTCCAGATCCACGGCCTTCGCGGCCCCGTCCACATGGGAAACCTTCGTCGCGCCCACCACCGGGGCGGTCACCTTCGTGAGAAGCCAGGCAAGGGAGATCTCTGTCATGGATACGCTCCGTCTGTCCGCAAGCTCCGCCACGCGCGCAAGGATCTTTCCGTCTGCCTCGGCGGTTGCGTCGTATTTGAATTTCGCGTAGGAATCCTCCTGAAGCCGCTTCGAGGTCTCCCCCGGACGCCTGGAGAGTCGGCCGCTGGCAAGGGCACTGTAGGGTGTCGTGGCGATATTCTGGTCCTGGCAGAACGGGAGCATCTCCCGCTCCTCCTCCCTGGCAATCAGATTGTAGTGCCCCTGCACGGAGACAAACTCCGTGAGGCCGTGCTCCCTGGCATAGAAATTCGCTTTGGCGAGCTGCCACGCGAAACAGTTGGAAATTCCGATATAGCGGGCCTTGCCCGCCTTCACGGCGCGATCCAGTCCCTCCATGATTTCTTCCATCGGGGTATGGTAATCCCACATGTGATAGATATACAGATCCACATACTCCAGACCGAGATTTTTAAGGCTTCGGTCCAGATACGTTTCCACATGCTTCTGCCCGCTGATCCCCCTGTCGATCTCTTCCTGCGTCCTGGGGGTGAATTTGGTGGCGATGACGAATGCGTCCCGCTGTGCGAAGTCCCGCAGCGCCTTTCCCACATACTGCTCGCTGGTACCGTTCTGATAGGCGATCGCGGTGTCATAAAAATTGATGCCCAAATCGAGGCCGTGCTTGAGGATCTCCCTTGTCCGCGTCTCATCCACCGTCCAGCTGTGCTGCCCGGTCGCCGCATTGCCGAAGCCCATGCATCCCATGCAGATGCGGGAGACGGTGAGATCGGATTTCCCAAGTTTTGTGTACTGCATTGTTTCTCAATCTCCTCAAAGAATCCAAGTTGCCCAGCATTTTCCCACCGGGATCGGAAAAATTTCCCTCTCTGACGCAGTTTCTCTCAAACAGTGCCGGCAACAAAGTCCCATATCAATCGCCGTTCGCACCGGGTTTTTCCGGCGGTATCTGTCCGTCCGCCGGCTTTTCCGGCGGCTTCTGATCGCCATCCGGTTTCACGGGAGGTTCCTGCCCGGCCTCCGGCTCCCCGCCCGGCTTTTCAGGCGGCACCTGTCCCGCTCCGGAAGCGCTGCCCGGCGCGCTCACGCCGCCGGGCGCGGAATCTTTGGAGCCGGTGTTCACCTGCGCGTCCTCGAACGCGGTTACCGTGGGCGCCGAGGCCGTATCGGCGATGGTGTCATAGGTATCCACCGTGACGGTGTAGGGGGAAGTTCCGCTGACATAGACGGTGCCGTCCGTCCCCCGGATTGTCACCGCATTCCCCGCATCATCGATGATGCGCCCCGCATTGTGCAGCGCGCGCAGCAGGCTGTCGCCTGTGACAATCCAGCTGGAATCCGCATCCACGGTCAAGACCGCCGTACCGTTTCCTCCCTCCCCGGCACAGCTCTCATCCTGAAGGAACGCGCCTTGCAGGACGCTGCCGTCCGTCATATAAAACCGCAGTTTGCTGACAGAGTCCCAGATCACATCCCCCTCCATCTCCTGGTCTATGGCGAGGAACGTGCAGTCCGCCCCGTTCTCCCCTGTTTGGCCCCAGCCGCGCCGGTTCTGATTTCCGGTGCAGCGCAGGAAAAATTCTCCGTCATCGGCATCGGTGATACGGACATTCTCTAAGATAA
The DNA here is from genome assembly GCA_964606855.1 of uncultured Peptococcaceae bacterium. Taxonomy (GTDB): domain Bacteria; phylum Bacillota; class Peptococcia; order Peptococcales; family Peptococcaceae; genus UBA7185. The sequence continues at coordinate 10,509 of CAZSHM010000038.1, forward strand.
ATGTGGACTCGGTATTGGTGGTGTAGAACATCCCGCCGTTTTCGGCGGACAGGGCGCCGCCGGTCATTTGGAACGTGCTGTTCCCCTCCGCCGCGTCACCGGACATACTCTGATACAAAAGGATGTTCCAGGTGCAGTCGTTCTCCTCGGAATCGCGCATATTGCCGCGGAGATCGCAATCGTACAGGTACAGGCTGTTTTTGCCCTCGATGCAGACCGCCTCGGAGCCGTTTGCCGTGAGCTTCGCATCCCTCGCGACAATCGTCGCGGTGCTGTAAACGGCCGGAGATCCGACTCCGTTGGATGTGTAGTCTCCTCCGTCAAGAACCATCAGCCCGCCCCCGCGGTCGGAGCGCACAGCGGCGGAGGATTCCCCCTGGGTTGTCGCGACAAGGTTTGTGGCGTACAGCGTGCCGCCGCCTGCAACATGGATCGCGCCGGAAGCATCTTGTGCGGTAGAGATCGCGCTGTCGGCGATTTTCACCTCTCCGTCGCCGTAGGCAAATAGGCCCGTCCCTCCATCGGCGTCCGTGTTGATCGTCGCGCGCGCAATGGCGGTTGTTCCGCCCTTCGCCAAAATCGCTGCCCCCTCCCCGTAAAAGCTGGCTGCATCGCCGCCTGCGGAATCTTGAGAAGTTCGGGTTACCTTGATGTTTTGGAGGGATACCTCGCCCCCGGTTACGACGATGGCATTCTCGTCCTTTCCGGTAGAAGTGAACGTATCTCCGTCCACTCGGGCATCTCCGCTGTATGTGACGGTGTCCGTATAGGCATTCGCCTCACTGGAAGGGTCTGCCTTGCCACAGGCGGAGCAGCCCAAAACCAGCGCAAGTAGAAGCAGTCCCGCGAGGAATCGGTTACATTGGCGCATACTGACAAGCCTCCTCAAAAACATGTGCTTACGCACCTTTGGTGTACGGGCAAAAAATCGCTTTGTCAATCCTTCCCCCTGTATGTAGAATTTTTCGGAGTCAAATGGGGCTGGAGAGAAATAAGATTGCGGCGGCGCGCTTTCAGGCATACAAAAGGCCCGCTATATCCGCAATCGCGGCACATCGGGCCTCTGGATGGACAGAAAAATGCGGTCGACGGGACTTGAACCCGTACCCATTGCTGGACACGCCCCTCAAACGTGCGCGTATGCCTGTTCCGCCACGACCGCAAGCGTCTCATCAACTCTGACAGGATACCATAAATTTTCAGAAAAAGCAACCTTTTTTTCACGTCGGCGCGCAAAACCGGCGAAGACTTCGCCGGCTCTGAATGATCGCGCTTCGCGCGTTTGTATTTCGCTCACTCCGAAGCCGCGGACTTCTTCGAGACAACTTCACGGCCTTTATAGTATCCGCAGGAGGGGCAGACCCTGTGCGGCATCATCGGCGCATGGCACTGCGGGCACTCTGTAATGGTCACGGTGTCCAGTCTGGACCAAGCGGTTCTCTTTCTTCTCGTTCTCGCCTTGGATCTTTTACTCTGTCCTACACCCATTTTTTACACCTCCTCCGCTTCCTTCGGTCTTCACCTCCGGCAGTTCTCTTCCTCATTCGCTTCCGATGCCGCCCGGCTCTCCGCGGAGTCCCGCAGCGTTGCCAGGACGGCGAACCGCGGATCTACCTCGTGCAAATCGCAATCGCACTGTCCCAGGTTCAAATTCTGGCCGCATTTCGGGCACAAGCCGCGACAATCCTCCCGGCAAAGGATCTTCTGCGGCAGCACTTCGAGAATATGTTCCCGCACCAGATCGGTGATATCCAAGATGTCGTCCGCATAGAGCACGTACTTCTCTTCCAGTTCGCCTACCGCCAGATCGGCAAAACGCGCTGTCTCCTCGGCGCGGAGCAGAAGCTCGACAAAGCGGACATCCACCGGTTTTCGCACCGGTTCCAGGCAGCGGTCGCAGCGGCCCTCCACCTCCGCGCGCACCCGGCAGGATAGCTGCAAAAATTCCCCCTGATGAGAGAGTTCCGCCTCCACCGTAAGCGGCGCGGACAAGCGCCAGTCGGCGCTCATGAAATCGAACGCCTCCGCCGTGAGGCAGAAGTGTTCGCGGCGCCCTCTGACACTGCGGACTCTGCCGATATCCAACTCCAGCGACACCCGCTCCACTCCCTCGTCCGACGCGCGCTACAATACTACTGCCACCGACTTTTTCAATTATATCGATCCGCCCGGCGCTTGTCAAGCAAATCCGTCCGGCGCGCGGAAAAATTTCGCACCGCCAGCCGCTCGCCTCCGGCATCCGCAGGCCGCGGCCGGCTCAAGCCCCGCGCTCCTGCAGCCTGCGGGCGGTGGAGAGCATCAATTTCAGACGGTTCTCCTGGTTGACGCGGGTGGCGCTGGCGTCATAGTCGATGGCCACGATGTTGGCATCCGGATGGATGGATTTGATCTTGCGCATCATACCGCGCCCGCAGACGTGGTTGGGCAGACAGCCGAACGGCTGCGTGCAGACGATGTTTTCCACGCCCTCGTCGACAAGCGCCATCATCTCGCCCGGCAGGAGCCAGCCCTCGCCCATCTTGACGCCGTAATCGATGACCTGCCCCGCCAGCTCCTTGGTGCGGGCGAAGGTGGACGGCGCATGGAAGCAGCCCGCCTTCTCGATGGCCTTGATCATGTCGCGCTGGATCCCGGTGAAAACATGCAGCAGATAGCGCGTCACCGCGGGCTTGATCAGTTTTCCGCCGTAGCGGATATAGTCCTCGACGCCGGTGTCGATCGTGTAGAGCAAAAAATCCAGGAGCCCCGGCACCACCGGCTCGGCGCCCTCCTTCAGCAGGAAAGCTTCCAGATTGTTGTTTCCCAGCGGGGCAAACTTGACGTAAATCTCGCCCACGATGCCCACGCGCACCTTGTTTTTAGGATAGACGGGCACCTCGGCAAAAGCGGCCACGATCTCCGCCTGTTTCTTGCGGATGGCTTTGGGCCCCATACTCTCGCCGCGCGCGAAGTCCTCGTTGAGGATGGAGACAAAATGCTCCACCAGCCGCTGCGAGGCACCCGGCTCTTTCTCGTAGGGCAGTGTTTGATTGTGCAGGCACATCAGCAGATCGCCGTAGATGACGGCGTTGGCCATCTCGTAGATCATCTTCTTGGTGATGACAAACCCCGGGTTCTCCTCCAGCCCGCTGAAATTGATGGAGATCGCCGGCACAAACCCCAGCCCCGCGCGGTCCAGCGCCTTGCGCAGGAGACTGATATAGTTGGAGGCCCGGCAGCCGCCGCCGGTCTGGGAGAGCATCACCGCGACCTTGTGCACATCATACTTGCCGCTCTGCAGCGCGTCCAGCAGCTGCCCGATCGTCAGCTGCGCCGGGTAGCAGATATCATTGTGGCAGTACTTGAGCCCCATCTGGATGATATTGGAGTTTTGGGTCTCCAGAACCTCCATCTTGTATCCCTCGCGCTGAAAGATCGCTTTCAGCAGCGAAAAATGGATGGGCAGCAGTACCGGAACCAGGATGGTGTACTCGCGCCGCATCTCCTCTGTGAACATCAGGCGCCCGTTTTTATCATACTCCAGCTTTGCCATGCAGACCTACCTCTTTTCCGCACCGCTCGGAACCGCGTCCGTCTGTCCGCGATCCCTCTGATTCCGCTTTCTCTGGGCGATGGCGGCAAACAGACTGCGCAGACGGATTTTCACCGCGCCCAGGTTGTTGATCTCGTCGATCTTGATCTGTGTGTAGAGTCCGCCCCTGGACTCAATGATCTCCCGCACCTCGTCGGTGGTGATGGCGTCCAGACCGCAGCCGAAACTCACCAGCTGCACCAGATACATATCCGGGTGCTGCGTCACGTAATGCGCGGCGCTGTAGAGCCGCGCGTGGTAGGTCCACTGGTTCAGCACGTTGGTGTGGAACCGGCTCCTGGCCGTTGGCAGACAATCCTCCGAGATGACCACCGCGCCGTAGCTGGTGATCAGCTGATCGATCCCGTGGTTGATCTCCGGATCCACATGGTAGGGGCGCCCCGCCAGCACGATGACGGGCAGATCGTTGGCCCGCGCGAAGGCGATGGCCTCCTTGCCGTAGTTCCGCAGATTCCGCAGATACTCCGCCTGCTCCTTGTAGCCCTCCTTCGCCGCCGCCTCCGCCTCCTTTCGGGTGACATGATCCTCCTTGAAGGCGAGCTGCAGCCGCTTGACGAAGTGCTCCTCGTTGTGCGGGCCAAGGTAAGGTTTGAGAAACCGGACTTCCTGCAGGATGGACATGTTGGCGGACAGCACTTCCGGGTAGTAGGCCACCACGGGGCAGTTGTAGTGATTATCGCTCTGC
>CAZSHM010000039.1:0-13782 GCA_964606855.1 uncultured Peptococcaceae bacterium
GCTAACCCGCATTTCCTGCCGCTTGCCGCTTGCCCGACGCGCGCGCATCGGTTATACTGTAGTCAGATGCCGCGGGCGCGCGGCTTGCGCAGGGGCGCGGAAAAGGGGGAAAAACCAATGCGTGCAGTGGTGACGCGTGTGCGGGAAGCGAAAGTGGAAATCGAACAGAAGACGGTGGGGCGCATCGGCCTCGGCCTGCTGGTACTCCTGGGCGTCGGCCCCGCGGATACGGAGCGGGAGGCGGTACGGCTGGCCGAGAAGATCTGCGCCGCGCGCGTTTTTGAGGACAGTCGCGGGAAGATGAACCTGGATCTCGCGGCGGTGGGCGGCGCACTGCTGGTCGTCTCGCAGTTCACCCTCTATGCCGACCTGAAGAGCCGGCGGCCAGGCTTCAGCGGCGCGGCCGGGCCGGAACACGCACAGCGGCTGTACGAACGCTTTCTCGCAGAGTGCCGTCTGCTCGGCTTCGCGGTGGAACAGGGGCGCTTCGGCGCGCAGATGCAGGTGCACAGCGTCAACGACGGACCGGTCACGCTGCTCTTTGACACCGACACCCTCTGGGCGCGTGCGCAGCCGTAAACCTCCTGCCCGGCGGAATGGTGAACATGGTCTCGGGAAACGTCGAAAAAAATCCTAAAAAAGATTGACAGCCCTACGGATGCGTGGGTATAATATAAGTTTTTATTTGACAAATCTTCCTCTCTCCTGTATAATAAAGTCTGCGGCTTTGGAGATTGTGTTCTGCGGGGAGGTGAGAAAGTTGCCAAAAAAGGTTTCTAAGGTGCAAGAAGCGCTGTCGCAGTACATCGGCAGCAGCGTCACGCTGAGAGCCAACAGCGGCCGCCGCAAGTACATCGAGCGCTCCGGCATCCTGGAGGGTACATACGCCAATTTGTTTGTGGTGCGCGTGGAGGACAGAGCTGTGGAGCGCAAACTGTCCTTCAGCTATGTAGATCTGTTGACGGGAAATGTGCTGCTCTTTGTCAATCAGGACGGACAGGACTACCGCTTGGTGGTCAATCAGAGCTAAGGGAAAAAAGGTGCTGCCGAGGAGGCGGCCTTTTTTTTGCCCCCTTTTCCGCCCGTCCTTTTCTCCCCGCCGTGCAGTCTCTCCCCTTGTCGCAGCCGGAGCCTTCCGGGCTCTCCGGCTCTTGTCCGGTTTCTTGTCCTTGTCTCTTGTCTTTGTTCATAGAAAAAAGCGCCTGCCGCCCCGCCTGCGGAGCTCTTCCGCGGCGGTCGCTGCAAACGCTCTGTGTTGTATGAATGTTTCCCGAACCTGCCGCGCCTGCCCCTCGGCAAACATCTCCGCGCCGGATGTGCGCGCCTCAGAGACCGGCCTGCTCAATGCCGCTGAACAGAAAGCCCAGATGCTGCGTGCCGTTCAGCAGCACGATGCGCCAGCGGCCGTCGTCCTGGCATTCCAGCACGTTGATGCAGGTGTTGTCCTGCTTGATCTGCCAGAAGTGGGACAAATCGAGGCCCAGCAAATCACAAATCACGGCCTTGTTGACGGCGTCGTGCGCCGCCACCAGGACGCTCCGGCCCGCAAAGCGCGCCGCGTAATCGTCGAATGCGGCGCGGGCGCGGCGGCGCACATCCTCCAGCGATTCCCCTCCGGGCATCTGCACCAGCTGGGGCGCGCTGTGCCAAGCGGCGTACGCCTCGGGATAGCGCGCCGCGATATCTCCCGCCAGCATGCCTTCCCAGGCGCCGTGATGGATCTCCAGGAGCCGCGCGTCCGTCTCCACCGGCAGGCCGTGCCGCTCCGCGCACATCCGGCAGGTCTGTAGGGCCCGCTCCAGCGGGCTGGCGACGCAGGCGTCGATGGGCACGTCGCGCAGGGCCTCCGCCAGCCTGCGGCCCTGCTCCAGGCCGCGGGGGCTCAGCGGGGTGTCCTCCTGCCCCTGATAGCGCCCCTCGAGGTTCCAAACGGTCTCGCCGTGGCGCACCAAAATAATTCTCGTCATGACTTTCTCCCCGCTCGTCGCGCCTCACGCCCCGCAGTTGATCAGTTTGACATCCAGGATCCCCTCGATGCCCGAGATCTGCAGCAGGATATCGTTGGGGATGTCGTCGCCCACCGCGATGGCCATGATGTTCGTGTTGGCTTTCGTGATGCTGCCCACCTGCATGCTGTTGATGTTGATGCCCGCCTTGCCCAGGATCGTGGCGATCTGGCCGATCATGTTGGGCTGGTCGATGTGGGGCGCCAGCAGGAGATACCCCTCCGGGTTGAAGTCTACGCGGTACTCGTCCACCTGCACGATCTTCGGCTGCTTGCCGTCAAACAGTGTGCCCGCCAGCATGTGCTGCCCGTGGCTGGTGGTGATAGTCACCTCGATGGCCGTGGAATAGTACCCATGATTGTGGGACTTGCTCTCCTTCACATGCAGATTGCGCTTCTTCGCCAGCCCCGGGGCGTTGACATAGTTGACGCTGTCCTGCAGGATGGGGTTCAGCAGGCCTTTCAAGAACGCCGTGGTCAGGTGCTGCGTCTCCGTTTCGGACAGATCGCCGGAGTATTCGATCTCGATCTCCTCCACCGGGCCGTCGGCCAGGTAGATGGCGATCGTGCCCATGCGCTCCGCCAGGGAGAAGTACGGCTGGATGACGGCGGCCACACTCTTGGGGATGGGGGCCATGTTGACGGCGTTCATCACCGGCCGGCCCTCCAGCGCGTCGATGACCCCGTAGGCCACATCCACAGCCACGCCCACCTGCGCTTCGATGGTGGATGCGCCCAGATGCGACGTCTGCACTACGTTGTGCATCCCCAGGAAGGGATTGTTTTCGGTCGTCAGCGGCTCATCGGGATAAACGTCGATGGCCGCGCCGGCGATCTTACCCGACTTTAAGCCGTCGGCCACGGCATAGATGTCGAAGCAGGCGCCGCGGGCGCAGTTGACCAGGCGCACACCGTCCTTCATCTTGGCGATGCTCTCGGCGTTGATCATATTCTCCGTCTCCTTGGTGAGCGGCGTGTGGATCGTGATATAGTCGGAGCGGGCCAGCAGTGTGTCGAAATCCACCAGCTCCACACCGGCCTGGCGCGCCCAGTCTTCGGTGATGTAGGGGTCGTAGCCGATGGTCGTCATCTCCATGGCCTGCATCCGCTTGGCGACGCGGCTGCCGATGCGGCCCACACCGATGATGCCCAGTGTCTTGCCCTGCAGCTGGATACCTGTGAAACTCTTCCGATCCCACTTGCCCTCCTGGATAGACTGATGCGCCTGCGGGATATAGCGCGTCATGGCCAGCATCATCCCGCAGGTGTGCTCCGTCGCGGCGATGGTGTTGCCCTCCGGCGCGTTCACCACCACGATCCCGCGCGCCGTGGCGGCGGGAAGGTTGATATTGTCCACGCCCACACCGGCGCGGCCGATCACTTTCAGGTTGACGGCGGCATCGATGACCTCCTGCGTGACCTGCGTCTGACTGCGGGTCACCAGCCCGTCGTACTCACCGATGCAGCGAAGCAACTCCTCTGGGGGCATATTTGTCCTGACATCCACATCATAGTGTTCGCGCAGGATGGCGACGCCTTTCTCGCTGACATCATCGCTGACTAAAATCTTCATTGTTCATTCCTCCAGTATAGAATAGATGGTTCGCTCTCCCAGGCTGCGCCGAACGGCGCGCCACACTCACGCATGCGCGCGGCGGTAGTCCTCCATAAAGTCCGCCATGGCGCGGCAGGCCTCCACGGGAACCGCGTTGTAGGCGGAGATACGGCAGCCGCCCACGGAGCGGTGCCCGGAAATTCCCACGAACCCGGCAGCCTTGCCCTGGGCGATGAAATCCTGCTCCAGCTCCGGCGTGGCCAGCCGGAACGTGATGTTCATGCGGCTGCGGTAGTCCCGCTCGGCATGGCCGCGGTAAAACCCGTCGCTCCGGTCGATGGCGTCATAGAGGATCCGCGCTTTGACCTCGTTGACCCGCGCAACGGCATCCACGCCGCCCTGGGCCTTGATCCAGTGCAGCACTTTGTTGACCATGTAGATGCAGAAGACCGGCGGCGTATTGTACAGGGAATCCTTCTCGGCGAAGGTGGCATAGCGCAGCATCGCCGGCAGTTCCGCCCGCGCCGTCGCCAGGAATTCCCGCTTGAGGATGACGATGGTGACCCCCGCCGGGCCGAGATTTTTCTGCGCGCCTGCATAGATCAGGGCGAAGTCCGCCACAGGAACACGGCGGGAGAGAATGTCGCTGGACATATCGCAGACGACGGGTACCGCAAACTTCGGAAACGTGGGATATTCCGTTCCGTAGATGGTATTGTTGGATGTCAGGTGGATGTAGGATGTCCCCGGTCTGAGTGAGAATGTATCCGGAATATAGCTGTGGCCGCGGTCGGCGCTGGATGCAGCCTCGTAGGCCTCCCCGAAAAACTTTGCCTCCGCCATGGCCTTCTGCGCCCACACGCCGGTGTTGACATAGGCGGCGCGCTCGCCCAGGAAGTTGGCCGGCACCATCAGGAACTGTGTGCTGGCGCCGCCCTGGAGAAAGAGAATGTCGTAGTCGTCCGGGATCTCCATCAGTTCCCGCAGGAGCGCCTTCGTCTCCTGGTGCACGGCATCGTACTCCTTGCTGCGGTGACTGATCTCCAGGATGCTCATGCCGGTGCCCCGGTAGTTCAGGAACTCCGCCCGGGCCTCCTCCAGCACCGCGAGCGGCAGCGCCGAGGGTCCGGCGTTAAAGTTGTAGGCGCGCCCCGCCGCAGCGGGATTTGCTTGCTCTGTCATAGATCTTCACGCTTCTCCTTTCCTGTAAAGCTGTATCGTCGGTGAAAACGGCCGGGATGCCCCGCGCTCCGAATCCGGCGCTTGCGGAACATATACGCTCCGCAAATCGGCAGCGGTGCGTGAACCCGGGGAAAAAAGAAGCCCGCCCCAGCTATGGGGCGAGCCATGAATCTCGCGGTACCACCCAAATTGCGCGCGCGCATCTCTCCTCCGCTGTATCGGGCGGGGCCCGTCGAACTCCTCGTTCGCCGCTCCGGAGCGGAACCAATATGCCCTGCCGCCGTCTCGCACCGACCGACGGCTCTCTGGAGGCGTGACATACCGCTTCTCCTTCATCGCGTTGCGGTGTGTCGCGCGCTGCGGCTTTTGTGCAGCGCGCCGCTTCGTTTCCACGTCTCCCATTATAGCAACCGGAGAATTTTCCGTCAAGGGAAATCTTACAAAAAATGGCGGAATCGCGGACTGTCCGCCGCGCGGACCCCTGCCGGGAAATTTGTGAGCATCCCCCGCTTTTGTCTGGCGCGGGGCACTGATTTGTGGTACGATGGATAGGGCGTTCCGGCGCCTGCCACGGTGCGCGGAGCGGAGAAGATGCGGGGAGGCGGCGCAATGTTTCAATTTGTCTATGCCGATGCGGAAGGCAACGGGTATATCGATGAGAACTATCTGGGACTGGGGCTCCTGGGCGGGAGCTTTGTGGAGCCCGCGCCGGAGGAGGTGATACCCCTGCCGGAGGGAGCGAGCTTGACGATGATCCCCGACCGGATCCCGGTGGTGCTCGACCGGGACGGACGCTTTGTGCCCTACCCCGGCCGAGGCTGGGCCATGGGCGCGCTCCTGCCGCAGGGCTATACCCGCACGCTCCTGCCCGCGTTCATCCGAGGCGCGGACAGCCCGGCGGGCATGCTGCCGCTCTTCGGCTATACGGCAGTCTTCGCGCGGGACGGCGCCCTCTATGCTGCCGCCGTGCCCACCGACGCGGACGAGAAGTGGAATCCGCGTCATTTTCACAGCGGCGACCTGCCCGCGCGCGTGGCGCGCCTCCAACGGCGTTTCCCGCAAAACCGCCTGCTGCGGCAGTTGGGGCACTGCGCCCTCTCCTACGACTGCTTTACCGCACAGAACCTCTTCTACCACCGCTGGGAGGGCGGCATCCCCGTCTCTCCGATCTGCAACGCCCGCTGCCTGGGCTGCATCTCCCTCCAGCCCAGCGAGTGCTGTCCCTCGCCGCAGAGCAGACTGACCTTCGTGCCCACGGTGGAAGAGATCACGGAGCTGGCGGTTTATCACCTGCGCGATGCCGAGGACGGCATCATCAGCTTCGGCCAGGGCTGCGAGGGTGATCCCGCTATGCAGGCGCCGACAGTGGCGCGCGCCATCCGAGCGATCCGGCGCCGGACACCGAACGGCTGCGTCAACATGAATACCAACGCCGGCTCTGTCTCCGGCGTGCGGGCCGTGGTCGACGCGGGCATCGACTCGCTGCGCGTCAGCCTGAACAGCGCCCGCGAGGAGATCTACCGCATGTACTACCGGCCCGCGGGCTACGGCGGACTGGAGGATGTGCGCCGCTCGCTCTGCTACGCCGCGGAGCATGGCGTGTACACGTATCTGAATCTGCTGAGCTATCCGGGCGTGAACGACAACGAGCAGGAGATCGAGGCGCTCCTGCGCCTGGTGCGCGCTTGCGGTGTCCGCGCGATCCAGGTGCGCAACTTGAACATCGACCCCGCGCTGATGCGCCCCATCGTGGAAGCCCTGTCCGGGGAGGCGCTGGGCGTGCCGGCCTTTCTGCGCATCCTGTCGGAGGAGGTGCCGGATGTGGCCGTCGGCAACTATACAAAGCCCTTCCGCCGCGCGGGAGCCCCAAGCGCGCGGAAAAAATAAAAATCGCCAAAAAAAGGATTGACGCGCATTCGGAAAACGGGTATACTAGGTAGACGTGATGTGCAGCAGGGAAATTTTGTAGAGAAAGAGGTGTGACGGATGAAAAAAGGGATCCACCCAGACTACCATACCGTAAAAGTGACTTGCGCTTGCGGCAACGAATTCGAGACCAGATCCACCGCCAAACACGATATCCGCGTAGAAATTTGTTCGCAGTGCCATCCCTTCTACAGCGGAAAACAGCGCGTCCATGCCGCTGCCGGCCGTGTAGAAGCGTTTAACAAAAAATACCATAGAGGGTAATGCCCCGACCTCGGGGTCTGCCGCTGAAAGAACTGCCGCCTGCTCGGGAGTTCTTTTTTTATGCCTTCGCACTCCGCCGCCTTCGCATGTCCCGCTCCCGGAGCGCGCGTCTCACGCCTTTCGGGCGCATCAAAAAAGCCGGGGCGGCGGGTTCCGCTCCGGCTCTTTCGGTTTTCGTGTCAAATGCGCCGCCACAGCAGCGTCCTGCCCGCCTCAGCGCGCGATGACCTGCTCGATCTCGTCGGACTTGAGGAAGCGCAGGAACTCCTCGCTGGCCTGCGTCTTAAACTTTTTCTTGTGGTAGATAATGCGGAAGGAGCGAGTGAACTCGTCTTCCTTCAAATTGATGGTGTGCAAGAGCCCCGCCCGTGCCTTGTCCTGCACGGCCCACTTGGACAGGATGGAGATCCCCAGCCCGCTCTCCACAGCCGCCTTGATAGCGGTGGAACTGCCCAGCTCCATGATGATGTTCAGGTTGTTGGCCGAGAAACCCGCCTTCTTCAGATGCTGCTCGATCTCCACGCGTGTGCCGGAGCCTTTCTCCCGCGAGATGAAGGGGTACTTGTCCAGCTCGAACACCGAGATGGTGTCCAGATTGGCCCACGGGTGACTAGTGCTGGTGATGAGCTGCAGGTGATCGGTCAGAAACGGGATGCACTCCAGATCCTTGCCGATGAGCGGTCCCTCGATGAGACCGATATCCAGCGACGTGTCGTGGATAGACGCCTCGATGTCCTCCGAGTTGGCGACCTCCAGGCTCAGTTCCACGTCCGGATACATATTCTTGAAAGCGCCCAGAATATACGGCGCGATATACTCGCCGATCGTGGTGCTCGCACCGATCTTCAGCTTGCCCTTGATGTTGCTGGTGAGATCCTGCATCTCGCGCTCCAGCTCGGCCTGCAGGCGGTTCATCTCGTTGGCGTACTTTAAGAGCAGATGGCCGGCGTCAGTGAGTATGATATTGCGGCTCACCCGGTCAAACAGCCTGGTGCCGTAGTATTCCTCCAGCATCTGAATCTGGAAACTGACGGCGGGCTGCGTCAGAAATAGGGCTTTGGCGGCCTTGGAAAAGCTCTTTTTCTCCACGACAGTCAAAAACACCCGGATACTGTCATTTAACATGTCCTTCAACTCCTATGCTTCGAGATTTATGCGCAAGCAGTTTGGCGGCGTGTCAGCCCTCCAAAATGCGGTTGATGTTGTCGACATCCAGGAAATCCAGGAACTTGCCCGCCGCCTCCGACTGGAATTTTTCTTTGCTGAGGATGATGTGGAACTCGCGCTTGAGCGTCAGCCCGTCGATGCTCAGAGCCGCCACCTTGCCGGTCTTGACCAGATCCTGCACGGCCCATTTGGAGATCGTGGAGATGCCCAGGCCGCCCATGATAGCCGATTTGATGGCCGTGGTGCTGCCCAGTTCCATCACGACATTGAGATTCTCCACATCGAAGTCGGCATCGATCAGAGCCTGCTCAAAGATCAGGCGGCTGCCGGAGCCGGGCTCCCGCGTGATGTAGGGGAGATCCTTCAGTTCCTCCAGCGTGATGCTCTCCTTCTGCGCCAGAGGGTGCTCGGCGGGGATGGCCAGCACCAGCTCGTCCTCCAGGAAATTGCGCTGCTCCATCTGGAGATCGTCGGAAATGGGCCCCTCGATAATGCCCAGATCGAACGTCTTGTTCGCCACGGAAGCGGCGACGTCCTTCGTATTCATAATCTGGATGGTGACATTCACATCCGGATAATCGTGTTTAAAACTGCCCACCACATAGGGTAGAATATATTCACCGATGGTCGTGCTCGCGCCCACGAGCAGTTCCCCTTTTACATGTCCGGTCAGCTGCTGCATATTGCGCTCCAATTCGGCCTGCAGATTGTTCATGTGGATGGCGTAATCCAGCAGCAATTCGCCTGCCGCCGTCAGCTTGACATGGCGGTTGACACGGTCAAACAGCATGGTTTGATAGTACTGCTCCAAGGTCTGAATCTGGAAGCTGACAGCCGGCTGCGTCAGGGAAAGAGCTTTGGCAGCCTTGGAAAAGTTCTTTTTTTCCGCAACTGTGATAAATACACGCATACTGTCGCTTAACATAGTATCCCTCCTGCTTCCTCACAATGGTGTCCCCGCAAGCCGTCCCGGACCGGGATTGTTCGCCAGCCGGTTTTTCGGATGCGGCGCCTGGATTCAGGCGCCGCATCCGAAAAAACGGCGCTCGACGGGGGTGTGGGAAAAACGCCGCGATAAAAATTTTTGATCGAGATCTGCCTTGCGGCGCAGTCCACTCATACTATAACAAAAAACAAGTAATTTGTAAACGCTTTGTAAACGCGTTCATTCAAAAAATACAATGTTTCGTGTCATTTTCCTGCATATTTTCTAAAAATTTGTCATACCCTGCCGGATTCCAGTCTTGTCTCCCGCCCCTAAGTTTGCTATGATTGAGGAAAGCGCGGAAGGCCGCGCCGCGAAACAAACGCGCATCCAGCCGCGGCGGGTGTACAGACGGGAGGAATGCACCGTGGAGAGCGATAACTTCGTGATTATCACCGGCTTGTCCGGTGCGGGCAAGAGCAATGCCATCAAAGTGTTCGAGGATATGGGATATTTCTGTGTGGACAATCTGCCCGCGCCACTGATCCCGAAATTTGCGGAACTGTGCCTGCAGTCCTCCGGCATGGTGAACAAGGTCGCCCTGGGCATCGACATTCGCGGCGACTTGTTCCTGGATGAACTGAACCATAATCTCGATCTGCTGCGGCAGATGGGCATTCACTACCAGATTCTCTTTCTGGAGGCCTCCGACGACGTGCTGATCCAGCGCTTTAAGGAGACGCGCCGCAACCATCCGCTGAGCCCCCAGGGCACCCTCAGCGAAGGGATCGCGCTGGAGCGGCAAAAACTGAGCGAATTGCGCGGCCGCGCCGACAAAATCCTAGACACTTCGCGGCTCAAGACCAGTGAACTGCGCAGCGAGCTGCGCAGCCAGTGGGACAAGCTGCAGGACCGCATCTCCGTCACCATCATCACCTTCGGCTACAAGCACGGCATCCCCATGGACACGGATCTGCTGATGGATGTGCGCTTTATTCCGAATCCCTTCTATATCCCGGAACTGCGCCCGCTGACAGGCCGCGACCCGGCGGTGCAGGCGTATGTGTTCGGCTCGGAGGAATGCAAGGAGTTTCTCGAACGGTTCACAGGGCTTCTGAACTTCCTGCTGCCGAACTACCAGAAGGAGGGCAAGACGCACCTGACCATCGGCATCGGCTGCACCGGCGGACAGCACCGCTCCATCGCCCTGGGGATCCGAATCGGGGAACTTCTGGAGGAGGCGGGCTACACGGTCAACGTCAAACACCGGGACAGCTAATCGCATCCCCGTTGCGGCGGACACGGCGTTCGCCGCAATGGGGATGCACGCCGGTCGCGCAGAGCGGCGCGGGAGGAGTCAGCATGGCGAAATCGGAACAGAGCAGCAAAAAGACAAGCCGCAGGAAAAGCAGCTACCGGGATGCCTCCCTGCGGCGTAAACTGCAGCAGGGACCGCGCATTGTGGTGGTCGGCGGCGGCACGGGCCTGTCCGTACTGCTGCGCGGCCTGAAGGAATATACCAGCAATATCACCGCGATCGTCTCCGTGGGGGACGACGGCGGCAGTTCGGGGCGTATCCGCTCGGAATTCGGGATGGTGCCGGTGGGCGATGTGCGCAACTGCATCGTAGCGCTCTCCGACCGCGAGGATCTGATGGAGAAGCTCTTTGACTACCGCTTTGCGCGCGGCGAGGGGCTGGACGGCCACAGCCTGGGCAATCTTCTGCTGGTGGCCATGTCCGACCTCACCGGCAGTTTTCACAACGCCGTCACCGACATCGACGAGGTGCTGCAGATTCGCGGGCGCGTGTTGCCCGTCACCGACGAACCAATCACCCTGAAGGCCATTCTGGACGACGGGGAGCAGCTGGTGGGCGAGAGCAGGGTTTCGCGGGCACGGCAGCCCATCGTGCGGCTCACGATCGAGCCGGAGGACGTGCAGCCGCTTCCGGAGGCGCTGGAGGCCATCGCCCAGGCGGAGGCAATCGTTCTGGGGCCGGGCAGCCTCTTCACCAGCATCATCCCCAATCTGCTGGTGGACGGACTTGTGGAGGCGATCCTTGCGAGCAGCGCCCGCAAATTCTACGTCTGCAACGTCATGACACAGGCGGGGGAGACAGACAACTTCACCGCGGAGGACCATCTCTTCTCGCTCTTGGAGCACGGCCGCAAGGGGATCGTGGATACCGTGATCGTGAACAACCACGCCGCCATTGACCAGACCGTGCTGCGGCGCTACGCCGAGGAGGGCGCGATCCCTGTGATCTACCACAAAGCAGCGCTGGAAGCGATGCACGTCAAGGTGCTGGAGGCGAATCTGCTCAACGAGCAGCAAGTCCTGCGCCACGACTCCCGGCGGCTGGCGGAAGTCATCCTCGACGAACTCTACCGCGAGAAAGGCTTCTGGGGGGCCCGGCGCTGGCAGGGACAATACCGGCACATCAAGAAGAAAAATCAGAAGCAGGATACAAAGCCCGCCTGCGAGAAGAAAGGTCGTGAGCGGTAGGATGTCCTTTTCCAACGATGTGAAGAATGAGCTGGCCCATCTGGAGACAGAGAGGCCATGCTGTGAGCGGGCGGAACTGGCGGGGCTGGTGCGCATGGACGGCGCGATCCTCATCGGCGGCGGGCGCGGCGTCGGGCTGGAGCTTTCCACAGAGAACGCCGCGGTGGCCCGCAAGGCCTACAAGGGGCTGAAAAAGCTGTTCCGGGTGGAGACGGAAATCACCGTGCAGCGGCGCAACCGGCTGAAGAAAAACATCGTCTATCTGGTACGGGTGCCCGGGCAGCCGCAGATGCGGGAGCTCTTGGACACCCTTGGCCTTACCAGGGACGGGCTGATGTACAATCCGGAGATCAGTCCCTTTCTCGTAGAGCGCCCGTGCTGCCGGCGGAGCTATCTGCGCGGCGTCTTCCTGGGCGCCGGCTCGCTGAGCGATCCGATGAACAGCTACCATCTGGAGATTGTGGCCAACAGCGAGGAGTACGCCGCCTCCCTCGTGTCGCTCATCGAGAAGTTCGGGCTGCATCCCAAAATCAGCAGCCGCAAAAATGTGCTTCTGGTCTACCTCAAGGAGAGCGACCAGATCGCGGATTTTCTCAACATCATCGGCGCGCACGGGGCCCTTTTGGAGATGGAGAACATCCGCATCCAAAAAGAGATGCGCAACCAGGTGAACCGCCTGGTCAACTGTGAGAGCGCCAACCTCAACAAGACCGTTGACGCCGCCTGCCGCCAGCGGATGAACATCGAACTGATCGCGCACTGTTACGGCCTGGAGAAACTGCCCGACGGTCTGCGGGCTCTGGCCGAGGCGCGACTGCAGTACCCCGAGCTCAACCTGCGGGAACTCGGAGAGATGATGGATCCGCCGATCGGCAAGTCCGGCATCAACCACCGCATGCGAAAGCTGGAGGAACTGGCCGAGGAACTGCGCGCCAAAGGCTACGGCGAAACTCCGCCGTAAACATCGAATTGCCGGATCGTTTTGCCGGATCGTTTGGCCGGATCCGATTCCTGATCGACAGAAGGGAGGTGCGGCCCTATGGGGCTTTGGAGAAAAGTCTGCGCGGTGCTGACGGTGCTGCTCCTGGCGGCGGCAGTTTTGCTCGGCTGTTTTGGATCGCCGCTCGCGCGGTACTCTCTGGAACAGGATGTGCGTGCCTATCTGGCGGAGGCGGGCTACCGGGCGGAGGATCTAACCGATCTGACGGTGGAATACAATCGCCGGGAGCAGAATAAATACGTCGTGCGCGTCATCTTTGCCGACAAGCCCGATGCGCCGCGCTACTATTACTGCGATGACGATCTCGAGATCCGGGAACTGCAGCGGGCGAAGGAATAGGCGGCACGGACAAATCCGATGTGCCGCGTCAAAACGGAATGGGGAGCGAGAATTATGTTGCAGTCCACATTAACTCTTTTGCTGATGATCGGCGCGTTCGCGCTGCAATATTATCTGGTTCGCAAGCCGCAAAAATGGCTGAGTCTCCTGCTGCCCTGCGTGTTTGTGGGGCTTGCCGCATACAACGCGGTGATGTCGGCACAGTCAGGCGAAAGTATCTTTAGCAGTCCGCTGGCCACAGGTCTCTTTGTCTTTGTGGTCAGCAATATGAACACGGTGCTGCTGGGTGTGATCTACCTCAAACGCAACAGCAGCGTGGCCTCCACGATGGGCGCGGTGGCGTTCAGCTGGATCGCGATGCTCTTGCTCTACTTCGCGGCGATGTTTGTGCTGTCGTCGGTTTTAACCTGAACCGGCGCAGTCCGCGCAGGGGATCCCTCGGCGGGAGCATTCGAAAAAAGCTGTGGGTGATGCAGATGCACCGTCCACAGCTTTTTCTCTGCGGCGCGAAAAGAGGGAGGAAGGAGCGCCGCGCGATAGGCGTTTTGCGGCAAGGAACTGCGCGAGCAGGAGTTGTCGACGCTCTGCAGTTTCGTCCGCGGGGACGGGGCGCACTGAGAGATGCATCAAACGCGGGGAAAAAGAAAAAGCCCGATTTCTCGGACTCTGCGGGAGTGGCGGCACAGGGACTTGAACCCCGGACACTACGGGTATGAACCGTATGCTCTAGCCAGCTGAGCTATGCCGCCCTATACCTATGACATCGGCAAAAGCCTGTAACCAGAATTGAACTGGTGACCTCTACCTTACCAAGGTAGCGCTCTGCCGACTGAGCTATACAGGCATAAAAATTGCGGGAGAAGGACTTGAACCTTCGACCTCCGGGTTATGAGCCCGACGAGCTACCAACTGCT
>CAZSHM010000040.1:0-13717 GCA_964606855.1 uncultured Peptococcaceae bacterium
ATATTTTTGAGACCGCCAAGTGTGTGGATGCCCGTGTGAATGCGTTCTCTACTGTATGTTTCCGCACGAACAGGTACTCCGTTCCGATTGCATACGTCGGACGATCCGTAGGCATCAAAGCATACAAGGGGAAGGACGATGCAGTTGCGCCTGAACAGGAAATGCGGGTGGCAGAAAGCAACTCCCCGGCAGACCGATCGAAAGGCGTTGTCATCGGGAGATCTGTCGCGGTTAAAAATGCCCTGCGGCGGCGAGAAAGCGCCGCTGCAGGGCAAAAAATGCGCCAAATATCGTAAAATTCCAACATCGCTCGGCAAACGGGTCCTGCCACGCCCGATTATTTCCTCAGATTATAGAAACTCCGGATCCCGTTGTAGACGGCGTTCTCCTCCAGCTCCTCCTCGATGCGCAGCAGCTGGTTGTATTTCGCCACGCGGTCGCTGCGGGACGGCGCGCCGGTCTTGATCTGCCCGGCGTTTGTGGCCACTGCGATGTCGGCGATGGTGGCATCCTCCGTCTCGCCGGAGCGATGGGAGATGACGGCGGTGTAGCCCGCCTGTTTGGCCATCTCCACGGCCTCCAAAGTCTCCGTCAAGGTTCCGATCTGGTTCACCTTCACCAGGATGGCGTTGGCGGTGTCCTGCCGGATCCCCTTCTCCAGACGGCGCGTGTTGGTGACAAACAGATCATCGCCCACCAGCTGCACCTTCCCGCCCAGGCGCTCGGTCATCCTCCGCCAGCCGTCCCAGTCCTCCTCGGCCAGACCGTCCTCGATGGATATAACCGGATATTTCTCGCAGAGCGTCTCATAAAACTCAACCATCTCCGCCGCCGTGCGGGTGACGCCCTCCCCGGCCAGTGTATAGACACCGTCGCGGTAGAGCTCGCTGGAGGCCACATCCAGCGCCAGATAGACATCCTTCCCGGGCTCATAGCCCGCCGCCCGGATGGCCTCCACGATCACCGCCAGCGCCTCCTCGTTGGACTGCAGATTGGGGGCAAAGCCGCCCTCATCGCCGACCGCCGTGTTGTAGCCCTTGGATTTCAAAACTTTCTTCAGGCTGTGAAAAACCTCCGTGCCCATGCGCAGCGCCTCGCGGAAACTGGGCGCGCCCAGGGGCATCACCATGAATTCCTGAATATCCACATTGTTGTCGGCATGTTTTCCGCCGTTGAGAATATTCATCATCGGGGAGGGCAGCACCTTGGCGTTGGTTCCGCCGATGTAGCGGTAGAGCGGCAGTCCCGCGGAATCCGCCGCCGCTTTGGCCACCGCCAGCGACACGCCCAGAATCGCGTTGGCGCCCAGTCTGCCCTTGTTCTCCGTTCCATCCAGTTCGATCATCAGGCGGTCGATGCCGCTTTGATCCGTGGCGTCCAGCCCGATCAGCGCCGGACCGATCAGCCCGTTGACATTGTCTACCGCCGTCAGCGTGCCTTTCCCCAGGTAGCGGGCCGGATCCCCGTCGCGCAGTTCCACCGCCTCAAAGGCTCCGGTGGATGCGCCGGAGGGCACCGCCGCGCGCCCGAACCCGCCATCCTCGAGATAGACGTCCACCTCGACCGTCGGGTTGCCTCTGGAGTCCAAAATTTCCCTCGCAAATACATCTGTGATCATGCTCATCGGAATCATCCTTTCTCTGCGGAATTTGCCGTGTGGAATCTAGTTTTTATCCGGTATCCGTCCGTAGCTGTGCGCCCCGGCTCTTCCGGAATGCCTACAATGTTTCAACAGCCGCCCCGCCGCGATGGTTCACACAGCAGGCTGCTGCCGGTCATCTCCGCCGGCTTGTCCAGCCCCAGGAGCTCCAGCACCGTGGGGGCCACATCCCGCAGCGAGCCGTCCCGCACGCGGCACGGCTCCGGCGTCACCGCGATAAAGGGCACCGGGTTGGACGTGTGCGCCGTGTGCGGCGTTCCCCGGACAGGGTCGATCATCTGCTCGGCGTTGCCGTGATCCGCCGTGATCAGGAGCACGCCGCCCGCTTTCCGCACAGCCTCCGCCGCCAGGCCCACACAGGCGTCCACCGTCTCCACCGCGCGGCAGGCCGCCTCCAGGACGCCGGTATGGCCGACCATATCCGGATTGGCAAAATTGACGAGGATGAACGGATACGCCCCGCCCTCGATGGCACGGCAGAGCGCCGCGTTCACCTCCACGGCGCTCATCTCCGGCTGCAGATCGTAAGTCGCCACCTTGGGCGAAGGCACCAGCAGGCGATCCTCCAGGGGATTCGGCTCTTCCACGCCGCCGTTGAAGAAGAATGTCACATGGGCATACTTTTCCGTCTCCGCGACCCGGAACTGGCGGATCCCGTGCGCGGCGAGCACCTGCCCGAGCGTGTTGTGCAGATTCTGCGGCGGAAAAGCCACCTGCACATCCAGCCCCGCCTCATACTGCGTCATAGCCACGAAATCCACGCCGGGCAGCTCCCGCGCGAAGCCCGAAAAAGGCTGCTGCACGAACGCCTTGGTGAGCTCCCGCGCGCGATCGCCGCGGAAATTGAAGAAGATGACACAGTCTCCCGGCGCGGTCACAGCCACCGGCGCGCCGCCGGCCCGGCGAATCACCGTGGGCCGCACGAACTCGTCGGTCACACCGCGCGCATAGGAGCCGCGCACCGCCTCGGCGGCGCTGGATGCCGTTTCCCCCGCGCCCTCGGTCATGGCGCGGTAGGCCACCTCCACACGCTCCCAGCGGTTGTCGCGGTCCATGGCATAGTAGCGGCCGGACACTGTGGCGATCTCGCCCACGCCGAGCTGCCGCATCCGCGCCTCCAGCTCCTCCACAAAGCCCAGGCCCGTGGCGGGGCCGACATCGCGCCCGTCCAGAAAACAGTGCACAAAGACCCGCCGCAGCCCTGTTTCCCGCGCCATTTCCAGAAGGCTGTAGAGATGGCTGCTGTGGCTGTGCACGCCGCCCGGCGAGACGAGTCCCATGAGATGCAGGGCCGCGCCGCGCTCGCGGCAGCGCTCCATCGCCCGCCTGAGGACGGGATTCTCCCGCAGCGTCCCCTCCTCCACAGCCTTGTTGATGCGCGTCAGCTCCTGGTAGACCACCCGGCCCGCGCCCAGATTCAGATGCCCGACCTCGGAGTTGCCCTGCTGCCCCCTGGGCAGTCCCACAGCTTCCCCGGAGCAGAGAAGCCGGCTGTGTCCGCAGCGGGCCATCAGTGCATCGATATGTTCCGTATTCGCAAGGGCAATGGCATTGCCCTCCGTCTGCGCGCCGATGCCCCAGCCGTCCAGAATCATCAGCACCACAGGCAGATGTTGTCCTTCCACGCAGAATCCTCCCTCCCGCCTGCCGCGCAGGCCTGTCCGCCCGCCGCCGGCCGGCTAGACCGCCCCCTGCGCGTCTGTCCGCGGCGCGCCCAAGCGGAGCAGCTGCGCGAACCGCTCCGCGTCCAAGCTCGCGCCGCCCACCAGCGCGCCGTCGATGTCGGGCTGCGCCATGAGCGACGCAATGTTCTCCGGCCTGACACTGCCGCCGTACTGAAAACGCATGCGGGATGCCGCCTCCGCGCCCCAGCGCTCCCGCACGGCGCGCCGCAGGGCGGCAATCACCGCCTGGGCATCGTCCGCCGTGGCCGTACGGCCCGTGCCGATCGCCCACACCGGCTCATAGGCCACAACCATCCGCGCCGCCTCCGCCTCGCTGATCCCCTCCAGCGCCGCGTACAACTGTCCCGCGCACACCGCCAGCGTCTGTCCCGCCTCGCGCTCCTGCAGCCGCTCGCCCACGCACAGAACCGCCTGCAGACCAGCGTCCAGCGCGGCCCGCACTTTCCGCTGAATCAGCGCGTCGTCCTCTCCGAAAATGTGCCGGCGCTCCGAGTGCCCGATCAGCACATAGGTGACACCGAGCTCCTGCAGCATCGGCAGACTCACTTCCCCGGTGAACGCGCCCTCCGCCTCGGGATAAAAGTTCTGCGCGCCGAGCCCGACGCCGCTGCCCGCCAAGAGTCCCGCCAGCACATCCAACTGGGGGAACGGGGCGCAGACAGCCGTCTCGGCCCGCGTTCCCGCGAGCGGCAGAAACGCGCGGCAGAATGCGGCCGCCTCGGCCCGTGTCTTATTCATTTTCCAGTTTGCCAGGATGATGGGGTTTCGCAACAGCACTCCTCCGTTCCTCTCTCCCATGTCGCCGCACGTCTACTTGTCCTGCAGAACTTCGACGCCGGGCAGTTTCTTCCCCTCCAGAAACTCCAGCGAGGCTCCGCCGCCGGTGGAGATGTGGTTGATCCGGTCGCTCAGCCCCGCCTTCTCGATGGAGGCCACGGAATCTCCGCCGCCCACGATCGAGTAGGCCGGCGAGGAAGCCACCGCTTCGGCCACCGCCATGGTCCCCGCGGCGAAGGCATCCACCTCAAAGACCCCCATCGGGCCGTTCCAGATCACGGTCTTGGCGCCGGAGAGCGCCTCCCGGTACAGTTTCACCGTCTCAGGCCCGATGTCGAGCGCCATCCGGTCCGCCGGAACCTGATCCGCCGCAACGACTCTGGCCGTCTCCGGGTGCTCCGCGGAGACCGCGACCGTGAGATCCACCGGGATCAAAAGCTTTTTGCCCATCTGATCCGCCTTGGCCAGGATCTCCAGCGCCAGCGCGGCCTTATCCTCCTCCACCAGGGACGTGCCCATCTCGTATCCCTTGGCCTTGAGGAACGTGTTGGCCATGCCGCCGCCAATCATCAGGCAGTCCACCTTCTGCAGCAGGTTCCGCACCACGCCGATCTTATCGGAAATCTTGGATCCGCCCACAATGGCCACGAAGGGATGTTCCGCCGCGCTCAGCGCCTTCCCGAGCGCGGAGATCTCGCGCTCCATGAGGAATCCCATGACGCCGGGCAGGAAATGCCCCACGCCCTCCGTGGAGCAGTGCGCGCGGTGCGCGGTGCCGAACGCGTCGTTGACGAACACATCGCCCAGTGCCGCCAGCTGCGCGGAGAGGGCCGGATCATCCTCCGTCTCGCCGGGCAGAAAGCGCACATTCTCCAGCATCAGCACGTCGCCGTCCTGCATCGCGGCCACAGCCGCCTCGACCTCGGGGCCCACGACCTGATCCATCTTGCGCACGGGACGGCCCAAAATCTCCGACAGGCGCTCCGCCACACGATCCAGGCGCAGCTCCTCCTTCACCTCTCCCTTGGGACGGCCCATGTGCGTCAGGATGATCACCTTGGCCCCCTGCTCCACCAGGTACTGAATTGTCGGCGCACCGGAGCGGATCCGGACATCGTTCGTGATCTCCCCCGTGGTCTTGCTGCGCGGCACGTTAAAGTCCTCGCGCACCAGAACCCGCTTGCCCCGGAACGCTACATCCCGCATCGTCTTTTTTGCCATTGTCATTCCCTCCAGTGGCTATGCTGAATTTTTAGGATTTCCACGCCTTGTATATTCCTTCATCGGCCTGCGAAACCGAACAGTTTATTCTATCATACGTATGCACAAGTTTCAATATTTTCCGTCCGGAGTTTGCCGCATCCCGACCGGAGCGGCCGCCCGCTCACTGGTAGAGCTGCCGGGCGATCTCCAGCAGTTCCTGCCGCTCCGCCTCGCTGACCGAGGCTCCCTCCGGCAGCAGAATCAGGAATCCGTCCTCTTGCAGAAATGCGCGCCCCGTCAGTTCCTGATAGAACGCCCCGCTCCCCATGGCGCGGTTGCGGTAGAGCTGCACTTTTGTGCGCATGACCGGCAGATCCTTGCGGTAGCGCGCCGTCAGGCCGCTGATGCCGGCCTGGCGCGTCCCGCCCCGGACACGCAGCTCCATGGTCTTGTAGGTATTGTTCATCTGCGCCGAGGAGGCCCCCAGCGCCAGCGCCGTGTCGTAGAGCGAGGTGTAGATGTTGCCCTGGCTGTCGGCCGCGATGGCCGGCAGCAGCGCGTTCCCGCTCAGATAAAGCCCCACCTTCCCGCGATTGTAGTAGACCGCGCTGCCCCGCCGGGCAAAGACGCTCTCCTCCGCCAGCTGCGCGGCGCGGGCGCTGTGCCTTTCCAGGGCCGTCCGAAAATCGCCCAGCGCCGTGAACTGCTCCAGCACATAGCGGCACTGCGGCGAGAGCAGGAGGACGCAGTTCTGATCCTTCCAGATCAAGTACGTCTTTTCGGCGATCCGGCGGCCCTGCCTGTCCGAAAGTCTTGCCGTCACCGTGTGGCTCCCGGTGGCGATGGCGGATACATCCGCCTCCAGCACCTTCCCGACCGGACCGCGCACCAGCTCCCGCTCGCCGATGTAGTAGGCGACGGTGCTGCCTTGGTTCGTGCCCGCGAGGCTGCTCCGCATATTCAGGCGCAGCCGGCCCTGCTGCAGTTCCAGCGAGAGCTGCTGCGCGGCGTTGTCGCTCCGCGCCAGATAATACTGCCAGCCGGGATAAGTCACCTCGTCGGGCAGGAGCCGGTCGCTGTAAATACCATAGGCCCCCAGGTTCAGCATCCGCACCGTGTCCGCAAGGCTGTTCACCGTGTGTACATAGACCGCGACCCCGTAACTCTGCAAGGTCTTTGCCAGCCCCGTCCCCGCCGTCTCCGCAGCCATGGTGACAGCGAAGAGCCCGTGTTCCTTCACAAAGCGCGCGATGCGGTGCCCGTCTCGCTCCTGCGGCATCTTGTACAAAGTGAGGATCACACGCTCGTAGCCAAGCGCCTGCACCGGCGCACACTCCTCATAACTGTAGATCTGCGGGATAATCTGGGGAAGGATGTCCGGCTGCTCGTCGGCAATGTGGGAGAGCAGCGCCAGATTGTCCTCCTTGGTGTCCGTGATGACGGAGATCTGCGGGTTGGCGCGCAGCACCTCCGCCAGGGAGTCCAGTGTCAGCGGCGTGTAGCGATTCAAGATGCTGCACTGCGTGTACTGCCGGTAGGAGATCGCCTTGCTGCTCGCAATGCCCAGATAATAGCCGGTCGCGCTCTCCCAGTCGTGCAGCATGGCCACTTTGCCGTCGCTGGTGAACGCCATGTCCAGCTCGATATAGCGGTAGCCGTCCGCGATAGACTGCTCCAGCGCCTCCAGGGAATTCGTCCCCGGCTCCCCTTGCACCGATCCGCCGCCGTGGGCAATGACACGGGGATAGGGATCGGCCCATGCCGCGCTCCCCAGGACGCTCCAGAGGAGGCAGGCCCCAAGCAGTGCCAACACACAGCAGATCCAGGCGCGCCCGCGCCTGGAGAGCACAGTTTTGATCGAATCCACAATGCGCATCATTCGCTCTGTCCTTTTTCCTCTCCGCCCGCGCTTTTCCCCGGCCCGCGGCGCCAGGGCCGCGCCGGCACATCTGTCAAAAAAAGGGACATCGCCTCAGCGATATCCCTCTCGTCATAAACAACCTTCCAAAATCAAAAATCAAACAGAAAAAATCGATGAGAACGTCTATCAATAAGAACGTCTCTTGTTATTTTTTCTGGCAGCTTCGGATTTTTTCTTCCGTCTGACACTCGGCTTTTCATAGTGTTCCCGCTTGCGGCATTCGGCCAACACGCCGGATTTCTGGCAGGAACGCTTAAATCTCCGCAGCGCACTATCCAAGGACTCCGTTTTTCCTACACGGACTTCTCCCACTGTTCTTCCCTCCCCTCAATGCGACACAGCCGCCCCTTCCCGGCTGTTATAGGGATCTGCAACACGCATCCGACCCGTTCTGCGCTGTAGGCTAAGGAATCCGGCCTACCCCGCGGGCCACAACATGTCTCTGCCGCCCAGCAGATGGAGGTGGAGGTGCGGTACGGTCTGGCCGCCCTGCACGCCGCAGTTGATCACCACGCGATAGCCGTCCTCGGCGATCTTTTGCGCCGCAGCGATCTTCTGTGCGCTCAGCAGCAGTTTGCCCAGAAGCGCCTGATCCTGCTCAGAAGCTTCGTTTAAGCTGGCAATGTGTTTCTTTGGAATCACCAGAATATGCACCGGGGCCTCAGGATTCAGGTCGCGGAAAGCGATGACGTCCTCGTCTTCATAGAGGATGTCCGATGGTATATCTTTGCGCACGATTTTACAAAAAACACAATCCATTTCTCTCACCTCCCGTGTATGCATGATATTATTGTAGCGATTCACGGGGATAAAAGCAAGACGGAAAATAAAAAAATGTACAGAATTTTTCCGGCGCGCCGGGAGAGCCGCCGGCGGAAAGGGTCCGTGAGATCCCGCGGCGGAACGCCCTCACATCAGGAAGCGGAACCAGTCGGTGAAGCGCAGCAGTCTGACCTTCACCTGCTTTTCGTGATCCATCTCCTGCCGCGTAACGCCCTGCGGGATATCGTAATGTTCCAAATCCAGCGCCCGGACGGCGGATGCCTCGTAGGCCTCCATATTGTCCCGCAGCTGCCGGGTCAAATCCTCGCTGTCGATCACCAGCATCAGTTCCGTATCCAGGTACACGCTGCGCAGATCCATATTGAAGGAGCCAACAATCGCCAGGCGGTCGCCCGCGAAGATGCTCTTGCAGTGGTAGGAGACGCCGCCCTCATACTCGTAAATCTGCAGGCCGGTGTCCAGGAGTTCCGCCTTGTGCGCCAGATAATCGGCTGCGCCGAACAGATTCCCGTTGTTGGCGGCGGAATTCGTCATCATTCTCGTGTTCGGATTCCTGTCGCAGATTTCCCGGAGTTCCTCGTACATCCAGTCGTTGCAGATGACATAGGGCGTGTGGATCGAGATATCGCCGGTGGCTTGTTTCATGAGCTCCGCCAGCGCGTAGAACACGGTCGGCTCTTTGGCATACACATGAATCGGATTGCTGAGGAGCGTGATCTTGTTGACCTCCAGTGTCTTGGCGATGTAGTCTGGCTCCTCCGCAATCTCCGGGTATTGCGCTTTCAGACTTTGATAGCGCGCCTCCAGTTCCTGCCGCTCCGCCCGGGTCTTTTCGGGCTTCCATGTGCGGAAGGGTTTGCTGTCCCGGAAGGTCCAGATCGAGTCGAAGTACTGCTCCACCTGATGGATGGAACTCGCCGGGCTGTCCGGATCGGTCGTGTAGACCAGCACATCCCGGTCGTAGTCCTTGTAGCCGTGCTCCCCGAGAAAATAATCGTAGGTGTTCCGGCCGCCCAGGATATAGCGATCCTCGTCCACGATCAGGTATTTGTCGTGCAGCCGGCCCATCGACTTCCAGGGTTTGAACAGGTTGAGCCGGTTGTATTCCCGGATCTCCACGTTCTCCTCGGCGGACAGGGCGTGAAAATAGCCGCTCCGGCGCATCTGCAGAAAGGCGGGCGCGCCGTCGACAATAATCTGGATGCGGACACCGCGTTCGGAAGCCGCAAGCAGCGCCGCCAGCACATCCTTTCCGCTCTCATCCGCGCGGAACTCAAACGTGGATAGAATAATCCGCTCCTGCGCGTGCTCAATCATCTTCAGCCGCTCCAGCAGGGCCTCCTGATTGTCCTCGATGACATAGGCCCGGTCCGGCGAGACGGTGTCGGAGTAGAAATCGGCCGCGTGAAAGTTCGCCTGATATTCCTCGCTGATCTCCGGCTGCTGCCGGTAGGACAGGATCACCCCCGCGCCGACGTAGATCAAAAGCGCTAAAAACAATAGCAATAGGATGATGAGGAAAGATAGAAGTTTGGCTTTGATCATGGACGTCTGTTTCCTCCCGTTACCGCTTGTTTGTATCTGCTCTTCCGTGTTTCCCAAATGAACTTGCCTCCCGCCGCTCCGAGCCACGGTTGCCCGTCAGCCCTTGAGCGCCTGTTGAATGTTTCGTTTGCGGCGATCGTTCAGCCGTTCGTAGAGCTCTCTTTCCTCCTGCGAAAAGTTTTCAAACTGGATCTCCTCCAGATCGCAGAGGGCAAACAGCGTCTCCGACATCACATTCTCCGCTTCGTGCGTGACGACATACTCTTTCGCGCTGGTTTTTTTCTTCTCGATGGGCAACTCTTCCTGCTGCGGCTCTCTGCCTTCCCGGTTCGTCCTGTCTTGTTCCAGGAGCGCGATCATCTCCTTGCCCAGCAGTTTTTGGATCGAGGAGGACAGCCGCCTGCGGGAGATATTCAGGATCTCCGCGATCTCCTGCTGTGTGCAGTTTTCATGGGGCTGGCTCAAAAAATACAGCAGCTTCACATCCACCGTCGTCAGGTCGTTCCGCAGGGCCACGATGTCAAAAACTTTCTCCTGCAGCTTTCTCTCCCGGTAGATGTCGAACAGAAACCCTTCCCCTTCCCGCACGCCCTCGCTGACCTGCGTGCGCTCGTCTCCCAGCCGATAGGTTCCCGCGATGTTCAGTGGAGACACGATCCCGTCGCTCGCCGCGTCAAAGAGGAAACGGTAAACCTGCCCCTTTCTCTTTTCGTAATCCAGATCATCGAAAACGTCCTTGTAGAACTCGTTGTAGCAGGCGAAGACCGTGCGCTTCATCTGGAGCGTCTTTTTCATGCTGATCCCCTGCGAGATCAGGGAGCCTTTGGTCTTGACATAATAGTACAGCGGAATCTTCAGGGCATAGATGGTATGCGCGTGCCGGATATATTCCAAGTTGAACAGAAAATCCTCGCACCAGCTGACGGAATCATCCATGCTCAACCGGTTCTCCTCGATGATGGAGCGCTTATAGAATTTGTTCCACAGCACGCCGTAATAGAAATCCGCCGGTTTCTGCATCATCTCCAGCGCATAGTCCGTGCGGTCCAGAATGCCTTCCTCCTCAATGCTGCCCTTCTGCGACACGCGCTCCCCGATGACCCTGTAGAAATCCGCGATCACCATGTCACATTCGTTCTCCACGGCGCTTCGCACAAAATACAGCGTCGCGTCCGCCGCGATCCAGTCGTCGCTGTCGACAAACTGCAGATACTCCCCCCGCGCCATGCGGATCCCCTGGTTTCGCGTGTCGGAAACCCCCGTGTGCGCTTTATGCAGCACCCGGATCCGCTCGTCCCGCTCCGCGTAAGCGTCGCAGATCTTTCCGGAAGCGTCCGTGCTGCCGTCATCCAAGAGCAGCAGCTCAAACGCTTTGTACTTTTGATTGAGGATGCTGCGAACGCACCTGTCAATCGTCTTCTCAGCATTGTGCACCGGAACGATAATGCTGACCGATGGCATCATCTTTCTATCATCACCTTTTTCGCCTTTCTGCGCGGGAAACGCCCGCCCAGCCGCCCGGCATCCAGGGCGGCTGGAAGCCGGCACGCGCCGGACCCGCTTGAGATGCGGGCGCGCAGAAAAATTCCTGCCGCGCGCTTCCCGCTCCCGGCCGTCTACACAAAAGAGTACTGAATTTTCCCCGCTCTGTCAAGCATCCGAGTGGAAGAAGCGCGCAAAATTTTTGCCGCTCGGTCCTCCGGGCTCTGACCGCGCAGGGGCTGCCTTCTCTGCGCGCCTTCCTCTCCGGCGCGCGGGTTCGGAGAAGAAACCGTCGACAGAAAGTCAAACTCGATTTGCCTTTCCGACAATTTTTTGTTTTTTTTGGCATCCTTTTCGTGTATAATAGAATCAGAAGACGTTTTTTGGGAGATGAGTTGCGGATGATTCTGATCACGGTTGTCGATGACAATCAGGGGATGCTCTTCCACGACCGCCGGCAAAGCCAGGATCGGATCCTGCGGGCGCGCATCCTCTCCCTGAGCGCGCAGAGCCGTCTATGGATGAACGCATATTCGGCAAAGCAGTTCGGGGAGGAGGAAAGGGAGGCTGCCTGGCTGCGCGTGGATGAAGCCTTTCTGGAGAAGGCAGCCCCCGGAGAGTATTGCTTTGTGGAAAACCTTCCTGTCGCGCCGTATGAAGCGCGCATAGAACAGATCCTCCTGTTCAAATGGAACCGGAAGTATCCTGCCGATGTCCGCCTGGATATCGATCTGGCCGCCGGCGGGTGGCGGGTGGTTTCCACGGAAGATTTTGCCGGCTATTCCCATGAGAAAATCACTATGGAGGTCTATCAGCGATGAACTCTACAAGACAACAAGAAGCAAAACCGTTTACAAATCAGGCGCGGAACCTGCGGCATCCGTCCCGCGCGGCGCTCCGTATGCTGGCGATTCTTCTGCTGATCGGCTGCCTGGGCATTTTCCTGCCCGGCTGCGAATCCTCGCCGTCGGAGGCATCCCTGCAGGCCGACGTCCAGGTCAGCACCCAAGCCGATCCGCAGACACCCGCCGCGGAGACGCAGGCTCCGGCGGAAACGCCGGCGGCAAACCCCACCGCACCGGTGATCGATCCCGCCGACATCCCGGCCTATGCGGGAGAGCCCTATGTCATCCTCCGGGACAATGTCCCGGAATTTACGGACGCGGATCTGACCGCCGTCTCCTTTGAGCAGTACAGCGATCTGGATGCCCTGGGGCGGTGCGGCGTAGCCTACGCCTGTGTGGGGGCGGATCTGATGCCCACGGAGGAGCGCGGTTCGATCGGCCAGGTGAAGCCGTCCGGCTGGCACACGGTAAAGTACGACTGTGTGGACGGAAACTACCTGTACAATCGCTGCCACCTGATCGGCTATCAGCTGACCGCCGAGAACGCAAACACGGAAAATCTGATCACGGGCACGCGCTACCTCAACGTGGAGGGGATGCTGCCCTTTGAGAATCTGGTCGCAGACTATGTGCGAGAGACCGGAAACCATGTCCTGTACCGGGTGACCCCGATCTTCACGGGTGAGAATCTGGTCGCAAGCGGCGTCCACCTGGAAGCGGAGTCCGTGGAGGACAAAGGCGAGAGCATTCTCTTCAACGTCTACTGCTACAATGTCCAGCCCGGCGTGGAGATTGATTATGCATCGGGCGAGAGCCGCCTGGCGCCCGCCTCCGCCGCGCCGTCCGAACCGCAGCCCTCCGCGCAGGCACAGCCCGCTCCGGCAGCGCAAGTCACCCCGCAGCAGACGGACAGCGGGACGACCTATATCCTGAACACCAACACAATGAAATTTCACTTCCCGTCCTGCTCCAGCGTAGCGAGGATGAACGAGGAGAACAAGCAGGTCTATACCGGAACGCGGGAAGACGTGATCGCGATGGGATACGACCCGTGCGGGCGCTGCAATCCCTGACAGGGCCGCGGCCGCAGGCGGAGAAACAGGGGGGAGGCACATGTCGGTCGAAAACGTGAAAGCCTATTTTGCGGAATACGGGATCGCGTCGCGCGTGCGCGAATTCGACGTCTCCAGCGCGACGGTGGAGCTCGCCGCAGCGGCGCTGCAGTGCGCGCCGTGCCGCATCGCGAAAACACTCGCCTTCACCGTGGACGGGCAGCCCGTTCTGATTGTCGCCGCCGGCGATGCCAAGGTCGACAACGCCAAGTACAAGGCGCGGTTCGGGGCAAAAGCAAAAATGCTCCCGCCGGATGCGACGGAGAGACTGGTGGGCCATGCGGTCGGCGGGGTTTGCCCCTTCGCGGTCAACGAGGGCGTGGCTGTCTACCTCGACGTGTCCCTGCAGCGCTTTCCCACAGTGTTCCCGGCCTGCGGCAGCGGCAACAGCGCCATCGAGCTCACGATCCCGGAACTGGAGCAGTACTCCCGCTCCCGCGATTGGGTGGATGTCTGCAAGGGCTGGGCCTGAATTTGCCCGATGGATTCTTCCGGCTTTTATGGATGCTTCTGGCACTTTTGAGGCCGAAATGTCCGGGAAACCTTTTTGATCCGGTTTTATCCGAAGTTTGCCGCGTCCCGCGGAGGACTGCGGATCTCTTGGAACAAAGAAAGAGCAGGAGCCGTCCGCTCCTGCTCTTTCTTTTGCCCGTGTTCTTCCGCGCCGCGACGGCACGCCGCTCTAGTCGTTGATCTTGTCCAGT
>CAZSHM010000041.1:0-12893 GCA_964606855.1 uncultured Peptococcaceae bacterium
CCATCCCCAGCACCGTCCGCTTGTATTTCTTTTTGAAATCGCGCTTCACCAGCTCGGTAAACAAAAAACTGTATTTCTGAAACGCCTCAAACCGGATCATTCGAGAATCTCCTTAGACTTTTAGATGCACGGGAAGCTGGCAGCACAGACAAAATTTCTCCTCCTCCAGGGCGTAATAAATGTCGATGATGGCCAAATTGAGGACCTCCGGGGTCAACACCCGGATATTGGCACGGCCGGAAAGGTCGATATTTTCCGCGATATGGAAATTCTCGCTGCCATCCCAACAGAAGCCGATCTTGACGGGGTCTCGAGAGAACGCCCACTTGCCCGAAGCGTCCTGTTTCATCAGCATCACGGGGAGGGTATAGGCGCTTCCCCTGCGCATCTCCAGATACGGAGGCGGGTTCACCAGGGCCGGATCCTCCCCTGCACCGTAATACAAGACCAGCGACGGGAACTGCCCCCAATGTGTGTTGCACCTGTTCTCAAAATCTCTCCACTGCCGTCTGGTTTCCAACGCCCGCGCGAGCGCAGCGCGGCAGAGAATGCGCTTTTGCGCATTTTCAAAGTACGTCTGCTCCTGATACGCCGTGTGCATCCCGGAGAATCTTTCTCCCTCGTCATACAAAAAGTCATAAAAATTTTCAAACGAAAACTTTGGCGGCACAACGGTGAGATCCCACGCAGAGATCGTTTCCGGCCAGGAGAGGGTCTCATACGGCCGGACATCAAACGCCGCTGGATGCTGCTTGACGGCATAGTTGAAATATGTCGACCATTCATCACAGCCGGATTGTTCCAATCCCGGATGCGCGCGCAGAAGGTCCAGATACCATTCCTTCCGAATCACCTGCGGCATATGCGCCGCGTACTGCAGGTTGGGATAGCGGTTCTCCTTCAAAAACAGATTCGTCCGGATCATCTGCTGATCATAGGACGTCGGTGTCTGGACATTGCTGCTCCATTGATCCAGATCATAAAAATAAAATGCTTGATACCGCCCTCCGGCGACAAAGAACGTCTCATCCATCGGTTCCAGCGGACGATAGTCATCGTCACTCATGATGAATTCTTCTTCGATTTCCGGCCTGTGCATGGCCAAGCAGCGCAGAAGAAAATTCCTGCGGGCGTGATCCCGGGGCAGACGCCGCCCTTGCAGCAGGGTGCCGTCTGTCAGATAAGTCATCCGCAGCGCGCCCCGGTAAGTCGCGCGCATCTCCTCGGCCGTCGCATCCGGGCACAGCACCACCGCTTCCCGGATAAACGGCATATAGGCTTCCACATAGGCCAATGTTTGCCGCAGAGAATCCGCACGGGCGCTCAGATAGACGATCTGCCTGATGGCGGAATGCTCCGGCAATGCGTCGCGTTCCGCTAAAACAGGGTCTAAAACGGCTTCCGCACACGCGTCCCACGAGGGCGCCCGATAGGCTTTCAGCGCTTCCCGTCTCGCCGCATATGCTTCCGGGTGGGTTTCGTAGAAGCGGACCCGCGCGACCAGTTCCTGCGGACTGTCCGGCGGAAAATAATCGCAGAACGCACCGCCGACCTCCCGCATGATCGGCACATCGGATAAAATCGCCGGTACGCCGTTTTGCAGCGCCTCCACAGCCGCAAGGCCGTAGCCTTCTATGTAACTGGGGAACAGCACAAAATCCGCATGCTGATACAGCACCTGCAGGGCATCATCCCGGACTCCCTGCAGATGGTGCAGCGTCCTCCCATATTCCGGATGATTCCGCAGCCGCTCCAGCAACGCGTCGATTTTCCACCCGCACCTCCCGACAAACACCATCTGATATCCCATCTCCGCCAGTCCCGCGTCAAACGCATCCAGCAAGACTGCATGGTTTTTTCGCGCTTCCAGCGTGCTGACTGTCAAAAGGATCTTCCCGCGCGCTACAATTTGCTGTACCTCCTCCGCCACATCGGCGGCGTCCGCCCGCCCTCGGAAGGAATTCGCGCCGGGCGCAGCGATGCGGTAGGAGATAGCTCTGGCGCACCCGCACGCCTCCGCAAGCCGCTGAATCTGTTCACAGGTGCTGGCGGCCTCCGTGAAAATGAAGTCCGCGTAGTCGAACACCGCCGCCAGATACGCCGGATACCGGATGCAGTTCTCCTGCGAACAATACTGTGGATGCGTGAGGACAATGACGTCGTACACATACACCCCGATCTGAAGATTGCGCTTTGCCAGCTGCGGGTATAAAAGCCGCCGGGGAACGGTTGCGGCCCAGACAGCATCCAGATCCAGCCAGAATGCGCCGGGCGCCAGCTGATCCACGGAAAGTTCCTGCTTCGTGAGGCAGTCTGCCTTTTTCCCCTCCGCGAAGACATAGTTTGCAAAGAACCGTGCATTGTCACACACGCAAAAATGGAAATCCCTTGTGTTCTGCAGCAGAACAACCTGATACGCCCGGTTTGTTGGATTTGCGATCAGGCGGACGGCAAGTTCAGCCAGCACACGCTGAATCCCTGTGAGATGCGGAAAATTCAGATAGTTGGTCACATCGATATAGATTGTCTTCACGGTCACCGCCCCTTCGGATCCTGGAAGAAAAATTTCCAAAGCACCTGTTTGATTCTGCGTTTCGCGGACGCCGGCAAACGCTTATACACCGGGAGAAAGGTTCGGTACACCCGGGTGCGCAGCCCTGTCCTCAACTTCGCCGGAGGTGTGAGATAAGGGCAGTTCCGGATCCGCACATTCCATTTTCGGATGTCCGGCAAACGGATAAAAGCATTGATAAATTTTTTCTGAAACGCTTCCCGGGAGAGCTGCTCCATATCGCTCTGCCATTGCTCCACATAGTGCGCGGGCGGATAGGTGTTGAACGCGATCATGTAGCAGGCGTCGAAAAAACTGCGATTGTCCAAATTGATCAGCTTCAGATAATCCAGATCCGCCCTCGGCGATTCGGAGTAGACGCGCAGGGCTTCCCGCGTGCAGGGCAGGTCCTCCCCTTGCGCCTGTAGGCGCGCTTCCAAAATGGAATACAGTCGCTCCGTGGTTGTCTGCTGGGTTCCTTCCTGGCTCATAGACTTTTTCTCCCCGTAAAATTTTCTTGCCCCTCGCCCGTCACAGCCGCGCGCGCCAATCCTCCAAGGTTTCCCGCAGCATCTCCTCCAGCGGGATCGCCGGCTCCCAGCCCGTGCGGGCGGTCAGTTTGCTGTGGTCGCAGCAGAGAACCGGCGTATCGCTGGGGCGCAGTTTTTCGGCGTCCTGCTCCACGGGGATCGGGCATTTCGCCAGCGCGAGCATCTGTGCCAGGATGTCCCGTACACAATAGGCTCTCCCGGATCCCACGTTATAAATTTCCCCGCGCTCCCCCCGCTCCGCGAGCAGACGATAGGCGCGCACCACGTCCCGCACATGCGTAAAGTCCCGCCGCGCGTCCAGATTTCCCACGTGCAGCGCTTGTGCCTGCCCTTTCTCCACACGCACGATCCCGCATGCCAGATCCGCGAGCAGGAAGCCTTCCCGCTGCCCCGCGCCGCCATGATTGAAAGAGCGTGTCATGCAGATCTGCATCCCGTATGCCCGGCAATAGACCTCCGCCAGCTCTTCCTGTGCTTTTTTGGACACCGCATAGGGTGTCTGCGGCCGGGTCTCCATGGTTTCGCGGACAAGCGCTCCGTCCTCCCCCAGCGGCCCGTATTCATCCGAGGAGCCCACCAGGACCATGCGCATGGATGGATGGATCCGGCGCGCGGCCTCCAGCAGATTGACGGCCGCGACCACATTCAGCTCCACCGTCCGCCGCGGCATCTTCCAGGATTTCGCCACGTCCGCCTGCCCCGCCAGATGGAACAGCACATCCGGCATGCTCCGCCGAAGCGCCGCCCGCACCTGCGCTTCATCCAGCAGATCGGCCTGCACGCTGCCCGCGCCCGGCCGGAGGTCCAGGCCCTCGACCTCGTAGCCGTTCTCTTCCAGTTCCCTGCGCAGATAGCCGCCGACAAATCCGCCGCTCCCCGTAATCAAGGCTCTCACGATTCTGCCCTCATCCGCTCTTCCCTGGCCAGTTGCAAATCCCGCTCCGCCATCCTGGCACACAGGCTTTCATAACTTGTCCGCCGCGGATTCCAGCCCAGCACCGTCCTGGCCTTGGTGGGATCGCCCAGAAGATTCTCTACATCCGTGGGCCGGAACCAGGCCGGGTTCACCTCCACCAGCACGCGCCCCGTCTTCCGGTCGATGCCCTTCTCGTCCAGCCCCGTTCCCTGCCATTCCAGTTCGATCCCATCGTGCGCGAACGCCCGCGTGGCAAAGTCCCGCACGGTGTGCTGCTCGCCGGTCGCGATGACAAAGTCCTCCGGCCGCTCGTGCTGCAGCATCCGCCACATGCACTCCACATAGTCCGCCGCATAGCCCCAGTCCCGTTTGCTCTCCAGGTTGCCCAGTTGCAGCTTCTCCTGCAGGCCGCAGGCGATCCGCCCCGCCGCGCGTGTAATCTTCCGCGTCACAAACGTTTCCCCGCGCCGTTCCGACTCATGGTTGAATAGGATGCCGTTCACCGCAAACATCCCGTAAGCCTCCCGGTACTCCTTCACAATCCAAAATCCGTACTGCTTGGCCACCGCATAAGGGCTGTAGGGATGAAACGGGGTCGATTCATTCTGCGGAACTTCTTCCGCCTTGCCGTACAACTCCGACGTAGACGCCTGATAAAAGCGGCAGTTTTCCGCCATGCCGAGAACGCGGATTCCCTCCAACAGGCGCAGCACGCCCAGCGCATCGACATCGCCGGAATATTCCGGCACATCGAAACTCACCTGCACATGGCTCTGCGCCGCCAGGTTGTACACCTCATCCGGTTGCACCCGGCTCAAAATATTCAGCAGACTGCTGCCGTCGCACAGGTCGCCGTCATACAGCCGCACCCGGTCCAGCAGATGCGCAATCCGCTCCGTATGCGCGGACGAGGCGCGGCGCACAACCCCGTACACTTCGTAGCCCTTCTCCAGCAGCAGCTCCGCCAGATAGGAGCCGTCCTGCCCGGTGATCCCCGTGATCAGTGCTCGTTTCATCTTCGCAACTCCTTTTGCTTGTCCCTCTCCGCGCCCTACAGGTACTCCATGCGATTGCAGATGCGCAGGTTCTCCAGGACTTTTTTGATCTCTCCCGCGTCCTCCTTGGCACAGACCAGCAGCGCGTCGTCGGTGTCCACGATCACCATATTTTCCACGCCCACGGCCGCGATCAGCTTCTCGCCGCCTTCGATGATCGTATCGCGCGTGTGCACCGCCACCACATTCCCCTGGATGACGTTGCCGAATTCATTGCTCTTGTTGATGCGCGCGACCGCCAGCCAGTTGCCCACGTCATCCCAGCCGAACGCGCCCGGAATGACATAGATATCGTCCGCCCGCTCCATCACGCCGTAGTCAATGGATTCCGAGAAGAAGTTTTCAAACTCCCGTTCCAGAACCTCCCGCTCCCGCGCGGTGCCGATGGAAGCCTGGATGGTCCGCAGTCCCGCGTAGATCTCCGGCAGGAACTGCTGAAACTTTTGCAGGATCGACGATGTCTTCCAGATAAACATCCCGCTGTTCCAGAGGTATTGCTCCGACGCCAGATATTCTTTGGCCGTCTCCAAACTTGGCTTCTCTACGAAGCTGTCTACGCGGAACGCCCTCCCCGTCACCGGATCCCTTTGCTCCGGCAAAAATTTGATGTAGCCGTAGCCGGTCTCCGGATAATCGGGAGTGATCCCCAGCGTGACCAGGTTTTCCCCCTGCTCCGCAATCGCGCAGGCATCCTGCAGCGTGGAGAGAAACATGCTGTTGTACTTCACCAGGTGGTCGCTTGGCAGCACCAGCATGACGGCATCCTGTTCCTTCCGCGCGATATAGACCGCGCCCAGCCCGATACACGGCGCTGTGTTGCGGCTCACCGGCTCGCAGAGGATGTTGCGCTCCGGGATTTCCGGCAATTGCTCCCGCACCAGGTGCCGGTAGGCCCGGTTGGTGGAAATGTAGATGTCCTCCGCCCGGACCAACGGCAGAATCCGCTCCACCGTCAGCTGAATCATCGTCCTGCCGTCGCCCGTCAGGGACAGAAACTGCTTGGGCATCCTCTTGCGGCTCTTCGGCCAGAAGCGCTCCCCGCGCCCGCCCGCCAGAATCAAGGCTGTAAGTTTCATGCTGTTTCCTCTTTTCTATCCGCCTGGAAATTCGCTGTCAGGCAATCCGCGACAACAGAAGTTCCATCCCCGTCTCCGTCCGAATCTCATAGACGCCGCTGGCGGCAGGAAGGAAGTAGCTCTCCCCCGCCGGCAGCGCGTAGGTCTCACCGCCATAGCGCAGCGTTCCCTCCCCCGCGATCACCAAAAGAGAGTGGAACGATTCCGCGCCGCAGCGAAGCGTCACCGCGTCCCGGCAACGAATCCGCGACACCCGGAACGCGTCGCAGGAGAAGATTTGTGCGTACGCATAGGCGCCGGTGTACATCTGATTGTTCTCCCCCGCCTGACCGGGGATGACCGGCCGATAGTCAATGACCTCCGCGGCCCGCTGCAGGTGCAGCGGGCGCGTCTGCCCTGCCGCGTCTTTGCGGCAATAATCGAACACGCGGAACGTCGTGTTCGAGTTCTGCTGAATTTCCGCGGCGATCACGCCCTTGCCAAGGGCATGGATGGTGCCGGGCCGGATAAAAAAGACATCCCCCGGGTGAACCGGAACCTTGTTCAGAATTTTGCAGATGCTTCCGTCCTCCGCGCGCCGAATCAGCCGCTCACGCGAGACTTCCTGGTTCAGGCCGTAATAGATATAGGCCGCGGGTTCACACTGTACCACATACCACAGTTCCGCCTTGCCCTGCTCTCCGCGGGCGGGATCCGCGTTCTCATCCGACGGGTGCACCTGCACCGACAAGTCCTGCGCCGCGTCAATCAGTTTGATCAGGATGGGAAAGCGGTCCTGCGCGTGAAATTGATCGGATACATACTCCGGCCGCTCTGCCAGCACCTCGGATAAGGAGCGCCCCGCATAGACGCCGTTTGCGATGCGGGATTCGCCGTCCGGGTGGCAGGAGAGCTCCCAGCTCTCCGCCGTCACGCGCAGATCGTTCTGTTTCCGGTATAAGGCTTTCATCGTATTGCCGCCCCATATATAGTCCTTATAAACGGGAAGCAACTTCATGGGATACATGCACTTCTCCTCAATCCTGCGGCTCCGCCGCCGCCAATTCGCCGCGCTCGCGCGCACTCAGCGCAGAACCTCTCTGCAGAGCTCCTTCAGCTTTTCCGCGGAGGTTTCCCACTGAAACATCCTAGCCCGGCGGCTGCCTCTTTCCGCCAGGCTTTGCGCATAGCCCTCCTCGTACAGCACCCTCCAGACGGCCTCCGCGATGGCCTTTTCGTCCAGCGGATCGAACAGGCAAGCCGCGTCATCCACAATTTCCGGCAGGGCGGCCGCGTTCGAGCAAGCTACCGGGCAGCCGCAGGCCATCGCTTCCAGCGGAGGCATGCCGAAGCCCTCATAGAGCGACGGAAACACAAACAGCGCGGCGTTCTCATAGAGGGTCCGTTTTTCCGGATCGCTGACAAAGCCTGTCTCGATCACCGCATCGCCCAGACGCAGCCCGCGCAGCAGCGACTCATACGCCTGATTGCGCCAGCGGTTGCCCCCTGCCAGGACCAGCCTGTGCGGAATGTGGTACTGCGTCTTCAAATAGGCGAACGCTTTCAGCAAACGGGCGAGATTTTTTCTCGGCTCCAGATTTCCCAAATACAGCAAATACGGTTTTTGGATTTGATAGTTTTCCCCGACCTCCGCAAACGGCCGCGGCTGCTGCGGCAGAGACGGGGCCGCTGCGACGACCGATACGCTCTCCTCCGGCACGTGCAGCAGTTCGAGGATCTCGCGCTTGGAGAATTCCGAGATCGTCAGGATGTGATCGCTGCGCGCGATGCTCTCCTCGATGTGCGCCCGGATGCGGCGATAGTTTTTTCGCTGCATCGTCTCCGGATAGCGCAGATAGGTCATGTCGTAAATCGCCGTGATCACGCGCCCGCTCACGCGGGGCGGTACAATATAGTTCAAAAACAAGTTCAGGTCCGCCGCGGTGGCAAAACAGCGCTGGTAGGGAACGGGGACCCAGTCCCAAATCCGCCGGTACAAGCCGTACTCGATCGAGCGGCATTCCTCTACCGGAAAGGGAATCGCCTCCCGCAAAGCCGCGTGGTCGCAGCCCCGGCGGGCACGAAACAGTCTCCCGTAGAATTCCAGACCGTCAGACGGTTCCAGCCGCCGCGCCAGCTCGTACACATAGTTCCCGATGCCGGATCGCGTGCCGCAGCAGGGCTCAAGTTCCATTCCGATCTTCATCGGTTCCCGGCTCCCCTCGCGCGGCGTCAGGCAGTCTGATCCGCAGGGCATCCGCTTGCCGGGCGAACCGCTCCTGCACATACCGCGCAAACGCGCGCTGAAAATGCCCGCTCGAAAATTGTTCCGCGTGCGCTCGGATCTCGGCGGCGCTCCGGGCTACGCCGCAGCGTTCAAACCGCCGCACCGCCCCGCACAGACTCTCCGCCGTCTGCTCCTGAAAAAGGATCCCCGTTTGGCCGTCCAGTACCGTGTCCAGAACACCGCCTCTGGCATAGGCGATGACCGGCGTCCCCGCCGCCTGGGCTTCCACCGGCGTGAGCCCGAAATCTTCTTCTCCGCAGAACACGAAGGCCTTGGCTCTGCCATACCAGTCCGCCACTTCCTCGTCGGGC
This sequence comes from uncultured Peptococcaceae bacterium, assembly GCA_964606855.1. GTDB lineage: Bacteria > Bacillota > Peptococcia > Peptococcales > Peptococcaceae > UBA7185. Next base: position 8,727 of record CAZSHM010000041.1, read on the forward strand.
AGGTGCCCCAGGAAGCGGATGTTTTCGTTTGCCGCCCTGCGCAGCGCCTCTCTCTCCTGGCCCGCTCCGATGATCACCAGGGGCAGCCCCAGTCTGTTGAACGCCTGAACCGCCAAATCTACGCGCTTGTATCCGACCAGCCTGGACACGATCAGGTAAAACTCCTCTTTTTCCCGCGGCGAATAGCGCTGCGTGTCGACCGGCGGGAAGATCACGCTCGCTTCGCGCCTGTAATACTTGCGGATCCGCCGCTGTACATGGTGCGAGATCGCGATAAAATCATCGACCCGGTCCGCCGCCAGCCTGTCCCACATGCGGATCGAATGCATTTGCCAGGCGATCAGAACCTTTTTCAATTTCCCCGCGTTCCGGATGTATTCACTGTAAAGCTCCCAGGCATACCGCATGGGCGTGTAGCAGTAACAGAGGTGCAGCGCATCGGAGCGCGTGATCACGCCTTTGGCGCACGCCGACGCGGAGCTGATCACCACGTCGTATTCTGTGAGATCCAGCTGCTCGTACGCATAGGGCATCAGCGGCAAAAACAGCTGGTAGTGTTTCTTCGCCATCGGTATATGCTGCAGGAACGTGGTGCGGATGTCATATCGCCGGAATCGCTCCGGCATCCGCCGCGCATCGTACACCAGGCAGTAGATCGGCGCCTCCGGGTAGATCTCGTGCAGCGCTTCCAAGACACGCTCGGATCCGCCGTAGACCGTCAGCCACTCATGTACGATCGCGAGTTTCATCTCACACCTCTCCCCCCAGGATGCTCTCATAAAACCGCCAAGTCTCCCGCGCGGTGCGCTGCCATGTAAATTGCCGCGCGCGCGCTTTCCCTCTCCGGCTGAGCCGCGTGCGGAGCGCGGGGCGTTCCAATACCGTCTCCATCTGCGTCAAAATGGACACCTCGTCCAGGGGGTCGCAATACAGGCCGCAGTCGCCGACCGTCTCATGAAATGCCGCGATATCGGATACGATCACCGGTACGCCGCGAATCATCGCCTCCAGCGGCGGCAAACCGAAGCCCTCGTACAGCGACGGCACAACGCAGCACAGCGCGTTGTCGTAGAGCGTTTCCAACTCCGGCTGCGGCACGTAGTCCGTAAACACCACGCGCTCCTCTAGCCGCAATCGCGCCGCTTCCGAAAAAACGTCCTCATACATCCACCCTTTTCCTCCGGCCAGCACCAGTTTGCTGTCCGGATCTCTCCGGCAGAGCATGGAGAATGCCCGGAGCAGGCGCGGCAAATTTTTATGCGGCGCCAGGGTTCCCACATACAGGAAGTACTGCCCCGCGCGGAGCGCCCACTTCTGCAGTGCGGCGGCCGTTTTCTCTTTCTCCCCCGGCGCTTCTACCCCGAGATAAACTACGGCGCTCTTCTGTTCCATTTGCGGATAATAGCGCAGCAATTCCCGCCGGCTGAACGCCGAATCACAGAGCACCCCCGCGGCGCGGCGCACCGTATTCCGCAGCAGAATGTTTTTGGTGATCCGCTGCGGCCACGTATAGTGCCGCCGCATGGTCTTCATGGACAGATCGTGCACCGTCGCGACCGCCGGCGCGCGCGACAAGACGGGCGTGGCGTAATCCGGAAAATGAACCAGGTCATACGCGCGGTACAATCTCCGCAGCTGCCATTGCTCCGTGAGGATCCGCTCGCCGCTGCCGTGGATCTCCCGTCCGGCAAAAAGTACATTGTCATACCGGGCATACTCGGCTCTGTATTCTTCCCGCAGCAAGAGATCGACGTCGTAGCGCTCCGCCAGATAGGCCTTCACCAGGTGCTCCGCATAGCGGGACACGCCGGTGCCGTCCGGCGCGTAGAGCAGGCCGTTCAACAAAATTCTATGCCGCATACAGGTATCCTCCGGCCGGATATCCCGCCTCTCGCAGGCCGCGCAGATGGGGCAGACGGAACTGCCTCGGGCAGCCGGTCGCGAAGGCGCAGTGCAGAGCTCTCTTCCGCACTGTACTACATGTGAGAAATTACCACGCTGTTCCGGAAAAGTATAGTTTTTTGAAAAAGGGAGAAAAACACAAAAAAAGCGGCTATCTAGAGCATATACTCTAAATAACCGCTAGATCTGGTATGAAAAAGGCCCGTCAAAAAACTATACTTTTTGACGGGCTTTTGTACTTACGAACCCCATTCTAACACAACTTCCCCGCTGTGAAAACCCTTTTTTGCGATTTTCTCCGTCTTTTTTCTGTCCCGAACACCGCGCGGACGGCCCGAATCCCGCGCGCATCCGGAGCAAAGGTGCCCTCTCACCCAGGCTCCCGCCGGAACGGCAGAGCGCGCGACCGCTAGGCTCTGCCCTTGGAGAAGGGATGCGGCGCGCGCATCCGCTTCCACATGTGCACCAGGGAGGACACCAGCATGATCCCCAGGGCGATGGCCCCCGCAAGGGCCAGCGTGTGCAGCCCCGTCTCCACGAACAGCTCCGTCTCGCCGCGCACGCAGTACTCCATCGTGTAATACATGCCGCTGCCCGGCACCAGGGGCAGCACCGCCGTGGTGAGGAACAGCGTCGCCGGAACCCGGCAGACGCGCGCCATCAGCTCCGCATAGACAGCGATCACCACTGCCGCGACAAAGTAGCGCGGCACATCGCTGGCGAACCCAGAGATCAGATAGACAAACCAGCCCAGCGCGCCGCCGAGACAGGTGAGCGGGATGCGCCGCGGACTGACATTGTAGATGAAGGAGAACGCGATGCAGGCCAGGAAGGCATAGAGACAGGGCAGCAGAATCTCCCTCAGTGATCCGTCCATCTAGATCCCTCCCATCACAAACAGCGCCATGCCGGAGCCCAGGGCCAGAGCCAGGGCGACCAGCAGCGCCTCCAGCGCCTTGACCATCCCGGCCATCAGATCGCCGGCGATGACATCGCGCATGGAGTTCGTGATGGCCACGCCCGGCACCAGGGTCATCAGGGTTCCGATGATGATGCGGTCGCTGTGGAGCGCCAGTCCGAAGCGCACGGACAGGAGGGCCAGAAAGGTCACCATGAAACTGTTGACCAGGTGGATGAAGAATCCGTTCCCCTGCATCCGCTCCAGGACGCGCATCGACACGCGAACCAGCCCGCCCGCCGCCAGCGCCACCAGCGCGTCCCGCAGGCCGCCCCCGAAAAACAGGGTGAAGGCGAAGGCGACGCCGGCGTAGGCCAGCACCGTCACCCAGTAGGGGTAGGGTTTTCTGTGATAGATTTCTTTCAGCCTGTGCCCGATCTCCTCCACAGGCGGCCGCTCGGCGCAGATATAGCGGCTCAGGGCATTCAGATCCTCCACCATCTGGTAGTCTGTGCCGCGGCTGTAGATGCGCCGCAGACGCGTGTAGCAGGTGTCATCGGCCATGGTGATGGTCACGGTGATGCTGCTGGGGATCGCAAAGACATCCGCGTGCTTGACTCCGTAGGTGTAGAGCACGCGCTGGATGGACTCCTCCACCCGGTAAATCTCCGCCCCCGCCGCCAGCAGGAAATGCCCGATGTCGATGGCGGTGTTCAGGAGTTTCTGGTACTCCTCGGTGGAGATGGTCTGCTCCGCCTGCGCGCCGCTCACTCCGTCACCATGCTGCGGACGATATCGTGTCGGGAGACGACCCCCACAACCTTCTTCTGGTCATCCACGATCGGAATGCGGTTGATTTTTTTATCGATCATCAACTCCGCGAGTTCGCTCACAGGCGTATCCACATGGGCGCAGATCGCCGGCTTGCTCATCAGATCGCCCACCTTGTAGGCGGCGATGCGCTTCATGTCCTCGAGGAAATCCTTGCGGTCGATGGGAATCAGTCCGTCCAGAAGATGGATGAACAGCGGCGGTCTGACCGGTTTCTGCTTGTACACCACATCGCACTCGCTGATCACACCCACGGCACGCCCCTCCGCGTCCACCACCGGGACCCCGCTGATGTTTTTCTCCACAAAAATTTTGCTGACATCGTTGATATTGGTATCCTCCGTCACCGTGATCACGTCGGTGGTCATGATCTCCTTGGCCAGCATAAACACCACGCTCCTATTTCCTATAAACTGGATTTCCCATCTGTCTGTTCGGATCCGCGCGGCATCCCCCGCACGGGAGCGCCGCAGGTTCAGTATAGCATATTTTCCCGCGTTTCACAAGCCGTCGCGCGGCGACAAAAAAGGCAAAAG
>CAZSHM010000042.1:0-12488 GCA_964606855.1 uncultured Peptococcaceae bacterium
GAAATTTTCATGGTACAATACAGATAATCTAGCGATGTTCGGTCAGCCTGGACGACGGAGGAGGATGGGCCATGCGGTTGCGGAGCTTGCGGATATGGAAACGGGGAAAGCCGCTGTGGCTGTTCTTGATCGGCTGGGCGATTTTCGGCGCACTGCTGCTCCTGTGTCTGGGCTACAGCATATATGATCTGCGCGGCGGTCTGCCCCGGGTGGACGTGTGCGCCAGCCAGACGATCGACGCGGACGATGTGCGCGCGCTGTCCTTTCAGGCCGAGGGAGTCACCCTGGAGGTGGCGTCCGCCGGCGATGCGCATAAGATCACGGTACAGCTCTACGGAGAGGGCTATGTGAACCAGCATGCGGTGTGGAATCTGGACGAGGACGGACTGCTGACCATCCGGCTGGACCGCTACCCCGTCACGGCGAACGCCTACGGCGCCCGCGCGGAGGATACACTCACGATGCGCGTGCTCCTGCCGATGCGGACATACGAATCGCTGACGGTCGTCGGCGACCGCCTGCACGCTGGGCTCTACCGCTGCCGCAGCCGGAATCTCGACGCGCGGGTGACTTACGGCAGCATCAAGCTGGATCACACGACGCTGCAGCGAGCTACGCTGTGGGGGCGCACATCGGCGATCGACGTGGAGCGCAGCCGGATCCAACGCCTGCGGATCGAGAACGAGACAGGCGATACGCGGCTGTTCGACAACAAGCTGCGCTACTGGAGCTACACGGGCGGCTCCGGCGATCTGGAGGCTCTGGCGCGGTCTGTCGCGGGTATCTGGGAGCTGGAGAGCGACAAGGGCGATATCCATGTGGGCGTGCGGCGCTGGAACCGCAATCTGCTGCTCGATCTGGAGAGCGCGCAGGGTACGGTCACGGCCTCGAGCAACAAAAAGCCGTGGCGCAAGACCATCCCCGCGGCGCTCACCCGGCACGGGCTGCAGCTGATGGAAGGGCGCGGCGAAAATATGCTGCTGGCGGAGAGCGCCTCGGGCGATATCACGCTGGATTCCGTGCGGTTGGTGCACTAGCGGCGGCGGAGGTGCGCCCGCGCGGAAAATATTTTGTCCGGCGCGGCAGGTTTTTTTGTTGACAGAGGTGGGGGCGTATGCTAAACTAATTTGATGTGAAACTAAACGGCAAGGAGGCCGTTTCTAGAATTTTTTCGGGAGGTGTTGGCGATGCGCGTTGGAATTACGCTGGCCTGCAGTGAATGTAAGAGACGCAACTACAGTACGGTAAAAAACAAGAAAAACGATCCGGATCGGCTGGAAATGAAGAAATATTGTCCGTATTGCAAGACACACACAGTTCACAAAGAGACAAAATAAGGTAGGATGAGTGCCAATGAGTGATAAACAACCGGAAAAAAAAGTTGGTTTCTTTACCAGAGTCAAGAGATCTGCCAGAGCCTCTCTGAATGAACTGAAAAAGGTACATTGGCCTAGCAAAAAAGAGTTGATCACTTACACGGGCGTGGTGCTGGTTACGGTAGCCGTGATCGCGGTTCTGATCTGGGTCGTCGATTCTGTGATAGGCGCGATCTTTGGCTTGTTAATTTGAGTTAGGGGCCGGATGACCGAGATGGAAGAAAAGAAATGGTATGCGGTACACACCTATTCGGGCTACGAGAACAAAGTAAAAACCAACTTGGAAAAACGAATTGAATCCATGAACATGGAGGAGTATATTTTTCGGATCGTCGTGCCGACAGAGGACGTGGAGGAGCGCAAAAACGACAAGGTTCGCATCGTCAAGCGCAAAACATTCCCCGGCTATGTGCTGGTGGAGATGATTATGACGGACGACTCCTGGTACGTGGTGCGCAACACGACGGGCGTGACAGGCTTTGTCGGCGCCGGAAACAAAGCGGTGCCGCTGCACGACGCGGAAGTCCGGGCAATCCTGCGCAACCAGGGGTTGGAGGATGCCAGGCGCGAGGCCGATTACACGGTGGGCGACAGCGTGGAGATTTTGGATCCCTCGTTCCGCGGCATGGTGGGACGGGTCAGTACCATCGATCTCGAAAAAGGCAAAGTCACAGTGCTGCTCTCGCTCTTTGGCGGCCGTGAGACGCCGATTGATCTGGAGTATGATCAGGTTTTTAAAGTGTGATGCAGCGCCGTTCCGGATCGCGCATCCGCTTTAAGTGGGAGGGAATCCCCGTTATACCACATTCTGTTTAAGGAGGTGCACCAATCATATGGCAAAGAAAGTCGTTGGCTTCGTGAAACTGCAAGTGCCGGCCGGGAAGGCAAATCCTGCGCCGCCCGTTGGGCCTGCGCTGGGCCAGCATGGTGTGAACATCATGGGCTTCTGCAAGGAATTCAATGAGCGGACGAAAAATCAGGCAGGGCTGATCATCCCCGTGGAGATCACCGTCTATGCCGACCGTTCCTTCACTTTTATCACCAAAACGCCGCCGGCCGCTGTCCTGCTGAAGAAAGCGGCAGGCATCGAGACAGCCTCCGGGGAGCCGAACCGCAAGAAAGTGGCGAAAGTCCCCGCATCCAAGGTGAAAGCGATCGCCGAGGAAAAAATGCCCGACCTGAATGCCGCCAGCCTGGAAGCCGCGATCAGCATGATCGAGGGTACGGCCAAAAGCATGGGGATTGAGATTGTGGAGGACTAGGCGGGCTTTCTGCCCGGGCATTCCGGAGAGACCGTTTTAACCGCTGAGTTTTTCAACCGTGGGAGGAGTATTCCGCAGAACCACGAAGGAGGAAATTTGCAATGCCGAAGCATGGAAAAAAATACGTAGAAGCAAAAAAACAGGTGGAGACGACCACACTATACGAGGTCGGCGATGCCTTGGCGCTGGTCAAGAAGTTGTCCACCGCCAAATTTGATGAGACAGTGGAAGTTGCATTTAAACTTGGCATAGACCCCAGACAGTCGGATCAGCAGATCCGCGGCGCTGTCGTGCTGCCCAACGGCACGGGCAAGAGCCGTAGCGTTCTGGTGTTCGCCAAGGGCGAGAAGGCAAAAGAAGCGGAAGCCGCCGGCGCGGATTTTGTCGGCGCGGAAGATATGATCGCCAAGATCCAGGGCGGATGGTTCGGATTTGACGTTGCCGTCGCCACCCCGGACATGATGGGCCTTGTCGGTAGAATCGGACGGCTGCTGGGACCAAAAGGCCTGATGCCGAACCCGAAAACCGGCACCGTGACGATGGATGTCGCCAAGGCTGTCAGCGAAGTCAAGGCCGGTAAAATCGAGTACCGGGTGGACAGAACCGCCATCATCCACGCGCCGATCGGGAAAGTCAGTTTTGAGCCGGAAAAGCTGGAGGAAAACTTCAGAACCTTGGCTGACGCGCTGATCAAGGCAAGGCCTGCCGCGCAGAAGGGCCAGTATATCAAGAGTGTCGTGGTTTCCTCAACGATGGGACCCGGCGTGAAGATCAACCCGCTGCGGGTGCAGCAGTGAGCACCTGTGCGACTGGAGCGTGTACAGAGCAGGACAAAACTGAATCCGGTTTCGCTGTAGACAGCAGGTGTCCGTGGAGGACTTAATTTCCTGCCGAGGCTCCGATTGCCGCAATGCAATTTCTGCCTTTGTGTTTCTACGCAAAGGCTTTTTCTTTCCGCTGATCACGGCAGTGGGGCAATGATGCGAAAAAAATATGCTGCAGGGAGGTGTTGAACGTGGGCAATTTAGAAGAGAAAAAAGCGATTGTCGCGGAACTGACGGAAAAATTCAAATCCGCCAAAACCATCGTCGTCGTGGACTACCGCGGCTTGACGGTGGCGCAGGCGACCAAGCTGAGAAAACAGCTGCGGGAGGCCGGCGTGGATTACCGCGTCGTGAAAAACACGCTGCTGGCCATCGCCGCCAAAGAAGCGGGCTGCGACTTGCTGCTGCCGACTTTTAAGGGTGTGACGGCGATCGCCTTCAGCGCGGACGATCTGATCGCACCGGCGCAGATTCTCTCCAAATTCTCTAAGGAGAACAAGGTGATCGAGATCAAAGGCGGGCTACTGGAGGGCGAATACTTGGATCAGGCCGGCGTGATCGCGCTGGGCGAACTGCCGCCGAAGGAGGTTCTGCTCGCGCAGGTGGCATCCTGCTTCCAGGCGCCGATTCAGAGATTGGCCTATGTGCTGGAGGAAGTCCGCAAATCCAAAGAGGTCGCGTAAGCGGCTGTGCAGAGCGCGCGCTGCAGATAAGCGAATGCGGCAGCGCGGCAGATAGAAAGAAAAAAATCTATATATTATAGGAGAGATTACAATGTCTAAAATTCAAACCATCATTGACACGGTCAAAGAAATGTCTGTGATCGAGTTATCCGAGCTTGTCAAAGCGTTTGAGGAAGAGTTCGGCGTGAGCGCTGCGGCGCCCGTCGCGGTTGCCGCAGCAGGCGTTGCGGCCGCTCCTGTCGAGGAAGAACAGACCGAATTTGATGTCCTGCTGAAAGAGATCGGCGGCAACAAGATCGCCGTCATCAAAGTGGTTCGCGAAGTGACCGGCCTGGGCCTGAAGGAGGCCAAGGAAGTCGTCGACAACGCGCCGAGAGCCGTCAAAGAGAAGATCGAGAAGGCCGAAGCCGAAGAGATTCTGAAGAAACTCGAGGCTGCCGGCGCTGTCGCCGAGATCAAATAATCCGGCACAAAGGACAAAAAAACGCAGAAAACGCCGCAGAGACGGCTCCGCTCATGCAGGGGGGCTCTCTGCGGCGTTTTCTGTTCTCCTCATCTTACGGCCGTGCTGTCGGCTGCACGTGCGGGCAGGCGGGACACGGCACGGCCGGGTACATATCTGCTGCGGATACATCCTTTGCCGGATTCCGCTATTTTCGAGCATTTTTGAAAAAACAGTTTACAAGCAGGCGCACTTGTGGTATCATATATGGACGCGACTAATCGGAACGGAAAAAGTTTACAGTATTGCGGAGACTCGGCAGAGCAGGATGCGCAGCCGTTTTTGCGGAAATGCGGGCGGGGGAGCGGTTTTTTGCCGGGGCAGGCACACAGAGAAGCATGTATAGCGGAGGCATGGGCAGCAAGGATTTACGGTACGGAAATTCCTTGCTTTGCTGATTTTTTGGCAATTTGTGCAGTTTACGGATAAAACGCTTGCCGGCGCTCCTTTTGCAGGCGGCGCGACAGGGATATCTTTTTGGAATTGCGGCAGGAATAGGCAACAGTTTATAGCAGTCGTTAACAAGGACGTTTGAGAAGCAGCTTTTTGTAGAAATCTTTTTCAGAGACAAAGACGTGGATCAAATAACCTAAGGAGTGAACAGCATTGGACAGTACAAGATATGCACTGAGAGCGCGGCGCAGTTTTGCCAAAATCGAGGAAATTATGGTGATGCCCAACCTGATCGAGGTGCAGAGAAATTCCTACCAATCTTTTCTGGACGAGGGACTGCGGGAGACCTTTGAAGAGATCTCTCCCATCCAGGATTTTACGGGAAATCTGGTACTTGAGTTTGTGGATTACAGCCTGGGGGAGCCCAAGTACGATGTCGAAGAATGCAAGGAGCGCGATGCGACTTACGCGGCGCCGCTGCGCTTAAAGGTGCGGCTGATCAACAAGGAAACCGGCGAGGTCAAGGAACAGGAAGTTTTTATGGGGGATTTCCCCATCATGACCACGAAGGGCACCTTCATCATCAACGGCGCCGAGCGCGTGATCGTGAGCCAGCTCGTGCGCTCGCCGGGCGTCTATTATGCGGAGACGATCGACCAGACCGGAAAAAAACTCTACGGCGCGACGATCATTCCCAACCGCGGCGCGTGGCTGGAATTTGAGACGGACAGCAACGACAATATCTTTGTGCGCATCGACCGCACCAGAAAACTTCCGGTGACGGTGCTCCTGCGGGCGTTGGGCTATTCCTCCAACAGTCAGATCCTGGAGATGTTCGACGATGACGAGCGCATCCGCATCACATTGGAGCGCGACCACACCGAGACGGAGGGCGAGGCGCTGATCGAGATTTACCGCCGGTTGCGCCCGGGCGATCCGCCAACGGTGGAAAATGCGAGAACGCTCCTGAATTCCATGTTTTTCGATCCGAAACGCTATGATTTCGCCAAGGTAGGCCGATATAAAATCAACAAGAAACTGGGCCTCTCGATCGACCCGAAGAAAAAAACCATCACCCACGAGGACATCATTGAGACGATCCGCTATCTGCTGAATCTGATCAATGGGGTGGAGGGATACACTTCCGATGATATCGATCATCTGGGCAACCGGCGGATCCGCTGCGTGGGCGAGCTGCTGCAGAATCAGTTCCGCATCGGCTTGACGCGGATGGAGCGCGTGATTCGTGAACGCATGACGATCCAGGATTCGGAGAACGTCACGCCACAGGCACTGATCAACATCCGCCCGGTGGTGGCGGCGATCAAAGAATTCTTCGGTTCCAGCCAGCTGAGCCAGTTTATGGATCAGATCAACCCCTTGAGCGAGCTGACGCACAAGCGCCGTCTGAGCGCCCTGGGACCGGGCGGATTGAGTCGGGAGCGCGCGGGCTTTGAGGTGCGCGATGTGCATCCCTCCCATTACGGGCGCATGTGCCCCATCGAGACGCCGGAGGGCCCAAACATCGGGCTGATCAACTCCCTCAGCACCTATGCCAAGATCAATCAGTACGGTTTCATTGAATCGCCGTACCGCAAGGTGGACAAGACAACGGGCATCGTCACCGACCAGATCGAGTATCTGACGGCGGATGAGGAGGACAAATATGTCGTGGCCCAGGCCAACGCCCCGCTGGATGCGACCGGACGTTTCGCGGAGAAGAAAGTCAATGCGCGGCACGGCCATGTCAACGTGGTGGTAGAGAGCGGGAAGGTCGACTACATGGACGTATCGCCGAAGCAGGTCGTTTCGATCGCGACGGCATTGATCCCGTTCTTGGAGCACGACGATGCGAACCGCGCGCTGATGGGGGCCAATATGCAGCGGCAGGCCGTGCCGCTGCTGCGCACGGAGGCGCCGTATGTGGGCACCGGCATGGAATTCCGCGCCGCATACGACTCCGGCGTCATGGTGATCGCCGAACACCCCGGCGTGGTGGACTATGTCTCGGCGCGCGAGATCGTGGTCAAGCGCAAGGATGGGGTCAAGGATCACTACAGGCTGACCAAGTTTGAGCGCTCCAACCAGGGCAGTTGCATCAACCAGAAGCCGCTGGTCAAAAAAGGCCAGGAGGTGGAGGCCGGCTCCATTCTGGCCGACGGGCCGTCCACCGATCACGGTGAACTGGCACTGGGGCGCAACGTCCTGATCGCCTTTATGAACTGGGAAGGCTATAACTATGAGGATGCGGTGCTGCTGAGCGAGAAGCTCGTCAAGGAGGACTACTATACATCCATCCATATTGAGGAGTACGAGTGCGACGCGCGCGACACGAAACTGGGGCCCGAGGAGATCACGCGGGATATCCCCAACGTGAGCGAAGAGATCCTGAAGAATCTCGATGAGCGCGGTATCATTCGCATCGGTGCGGAAGTGCGCCCCGGCGATATCCTGGTGGGCAAGGTCACGCCCAAGGGCGAGACGGAGCTCACGGCGGAGGAGCGGCTGCTGCGGGCGATCTTCGGAGAAAAGGTCCGCGAGGTGCGCGACACGTCCCTGCGTGTGCCGCACGGCGAGCAGGGGATTATTGTGGATGTCAAGATCTTTTCCGCCAAGAACGGCGATGATCTCTCGCCCGGCGTGAATCAGGTGGTGCGCTGCTACATCGCGCAGAAGCGAAAAATCTCTCAGGGCGACAAGATGGCGGGCCGTCACGGCAACAAAGGCGTCGTCTCCCGCATTCTGCCGGAGTGCGACATGCCGTTTCTGGAGGACGGGACGCCGATCGAGATCGTGCTGAATCCTCTGGGCGTGCCTTCGCGCATGAATATCGGGCAGGTTCTGGAAGTCCACCTGGGCATGGCGGCCAAAGCGCTTGGCATCCATCTGGCGACGCCCGTCTTTGACGGTGTGCAGGAGTCGGACATTGTGGAGATGTTCCAGAAGGCCAACGAAATCAGCGACATGGAGTTTCCGCTCACGGGAAAGTTTGTCGTCCGCGACGGCCGCACAGGACTCCCCTTCGACAATCCGGTTACGGTCGGATATATGTACTACCTGAAACTGGCGCACCTTGTGGACGATAAAATCCACGCACGTTCCACCGGCCCGTACTCTCTGGTCACGCAGCAGCCGCTGGGCGGCAAGGCTCAGTTCGGCGGACAGCGCTTCGGCGAGATGGAGGTCTGGGCGCTGGAGGCTTACGGCGCGGCATACACGCTGCAGGAGATCCTGACGGTCAAGTCCGACGACACCGTCGGCCGCGTCAAGACCTATGAGGCCATTGTCAAGGGCGAAAATGTACCGGAACCGGGTGTGCCGGAATCCTTCAAGGTGTTGATCAAGGAATTGCAGAGCCTGTGCCTAGATGTCAAGATCCTGAACGAGTTTGACGAGGAGATTGAAATCGGCGAGGACGATGAGGATGTCGCGGATACGGCCAAGGAGCTGGGACTGGAGTTGCCGATCGAGCGGCAGCGGGGCAGCGCGGACGAATTCGAAGCGATGGACGCGTTTCTCATCGAGGACGAGAACGGAGAACTGGAAGAGGAGGACACCCTTTCAGAGGAGGAGGAACTGGAGCAGGACGATTCGGAGCTGGATGACGGCCTGGACGGCGAACTCCGGGAGGAGAACGACGACTATTACGGGGACGATGATTTTTGAGGAACGATGAATATTGATGCAGGTCGGAATTTGAGAAAGGAGCGAGTCCTTTGTTGGATGTAAACAATTTTGACCGGATGCGAATCGGGCTGGCTTCGCCGGAGCAGATCAGGGAATGGTCCAGTGGGGAAGTAAAAAAGCCGGAGACAATCAATTATCGCACCTTAAAACCGGAACGGGACGGCCTGTTCTGTGAGCGCATCTTCGGGCCGATCAAAGACTGGGAGTGCAACTGCGGCAAATACAAACGGATCCGTTACAAGGGCGTCGTGTGCGACCGCTGCGGCGTGGAAGTCACAAAGTCCAAAGTGCGGCGGGAACGCATGGGGCACATCGAGCTGGCGGCGCCATGCTCACACATCTGGTATTTCAAGGGTGTTCCCAGCCGCATGGGGCTTCTGTTAAATATCTCGCCCCGTCAGTTGGAGAAGGTTATCTACTTTGCCTCCTACATCGTGCTGGATCCCGGCGATACGCCGCTGGAGAAGATGGCCCTGCTGAGTGAAAACGAGTACCGTGAATATAAAGAAAAATACGGCAGCGCCTTTCGCGCCGGTATCGGTGCGGAGGCGATCAAGGAACTTCTGGAAGAGCTGGATCTAAATCAGCTTTATGAGGAGCTGAAGGAGGAGATCAGCAACACCACCGGACAGCGCAATGTGAAAGCCGTGCGGCGGATGGAGGTCGTGGAAGCGTTTCTGAAGTCGCACAATCAGCCGAGCTGGATGATCCTCGACGTGCTCCCGGTGATCCCGCCGGATATCCGGCCTATGGTGCAGTTGGACGGCGGGCGGTTTGCGACCAGCGACCTCAACGATCTGTACCGCCGCGTCATCAACCGCAACAACCGCCTGAAACGGCTGCTGGATCTGAACGCGCCGGATATCATCGTGCGCAACGAGAAGCGGATGCTGCAGGAGGCGGTGGATGCCCTGATCGACAATGGGCGCCACAGCCGTCCCGTGACAGGGCCGGGCAACCGTCCGCTCAAATCCCTGAGCGATATGTTGAAGGGCAAGCAGGGGCGTTTCCGCCAGAACCTTCTGGGCAAGCGTGTCGACTATTCGGGCCGCTCCGTGATCGTGGTCGGGCCGGAACTGAAGATGAACCAGTGCGGCCTGCCGAAGGAGATGGCGCTCGAGCTGTTTAAGCCTTTTGTGATGAAAAAGCTCGTCAACGACGGCTATGCGCACAATATCAAGAGCGCGAAGCGTATGGTAGAGCGTCTCAAACCGGAAGTCTGGGACGTTCTGGAGGATGTCATCAAGGATCACCCGGTGCTTCTGAACCGCGCGCCTACCCTGCACCGCCTGGGCATTCAGGCATTTGAGCCGGTGCTGGTGGAGGGCAGAGCGCTGCGGCTGCATCCGCTGGTTTGCACGGCTTACAACGCAGACTTTGACGGCGACCAGATGGCGGTGCATGTGCCGCTGTCGGCGGAAGCCCAGGCGGAGGCGCGCATCCTCATGCTGGCGGCCAACAACATCCTGAATCCGAAAGACGGCAAGCCGGTCACGATCCCGACGCAGGATATGATTCTGGGTTCATACTATCTGACCATCGACCGCGACGGCGCAAAAGGAGAGGGCAGTATCTTCCGCGACAACAATGAGGCGCTCCTGGCCTACGATGCCGGTGTGGTGCATTTGCAGGCGAAGATCAAGGTGCGCCAGAAGGACGGTTCAAAACTCGAGACGACGGTCGGCCGCATCATCTTCAACGATGTGATTCCCGAGGAAGTCGGCTACATCAACGAGACAGTCGGCAAGAAGGGTCTTGGCGAGATTGTCGCCAAATGCTACAAGAAGCTTGGCGCGTCCGCTACGGCCAATATGCTGGACGGTATCAAGGCGCAGGGCTATAAATATTCAACGCAGGCAGGATTTACCGTGAGTTATACGGACATCATCGTGCCGGATGAGAAAGCCGGGATTCTGGCCGAGTCTGACGCGGAGGTGGAGCGCATCGAGCAGAAGTTCCGCCGTGGACTGATCACCGAGGAGGAGCGATACAATCTCGTCATCAAAGTCTGGAATCAGGCGACAAAGGATGTCACCGACGCGCTGTTGCAGAATCTGGACAAATTCAACAACATCAACATGATGGCCACTTCCGGTGCGCGCGGCAACAACCAGCAGATCCGGCAGCTGGCCGGAATGCGCGGATTGATGGCAGATTCCACCGGCCGCACGATCGAGTTGCCCATCAAGGCGAACTTCCGTGAGGGGCTGAATGTGCAGGAGTACTTCATCTCCTCCCACGGCGCGCGCAAAGGCTTGACCGACACGGCGCTGCGCACCGCCGACTCGGGGTATCTGACCCGCCGTCTGGTGGATGTAGCCCAGGAGGTCATCGTGCGCGAGGACGATTGCCATACGACGGAAGGGTTGGAAGTCGAAGCCATCCGCAGCGGCAACCAGGTGATTGAATCCCTGGAGGAGCGTCTGGCAGGCCGTTATGCGCTGGAGCCGGTCATTCACCCCGAGACGGGCGAAGTGCTGGTGGGCGCCAACGAGGAGATTACCGACGAGATTGCCGAGGAGATTCAGGCTGCGGGCATTGAGAAAGTCACGATCCGCAGCGCCCTGACCTGCAAGAGCCGCTACGGCATCTGCTGCAAGTGCTACGGCCGCAACCTGGCGACCGGCGGGCACGTGGACATCGGCGAGGCGGTTGGCATCATTGCCGCGCAGTCGATCGGCGAGCCGGGCACGCAGCTGACCATGCGTACTTTCCACACCGGCGGCGTGGCGGGCGATGACATCACGCAAGGTCTGCCCCGCGTCGAGGAGCTCTTTGAAGCCAGGAAGCCGAAAGGGCAGGCCGTCATTGCCGAAGTCGGCGGCTCCGTGCGGATCCAGGATGTCAAAAACAGGAAGGAAATCACCATCACCGAGGATAACGGTGAGGCGAGCGTCTATACCGTGCCGTACGGCGCGCGGCTCAAAGTGGGCGACGGGGACATTGTGGAACCCGGGCAGGAGCTGACGGAGGGCTCTGTCAATCCGCATGACCTGCTGCGCGTGAAGGGCGCACTGGGCGTACAGATGTACTTGCTGCGCGAGGTGCAGAAAGTCTACCGTCTGCAGGGCGTAGATATCAGCGACAAGCACATCGAAGTCATGATCCGGCAGATGCTGCGCAAGGTCAAGGTGGAGGACGCCGGCGACACCAATCTGCTGCCGGGCGGACAGGTGGATGTCTTCGACTACGAGACGGAAAACGAGCGCGTCCGGGCCGAGGGCGGCCGCGAGGCCGTGGGCAAGACGGTGCTCCTGGGCATCACTAAGGCATCCCTTGCAACGGATTCCTTCCTCTCCGCAGCCTCCTTCCAGGAGACGACGCGCGTGCTGACCGATGCCGCCATCAAGGGCAAGGTGGATCCGCTGATGGGGCTGAAGGAGAATGTCATCTTGGGCAAACTGATCCCGGCGGGCACGGGGATGAGCCGCTACAGAGGCATCGAGGTGCACACCATTGCGCCGCCTGAGGAGGAGACAGAAGCAGAAGAGACAGGCTTGGACGAGGAATTGGATCTGGAACTGGATGCGGAGTTGCTCCAGGAATCGGATGCGGATCCGGGGGAAGAGCCGGAAACAGAAGAGCCGGAAGGGGAACAGACGGAAGAGGAATTCTTGGAGTAAATGCGTGGGATTGCCCCCCCGCGGTAAGGGGTGCGCAAGCAGGCAGCACGATACACGCCGGGGCCGGAGCGCCCCGGCGATTTTTCGTTCGTGCGGGGCGAAACATCTTTGTGTGTGGCCGGAAAGCAAAAGGTGCCG
>CAZSHM010000043.1:0-11787 GCA_964606855.1 uncultured Peptococcaceae bacterium
CGATGGACATGACAACCACAGTACCCGTGGAGCCGTTGCCAACCGCGAAGATCTGACTGCCGGTGTAGTACTTGACCACGTTGACCAGGCTGTTATCGCCGGTCGCCTGTTTCTGATAGGAGTACTTCAGGACAGCCTGAACCGCCACATTGCCAACCTTGTTGGAGGTCAGGTTCATTCTGAAGTAACCATCGGACTCTAAGGTATCCTTAGGATTGCCGCTCGCCGTAGCATACACGACAGCGTCGGCCGGTTTGTCCAGGATCACAAAACTGGCTTCATAGCTGGCGTTCTGAGTCTGGTTGCTGTTGCCAAGAGCCACGGTGGTGCCGTCCTGGTCAACGACATCGATGCGGATGTTGTTGTTGACGTTGACATCCAGGGTCTTCTTCTCAAACTTCAGTTCTTTCGCATCGTTCGCGACTTTCACGGTATCGGTCGCGATCAGGTTGTAGCGCTGATCCACAGCGGTGACGGTGATGGTGTCGCCGACATATTTCTCATCCGTCTTGGCGGTCAGAGCGCCGGTTTTAGCATCGAAATCGGCAACTGCGTAGCCGGTTGCGGCCAAGTCAACCTGCACGCCGGCAGCGGTCTTGGCGTTCTTCTTGGTGCCGTTGGCATCTAACCAGTAAATCTTGCCGTTCGCAGGAACAACGGTCGCGCCGAGCTCAATGGCTTCCGGATACTCGATATTCAAGGAGACAGGCGTCTGGAACTGTTTCACTTCGACGGTGACAGTTGCGGAGTTACCGTTGTCCAGAGTCACCTTTAGCACATAGGTGCCTTCCGCGGTGATCGGTTTCTTGGACACAATGCTGGTTCCATTGAAGGACAGATCCAGGTTGCTCAGCTTAGAATCAGCAGGCTGGGAAACGATCGCCACATAGCCGCTCGGGTCTACTGTTTCATTCCATGTGTTGCCAACAGGGAACACAATGGAACTCTTGTCGCTGTTAGCTGCTTTGTACCAACCTTGCGTGTCTTCCAGTCCAGCTACAGGATTCACTCTGTTGCCGTTTACATCATACATCGTGAAGGTCAGATCAAAATCATTGCTGCCCAAAATGTCAACCGGGCGGGTTGGTGGCTCGTCGCACTTGATGGTGTTGGCAGCGGAAGATCCTACCTGAACATTGATGGTGAACCCGAACTGACCGCTGGAGAGATAAATCTTGTAGTTCCCGTTATATTTGCCGGAAACTTTGAAACTTGCTCTGCCTCTTCTGTCCGTGGTAATCTCTGTTTTATCCACATTGATAGCCCCGACAGGTTCCACTTTAAAGGTCTTGTTCGCTAATGGTTCGAGACCAACATATTCAATTTCGCCACTCGTTGTAACGATTGTAGCTTTTGCATCGCTGTAAAGCGTAATCTGTACGTTCTTTTCGGTAACGTCCGTTGCTTTTACGTTCAGTTTGTCAACAGTGTAACCGTCTTTTACATAAATTTCGTCACCTGTGACATCTTCTAAATATTCAGTTGCACTGCCTGTTACCGTGCCTTCGAGATATGCGCGGCTCAGCGTCCAACCTGCCACTGTAGCTTCAACATCTTTACCATCTTTCTGCACTATCTCAGCATTTTTCCCATCGCTGGATAATGTTGCGTCGTAATATTTGCCATTCTTAAGAACCACTAACTTTTCAGCTGTGCCGCTCTTCGCTACAAAAGCGGAATAGCCGTCTGTTGTGTCCAGCGGGGTGGAATTCGGCGTTGACGTAGTACCTGGCTTCACAACCGTGCCGACTACAACTTTCGCAGGATTCCCATTCTGATCAAGAATGTCATATTTTAAGTCTGTGTCATTGGTAAAATCAACCTTGACAACATAATCTTTGTACGAAGTCGAAAGCGCGTTCACAGTCACATTGCTATCAACGTCGTCAAATTCTCTTGCTCGAGCAATTCTGCCGTTGGTGGTTAAGTCGGGTTTCAGCTCGGAAAGATGAATTTCATATTCGCCAGAAGCGTAAAAACGAACAAAGAAAACATCGTCGCTTGTCCACTTGGTCTGTGTTGTACCAGCCTTCGTGGCATCTAATTCATATACGCCGATCATATCTTTGCCATTTTCGTCTTTTGCGTAATTGATAACCGGCGCACCTTCTCCGCCGTTTTCAGCAGCGAAATACACATCTACGCTGTTAACCGGAGCATTGTCTCCCTTCTTGGTCACCCAAGCATATAAAGTGTCAGTCGTGGCCTCCGGATTCCCATAACGGTCATACAAATCCATCTGCACTCTTACAGTTTCGTTTGTATTGATCGCTCCGCCCCGCACATAAACATAAGAGGTCGAATAAGATACCTGCTGGTAGTCAGGTTCGTCCTCCCCAGCTGCGAAAGCGGAGACAGGAACCAGGAAGGTCAGCATAAAGCAGACCAAGGTCAAAATTGCAAATACTTTTTTGTTTTTCACTTTTTCATTCCCTCCTAAGGATCATCATTCGGTCGGTTTTTTGTCTCGCCGGACAGGAGAACAAATCCCCGTACACGCGCCTTTCCCCCGGCAGTGTCCACCACCGGCGGATATTCAAAACTCATGAGTTTTGAATACGTACATTTGTGCGTCATACTGCTTGTGCTGATCGACGTTTCCGTCAGGGTTTTGACCCTTCCCGAAGAAAGACGACTTCTCAAAATGATGTGGCGGAACCACCCCTTTCAAGCAAAGATATCTTAACTTTTTAATAACCCACTACTTGTATTTAAAACCCGCTGTCGGGTCTTAAATCGAAACTGTCAACTTTGTATTATACAGAGATATTGGCGCTTTGGCAAGTGTTTTTTACTTTTTTTTCGGATTTTTTCCCGTTTGCGGAAACCCCTTCCAAGTTACTGTTAGTATAGCACCCCGCCCCTGAGAATGCAATATGTTTTTGTAATAAATTTGTTACTTTTTTCTCTCCCAGATTCGGTGCGTTTCCCGCATCCTCCCAGCCGCCGCGGGCTTCAGCTTGTTACAACATATCTGTAGACGCCGCCCGCGCGCAAATAGTTCCCGCTTTTTTTGCTTTTTTTGACGAATTTCAAAAATTTTTCTGCGCCAGATAGCGCTCCAGTCCGCGCCGCCGCAGAACGCAGGCCGGACACGTCCCGCAGCCGTCGCCCCGAACGCCGTTGTAGCAGGTGAGCGTCTTCTCTCGCACGTAATCGAGCCGTCCAAGCCGGTCGGCCAGCGCCCAGGTCTGCGCCTTGTCCAGCCACATCAGCGGCGTGTGAATCACAAGGTCGCAGTCCATCGCCAGATTCAGCGTCACGTTCATCGATTTGACAAAGCTGTCCCGGCAGTCCGGGTAGCCGCTGAAATCCGTCTGACAGACGCCGGTGACGATATGTTTCGCCCCCTTGGTTCTGGCGAGCACACCGGCAAAGGCCAGAAAGAGCATGTTCCGCCCCTCCACATAGGTGCTCGGCAGCGCGCCGTTCTCCCCCGCCGCCACAGGAATCTCCGAGCGCGTGAGCGCGTTCTCCGTCAGCTGGTTCAGAAGGCCCATGTCGAGCACATGGTGCTCGATGCCTTGATCCGCGGCGATCTCCCGCGCGCAGTCAATCTCCAGCCTGTGCCGCTGCCCGTAGTCGAACGTGACCGCGAGCACCTCGTCGAACATCCGCATGGCCCAGAACAGGCAGGTGGTGGAATCCTGCCCGCCGCTCAGGACAACCACGGCTTTTCCGCCGATTTTTTCCCAATCCTCCATACAGCCTCTCCCCTCTCACTCCGCGGGCTCATTCCGGCCGCGCCAGGAGCATCGCCTCCTGCCGCAGGGCCGCGTCTGTCTCGAAGGCGCCGCGGAAATGCGCCGTGCGCGTGACGGCCCCGGGCTTTTGAATGCCGCGCGCCGTCATGCAGCTGTGCTCCCCCTGGACAAACACGGCCACGTCGTCGCTCTCCGTGATGCGGGAGACGATCTCCGCGATGTCGCTTCCGATGCGCTCCTGCAGCTGCAGGCGGCGGCCCACCATATCCGCGATGCGGGCGATCTTGCTCAGCCCGATGATTTTCTCCTTGGGCCGGTAAACCACCGACACCGTCATGTTGTACATCAGCGCCATGTGGTGCTCACAATAGCTGAAGATGGGGATGCCGTTCACCGCCACCAGGCCGTTCTGCCCGCGCAGGCAGTCCTCCTCCTCGAAGGTGGTGTCAAACATCCGCGCCAGATCCGCGTTGCTGTAGTTCAGCCCCTCGAACACCTCAGCGTACATCCGCGCCACGCGCCCGGGGGTCTCCCGCAGTCCCTCGCGGTCCGGGTTCTCGCCCAGCGCCAGCAGAATCTGGCGAATATGATACGCAATCTTCTCCGTGTCGATTGCCATGCTCCAACCCCTCTCCCGTTTTCGATATGCTCAGACGCCGCGCGCCGTGTCCGGCCACAGAATTTTGTGCAGCTGCAGCTGGAGCCGCACCTTGTTCAAGCGACACGCCCGCATCGTCTCCACAATGCGGAGCGGGTCGATGCACTCCCGCACGGGACTGAAAAAGACCTGGCAGCGCTCCGTCAGATCACTCCGCGCGAGCACCTCCAGCGCCCTGTCCAGATCCGCCTGGCTCGCGATGACAAATTTGTAGGCGTCGCGCCGCTCCACCTGTTCCAAATTCGCCGGGCACATACGCGCCTCCATCCCGCTCGAGGGCAGTTTGTAGTCCACCACGAAGGCGATGTTCCCGGCGGGACAGGCCGCGCGGAACGGCGCGATCTCCACGGCGCCGTTCGTCTCGATGTGCACGCCGCGCGACGCATCCCGCGCGAGCAGACGCAAAAGCGGCAGGATGTGCGGCTGTTCCAGCGGCTCCCCGCCGGTGAGCGTGACGTGCGTGAGACCGCTCGACGCGATGTCCGCATAGATCGCGCGGGCGGTGCGCGTCACGGGGGCGGCGCTGCCGTCCCAGGAATAGGCGGTGTCGCACCAGGCGCAGCGCAGGGAGCAGCCCGCAAAGCGGACGAAGTACGAGAGCGCGCCCGCGGTCGGGCCCTCGCCGTCCAGGGAGATAAACTCCTCGACCACCGAAAGACGCGCGTCCTCCTCTGTTGTATGCGCCATCGGCTATCCCTCCCGATAGATGCAGCTGTTGCCCGGCGTCTCGAAGAGTTCCACGGAGACGACGGGATACCCCTCCGCCTTCAGTTGCCGGTAGATTTCGCGCGCGAGCTCCTCGGCGGTGGGGCGGAAAGGCAGGAGCGCCACCTCAAACCCGTCGGGCAGCGCCTCCAGCGCCCGCGCCACCGCGCGGCCGTCCGCGTCGTCCTCCGCCAGCAGCTTGTGGTCGTAGGCCGAGACAATCTCCTGCAGTGCACACTTCAGCGCGGAGAAATCCTCCACCATGCCGCGCCGGCTGCCCCGCTCGATCAGCTCCGCGCGCGCCAGCTCGGCGATCAGGCGATAGCGGTGCCCGTGGATGTTGCGGCATTTGCCCTCATAGCCGCTCAGATAGTGCGCGGCGTCAAACTGAATCTCGCTTTTTAAAAGGAACATGGTATCCTCGCTGCCTCCTCGCGCGGCGCGCCGCGCAGATCCTTTCTTTTCCTAATCACTTTCTATCACTTTTTCTCTCCGTTTCGCCCGTCCGCAGAGCCTCCTCCATGGAGGAGGTTCCGCCGGGATCCGGCGCAGACGAAAAAAGCGCCGCCGGGCGCCGCAAAGGGAGCCTGGTTTTGTTTATCGACAGGATGGTCTCAGCGAACTGTCGGCCCGCCGCGCGGGCGGGCGTCACGCGTTTTTCGACTTTCTACGGGATTTTTCGCGAAACTGTGCTCTATTATAAGCGCCGCGGCAGGATTCGTCAAGTATCTTGTATAATCGGCACGGCGGGTTGATTTTGTCGAAAGAGATAGACTAAGATACTATCGGAACGATCGATCCCGCATTTTAGAGGAGGTTGCGCGATGAAAAAAACACTTCCCTTTACATTGGAGCAGATCCAGGAAATCGCCAAAGTATATCCGACGCCGTTTCACATCTACGATGAGCGGGCCATCCGCGAGAACGCCCGCCGCCTTACGCGCGCGTTCCGCTGGGCGCCGGAGTTCAAGGAATATTTCGCCGTCAAAGCGGCGCCCAACCCTTATCTGATGCAGATTCTCAAGGAGGAGGGCTTCGGCGCGGACTGCAGTTCCCTGGCGGAACTGGTGCTGAGCGAGCGGGTGGGGCTTGGCGGGGAGGACGTGATGTTCTCCGCGAACGACACGCCCATCGAGGAGTTCCGCAAGGCCGAGGAGATGGGCGCGATTCTCAATCTGGACGACATCACGCACATCGCGTTCATCGAAAGCCGGATCGGCCTTCCGCGGACGATCAGTTTCCGCTACAATCCAGGGCCGCTCCGTCGGGACGGCAACGCCATCATCGGCAAGCCGGAGGAGGCAAAGTACGGGCTGACGCGGCCGCAGATGTTCGAGGCCTACCGCATCATGAAGGAGAAAGGCGCGACGCGCTTCGGCATCCACACGATGGTCGTATCCAACGAGCTGAACCGCGACAATCTGGTGGAGACCGCCCGGATGATGTTCGAGCTGATCGCCGAGATCTCCCGCGAGGTGGGCATCCGGTTCTCCTTCGTCAACCTCGGCGGAGGCATCGGCATCCCCTACCGGCCGGAGGAGGAGCCGGTGGATCTGGAGGCGCTGGGGGAGGAGATCCACTCCCTCTACGAGGAGATCATCGTGGCGAACGGGCTCGCGCCGCTGCGGATCTGCATGGAGTGCGGCCGCATGATCACCGGGCCTTACGGCTATCTGGTGACGCAGGCCATCCACCGCAAGGACACCTACAAGCACTACATCGGCGTGGACGCATCGATGGCAAATCTGATGCGGCCGGGGATGTACGGCGCATACCACCACTGCACGGTGCTCGGCAAGGAGGACGCCGCGCCCACGCACGTCTACGATATTGTGGGCAGTCTGTGCGAAAACTGTGACAAATTCGCCATCGACCGTCCGATGCCGGAGATTCAGCTCGGAGATTATCTTGTGATCCACGACGCGGGGGCGCACGGGCACGCCATGGGCTTCAACTACAACGGCAAGCTGCGCTCCGCCGAACTCCTGCTGAAACCGGACGGCTCCGTGTCGTGCATCCGCCGCGCCGAGACGCTGGAGGATCTCTTCGCCACGCTGGACTTCAGCAGGCTCTGAAACGGCAAGTCGAACAGGCGGCTTGCCCGCGCGGGATTTTTCTGCTATACTGGGCTTGTTCCAATTTGCGATCCCATGATTAAAAGAGACGATGCGCCGGAGAAAACGATCTCCGCGCACCTGCCAATCCCATGAAAGGAGGAGCCGTATGCAGCATACGAGCCATACGCAAGTGATCTTTGCGGACAGCGCCGAGGAGGCCAAGGAAAAATATCTGGCGCTGGGCATCAAGCCGGATCACGATCCAAATCCGCAGATCGACGTCGTCAAGGCCACCGAGGACGAAGATTTCGACATCAACATGGACTACAACCTGATCGGCGAGATCTCTGTCGGCATCGAGGTGATGAATCTCATCCGCCGGGATTATCCGCGCGCCTATGTCGTCTACTACATCGAGGAGCATCAAGTGTAAGATGTCGGCCGCCCAATCTTGCGAGAGATTCCGGGCGGCCGTTTTTTGCCCCCCCCGTTTCCAAATTGCGGGGAGCCGGGAGATCCCCGATTTTTCCCGGTTATCCAGGCTTTCCCATTCACGCCGGATTTTTTATCCCCGCTCCGCATTCCACGGCTCGATGTACCTTTTCGATATCCGCGGAATTATCTATGCATAGTATAAACGGTATGGGAAGGAGGGTAAAAACTGTCCCGCGCACTCTTGCATAAATCGGGGTTTTATTATATTATCTATTGCATAGGATTCTTTTATCAAAGACGCTTTTCTCCCAGATCCAGCCTGTTCCGGATCCGCTTTGACGCAGGCGTTTTTGATCTATTAGAACTCATGCATCATCATTTTGAAAGGAAGGGTTTTTATGAGTGCAGTGAATGCCTTTGCCTGGATCGGCATCATGTTGCTGATCGGTATGATTTGCCGTGCAAAAATACCGTTTTTAGCCAACATTCTGATGCCTGCCAGCGTGATCGGCGGCATCATCGGGTTCATCCTGATGAACATCGGTATGGGCAACATTGGCGGGTTCGATTTCAACAGTTGCAACCAGATTGTAACCCTGTTCTTTACCCTGTCCTTTATCTCCATCGGCTTGACTTCCACGCCGCAGGAGGAAGGGCAGAAAGGGCAAAAGAAAGGCTCTTACAGCACTTCCATGGTCAAGGGCTCCCTGGCTTTGGGGCTCTGGTGGGGCTTCCTCTACTGCCTCACCCCGCTGATCGGCTATGCCTGCATCAAACTGTTCGGCATCCCGTTCGGCATGGCCGGTGAGTACGGAGCGATGATCCCGTTTGCGTTCTGCCAGGGGCCCGGGCAATCCGCGACCTTCGGTTCGCAGATTGAGGCCGGCGGCGCCGGTTTGCCAGACGCGATTCAGGTGGCTGTCACCTATTCCGTCATCGGGTTCCTGTTCGCCTTTGCCGTCGGTGTCCCCGTTGCGAAATACGGCCTGAAAAAGGGCCTGGCCGCTTATCCGGCGAAACTGGACCGCGGCACCATCAGAGGTATCTACAAGCCGGAAGATCCGAAGGAAGACTGCGGCAAACAGACCACCTACAGCGGCAACATCGACGTGCTGGCTTTCCATTTGGCCCTGGTCGGTCTCTGCTATGCGATCACCATCGCGATCCAGAACTTCATTCTCTCATTCGGCATCAGTATCCTCTCCACCATCGCCGGCATGACCTTCTTCATCGGTCTGTTGGTGGCGTACATCGTCAAATGGGTGATGGGCAAGCTGAACCTGCTGCAGTATCATGACGATGTGCTGCAGGCACGTATCACCGGCGCTACAACCGACTATCTGATCACAGGCGCGTTCATGGCGATCCAGCTCACCGTCATCAGCAAATGGCTGGTCCCGATCCTCCTGATGTGCACTGTGGTTGCTCTGGTCACCTTCTTCTTCGTCTTCTTCTTCTCCCCGCGCATTGGCGGCCCGTGCGACTTTGAGCGTTCGCTGGGTCTGTGGGGTGCCGCAACCGGTACCTGCCCGAGCGGCGTGGCGTTGATCCGTATCGTAGACCCCGGTCTGCGCACGACGGCGGCGGCAGAGATGGGCGGCATGAACCTCGCCATGATCCCGGGCACGTTCCTGGCGGTCATCATTGTGGAGTTCTGTCTAGGCCATATGTCGCTGATGACGTTGATCATCGCGGCGGTTATCTTGATGGCCGTGAATATTGTGCTGCTGCTGCTGACGAGAAATATCAAGAGGAAGCCGACGTTCAGCTGGAGAAACGGGCCGATCACCGCAAACAGCGAGGCGGCAGCGATCGACGGCGAGAACAAAACAGAGTGATTGCGTTGCATCTGTCGCTGTAAGCCGGGTCACACGTGCAATTCGATGTTGTTTTACGCACAGCACGCGGAACGGTTCCGCGCACCGGTCACGTTGGAGAGCGTCAGAACGGCCGGCACCGGACAGGATTAAATCATGGCATGGAAACGCGCGTGCATGCCCGGCCAGATAAAAAGGGGCCTTGCCTTTTCGCGGAGAACTCTGCGGAGCGGCGGGCCCCTTTTTTTATCTGCCTTGGTTTCCGCTGTGATTCAACGATCCCTTTTTCTTTCCCCGATGGATCCTATTCACGCCGGATTTTTTATCCCCGCTCCGCATTCCACGGCTCGATGTACCTTTTCGATATCCGCGGAATTATCTATGCATAGTATAAACGGTATGGGAAGGAGGGTAAAAACTGTCCCGCGCACTCTTGCATAAATCGGGGTTTTATTATATTATCTATTGCATAGGATTCTTTTATCAAAGACGCTTTTCTCCCAGATCCAGCCTGTTCCGGATCCGCTTTGACGCAGGCGTTTTTGATCTATTAGAACTCATGCATCATCATTTTGAAAGGAAGGGTTTTTATGAGTGCAGTGAATGCCTTTGCCTGGATCGGCATCATGTTGCTGATCGGTATGATTTGCCGTGCAAAAATACCGTTTTTAGCCAACATTCTGATGCCTGCCAGCGTGATCGGCGGCATCATCGGGTTCATCCTGATGAACATCGGTATGGGCAACATTGGCGGGTTCGATTTCAACAGTTGCAACCAGATTGTAACCCTGTTCTTTACCCTGTCCTTTATCTCCATCGGCTTGACTTCCACGCCGCAGGAGGAAGGGCAGAAAGGGCAAAAGAAAGGCTCTTACAGCACTTCCATGGTCAAGGGCTCCCTGGCTTTGGGGCTCTGGTGGGGCTTCCTCTACTGCCTCACCCCGCTGATCGGCTATGCCTGCATCAAACTGTTCGGCATCCCGTTCGGCATGGCCGGTGAGTACGGAGCGATGATCCCGTTTGCGTTCTGCCAGGGGCCCGGGCAATCCGCGACCTTCGGTTCGCAGATTGAGGCCGGCGGCGCCGGTTTGCCAGACGCGATTCAGGTGGCTGTCACCTATTCCGTCATCGGGTTCCTGTTCGCCTTTGCCGTCGGTGTCCCCGTTGCGAAATACGGCCTGAAAAAGGGCCTGGCCGCTTATCCGGCGAAACTGGACCGCGGCACCATCAGAGGTATCTACAAGCCGGAAGATCCGAAGGAAGACTGCGGCAAACAGACCACCTACAGCGGCAACATCGACGTGCTGGCTTTCCATTTGGCCCTGGTCGGTCTCTGCTATGCGATCACCATCGCGATCCAGAACTTCATTCTCTCATTCGGCATCAGTATCCTCTCCACCATCGCCGGCATGACCTTCTTCATCGGTCTGTTGGTGGCGTACATCGTCAAATGGGTGATGGGCAAGCTGAACCTGCTGCAGTATCATGACGATGTGCTGCAGGCACGTATCACCGGCGCTACAACCGACTATCTGATCACAGGCGCGTTCATGGCGATCCAGCTCACCGTCATCAGCAAATGGCTGGTCCCGATCCTCCTGATGTGCACTGTGGTTGCTCTGGTCACCTTCTTCTTCGTCTTCTTCTTCTCCCCGCGCATTGGCGGCCCGTGCGACTTTGAGCGTTCGCTGGGTCTGTGGGGTGCCGCAACCGGTACCTGCCCGAGCGGCGTGGCGTTGATCCGTATCGTAGACCCCGGTCTGCGCACGACGGCGGCGGCAGAGATGGGCGGCATGAACCTCGCCATGATCCCGGGCACGTTCCTGGCGGTCATCATTGTGGAGTTCTGTCTAGGCCATATGTCGCTGATGACGTTGATCATCGCGGCGGTTATCTTGATGGCCGTGAATATTGTGCTGCTGCTGCTGACGAGAAATATCAAGAGGAAGCCGACGTTCAGCTGGAGAAACGGGCCGATCACCGCAAACAGCGAGGCGGCAGCGATCGACGGCGAGAACAAAACAGAGTGATTGCGTTGCATCTGTCGCTGTAAGCCGGGTCACACGTGCAATTCGATGTTGTTTTACGCACAGCACGCGGAACGGTTCCGCGCACCGGTCACGTTGGAGAGCGTCAGAACGGCCGGCACCGGACAGGATTAAATCATGGCATGGAAACGCGCGTGCATGCCCGGCCAGATAAAAAGGGGCCTTGCCTTTTCGCGGAGAACTCTGCGGAACGGCGGGCCCCTTTTTTATCTGCCTTGTTCTTGCTATGATTCGACGATCCCTTTTTCCCGGATGTATCCTGGTCGCGCACCGAAGAAGGCCTCTGCGCGGGCTTGCTCCGCCCGCGTAAAGGCCTTCTGCTTTCGGCGCTTCTCCCGCCGGATGCGGCTCAGCGCCCGTCAC
>CAZSHM010000044.1:0-11582 GCA_964606855.1 uncultured Peptococcaceae bacterium
TTGTCCGAGGTCACCACGCAGTAATCGCTGAGCCGCGCCGCCACCTCGCCCATCCGCGGGCGCTTCGTGCGGTCGCGGTCGCCGCCGCAGCCGAAGACGGTGATGACGCGCCCCTCCGCGAAGGCCTGCGCGGTGGAGATGACGTTCTCCAGCCCGTCCGGCGTGTGGGCGTAATCCACAATGACGGTGTAGTCCGCATCCCCCGCCACGCTCTGAAAGCGCCCGGGAATCCCCGGAACCCGTTCCAGCGCCGCGATGTTCTCCTCAAGCGGAAAGTGCAGCGCATCCCCCACCGCCAGGGCGGCAAGGGAATTGTAGACATTGAAATTGCCTGTCAGATGCAGGCGCACCGGATGGCCGTCCACGCTGTAGCGCACGCCGTCCGCCGCCACCCGCACATCCTCCGCCAGCCAACTGGCCGGCCTGTGCATACTGTATGTGGAAACCGGCACATTGGACGCCGCCAGGAACTGTCCCGCCCAGGGGTCATCGATATTGATCACCGCCGTCCTCCGGAGACCGGCAGCCTCCCCCTGCGCGCCCAGCATGCGGAAGAGGATCGTCTTGGCGGCGCAGTAGCGCTCCATCGTGCCGTGATAGTCCAGGTGATCCTGTGTCAGATTCGTGAAAACGGCGATATCGAAGTCGCAGCAGTCCACGCGGTGCAGTTCCAGCGCATGGGAGCTGACCTCCATCACCGCATAGTGAATGCCCTCCTCCAGCATCTCCGCAAAGAGCTGCTGCAGTTCCGGCGACTCCGGCGTCGTGCGGCTCCCCGCCAGAATGCGGGTGCCAATCCGGTTGTGGATGGTGCCGATCAACCCGGTTTCCTCCCCCTGGGCCTCGATGATGCGGCAGATCAGATTGCTGGTCGTCGTCTTGCCGTTCGTGCCCGTGACGCCGATCAGCGTCAGCTTGCGGCTGGGATGCCCGTAGTAGGCGCTGCTGATCTCCGCCAGCGCCGCGCGGCTGTCCTCCGCCAGCACCCACGGGTAGGCGTCCGAACAATACGCCGCGTCGGAGAGCAGCACCGCCGCGGCGCCGCGCTCCAGCGCCTGCGCGATGAAGCGGTGTCCGTCGCTCTCCAGGCCGCGGATCGCCACAAACAGCTCCCCCGGCTGCACCTTGCGGGAATCGTACTGGATCCCGCGGATGGCGAGATCCGGATCAATCTGCTGCGCCCGGTGCCGCACCTCGCGCAGCAGTTCACACAAGTTTTTTTCCTTCTCTTCCGTCATCGTGTGCTCCTTCCTGCCGGAAACCGCCATTCTAATCCCAGATGACTGCTGCCTCCTGCTGCGCCTGAGCCGCCGCAGCTTCGGCGCCCGCCGGATCGCCCTCCGCCGGGGCCGTTTCATTCAGATCGCCCGCCGCCGGAGCCGTTTCGGCCGGATCCCCCGCCGCCGGATCTGTCTCCGCCGTGCCCTCCGCCGGGGCCTCCTCCGGCGTTTCCGTCAGCGAAGTCGGCAGCTGCGTGGTGCTGAAATCGACGACCAGCGCCGTCCCCTTCTCCACCACCGTGCCCGGTGCGATGCTCTGCGCCGTACAGAGGCCGCTGCCGTTCATCGTGGCGCTCAGCCCCATCCCGGACAGGATGCGGTCCACTTCCTTGATGGTATGCCCGTACAGGCTGGGCATCTCGACCTGCGTGCCGTCCGCCGGGCCGCAGTAGAGATAGACGTTCCCGTTTTTCGGCACCTTTGTGCCGTCCGCCGGCACGAAGGTGTAGAGCACCTCGCCCTGCGTCTGCACGATGGGGTTGAGCCCCGCCGCCTGCACTGTGGCGATGGCGTTCATCGGATTGTCATCGGGCATCGGCGGCACCGTGACTTCCTCCGCCGCCGGGCTCTGTTCGACCGTCACATTCTTCGGCACTTCCAGATAGCGCAGCGTCTCCTCCATGATCTGCTGGAACACCGGCCCCGCCGTGGAGCCGCCGTGCGCTTCCAGCGGTTCGTCCACGATGACCAGGCAGGCGACCTGCGGGGCATCCGCCGGGGCAAAGCCCGCGAAGGAGACCATCCTCGCCCAGGAAGAATATCCGCCCGAGCTGGCGACTTTCTCCGCCGTACCGGTCTTGCCGGCGATCCGGTAGCCCTCGATCTGGCCCTGCTGACCGGTGCCGCTGTCCACCACGGTCTCCAGAACGCTCCAGACTTCCCGCGCCGTATCCTCGGAGATCACCTGCCGCACCACTTCCGGCTGTGTCTCCTGCAGCACGTTTCCGTCCGGATCCGTGATTTTTTCAACGATGTAGGGCCGCATCAGCTTTCCGCCGTTCGCCACCGCCGAGATGGCGGTCACCATCTGGATCGGCGTGAAGGCGTTGGACTGCCCGATGGCCATCGCCCCCAAGTCGTAGGGAACCGCCGTCCCCTCCGGCACAATCAGACTCTCCGCCTCCCCCGGCAGATCGACGCCCGTCCGCCGGGTCATGCCGAACCCTTCCAGGTAGTCATAGAAGGTCTCCATGCCCAGGCGGCGGCTCACCTCGACAAACACCGGGTTGCAGGAATTCGCCACGCCCTGCGCGAAAGACTCCGCCCCGTGCCCCATGTGTTTGTGACAGTGCATCCGCATATTCCCGATCATCACATAGCCCGGGCAGTAAAACCCTTCATCCACCGTGGTGACACGCTCCTCCAGGGCCATCGCCGTTGTCAGGATCTTGAACGTCGAGCCCGGCTCGTACAGCCCGTTGACGGCGAAATTGTTCCACAGGGAGCTGTCCACACTGTTGTAATCGTTTGGGTCGAAGTCGGGATAATTCGCCATGCCCAGGATGGCGCAGGTCTGCACATCCATCACGATGGCCGTGGCTTTCCGCGCTTCCTGCGCCTGAACGACCTCCTTCAGCTCCCGCTCCACGATATACTGGATTGTGTCATCCAGCGTCAGATAGATATCGCTTCCGGGCTCCGCCGGGATATAGTTCTCCTCATCCTGCGGCAATTCGTTGCCCGCGCCGTCGTACTCGACCAAGAGTTTCCCCGGATTGCCCAGCAGCGTGTCGTCATACTCCAGCTCGATTCCGCTCAGGCCCTGGTTGTCGATGCCCGCGAAGCCGATCACCTGGCTTGCCAGCGTCCCCTTCGGATAGGACCGGCGCGATTCCTGCAGGAAATAGACGCCCTTGTAATCCAGCTCCTTCAGCGCTTCCGCCTGCTCATCGGTGACGCGCCGCTTGATGTAGGCGAAGCTCGCGTCCTTGTTGACCTTCTCCTCGATCTCGGCGGGATCCACCTCCAGGATCGTGGACAGACTCTGCACCACTTCCTCCAACGGCTGCCGCCGGCTGTCGGTTCTGGCGTTCTGCTCGCGGATCACCTCGGGGTTGATGTAGACCGACTCCACCGCGACACTGATGGCCAGCGCCTCACCGTTGCGGTCGTAGATCGTGCCGCGGTCGGCCTCCACGTCGACCTCCCGCAGCCGGGCATTCAGCGCGCCGTTCTCCAGCGTCGCCGCGTGTACAATCTGCTCATACCCCAGCTTGCCCGTCACAGCGCAGACCACAGCCAAAAAGATCAGCATCACACACACCATGCGTCGTTTCATGCCGTTGTCCATCGCGATTCCCCCGTCTCCGTGCCGGCCGCGCCCGCCGCGCGGCCGTTTCTCTATGTATGTTCCGCTGTTCGGCGGCCGTTTGCCCGCACGCCGCTAGCAAGCACTTCAAGATTGCAAGCACTTCAAAATTACAAGCACTTCAAGATTGCAAGCACTTCCCTGTCACGAACGCATCCATATTGCAAGCATTCTAATCCTGTGAAACGATATTCCCCATGAACCGCTGGGAAATCCGAAAAAAGGCTTTCCGGAATCCCGGCCCGCCGCGGGGCCCTCGATTTTGCGCGTCAGGAGACGCCGGGCACCCCGGCGTCTCCACAGGTTTGCATGCGACTGCAGCGCTCGCAGGCAGGCATCCCGCATCGGCCTTCTGACCCCCGCCTCACTCCGCGTCCGCCTTCGCCGGCTCTGTCTCCGGCGCGGGATCCGGTTTCGGCAGATAGAGAATCTCCCCCTCGCCGGGCTTGTGCATTCCCATCGTATAGATCGCATAGGCCTCCACCGCCTGCAATTCCCCGGCGGCCGAGATCTGCCGGCGCAGTTTCTCATTCTGCTCCTCGACCTGCTGCAGTTCCGCTTTGCTCTGCCCCACTTGATAGCCCAGATTCTGGATGTAGGCGTACTGCGCCACCAGGGCCAGCCCCAGGAGGAAGACGATCAGCAGCGCCGAGAGATTGCGCAGCAGCGATCCGCGCGCGCGATGTTTCGGCTTCGTTTTCGGCTTAGCCGCGGGGAGCGCTTCCTCTTCATACGGCTCCGCGACCGCGTTGGCCGTGTACATGTAGTAGTCGGCGCTGGAGGCGCGCAGTTCCTGCGCGGATCGGCCACTGTAGCCGTCCGCCCGGCTCTGCCCGCTCCGCCGCTCCAGACGGCTGCGCTCCCCGCGCGCCTGGTAAGGGTTCGCCGACTGTGCCTGCTCCGCCGCGTAGCTCTGATACGCCCCGCTCCTGGAATAGCTGTTCTGCCGCCCGTTCCCCGGATAGCTGTCCCTCTGCGCGCCGCCCGCGCCAGAATTTCCCGCATAGCGGCCGTCCTGCGGACGCTCCGGGTAGGCGCCGCGGTAGCTGTTGCGCGGATCGCGGTACACGGTGCCGCCCGTCTCCCTGTATCGATTCTGCTCGTTCCGCTCTGCGCCGGAACGCCGCTTCCGTTTCCTCATCGTGATACTCCGCCTTTCCGCGAAAAGGGCCGGCGGGCTCAGAACCCTGCCGCCCGCGGGAAATCTGCCCTCCGCTCTGTCTGTCCTCCGCCGCAGCGCGCTTTCAAACCCGCGCCCCGATCTGCCCGCCGAATCACCCTCCGAATCAGAGGATGCGCTCCACTGCCCGCAATTTGGCGCTCTTAGCCCGCGAGTTGGCCGCGAGTTCCGCCTCGCCTGCCGTCAGCGGCTTGCGCGTCAGGATGCGCACCTCCGCCACCTTCCCGCACTGGCAGACCGGCAGTCCCGGCGGACAGACACAGTCGCTTGCCAGGTAGCGGAAGGTCTCCTTGACGATGCGATCCTCCAGCGAATGGAAGGAGATCACGCCCAGGCGGCCGCCTTTTCGCAGGCTCCGCGCCGCAACCGTCAGCGTGCGCTTCAGCACCCCCAGCTCGTCGTTGACCTCGATGCGGATGGCCTGGAACGCGCGCTTTGCCGGATGGGACCCCTCCATGCGCGCCCCTTTAGGCACCGCGCGCTTGATGACCTCCACCAACTCCCCGGTGGTGTCGATGCTCTTTTTTCTGCGGGAATCGACAATCCCCTGCGCGATGCGCTTCGCCCAGCGCTCCTCCCCGTACTCCCGCAGGATGCGCTGCAATTCCGCTTCCCCGTAGGTGTTCACCACCTGCCAGGCATCCAAAGGCTGGCTCTGATCCATCCGCATGTCCAGCGGCGCGTCCGAAAGGTAGCTGAATCCGCGCGCCGGCGCATCCAGCTGATAGGAGGAGACCCCGAGATCGAAGAGAATCCCCGAGACCTCCCCCGCCGCGTAACACTGCAGGATGTCCGCCAGGCGGCTGTAGTTGCTATGGACAAAAATCACGCGGTCGCCGAACGGCCGCAGGTTTTTGCGCGCCGCTTCCAGCGCCTGCGCGTCCTGGTCGATGCCCAGCAGCCGGCCATCCGGCGCGGTCCGCTCCAGAATACCCCGGCTGTGGCCGCCGCCGCCCAGCGTGCAGTCGACAAACAGTTCCCCCGGCGCCGGCGCCAGAATTTCCAGAACCTCCCGGAGGAGAACAGGGACATGCTGAAATTCCATCCGCATCGCCCCCGCTCAGATCAGAAAGCCCATCTCGCCCATGCGCTGCGCCATCTCCTCCGGCGACTGACTGCCCGCGAGATATTGCTCCCGCACGGCCTTGTCCCAGATCTCGAGGCGGTTCCCCGCACCGGCAATGACAACGTCCTTCTGCAGCTTGGCATACGCCCGCAGATGCGGGGCAACCATCACGCGGCCCTGTTTGTCCACTTCCCCCTCCATCGCGCCCGCGAAGAAAAACCGGGCGAAGGCGCGCGTCTCCGGCTGGTTCATGGGCAGCGCCTGCAGTTTGGCTTCCAGCTGATTCCATTGGTCCCTCGGGTAGACGGCAAGGCAGCTGTCCAAGCCTTTGGCGATGATGAAGTCGTCGCCCAGCGCTTCCCGCAGTTTCGCGGGAATGATCACGCGCCCTTTGGCATCGATGGTGTGCACATATTCACCAAAAAACATCCCCAGCCGCCTCCTTTCTCAGCCGTTTCCGGCAGGGCTCCGCTTCTACCCGGCCGCTGTATCCGGCAGAATTTCCTTCCTTTCCGCGCAGACCGTCTTTTCCGGACGGATTCAGATCCCCCTCCGCGGCGCCGCACAGCTTCGCCCGCGCAGGCGAGAGGCAATTTTTAGAAAAATTTCCCTCACGACTGTATATTTATACAATTTTTGTGATAACTTTTTTGGAACAGCTCGCTTTTGCTTTTCCGCAAACAAGCGTTTGTTTTGTCCAATCTGCTCCACTTTTCACTACTTACCCCCACTATACACCACTTTATTGAGAAAATTCAACAGAAATCTTCTCCCTCTTCGCTTTGTAACCAAATTGTTACTTTTTAAAAAGAACGTATATTTCTGTTTCAGGTTCCATAGGAATGTTCCGTCCTCTCCACGCACGCCTCCGCTCCGATAGGTATAAAAAAAGCACCGCCGAAGCGATGCCTTCCAACCGGTTCTCCCGGGCAGGTTCTGCCGGGGAAAACCGGAAGTTATTCTGTAATTTCTCGCATGTTCAACTGTAAGGAATAGGTGTTCGTCTGCCCGCTTGACGATTAAGAATGGATTGAACGAACGCCCGCATGGTCAATCTACAATCCGCACATTGATCGGCTTTACCGTGATATTCCCACCTCCTGTCACGGTATACCATTTCCCTTGATTCAATTTGATTTTCTCCGACATCCCGTTTGTGATATATCCGATCGTGTACGAACGTCCGGTTTCAATATCGGTAAACTTGACATCCGTATCTGTATCGACGCTCACTGTGACGGTATGAAAAACGGGCTGTATCTGTTCTGTCTTGATCCCCGCACCGCTTCCGTTTTCTCCGTTCGAGAGGGTAAAAGTATGCGCGTTTTGAAAATTTGTATAACCTAAACCCGCAGCAAGCACGATTGCAACCATCACAAGCGGGACAAGCCACTTTCTCTTCATAGCGGTACCTCCTTGCTGTTCTAACCCACCCACGTATATTGTATTGCGGCAAGGTTCAAGTGTCAATGTTTTTTGCAAGTTTTCAAAGGAATTCGAATCATCGGTTACAGAGAACAAAGGGGTCACGCAAAACCCCCTTGTGATACACGCCGTCTGTTTTTCCGCCGCCAAATGATAAACAGCATCGGGGCGTGCGGAAGATCGTAGAGAGAATAGATAGAGAAAGCATACGATTTAAACAGCCTTGAGAAACGATCCGTTCATGGAGATGGGGGGCAACTGGATCAAAGGCGGACTTGAGGCATTTTCGCAGGCGGAGGATGTCAAGAAAAACTCCACAATCCCTTGACACTGTCAAAATATTCGCGCATTGATTTTTCGTCCAAAATAGGTTAAAATGAGGCATTGATCCCGCTCACAGATCGGAAGGAATACAGATCACAGCAGAAGGAATCTACAGAAATCTACGCTATAAAAAGCTGTGGTGGATGCGCATAGAAAAGGAAATCTCTCCGGCAAAGCTCCGAAGGATTGAAACAGCGCTTCCTTCTGCGCAAAGAGTCCCGCGTTGCAAACATCGGCGCTTTTCAGATTGGAGCGCCATCGAAGCCGTGAGAATAGGAGAAGCCATGATACAAGATCCCCAAACGAGCAAGGAAGAACGGATAACGCAATACCAGTCGCAGCGCGAAACGCGCGCGCGCAAACGGCGGCGCAGCATTCGGCACAGGCGTCTTCTGATCCTGCTGCTGGCGGTGCTCCTGGCGACCGGCGTCCTGTGGCTGGCGCGCGGCTGCAAGGCGCAGGATCCGACCGCGCCGGAGGACGGGGCGCAGACCCTTCTTCCGCCCGCGGAGGACGGCATGATTCCCGTCGGCACGACCCAGTTTCTGGCGGGGTATCAGTTCCAGAGCAGTGCCGACACGGCGCGGCCCGGGGAGGACCTGATCGCCAGCGCGAGCGCGATCGTCGTCGATGCCGCCGACAACACTGTTGTGGCAGAAAAAGATGCCCACAACACCATTTCTCCCGCATCCATGACCAAAGTGCTGACGCTCCTGGTGGCGGCGGAACATCTCACCGACCTCGACGGCACCTTCACGATCACGCGGGAGATCACCGACTACTGTTTCCAGCACAGCTGCAGCGCCGCGGGCTTTCTGGACGGCGAAACTGTGCCCGTGCGCGATCTGCTCTACGGCACCATCCTCCCGTCCGGGGCGGACGCGGCGCTGGCACTGGCCACCTACACCGCCGGATCC
Source organism: uncultured Peptococcaceae bacterium (assembly GCA_964606855.1). Lineage (GTDB taxonomy): Bacteria > Bacillota > Peptococcia > Peptococcales > Peptococcaceae > UBA7185. The sequence goes on from CAZSHM010000044.1 coordinate 8,501, forward strand.
CAGGAGGTCTTTGTGGAATGGATGAACCAGAAACTGGCGGATCTGGGCCTGGCGGACTCCTCCCACTTTACGAACTGCGTGGGCCTTTATGACGCGTACCACTACAGTACCGCCTACGACATTGCCGTGATCATGAAAGCCGCCCTGGAAAACGAGCTCTGCCGCACCGTGCTCTCCGCCCACACCTATAACACGGCCGGCACAAAGCAACATCCGGAGGGGCTCTTGATCTCCAACTGGTTCCTGCGCCGCATCGAGGACAAGGACAGCGGCGGGCTGGTGGTAGCGGCCAAGACCGGCTTTGTCAGCCAGTCCGGCAACTGCGCCGTCAGCTACTGCCTCTACCCCGACGGCACGCCCTACATCGCCGTCACCGCCAACGCCTACAGCGACTGGCGCTGCATCTACGACCACGTCGCGCTCTACAGCACCTACCGCCCCGCGTCTGCGTCGCCGGAGGCCGACCCCGCCGCCGGCACGCCGTCTGCACCTGCACAGACGCAGCCCACCGTCTGACAATGCCCCGTTTCTCCGCAGACAGACAAGTCCTGCCCGAGTGCGTATAGCCCCCGGGCAGGACTTGTCTGTTCAGAATTTCGTTTTTTATCCGTATCAAAATTGGGACGGTTTGCAGGCACGATCACAGCACGTTCCACAGGTGTCCGTAATACTGCAGCGTTTCCATCGCATCCTTCTCGCCGGCGTCCTCTACCTCTTTCCGCAGCTGTTCAAATGCGCCTCCGTCTACGGTGCAGGGCAGCTGACGGAGGAAACGCATAACCTGCAGATACCCTTCATTCAGGTACGCCTTTAAATCCTCTCTCACCTTTCCCTTGATCGCTTCCAGTTCCGGATAGCTGTCCGCGTAGTACGTGAACTGCAAGACGGGCGATACAATATTCCCCTGCGCGATCAGCTTCGTCCGCCGCTCCTTTGCCATATATGCGAAAGCATCAGAGAAATAGGCCGTCTCCCCATTGGTTTTCTGATAGAAAAACCCCGCGTACGTTCTCTGGTACACGCCTGCTTTTGTCGGTTCGATCGCGAGCTTCTCTCGCTCCTGTTTCAGCCACTCCTTCCCCAACTGATACCCTTCCCTGTTGATCAATCTGGCCGGCAACAGCTGCTGCAAGAGATCCTCAAAAATGTTCAGCTGCTTTTCGTCGAAGCAACTGTCCAATTGCCGCATCAGTTCTTTCATGAGCGGCATCGCGCTTCCCGCGGAGGGCGGCGCTGTCAGTTCCGCCAGTTTTTTCAGAAAGGGTTTTGGATAAGCTTTTTGTAACTTTAAGGCCACATCCCTCCGAAAATCCGCACGGACCTCCTCCTCGGTGCGCTCCAGCAAATCATACCGCTTATAGAAGTACTTGACCGGTGTCGGGTACAGCCCCCGCAAATAGCATTCCTGCAGGAACTGCAGCAGATTCTCCTCTTTCGATGAGATGTAATAGTAGACTTCATCCTCTTGATAGACTGCTGAGCCGTAGGCCGAGAGCTCGTATTCCAGGAAGCCCATCTGTGTGAGTCTCCCCGCTTGTTCCGTACATGCTTCATCGTGGTTGTTGGTGTTCCCTTCATCCGTCAAGATGATCTCGGGAATGGACTCGCTCACCGGACATCCTCTCCTTCTCTCAGCAGACCGCTCAGCGTCTGCGAAGCGATCTTAAAGCGATACGTGTCCCCTTCTTTTTCAATCTCCACCGGATATTCGAAGAACTCGGACATCACTTCTGATGTGAACAGATCCGCTGTTTTTCCCGTCCGGAATATCACACCGCTGCGCAGCAGCAGGCACTGGTCAAAGGCGGGCAGAATCTCTTCGGGATAATGTGTCACAAAAATGATGGTCTTATGCACATCCTCGGCCAACTGATCGATCGTGCGCAGCAGCTGCTCTCTTGCCATGGCATCTAACCCTGTCCCGGGCTCATCCAGAATCAGAAGTTCCGGATCGCTCATAAAGGCTCTGGCAATCAACACCTGCTGCCGCTCCCCCTTAGACAAGGTATCGTACGGCGACAGCATCCGACTTCTCAGGCCGACTTCCGTCAACAAGCGCTTTGCCTTCTTGACGTCTTGGTTCCGGATCCCAAAATTCACGCCCAATGTCCCGTAACTGCCGGACAGAACAATGTCGATCACGCGCTCTGTCTGATAATACTTGTCGAAGAAGGAGCTGGAGATCCACCCGATCTGGCTGCGCAGGGTTAGAATATTCTCCTCGGTGTACGCTTGTCCGAACACTTCTAACGTGCCCTGCGTATAGGCCTTATAGCCCGCAAGAATGCTCAAGAGCGTTGTTTTTCCGCAGCCGTTACGGCCAAAAACCGCCCAGTGTTCCCCCCGCTTGATCTCCCAATGAATGTCGTGCAATAAATACTGTGCCCCGGCCTGACAAGAAAGGTGCTCTACCTTTACCAGCGTATCCGCCATAAAATCACTCCCCAGTATCCGCTTGCCTCAAATCCGAATCTTTTATGACCGTGGCTTCTCCAAACACGCCCGCATCCAAGTTCAGCGGTACAGTAAACCCGTCTTCCTTCAATAGCCCTGTATTCTTGAAGCCCCAGGCAATGATGTCGCAGATAGCGGCTATGTTCATCCGTTTTTTGCGCAGAGAAGGATCCATGTTGGGATAGTGATCGTATTCCAGTTCCTCCACGAAATACTCCGATACTCGATAGATCTCTTTTTCCACGCCGTATTCTATCCTGGCGCATTGCTCGCAATACAACTCGATCTTTGATTCATCATATGCGGCGTAGGTCACTTTCCGCAAGCTCAGCGCGCCGCCGCAGTACCGGCATACACAATGCTTGCTCCTTGCCCGCAGCGCTCTGATCCGTTCCGTCTCCTCTCTTCCTTCAACACGGATAGAAACGTTCTTATCCTCCGGTATTTTTGGAATCTTGGGCGGTATTTGCGTCATCTCTCTGCACCTCTCTCCCAAATCTGTGTCTTCCCTGTCCTACATGCCGCACAGCGCGCCCTTCCAACTGCTTTCAACAGGAAAACCATCAGATCTCATCGTCAATGATCTGGTAGATCGGCGCGCCTTCACACTGCGCGGGCATCCGCACGC
>CAZSHM010000045.1:0-9846 GCA_964606855.1 uncultured Peptococcaceae bacterium
AGCGCATGACTGTTAATCATGATGTCACTGGTTCGAGTCCAGTTTGGGGAGCCACGCGGGAAATTTTCCCGAGGAAAAGCGGGCAACGGAAAGGTTGCCCGCTTTTTTGCTGCGCGCAAAACGATTCTGCCGATACCGGCAGGCCCTCCTGGCCCGGAAGCCGGAAGGCCTGCCGACAATCGGCAGGATCCGAGGCGCTTTATCGTTATATGGAAGCGTTTTGAACGACCCGGTTTATCCGAACCTCTCCGGGATCTTCCTTCTACGCCCACCCGCCGAGGGGTGCAATACATACATATATATTATATAATCCATAGATAAACTTTTTACTTGAGCAGTCTTGACAGGGGGAGGGTTCCAGCGGTAAAATTTAATTTTAAATGACAAGATGGGATGTGGCGATTGCGTATGCAGCTGAAAAATGAGCATTACAGTTATATTCTGATGCTGGGGCATCTGTGCGTGGATATGAGTGTCTTCGCCTTGGGCGCGATCACGCCGTTTCTGGTGACCCAGCGCGGGCTGACTTTCACGCAGGTGACGGGATTGGGGTTTGCCTTCAGCCTGGTCAACGGGCTGACGCAGCCGTTCCTGGGCGCAATGGCGGACCGATACAGCCGGCCCTGGCTGATGACGCTTGGCCTGTTCCTGGCGTCGATCGGGATCAGCGCGCTCGGGTTCCTGCACAGTTATGCCCTGATGATGCTTGCGGTGGCCGTCAGCGCGCTGGGCGGGGCGCTGTATCATCCGGACGGCGGACGGATGGCCAACTTTGTCTCCGGGACAGCCAAGGGCAGGGGTGTCAGCAATTTTGCGTTCGGCGGCAATATGGCCGGCTTTGTGGGGCCGGTCGTTGCGGTTGCCGCCATCAGCGCTTTCGGCTTAAAGGGTACCTTGGTGCTGTTCTTTCCGGCGGTTCTGATGGCGGCCGTGTTCCTGCTCCTGATGCCGAAATTCAATGCGTTCGCCGAGGAAAACCGCGTGGAGTTGAAGGCGGCGATCCGGCACGGGCAGCGGGACGACTGGAACGGATTTCTGCGCTTGAGCGGCGTGACCCTGGTGCGCGCGGCGGTGATGAGTTGCATGAATTCCTTTATCCCTCTGTTTTGGCTCTCAATCCTGATGCAGAGTGAGGAGATCTCCGGTCTCTCCACGACGCTGATCGCCCTGGCCGGCGCGATTGCAACCTTTATCGGCGGCCGGATCGGCGACCGCATGGGTTACCGGCGCATGATCCGCGTTGGGCTGGTCACATTGGTGCCCTGCCTGGCGATCCTCGCCTACACGCGCTCCATCTTTGTCTCCGCGCTGGTGCTGATCCCGGCGTCGGTGGCACTGAACCTGGCCTACAGCCCAACGGTCGTTCTGGGGCAGAAACTGATTCCCAACCATGTAGGACTCGCCTCCGGTGTGACGATGGGGCTCGCCTCTTCCATCGGCGGTGTGGTCTCTCCGATGCTGGGCAGGGTGGGCGATGTCGCGGGAATCGACACCGTGATGTGGATCATCGTGGCGATCGGTGCCCTCGCGGCGCTCTCGACCCTTTTCCTGCCGAAGGATCCGGATCCGGTCTCTTCGGAGGACTGACAGGGGGCTGGCATGCGCCCGGTCTCCGCGAAGGTGAGGTTTGTGCTCTTTCCATGCGTTTTCGTTGCGCTTCGAATGGGTCTATTCCAAATAAGGGGAGGGAGTCCGTTGGCGGATTTCCGCCCCTTTCCTCTGTCCGCTCCGAATTTTTATCAGCTTTTTTCACAAAAGGGATTGACAGCCGGCGAGCGCTGTTGTATACTCCAAGTGTTCTACATGAAATAATACACACAGAACAGAAAGTACAGAAAAGGAGGAGATACAGTGATCCTGATCGATACTAGGAGCCGCAAGCCCATCTACGAGCAGTTGATCGACAACATCAAGGCTCTGATTGTCTCCGGGGTGCTTCAGCGCGACGAGCAGCTGCCGTCCGTGCGGCAGCTGGCGCAGGATCTGGCCATCAACCCGAACACCATCCAGAAGGCTTACGCCGAGCTGGAGCGGCAGGGCGTCATCTATTCGCTCAAGGGGCGCGGCAGCTTTGTGGGAAGCAGCCTGAACGAACTGCGCAGCGTGCAGCGGCAGGAGCTGCTGGAGAAAGTCGCCGAGCTTGGACGGGAACTGTATCGCTTGGATGTCCCGGAGGAGGAGATCTGCGCGCGGATCCGGGAAACCTATCGACAACAAAAGGAGGAAAGTTCTCATGCATGAGATTGTCTACCCGCCGGCGGAGCCTGGCATCACGGTGCGGGAGGTCAGCAAAAAATTTCACAAAATCCAGGCTTTAAACGGGGTCACAACCTCCATCCACAAGGGGTCGATCTTTGGTCTGATCGGCAGCAACGGAGCGGGCAAATCCACGCTCCTGCGTCTCCTGGCGGGGGTGTACCGGCCGGATGGCGGGGAGATTCTGGTGGATGGCGAGCCCGTCTACGAGAATGAGTCCGTGAAGCAGCGCATCTTCTACCTCTCCGACGATCCGTACTACTTTTCCAACAGCGACATGGAGGAGATGGCCCGTTACTTTGCGGTGATCTATCCGCGCTTTTCTTTTGAGCGCTTCCACCATCTGGCGGAGATGCTCCGCCTGGACACGCGCCGAAAGCTGAATACCTTTTCCAAGGGGATGCAGAGACAGGCGCACATCATTCTCGCGCTGGCCTGCCGGCCTGTCTATCTCTTCTGCGACGAGACCTTCGACGGTCTGGATCCCGTGATGCGGCAGGCGGTCAAGCGCATTCTGGCCGATCTGGTGGCCGAGGAGGAACTGACGCCCGTCATTGCTTCCCACAACCTGCGGGAACTGGAGGACATCTGCGATCATATCGGGCTTCTGCACCAGGGCGGCGTGATCTTTGAGCGGGAACTGGACAGCCTCTCCCAGGGCATCCAGAAAGTGCAGTGTGCTTTCGCGAAGCCGCATCCGCAGGAGGCTTTCGCGGATCTGGACGTGGTGACGTGCAGGCAGCAGGGCAGTCTCTCTGTGCTCGTGGTGCGGGGCGAGGCGGAGACGGTGGAGCAGCGTATCCAGGCCATGCATCCGCTCTTCTGCGAGCTTTTGCCCCTGACGTTGGAAGAAGTCTTTCTCACAGAAATGGAGGTGCGTGGCTATGACGTCCAACAGCTCATCTACTAACTCCAGGCAGAGCGCGATGCAGCAGGCGGGGCGCGCGCATTCCGCGGACGGCGGCGTGCGCACGGGCAGTCTCTTGCGCCACGCCTGCGGCAGGTACTGGTATCTGGCCGTGATCTCCCTGGTCGTCTATTTCCTTGTGGGACCGATCGCCACGCTGCTCAAACTGAGTGCGGTCACTAGGCCGGGCCATTACGGAGATTCGATCACAGGCAAACCGCTGCTTTCGCGTCAGCTGGCGGATGTGGCGGAATGGTTCAGCTCCGACAGCTGGATATTTCTCGCATTCTCGGCGGTGGTGCTGGCAGCCGTCATCGGCTGCGTGATGTTCTTTTACCTGCAGCAGCGCAGGCAGGTCAACTTTTACCACAGCCAGCCGGTGCGCCGCACGCGGCTGTTCACGGTGCAGTACCTCTGCGGCCTGCTGCTCAATTTGCTTCCGCTGTTCTTGATGACGGCGATCTCGTTCCTGCTGCCGGTAGCGTACGGCTTCGGCGCGGCGCTGGATATCGGTGCGATTTTTTCGCATCTCGGATATCTCCTGCTTTTCACAGTGGCCAGCTACAGCATCGCTGTGTTCAGCGGACAGCTGACAGGCACCGTGCCGACCCAGATCGTGCTCAACTGCCTGCTGCAGTTTTGCGTGCCGTTGGCGGCATTGCTCTTTCAGCTCATGAGCGAGATGTTCTTTTCCACTTACACAGGATCGAGTCTGCTGAGTGCGGCGGTATGGTATTCTCCTTGCTGTGCTGCCGTCTGTCTCTGGATGGAGATGGGGACAAATTTGCCGAGAGCGGCGGTCATGCAGGGAGTGCCGTTTGAGACGGGCATGGTTCTGGCGCAGTTGGGAATCTCTCTGCTAGGCACGGCGGCGAGTCTCATCCTCTACAAGAAGCGGCCCGGGGAGGCAACCGGCAGGGCGCTGGTCTATCCTGTCAGTGAACCGATTTTGAAATTCTATCTGATGCTGATCGTCTCCATAGCGGCAGGCATAGTTTTCTTTGGCATCGGAAACAACTTTTTCTTCTACTTTGCGGTGATTGCCTTCGCTCTGCTCACGCATATGGCCTGCGAGGTGATCATCTGGCACGATTTCCGGGCGATGCTGCGGCGGATGCCGCAGTGCGCGGTGCTGTTGGTGCTGGTGCTGCTGACGGTCGGGATATTCCGCTTTGATCTGATTGGGTTTGACCGTTATCTGCCGCAGCCGGAGAAGGTGGCGGAAGTGGTGCTCACCATGCCGGGGGAAGCCCTGCTGAATGAGGAGGCGGCTTTCAGCGACGATGCGGAAGTCAAGGATGCGGTCTATGCGATCCTGGAACCGGTGGTGGAAGGAGAACTCTATCAGAACAGCAAGTTTGAGGGAGAAAATTCCGAAGTGGATTCAAATAGGGGCAGTACCAAAATCAGTATGAACGTGCTGTACCATCTCCAGAACGGGCGGAGCGTTGCGCGTATCTACCGAGACGTTCCCATCGAGGCAGTGCAGGAAGGCTATCAGAAACTCTACGACGAGACATCCTACAAGGAGGCGTATTTCCGCCAGTTGCTCCAGATGACGATGGAGAATGTGACAACCATGGATGTTCAGGACAAAATGCAGCAGGTGCAGATCTATCCCCTGCAGAGCCGGGCCGTGGGCGGCAGTGCGGAGCGGGAAGAGATCGCCGCGCAGATTTTGCAGGCCTATCAGCAGGACCTGCGGGATCGCAGCTTCGACGCGCTGCTGCACGGGGGCGCGTATAGTCTCGGAATACAGAGCACCATCCCGTCTGTAAGGGGCAGCAAGTATGTAAACATGTGTGTATATCCGGAGGATCAGCGCACGATCACTTTGTTGGAGGCGTATTCCCTCATCCCGCCGGTGGTGCGCGGCTATGACACCGCGCTTGTCTTCCGCGCGGATGTGCCAGAGGGGGAGTACGCGATACCCTACTACGGGAAGCTGTTCGAGGAAGTGACAGACGCGTTGCTTTCCTCCGGCGACAGGCAGCAGGATACGGGGAAAGAGACTGCCGTGTCGGTAAACGTGGAGCCTTCCACGCACTCCGTGAATGTCCGGTATGAGGCGGGAAGGGCTATTTCGGCGGAGGACTATATCCGCGCGCTGGAGGGAAAAGCCGAACTGACCGGCCGTGTGGACGGGGAGGAAGCGGTGGACGCCCTGATTCGGGAAGCGCGCGTCTTTGGAGAAACGGGGGAGTTCAGCCAGATGGACAGGGCACACTTTTTGCTCTTGCGGCAGCAGAGCGGAGAGGAGGTAACCTGGTCGTACTACCCGTTCTTTGACGGGGCACTGCCGGCGCAGTACCGGTGAGAGGGCGATCCGCTGCTCTTTGGGGAGCCGTTTCCCTTGCGGCATGGCTCCTTAGCTTCTGCGGATCATGCAAACAAGCACCTCGGTGCGCCTTGGCCGGACGTTCGTCCGCCGCGTGCGCGCGGAGGTGTTTTTTGTCTGCCTTCTGCCGGAAGGAGACTGCCGGGAGGAAATTTCCTTCCGGCAGTCCTCTTCGCTCTATGGTGATGGAATTTTCCGCAGCTCGGGCCTGTTTCCTGCGGCACACGCGCAGGCAAAAAATTTTTTATCGCTGAGGATTCCGGCAGCGTTAACGACAGTATTAGAATTCTTTTTTGCCGCGGATCGGCAAATCGCAAAAAACAGTTGTGATAAGGCGGCATATATGATAGAATTATGCTAACTTTGATACACATTTTACCTATTGTCTATGCAAATTTTCAAAATTTTATGAAATGGGAGGAATATTCATGGCAGGTAAAACAATGAAAACAATGGATGGAAATACCGCGGCGGCGCACGTCTCCTATGCGTTCACCGATGTGGCGGCAATCTATCCCATCACGCCGTCCTCTCCGATGGCGGAGTTGGTGGACGAATGGAGCGCGCAGGGGAGAAAGAACATTTTCGGCCAGCAGGTCAAAGTTGTGGAAATGCAGTCGGAAGCCGGCGCGGCAGGTGCCATCCACGGGTCTCTGACTGGCGGTGCGCTGACATCCACCTACACGGCGTCCCAGGGCTTGCTCCTGATGCTGCCCACGATGTATAAGATCGCGGGCGAATTTCTGCCGTGCGTCTTCCATGTGACGGCGCGGACCGTCGCCACGCATGCGCTGTCCATCTTCGGCGATCATTCCGACGTGATGGCCTGCCGGCAGACCGGCTTCGCGATGCTTGCCTCCAGCAGCGTGCAGGAGGCGATGGATCTGGGGGCGGTGGCGCATCTGTCCACGCTGAAAGCCCGCGTGCCGTTCATCCATTTCTTCGACGGGTTCCGCACATCCCACGAGATTCAGAAGATTGAGGTGCTGGATTACGACGATCTTGCCAAGCTGGTGGATATGGACGCGGTGCGCGATTTCCGCTCCCGCAGTCTCAACCCTATGCGCCCGCGTGTCAAAGGGACCGCGCAGAATCCGGATATTTTCTTCCAGGCGAGGGAGGCCGGCAACGTCTACTACACCGATGTGGCGGAGATTGTGGAATCCTATATGGGGGAGATCAATCAGCTCACCGGCAGAAATTATAAACCCTTCAATTATTACGGCCCGGCGGATGCAGAGGAAGTCGTCATCGCCATGGGCTCTGTCTGCGAAGCGCTGGAGGAGGTTGTCGATTATCTCACCGCGCAGGGACGCAAGGTCGGTCTCTTGAAAGTGCGCCTCTACCGTCCGTTCTCCGCCAAGCATTTTCTGGCCGAGATGCCGGCGAGTGTGAAGCGCATCGCCGTTCTGGACCGCACCAAGGAACCCGGCGCTGTGGGCGAACCGCTCTACGAGGATGTCCGCAACGTCTACTACGACCAGGCGAACCGCCCGCTGATCATCGGCGGCCGCTACGGGCTGGGCTCCAAGGATGTCACACCCGCGCAGCTGATCGCCGTCTACGACAATCTGGCTGCGGAGAAGCCGCTGAACAGCTTCACCGTCGGCATTGTGGACGATGTCACACATCTGAGCCTGCCGGTTGGCGCTCCCGTGGTCACTGCCGCGCCGGATACCATCAGCTGCAAATTCTGGGGCTACGGATCCGACGGAACCGTCGGCGCCAACAAGGACGCGATCAAGATCATCGGCGACAACACGGACATGTATGCCCAGGGCTATTTCGCCTACGATTCCAAAAAATCCGGCGGTGTCACCATCTCGCATCTGCGCTTCGGGCATTCCAAGATTCGCTCCACCTACCAGATCGACCAGGCGGACTATGTCGCCTGCCACAAGACGAGCTATGTCAACCAGTATGATGTGCTGGAAGGCTTGAAACCGGGCGGCACATTCCTGCTCAACTGTCCGTGGGACGCGCAGGAACTGGAGGCAGAACTGCCCGCCAAGATGAAGAAGTACATTGCCGACAACCAGATTCAGTTTTATACCATCGACGCGGTGAAGGTTGCCAGAGAAGTCGGGCTCAAGAATCGCATCAACATGGTCACCCAGACCGCGTTCTTCAAGCTGACCAACGTCATCCCGTTTGAGGAGGCCACGGGGCTTTTGAAGGCCGCAATCAAGAAAACCTACGGCAAGAAGGGCGACGATGTCGTCAATATGAACTATGCCGCTGTGGACAAAGCGGTCGAGACCCTGCACAAGGTGGAGGTTCCCGCCGCCTGGAGCGAGGCGGTCGATGCGGAAGCCGCCAAGGGCGGATGCCCGGCGACGCCCGCCTTCATCAAGGATGTGGTAAAGCCGATGAACGCCCAGCAGGGCGACAAACTGCCGGTCAGCAGTTTCAGCGGGCGCGAGGACGGCTCCTTCCCCATGGGGACTTCCCGCTACGAGAAGCGCATGATTGCCATCGACGTGCCGCAGTGGCAGCCGGAGAACTGCATCCAGTGCAACCAGTGCTCCCTCGTCTGCCCGCACGCCTGCATTCGTCCCTTCGTGCTGAACGCGGAGGAGGAGGCCGGCAAGCCCGAGGGCATGACGACCATCAAGGCGAATGGCAAGGAGTTCGAAGGCATGACCTTCCGTATGCAGGTCAGCCCCATGGACTGCACCGGCTGCGGCAGCTGCGTCAGCGTTTGCCCGGCAAAGAACAAGGCGCTGGTCTTCCAGGATGTGGAGACTGCGGTGGCCGAGCAGCGCGCCAACTGGAATTACGCGACACACAGAATCCGCAACAAGGCCGATCTGGTCAATGTGAACACGCTCAAGGGATCGCAGTTCCGTCAGCCGCTGCTGGAATTCTCCGGCGCCTGCGCGGGCTGCGGCGAGACGCCGTACGCCAAACTGGTGACCCAGCTCTTCGGCGACCGCATGGTCATTGCGAACGCTACGGGCTGCTCCTCCATCTGGGGCGCGTCCGCGCCCTGCATGCCCTACAGCGTCAACGCGCAGGGCAGAGGTCCGGCGTGGGCCAACTCGCTGTTTGAGGACAACGCCGAGTTTGGTCTGGGCATGGTGAAGGCACATCAGCAGTGCAGAGAGAAACTGGCCGATCTGATGGCAGAGGCCCTGGAGACGGATCTCGCACCGGAGGCGAGGGAAGCCATCCAACTGTGGCTGGAACACAAGGACAGTTACGAGGAGAGCAAAAAAGCGACGGATCTGCTCCTGCCGATTCTGGAGGATACCGACGTGCCTGCGCTCCAGGCAATCCAGGTCTATGCGGATCACCTGATCAAGCGCTCCCAGTGGATCTTCGGCGGCGACGGCTGGGCCTACGACATCGGCTACGGCGGATTGGATCATGTGCTGGCATCTGGTGAGAACGTCAATGTCCTCGTCTTCGACACAGAGGTCTACTCCAACACGGGCGGACAAGCCTCCAAGGCGACGCCGACCGCTGCCATCGCCAAATTTGCCGCCAGCGGCAAGCGCTCCAAGAAGAAGGATCTGGGCATGATGAACACCGTCTACGGCAACGTCTATGTGGCGCAGATCGCCATGGGCGCCAACATGGGTCAGGCCATCAAGGCCATCACCGAGGCGGAAGCCTACGACGGGCCGTCGCTGGTCATCGCCTACGCGCCCTGCATCAATCACGGCATCAAGGGCGGCATGAGCAATCCCATGGGCCAGATGAAGAAGGCCGTGGAGTGCGGATACTGGCATCTGTGGAGATACAATCCGGAACTTGCGGCGCAGGGGAAGAATCCCTTTATTCTGGATTCCAAGGAGCCCAACTCGGATCTGTTCCGCGACTTCCTGGATTCCGAGACGCGCTACACGTCCCTCACCAAACTCTTCCCGGATCAGGCGGAGGCGTTGTTCGAGCAGGCTAAGCAGGACAGCATCGCCAGATACCGGAGTTATGTGGCTATGGCCAACAGATAACTTTCTGCCGCGATCGTACATCAACCCGCGATCGTACATCAACGGTCTATGGCATTGTGCTGTGCTTTTTTGGCGCAAGGCCATAGGCCTGTTTTTCGGCGAGCTCTGCTCCGGGGATAGAATGCGGCGACCCTCGAAGACGGCAGCTAAAAAACAGCCCGGATTGCGTGAAGAAAATCGCAAAAAAGGGTTTTCACGGCGGGAAAGTTGTGTTAGAATTGGGTTCGTAAGTACAAGAGCCCGTCAAAAACCTATAGGTTTTTGACGGGCTCTTTTCATACCAGATCTAGCGGTTATTTAGGGTGTATGCTCTAGATAGCCGCTTTTTTTGTGTTTTTCTTCCGGGTTCAAAAACCTATACGTTTCCGGCGCAGTGTGGTGATTTCCCG
>CAZSHM010000046.1:0-9516 GCA_964606855.1 uncultured Peptococcaceae bacterium
GAGCGCGGCTTTTTAACCCTTGCCTTTGATCCTTCGTTTACCGGCGAAAGCGGCGGCGAACCCCGTTATATGGCGTCGCCCGACATAAACACGGAAGATTTCCAGGCTGCGGTGGACTTTCTATCCGTGCAGGAAACCGTCGACCCGGAAAAAATCGGGATAATCGGGATTTGCGGCTGGGGCGGCATGGCGCTGAATGCGGCGGCGCTTGACACCCGTGTGAAAGCGACGGCGGCAATGACCATGTATGATATGTCCCGTGTGAAGGCGAATGGATATTTTGACGCGGAGGATACCGCAGACGCGCGGTACGAAAAGAAGAGCGCGATGAACGCGCAGCGCATCGCCGATTTCAAAAGCGGCAGGTATGCCCTCGGCGGCGGAGTGGTCGACCCGCTCCCCGATGACGCGCCGTTCTTTGTGAGAGACTACCACGACTATTATAAGACAGAACGCGGTTATCATTCCCGCTCGCTCAATTCCAATGACGGCTGGACTGTGATCGGGTGCATGAGTTTCCTCAATCAACCGCTCCTGCAGTATGTAAATGAGATTCGATCCGCTGTTCTGATCGTCCATGGAGAAAAGGCGCACTCCTGCTATTTTTCGCGCGATGCCTACGCCGCGATGGTGAAGGATAACCCTTACACGGATAATAAAGAATTGCTGATTATCCCAGACGCCGTGCATACCGATCTCTATGACGGCGGAGGAAAAGACGCCATTCCTTTTGACAAGCTGCAGGCTTTCTTTTCAAACTATCTGAACGCGTAGCAGTGCTGGCGGAGGCCATCGTACAGCAACGCGGTAGCGCCCGGAGCAACCGTGACGCCCGCCCACCTTGTGAAGAAAACAGGGGAGCAGCCCGGCGGCGCCAAGATGTCAGAGTACGGCAGGCACTTCGTTTATGTTCCGGATCCGGAATGTGCCCTGATGGGTCAAGCAAATGCCTGCCTTTTTCTCGCCTCCAACCAGGGAGAACCTATGAAAGGGCAGGTCATCCACGTCTGTAACGGCGCGTTTCTGGAAAACGGCATTCCTTTTTACGGGATTCAGAAGTATGCGTTGAAATGAGAACACAATAAAAAGCGGAACGTAAAAACACCTTTCGGTTTCCTGTGGATCGAAAGGTGTTTTTCTTCTCGTACATTGCTGTCCGCTCCGCGCGTTCCATGGACCCGACCGGCGAAAGAAAAGGGGAGCTGTCTCCAGCTCCCCTTCCCTCCGCACGGTTTTGTCCGCGCTCCGTGTTTAAATTTCCTGAATGATCGGCAGGATCATGGGCCTGCGGCGCGTTTTCTCGTAGAGATAGTGGCTCAGGCTGTCGCGCAGCCCCGTCTTCAGGCTGGACCAATCGACAATATTGCGCTCCAGATATTTCTCCAGCGTCTGCATCACGCGTTCCCGCGCGCCCGCCATCAGCTCGTCGGCCTCCCGCACATAGACAAATCCGCGGGAGACGATGTCCGGCCCGGCGACAATGAGGCGCTTCTCGCGATCCAGTGTCACCACCACAATCAAGATGCCGTCCTGGGAGAGCTGCTTCCGGTCGCGCAGCACGATGTTGCCCACGTCGCCCACACCTAGGCCGTCGATGAGCACCCGGCCGGAGGTCACCTTCCCGCTGATCGCGCCCTTTTGCTCGCTCAGCTCGATGACGTTGCCGTTTTCCGCGATAAAGATGTTCTCCTCCGGCATCCCCACTTCCATTGCCAGCTGCTTGTGCTTGACGAGCATACGGTATTCGCCGTGCACCGGAATGAAGTACTTGGGCTTTACCAGATTGAGCATCATTTTCAACTCCTCCCGGCAGGCATGGCCGGAGGAGTGCACCCCGTTGCCGGCGCCGGCGATCACGCGCGCGCCCTGCCGGTAGAGCATATCGATGACGCGGGAGACCAGTTTCTCGTTGCCCGGAATCGGGGAGGCGGAGAGAATCACCGTATCGCCCGCCTCGATCTGCACCTGGCGGTGATCCGACATCGCCATGCGTGTCAGGGCCGACATCGGCTCCCCCTGGCTGCCGGTTGTCAGCAGAACAATCTCATTGCGCGGGTACTGATCCAGCTCATCCAGCTCGATCAGCGTGCCGTCCGGCACATTGAGATAGCCAAGCTCCTGCGACACCTCCGCGATATTGACCATGCTGCGCCCGGCGATGGCGACCTTGCGCCCGTACTGACAGGCGGCGTTGATCACCTGCTGGATGCGGTGCACATTGGAGGCGAACGTCGCCACCACGATGCGCCCTTCTGCCGCGCGAAACAGCGTATCGAAATTTTCGCCCACGGACTTTTCCGAGGTGCTGTATCCGGGGCGCTCTACATTTGTGCTGTCGGATAGAAAGGCCAGCACGCCCTGGCTGCCGAATTCCGCGATGCGCTGGTAGTCGATTGGGTGTCCGTCCACCGGCGTCTGATCAAATTTAAAGTCGCCCGAATGGAAGATGATCCCGTAAGGCGTGTGCACCGCCACCGCCACCGAGTCGGGGATGCTGTGGCAGGTGCGCACCAGTTCCACACGGAACGATCCCACCTTGAACTCCTGCCGCGGTTTCACCACATGGAGCCGCGGCGCGTTGACGAAGGTTGTCTCTTTCAGTTTGGACTCGATCAGACCGATCGTGAGCCGCATACTGTAGACGGGAATATCCAGTTCCCGCAGAAGATAGGGCAGCCCGCCGATGTGATCCTCGTGTCCGTGGGTGATCACGACGCCCTTGACCATGGAGCGGTTCTCGATCAGATATGTGATGTCCGGGATCACAATGTCAATCCCCAGCAGTTCCTCCTCGGGGAACTCCAGGCCCGCGTCGATGATCAGAATTTCATTGTTGCATTTGATTGCCGTCATATTCTTCCCGATTTCACCCAATCCGCCCAGGGGAATAATACTGACGCCACCACGATTTTTGTTTTTGATGATTGGAAACCTCCTTCGGATAATTTTTGCCGATCCAGCTGACGGAATCATTATAAGCCTTTTCCGCAGAATGCACAAGGAAAAAAATACCACTTTTTCCACTTGTGTTTTCGAGGGAAGCGACTGTGCGTCTCGCTGCCGTCCGCCGCACAAAAAACCCCGCGTGCAGCGAGATCGGGACGCGAACGGCCGTCCAAGGCTGTCCGCGCCCCGCTTGCTGACGCAGGGTTAAGCTCGCTCTGCCGCCGCATGGCCGCGGGCGGAGAATTCCTTCCGGATTGTCAACGGCCGGATTCCCCTCTTCTCATTTCGCTTTACCGCTCGCCCCGCTTGTGGCGCAAAAACTCCAGGCGCTGCAGGGCATCCGGATCCTCGGGGGCATACTCCAGGGCTTTGCGCAAATCGGCCTCCGCCTCGTCATACCGACCCAGAGCGGTGTAGAGGCTGCCGCGCCCTTTGTAGGCGTAGGTATAATACGGATCCAGCGCCAGAGACCGGTTGAAGGCCTCCAGGGCCTTGTCCCATTCCTCCGTCTTGTAGTAGAGGTTCCCCAGATCCTTGTACACGATGGAAGCCGAATACGGCGAGAGCTCCAGCACCCGCTCCAAGCCTGCCCGCGCCGCGTCAAACTCCTCCAGATCCATCTCGATCAGCGCCTTGTCCCAGATCGCCAGGGCATACTCCGGATTGATCCGGAGCGCCGCGTCGTAATCCTCCAGCGCCCGCTCCGTATCCCCCCGGTTGAGATACAGCAGCGCCCGGTTGTAGTAGTATCCCTCGTCATCCGCCTTTAGCGCGATGGCGCGGTTGTAATCCTCCAATGCCTTGTCGTACTCCCGGAGACTGTGGTTGTAGATGTTGGCGCGGTAAAAGTAGGCCTGCGGCTGTTTCCAGTCCAGCTCGACGGCCTTGCCGAACCATTCCAGCGCCTCGTCGAAGCGCTCGTCATTCTTGGCCTCCATCCCTCGATTTAAGGCTTCCCGATATTCCATGCCGATCCCTCCGTATCTTGTTCCTCGCACCGCAAAACAGCCACATCCGCTCTCGCGGATATGGCTGTCCGTGAACGGTTCGCAGACGCGCCTGCGAACACGGTTTGATCACGCAAAGGCAGTCGCTCAAGGCTCGGTGACCATATCGTCCAGGCTATGCCCGCCCAGCACGATGGGCAGGCACAGGTCGTCGCGATCGATAGCGACCTCGATGATGGAGAAGCGCCCGTTGGCGAACGCCTCCTTGAGCACCGCAGGCGCCTCCTCCTGCGTCGTGATCTGGTAGCCCGCCGCGCCGTAAGCCCGCGCCAGATCCATAAAGTTGAGCGTCTTGGAGAACTCGACGCCACTGTAGCGCTGGCCGATGTAGTGGTACTGCAGCTGCCGCACCATGCCCAGCACATGATTGTTGAACACCAGAATCTTGATGGGCAGCCCCTGCTCCAGGATCGTGCCCAGCTCGTGCATGCACATCTGGAAGCTGCCGTCGCCGGTCACCGCGATGACCAGATTATCCGGACAGGCGATCTGCGCGCCCACCGCCGCGGGGATGCCGTAGCCCATGGTGCCCAGGCCCCCGGAGCTGATGAACTTGCGCGGGGTGCGGAAACTGTAGCTGTTCGCGGTCCAAACCTGGTGCTGCCCCACATCCGTGGTGACGATGGTGTGATCCGGATCCACCAGGGACTCCACCAGGCGCATCGTCCACGGCACACTGAGCCCCTCCGGAACCGGCAGCGGGATACGCGGATAGAGACTCTGGCAGACGACCAGATCCTGCTGCTTTTCCAACTGCGCATTCAGATCCCGCAGCACCGCACGCAGATCCCCGACGATGGGGATGTTGACCTCCACGTTCTTGCCGATCTCCGCCGGATCCACGTCCACATGGATGATCTCGGCGTTGGGCGCAAAGCTCGCCGCGGTGCTGATCACACGGTCGTCAAAGCGCATTCCCAGCGCCAGCAGGCAGTCGCAGCTCTGCACGGCCAGGTTGGCGCCCGCGTTGCCGTAGGTGCCCAGCATCCCAAGGAAGCGCTCCTCATCGGCGGGATAGCCCGACAATCCCATCATCGTCGCCACCACGGTGGCGTTCTTCAGATGCGCGAGTTTGCGCACCTCCTCGGTCGAATTGCTGGCGACGACGCCGCCGCCGACACAGATGACCAGATGATGGGCGGCCTTGATCGTCTTCACGGCGCGCTTGACCATGCCCATATGGCCGGCCACCGTGGGCTTGTAGCCGCGGATGTCCACCTCCGTCACCGGCACATACTCTGTCACACTCTGGGAGACATCCCGCGGGATGTCGATGAGCACCGGGCCGGGACGGCCCGTGCGCGCGATGTAGAAGGCCTCCGCGATGATGCGCGGCAGATCCTCCACATGCTGCACCAGATAATTGTGCTTGGTGATGGGCGCGGTGATCCCCGTGATGTCGATCTCCTGGAAGGCGTCGGTGCCGATCATGTTGCGGGACACCTGTCCTGTGAACGCGACGATGGGGACGGAATCCATGTAGGCGGTCGCGATGCCCGTCACCAGGTTCGTCGCCCCGGGGCCGGAGGTCGCCAGGCAGACACCGACCTTGCCCGTGGCGCGGGCGTATCCGCTGGCGGCGTGCGCGCCGCCCTGCTCGTTGCGCACCAGCACATGGCGGATGTCGCTCTTTTTGATGGCGTCGTAGATTTCCAGCACCGCTCCGCCCGGATATCCGAAGATCGTGTCCACGCCCTGCGCCCGCAGCGCCTCGATCAGGATCTGTGCTCCGTTAAGCTGCATTGCTTTCACCTCTGTCTTTTCTCGTTGTAAACTGCTGATTCTCCCGCATTTTTGCCTGCCAAAAATCGGAAAAGTCCCGTGGCTCCGAAACGTCCGCGCCGAGCGCTTCGGGCGGACGTTTCCGGGGCATCCTTCCCCCGTCCTCCTCCCTGCCGGAGATTTGGAAAGCCGGCAGGGAGAGAATCCCAGGGTGCAAAAAGCCGGGATGTCTGCGATACATTCTCTCGATTATTTCTGCAGCCAAGGCATCTTGCTTCTCAGTT
Source organism: uncultured Peptococcaceae bacterium (assembly GCA_964606855.1). Classification (GTDB taxonomy): domain Bacteria; phylum Bacillota; class Peptococcia; order Peptococcales; family Peptococcaceae; genus UBA7185. Next base: position 5,960 of record CAZSHM010000046.1, read on the forward strand.
CCTTGCCAACGATCTCCACCGGGTGCTGCGCGCCGATCGCCCGCATGCGGTTGAAGGACGGGCGTCCCGCCTGGTTCTCCAGGATCCAGTTCTTAGCGAACACACCGTTCTGGATCTCGTCCAGGATGCGCCGCATCTCTTTCTTTGTCTCCGCGGTGATGATGCGCGGACCGCTGACATAGTCGCCGTACTCCGCGGTATCGCTGATGGAGTAGCGCATGTATTCCAGGCCGCCCACATACATCAGATCGACGATCAGTTTCAGTTCATGGAAGCACTCAAAGTATGCGCTCTCCGGCTGATAACCGGCCTCCACCAGTGTCTCAAAGCCTGCCTGCACCAGCGCGCTGATGCCGCCGCAGAGGACTGCCTGCTCACCGAAGAGGTCTGTCTCGGTCTCTTCTTTGAAGGTGGTTTCCAGCACGCCGGCTCTGGTGCAGCCGACACCCTTGGCGAAGGCCAGGGCGATGTTCTTGCAGTTGCCGGTGGCATCCTGCTCGACCGCCACCAGTCCCGGTACGCCGGTCCCCTGCTGGAAGGCCTTGCGGAAGCTGTGCCCGGGGGATTTCGGGGCGACCATGAAAACGTCCACATCGGCCGGAGGGAGAATCTGCTTGAAGTGGATGTTAAAGCCGTGGGAGAAGCCAAGCGCTTTTCCGGCGGTCATGTGCGGCGCGATCTCCTCGCGATAGACTTCCGCCTGCTTTTCGTCCGGGATCAGCAGATGAATGATGTCCGCGGCCTCCGCGGCCTCCGCCACGGTCATCACGCGCAGGCCGTCCTCCTCCGCCTTGCTCCAGCTCTTGCTGTCCTTGCGCAGTCCGACGATCACATTCATGCCGGAGTCGCGCAGGTTCTGCGCCTGGGCATGGCCCTGGCTGCCGTAGCCGATGACGGCGATGGTTTTGCCGTTGAGATATTCGAGATTTGCGTCCTGATCATAATACATAACTGCCATTTTCTTTTCCTCCTAAATTTTTAGATTGAATTGGGAAACCTTGCCTTTATCCGGGACGCGGGGCGCATCGCCCCCGCGGGTCCGTCTGTGGGAATGCCGCCTACTTGTCCTTGGGGCTGCGCACCATGGCCGAGATGCCGGTTTTCACGATCTCCTGGATGCCGAAGGGCTGCAGCGACTTCAGGATGGCATCGATCTTGGACTCGTCGCCGGTTGCCTCGATGATCAGCGAGCGGCGGCCGATATCGATGATCCGCGCGCGGAAGATATCCATCAGCTGAATGATTTCCCCGCGCGTGTCGCGGTCCGCCGCCACACGCACCAGGAGCAGCTGCCGGCAGACCGTGTCGTCGTTGGTCAGATCGTTGACCTTGATGACGTCCACCAGCTTGTGCAGCTGCTTGGTCACCTGCTCGATGATCTTTTCATCGCCGTCCACGACGATGGTCATGCGGGAAATCGTCTTGTCCTCGGTGTCGCTGACGACCAGGCTGTCGATATTGTAGCCCCGTCTGGAGAACAGGTTGGACACTTTGGCCAGCACGCCGGGATTGTTTTCCACCAATACTGCTAACTTATGCTTCATCGCTTTACTCCCCCACTAAAATATCGTCCAGCCCCTTGCCGGCCGGTACCATTGGATAGACGTCGGCGTCGCCGTCGATGCGGAAATCGATCAGCCAGCCTTCCCTGCCGGTGAGCGCCGCCGTCAGCTGCTCGTCGCACTGCGCCAGCGTGTCGATGCGCAGGTACCGGATGCCGTAAGCTTCTGCGAGCTTGCTCCAGTCCGGCGCGGAGTCCAGGATCGTCTCCGAGTAGTTCTCATTGTAGAACAGCTTCTGCCACTGGTGCACCATGCCCAGATAACCGTTGTTCATGAGACAGATCTTGATCGGCAGGCGGAATTTCTTCATGATCGCCAGCTCCTGCATATTCATCTGGAAACTTCCGTCTCCGGTGATCAGGATCACGTTGCGCTCCGGGAAGCCGAACTGCGCGCCGATGGCCGCCGGGAAACCGAATCCCATCGTGCCCAGCCCGCCGGAGGTGATGAACTGCCTGCAGCCGGCGGTGTTCAGGTAGAGCGCCGCCCACATCTGATGCTGGCCGACATCCGTGACCACAATTGTGTCCGCGTCCACACAGCGGTCGATAAACTGATAGGTCTCCTTGGGCGGCAGCACACTGCCCGCCGGAGACTGCACTTCGTAGCGGTGCGCCTGCACCTCGTCGATCCAGGCGGCGTGGTGCATCCGGGGAAGCGCCGCCTCCAGCGCGTCGAGGAAATCCGCGCTGTCCGCCACCAGCGGATACTGCACCGCCACCGTCTTGCCGATCTCCGCCGGGTCAATATCCACATGGATGATCGTCCTGGCGTTTGGGGCGAAACTGCTGACGTTGCTGGTCACGCGGTCATCGAACCGCATGCCCACCGCCAGCAGACAGTCGCAGTGCTGGATGGCGTAGTTGGCGGCCACCGTGCCGTGCATTCCGGGCATGCCCAGGTCGTAGCGGTTTTGATCGGGGAAAACGCCGCGGCCCATCAGCGTGGTGGAGACGGGCAAATCCGCCTTCTGCGCGATGTCATAGAGCACCTCGCGGTTTTCTAGCCGGTTGTTGACCCCGCCGCCCACCACGAGCACCGGGCGCTCCGCCACCTCGAGGAAGCCCACGACCTTCTCCACCTGCTCCTTTGTCACCTTGCAGGGCTTAAACTTGACCTGGATGCGGCTGCGCACCACGCCGTTGTCCCACGGAGTGCGCACGTCCTGCACGAAGACATCCTTTGGAATGTCGATCACCACCGGGCCGGGGCGCCCCGCCTTGGCCACAAAGAAAGCCTCCGCCACCACGTTGGGCAGCTGCGCCGCGTCGGTGACGGCATAGGTATGCTTTGAGATCGACTGGCAGATGCCCGTCATGTGCGCCTCCTGGAACCCGTCCTTGCCCAGGAGTTCCTTGACGACCTGCCCCATGATGCAGACCATCGGCACGGAGTCCATATTCGCCGTGGCGATGCCCGTGACCAGATTCGTCGCCCCGGGTCCCGAGGTGGCAAAGCACACGCCCACCTTGCCCGTCGCCCGCGCATAGCCGTCGGCCGCATGGGCCGCGCCCTGTTCGTGGCGCGTGAGAATATGCTTGATGTTGGGAAAATACTTCAGCCTGTCATATAGCGGAATCACCACTCCGCCGGGCAGACCGAACACCACGTTCACGCCCTGCGCCTCCAGACAATGCAGCAGGATATCTGCTCCTAACACGATAAACAACACCTCCTGAGAAAATGCCCTCGCCCGCGGCACAGTCGGTCCGCCGCCCCGGGGAAAACAGAAACCGCAACGCCTGCCGGCGTGAAACCTCCTTCTGTATCATAACAGTTTCTTCTGTTATGATACAACTCGCTTTCTCTAGTATACAACGCCGGAGAGGAAAATGCAACCTCTCCGAGGGAGAATCTGACAAAAATCTATAAAAAAACCTAATATCGTTTTCTTGTCCGGGCGGCAGATTCGCCTTGCGTTCCGCAGGACAGGCGTTTTCCGACGAAATACCGGGAAAACGCGGATGCGAAGGGGCCGTCTGTCGGCTATGAAAC
>CAZSHM010000047.1:0-9003 GCA_964606855.1 uncultured Peptococcaceae bacterium
GATCCTGCGTGCGGGAGTGGAAATTTTTTGACCGAGACGTACCTGAGCCTGCGGCGGTTGGAAAACGAAGTGATCGCGATGCTTGCCGGCGGGCAGATTGCGTTCGGCTCCGAGGCGTACAATCCGATTCGGGTGTCCATCGAGCAGTTCTACGGCATCGAGATCAACGATTTTGCCGTGACCGTCGCAAAGACCGCGCTCTGGATCGCGGAGAGTCAGATGCTGGAGGAGACCGAGAGCCTTGTGCTCCTGCACCTCGATTTTCTGCCCCTCAAGACCAACGCGCATATCGTGGAGGGAAATGCGCTGCGGATGGACTGGGACTCTGTAGTGCCGAAAGAGAAGCTGTGCTATATCATGGGAAATCCGCCGTTTGTGGGCGGTATGATGATGACGCCTGTTCAGCATAAAGAGTTAGAGAACGTTTTCCCAGAATGTCCTCAGGTTGGTGAAACGGATTATGTTGCGGGGTGGTTTGTCAAGAGCGCAAGGACGATTCAGAATACAGAAATCCGATGTGCACTCGTAGCGACCAATTCTATATGTCAGGGGCAGTCCGTAACCGCAGTTTGGAAACCTCTGTTTGATATGGGAATGCATATTGACTTTGCGCACAGAACCTTTCGTTGGGACAGCGAGGCGAAAATCAAAGCGCATGTGCACTGTGTGATTGTGGGGTTTAGCAGCGCCCCAAACAAGGTGCCAAAAACGATTTACTCCGATGGACGACCTCAAATTGTCGATAATATCAATGGGTATCTCGTGAATGCAGAAAATGTTTTTGTGGAATATCGGAGCACACCACTTTGCAATGTTCCAAAAATGCGCTTCGGAAACATGCCTAGAGACGGAGGCGGATTCATTTTAACCGAGGAAGAAAAAAACGAATTGATTAAAAAAGAGCCTGCGGCAGAGAAATGGATTCGGCTTTATCTGGGGGCGGAAGAATTTATCAACCGAAAAAAGCGATATTGTCTTTGGCTAGTTGGCGTAACGCCATCGGAGATTCGCGCCAATAAAGAGGTTCTATGCAGGGTTGAAAAGGTTCGCAATTTTAGAGCTTCGAGCAAGGCTGCCGCAACCAGAAAATTTGCTGAAACGCCAACGGTATTCTGCCAAATTGCTCAACCAGAGACAGATTATATTATGGTACCAAGAGTATCTTCTGAAAATCGGCGCTATGTTCCAATGGGCTTTATGAAAAAAGATGTGATTGCTTCTGATGCCGCTCTGATTATTCCCGACGCCACCCTCTACCACTTCGGCGTGCTGACCTCCAACGTCCATATGGCGTGGATGCGTGCGGTTTGCGGAAGATTAAAAAGCGATTATCGCTATTCCAAGGATATTGTCTACAACAACTTCCCCTGGCCCTCCCCTGCCGACGCGCAGAAAGTCCGCATCGAGCAGACCGCGCAGGCTATCCTCGACGCACGCGACCTCTACCCGGACGCCAGCCTTGCCGACTTGTACGACGAGCTGACCATGCCGCCGGAGCTGCGCAGAGCGCACCAGGACAACGACCGCGCCGTGATGGCCGCGTACGGCTTCCCCGTCAAAAACTTCACCGAGAGCCAGTGTGTCGCGGAACTGATGCGCCTGTACCAAAAACTCAGCTCGTAGCCAAACAGAGGCTCGCGGGGATACCGCCGCGAGCCTCGTCTCACTCCGCGCTCTTTCTGTTCCGCATTCATGCACCCGCGACAGGCGCCACGATTCCGGAAAACACAATCCGGGCACAGTCAATCCGGGCCGTTCCGCTCCCGCCGAAGGACGGACGCGCATAGCCGTCGGATCGATCCAACAGGCGGGGTCGCGCCGCGATGCCTGCGCGCAGAGAGAAAAGCAGGCAGGCTCAAGCGGCAGGCAAAACGGCAAAAAATAAAAGCGCAGGAAACATGCCTTGCTGACAGGTTTTCTGCACTTCTCTTGGCTGCTGGCTGCCGGAGACCGGGCTCGAACCGGTATGAAGTTTTACCTTCGCAGGATTTTAAGTCCTGTGCGTCTGCCAATTCCGCCACTCCGGCATGGAGGCGACATCCAGACTCGAACTGGAGGTGAAGGATTTGCAGTCCTCTGCCTTACCACTTGGCTATGTCGCCTGAAACCGCTGACAGGAGTTTATTATAGCAGTGCACCCCGGGCGTGTCAACCTTTTTTTAGATTTTTATCAGACTTTTCACGCGCTCAAACAGCGCTTCTCCGATGCCGCTGACCTTTTGCAGGTCCTCGATCCGGCCGAACGGCCCCTCACTCTCGCGATGGTCGATGATCGCCTGCGCCTTCACCTCGCCGATGCCCGGGAGCGACATCAGCTCTTCCAGGTCGGCGCGGTTCAGATCCACCAGCGGATCCTCCTCCACGGCCGCCGTCTCCTCCTGCGAGGGCACTACAATTTTCTGGCCGTCGGTCAGCACCGCCGCCCGGTTCAGCGCGTCGACATCCGCATCCGCGTCCGGACTCGCCGCCCGCACCGCATCCTCCACGCGCTGCCCCTCCTGCATCCGGTAGACACCGGGCTGCTCGACCGCGCCGGCCACATGGACAACGACTTCCTCCGCGTCCTCCGCCCCGTCCGCGCTCTCCTCCGCGAAGAACTCCTCCGACGGATCCGATGCCGCCCCGTCCGCACCCGTGCGCGCTTCCTGCCAGGCGTCCTGTTTTTTCTCTCCCGGATGGTCCGCCACCGCGAACACCAGGAACAGCGCCGCGCCGACCGCCGCGGCCAACCACACCAGGCGCTTCAGTATTCGTTTCACCGCTCTCCTCTCCCCTCTGCATTCTCTCAACCCTTTTCTCCGCCCATGGCCGATATTCTTCCGGTTCGGCTTCACGCGCAATCCGCGCCGCAGTTCCGCAGGAACCGCCGCGACAGGCTGTGTGCTGTCCGCCCAACCCCAACTCTACCATAGCACAGCGCGCGGATTTCCGCAAGCAGCGCCTCTCGACCGGATCCGTCACAGTCCGCGCGGAAGGGCGCGCTCCGCGTCCCAAAAAATGCGCTTCTCCCGCAGAAATCCCGCGCGGCGGGACAAAATCCGCGCCGCGCGGTCCCCGCATCCCGACAGGCGACAAATCCAGCGCCCTCCGCGCGATCCCAGCCCCTCAAACGGCTTATACAGGCGCCGGACGCCGCGGCCCGCGCCTGTCCGCCGCGCTGCCTCCGCGAGGCACATTCCGCATCACGCGCGCAGGCGCAGACGCGCCAGAAGCGCGTCCACGCCCGCGCAGGTCTCCTCCACGGTGCCATTGTTGTCGATCACCGCATCCGCCTGCGCCAGCCGCACCGCCTCGGGCATCTGCGCGGAAATGCGCGCCTCCGCTTGCCGGCGGCTGTAGCGGTTGCGCGCCATCAGCCGCTCCAGCTGGTGCTCCGGCGAAGCGGTCACCACCCACACGCAATCCACGAGATCGCGGTAGGCCGCGTTCTCCAGGAGCAGCGCCGCGTCCAGCACCACCGGCGGTTCGGCCGCCGCGAGCTGCCGGGAGAGCTCCGCGCGCAGGAGCGGCGTCATGATGGCGTTCAGCCGTTCCAACGCCTCAGGCTCCGCGAAGACTTTCTCCCCCAGGCGCTTGCGGTCCAGCGTGCCGTCGGGACAGACATACTGCCAGCCGAAGGTTTCTTTGATTTGCCGCAGCCCCTCGGTGCCCGGCGCCGTCAGCTCCCGCGCCACCAGATCCGCGTCCACCACCGTCAGCCCGCGCCGCCGCAGATGAGCACTGACGGTCGATTTTCCGCAGGCGATGCCGCCCGTCAGCCCGATGACCCGCACTTCCCTCTCCGCCATACGTTTCTCCTCCCTCCGCGCGCGAGCGCCGGCCCGCGCCGGCCGAATCTCTCACACCTGCTCCATGTCATGCCAGTTGAACCCGACACTGACATCGATCTTTAAAGGCACATCCAGCGACACGGCGTGCTCCATCGCCGCGTGCAGGAGCAGAATCAGACGGGAAATCTCCCGCGGCGGCGCCTCGAAGATCAGTTCATCGTGCACCTGCAGGAGCATCTTGGCTTTGAACTCGTGCGCCTCCAGTTCCCGCGCCACATTCACCATGGCGATCTTGATGATGTCGGCCGCGGATCCCTGGATCGGCGTGTTGATCGCGGTGCGCTCGGCAAAACTGCGCAGATTGCGGTTTTTGCTGTGGATATCCTTGATGTAGCGGCGCCGCCCTTTCAGCGTCGTGCTCACGCCGGAGAGCCGCGTGTCCTGGATTGTCTGCTCAATCCAGCGCTTGACGCCGCTGTATCGCGCAAAATAGCTGTCGATATACGCCCGCGCATTTTTGCGGCTGATGCCGAGTTCCTTGCTCAGACCGAAATCCGTCTGCCCGTAGATAATGCCGAAGTTGACCGCCTTGGCATTCCGGCGCATCTCCGCCGTGACCGCGTCCATGGGGACGCCGAACACCTCGGAGGCGGTGCGGCGGTGGATGTCCTCCCCCTTTTGGAAACTCTCCAGGAGCACCGGATCCTGGGACATATGCGCCAGAACGCGCAGCTCTATCTGGGAGTAGTCCGCCGACACCAGCACATTGCCCGCCTTGGCGGGCACAAAGGCTTTGCGGATGCGCCTGCCCTCCTCCGTCCGGACGGGGATGTTCTGCAAATTGGGTTCCGTGCTGCTCAGGCGCCCCGTGGCGGTAACCGTCTGCTGAAAGGTGGTGTGGATGCGTCCCGTCTGCGGATTCCGCAGCTTTAGGATCCCCTCCACATAGGTTGAGTTGAGCTTGCTCAACTGTCTGTAGGCCAGGACGCCGCGCACAAAATCGTTCTCCTCCGCCAGCGCTTCCAGAACCTCCGCGTCGGTGGAGTAGCCTGTCTTGGTCTTTTTGAGCACCGGGAGCCCCATCTTCTCAAAGAGAATCACCCCCAGCTGCTTGGAGGAATTGAGATTGAACCGCTCCCCCGCCGCGGCATAGAGCGCTTCCGCAATCTTCTCGATGCGCGCGGAGAACGTGCGCCCCAGCTCCTCCAGACAGGCAGTGTCAATGGCCACGCCCTCGTGCTCCATCGCGGCCAGGATCTTGATCAGCGGCATCTCCACCTCCAGATAGAGGGGCATCAACCCGTCTTTTTCCAGTTTCTCCACGACCGAGGCGCTCAGGCGGTACAATCCTTTCAGGCGCTCGTACATGCGCGCCTCGCCCTCCTCCGGCAAATCGAGATGCAATTCCCCGCGCAGCAGCGTGTCCGCATCCGCGAGATCCTTGCGCTCCGGATCGAGCAGATAAGCAGCCAGTTTCACGTCCAGGACAGGCGTGGAGGCATCCAATTGTTCCCGCATCAGCGCGCGGTAGAGTTTTTTCCCGTCGTCCGTGATCAGCGCGACATTCTCCGCATTCAGCCACGGCAGGAGCGGTTTGACAAAGGCGCCGAAATCCGCGCCGCATTTTACCAGCATCGGCCGGAGATCCGGCATCAGGCCGATGGCTGTCACCGCGCCGCCCTGCCCCGCATCCGTCTCCAGATAGAGGGTGAGCGTACACGGTGTCTCGCCCCGCACCAGTTCTGTCAGTTCCGCGGGATCCTGAATCACGCGCCCCGGGGCGATCCCGTCCTGCGCCTCGCTCTCCTCCGGCTCCTCCTCCGTCTGGGCGACAGGCGCGTGGCTCAGCAGATCCTTCGCCAGGGCGCGCAGCTCCAGCCGCTGATAGATCTCCAGGAGCGCGTCCACGTCAAACGCCCGCAGCGCCAGATCCTCTTCGCGGAACTCCAGCGGCACCTGGCAGAAGATCGTGGCCAGTTCCTTGCTCAGAAAAGCCTGATCCCGGTACTCCCGCAGTTTTTCCCCCAGCTTTTTCCCAGCAAAATCCTCCAGATGCGCATAGATCTCCTCCAGCGTGCCGTACTGGTGCAGGAGCTTCAGCGCTGTCTTCTCCCCCACCCCCGGGACGCCGGGAATGTTGTCGGAGGCATCGCCCATCAGCCCTTTCAGGTCTCGGATCTGGTCCGGGGCCAGATCGTACGTCTCCCGCAGCACGGCCGGATCGAATTTGTCCAGCTCACTGATTCCGCGGCGCGTCAGGTAGACCTGCGTCCGCTCGCTCAGCAGCTGCAGGCTGTCCTTGTCCCCCGTGACAATGGTGCTGGAAATGTCCCGCTGCTCCGCCCAGCGCACCATCGTGCCGATGATATCATCGCCCTCGTAGCCTTCCATCTCACAGATGGCCACGCGCATGGCCCGCAGCACTTCCTTGATCAGATCCATCTGCCCGCGCAGTTCCTCCGGCATTCCCTTGCGCTGCGCCTTGTACTCCGGATACCGCGCATGGCGGAACACCTTCCGGCTCACATCGAACGCGACCGCCAGATAGTCCGGCTGCTCCCGGCGGATGATGTGCGTCAGCATGTTGGTGAATCCGTAGACGGCATTCGTGATGACGCCCTGGGAATTGCTCAGGATCGGGATGGCGTAAAAGGCCCGATTGGCCAGGCTGTTTCCATCTATGACGATTAATTTTTTCAAGGCAACCTCCCCTTTGTTCTATCTATGCAGTCAGAATCGGAGCCGGATGCCGCGGGAGGCGCCGCACGCCCCGCAGCCTCCGCCGCCAGCACTTCCCCGGGCAGAAGCCGGAGTTTCTGCTCCCGGCTCCAGCCCTTGACCAGCGCCTCGCGGCGCATCGCCTGCGCTTTGGAGGGATATTTCTCCCACCATACCAGCCGTACCGGGCGCCGGCTTCTGGTGTATTTGGCTCCCCGCCCGCTGTTGTGCGCGCGCAGGCGGCGCACCAGATTATCGGTGCTGCCCGTGTAGAGTGTCCCGTCCGCGCACAGCAGCACATACATATAGTAGACCGCCACGGAGCACCCCTCCTCCGGCGCGCGCCCGCATTGTTTAAGGCATGAAAAAGAAGCAGATGCCGCCATCCGCCGCGAACGCACGTTTCATACAGAAAAATTTCCCCAGAGACAAACAGGCCCGGACAAAGCAGGCCTGCAGCAGATATGCTGAAACAACGGATTCTTTATTCCTGCGCGGCAATCTCGTCCAGGTACCGGCGCAATTCCCGCAAATCGTCCGCGTCGATCCCCTCTCCCTCATAGAGAGAGGCGACCAGGCTTTTCAGGGAGCCGTGATGCACGCGCTGCAAAAAGGAGCAGCTCTCCATCTGCAGATAGTCTTGCTTCGACACCGCAGGAGAAAAATAGTGGAAACGACCGCGCTTCTCTGTCGTCAGAAAGCCCCGATCTACCAGACGGGAGAGAAAATTCAGCACCGTCGTTTTGGCCCAGGATTTTTCTCCCACCAGTTTATCCAGGATATACGGGGAGGCAACCGGCTCCCCCGCATCCCAGATGATCATCATCAATCTCAGTTCACTGTCCGGCAAACGCTTCAGGTTTTCCATAACTACAACCCCTTTTACCAAATCCTTTTGTTTTTTTTCGCGATTTACTAAAAATCCTGGTACAATTCTATCCAATCAAAACAAAATAGTCAAGAATCTTTTAAGATTTTTTGGCGTTTTTCTTTTTATTTCCCAAGACCGCTTCGCGGATGTAGGCGAACGCCGCGTCCTCGCCCCGGTCGCGCAGGAGTACCAACAGCTGTTCGAGCAGCGCCTGTGAGTCCGGATGCATCAGATAGGCGGGCTTGGAGCGCGCATAGTAGAGATACGGGTCGCAGTCGCGGTACTGCGCGCCGCGGTAGACCTTGCTGGCGGCCACGCGGTCGCAGAACATCTCCACCACATAGCGCTCCGGCATCCGGTTGCCCGCCAGCGTGTGGTCCCCGTCGGCGCTGTAATCGATCCAATACTCCAGATGATGCTTGTTGCGCCCCTTGTGATGCAGCCATGCCGCGCTGTATCCCTTGTCCTTCCGCTCCGCGTCGTTGGGGCTGCGGTTCCCCTGATAATAGCGGGCGCCGGCGAGAAACTCTGTCGGACTGAATTTGGAGAGATCGTGCAGAAGTCCCTGCCGGTAGAGGCCTACCCGAAAACAATACTCCATCACCAGCCTTTTGTGGCGGCTGATCGTTCTAAGATGTTGTAACCATTTCATCCCGGATCCCCCATTTCTCTCTGTGATGCGCGCCGCGCTCAAGCGGGCTGCGCCGCGTCTGACAGAACCATTATAGCAGACCGGCGGGAAAAAGAAAATGTCTGCGGCTATTGTATTGTATCCGCCCGGCGTGCTACAATGAAGAAAACCTTGCAGAACCCTTTTGATTTGAAGAAAACTTTTTGAGGTGATCGCATCATGGAGTCTTTGACAGAGGAAACCTTTCGGGAGAAATTTCTGGAGGAAAAGCAGACCGGTCTGGTGATGTTCGCACGGGACAGCTGTCCGATCTGTCAGGAGCTGCACCCGCTGATGGAGGAGATCGAGCAGACCTTTGCCGGCAGGCCGTTTGCGTTCTGTTCCGTGGATGCCGACGCGCAGGCGGATTTTTACAGGCGCCTCAAGCTGCAGGGAACTCCCACAGTTCTGTTCTACCGGGACGGAAAAGTGTGCGACAAGTTCACCGGGATGCGGGAGTATGAGGAGATCGAGTTTTTAATCGAGCGCATCCTGTGCGGCAGATAGGCGTCCCCCCTCTCCCCACGGCCAGGGCTCCCGTTCCCGCCAAGCGGCGCACCCGGATCCCTCGCTGCGGGCGGTGCCCTGCGCATCCCGACCGATCCGAGCGAATCCTGTTGAAAAACGCATAAAAAGAGGGAGTACCGCGCTGAATGGTCAGCCCGCTACTCCCTCTTTTTTGTACCTCGGAGGAACCCGCGCCGTATAAAATTGCCGCAGAGACTACCGAATCTTCGGATAGATGCCTTCGAACGATGCGGAACACTCCGCGAGCGTCTAAAATTGTCCCAGATACTGCAGAATTCCCTGATAGATGCCTTCCGCCAGCTTTTGCCGGTATGCGTCTGTCGCCAGGAGTTTCTCATCTTCCGGATTGTTCAGGTACCCGGTCTCTACAAGCACTGCGGGATGGTGATTCAAAGCGGTACGGCTCCGGCAAGGCGCCGCTATCAAGATACGGTTCTTGCTGTTCT
>CAZSHM010000048.1:0-8420 GCA_964606855.1 uncultured Peptococcaceae bacterium
CACTCCCGGCGTGCATCCGTCGCCCGGGCAAAAGAATCCCGGCGGAGCCGTCTCCCCGGACGCACGTCAGTAATACTCGTTGATATAGTTGTTCTCCTGCGGCCAGATCCGCACCAGGCGCGCCACGGCTCCGGGCGACGCTGCCAGGGATCCTTCCCGGGAGAGCCAGCCGGCGCCGCAGGCGCCAAAAACCAGCTGCGTCAGAGCGTCGATCGAGAGCGAGGCGTCCGCCGGCGCATCCCGCGGGAGTTTCCGCACCTCGGCGGCGCCGTCCGCAACGCGCAGCAAAAAGACACCGTCGTTCCACTCGGCAAAGGGATCCCGCACGGCAAGGCGCAATTCCTCCCGCACATCCGGCGGGTAGCGGAGCACAGAGAGGCAGGAGGCGACATCCACAATGCGCGCCATCAGGAAGGGATAGCGCACCGCGGCCTCCTTGTCCGCCGCCAAACGGAACACCAGGCTGTCATCCTCCGGCAGTTCCAGCCAGAGCCTCTGTTCGGGCGGCACGCTCCGCTGCAGAAACTCCAGAAAGCCCGCCTTCACCTCCGGCGTCTCCCACGCAAGCTCCTGAATCAGGATCTTGCCCTTCAGAGCCACCCAGACACAGTAGCCCCGCGTCGCGCCTTCCACACGCGATAAAAAACAGATCGCGTGGTCCAGTTCCCAGTCCGACGCCAGATCCTGCCAGTGCTGCGGCGTGCGGCAAACCGCCCCGTGGTAGTGCGCCGCAAAGCGCGCATAGATGCGCTCCATCTCCGGCAGCGCCTCCCGAATCGGCGTCTGCCGGATCTCTCCCCAGGGCCGGGCGGCACAGCGCAGCTCCTGCGGAGAAGTGCAGATGCGCTGGTGAAAGTAGCAGAAAGCCCAGCCGTAACGGTAATAGAACTGCCCTTCAAACGGCATCAAAAGGCTCACAGATTGCCCGCGCGCCCGCGCCGCCGCCAGGGACGCCGCCAAGAGCCGGCGGGCATAGCCCCGGTGGCGGGCGGCCGGCGCGGTGTCCACCCCCACGATGTAGGCCGCATCCGCCTCCGCGCCCCGCAACCGCAAGCGGTAGGGGATCATCTGCGCGGAGGCTAGGAGCCGATCGTCCGCGAAGATTCCGAGCGTCCGCGCCGCACGGTAATACTGCGCGAAGTACCAGTCTACAAACGCCGTCTGATCCGCAAAGCAGGTGCTCCACAGCGCCTTCACCTGCGCTGTCTCCTCCTCCCGGAGCAGGCGGCAGCACACGGATTCCGCCTGCTCTGTCCCCCGTATATCCTGTCTCATCCCAATCCGCCGCCTTTCCGGCTCAATCCGCGCAAACAGCCCTATATTTTTTCACCAGCGACACCGGATGGTAAGAGAGCTTCGCCTGGCGCAGCCCGGCATCCCCCGTGTCCTCCTCGCGGTTGACAAAAGCGGCGTCCGGCCACTGCCGCAGGAGAAATTCCTGGTTGATGGCCGCGTAGAGGCCGTTGATTTCGCTGTTCGCCTTCTCCACATGGATAACCACCGTGTCGCGGTTGAGCATCTCCCCCATGGTGAAGGCCTCGATCCGCCCCCGGATGCGGATCACCGCGCCCACGTAATCCAGCTGCTCGAAGTAATCCAGCGCCTCGCGGATCGCGCGCCGCTCACAGTCCAGCCCGCCGCTCATCTTGCCGGCACAGGCTTTCTGCCGGCACCAGCGCTCCACATAGTCCCAGACTTCGTCGAGGATCTCCGCCGTCAGCGGCTCATAGAGGAAATCCGGGTACGTCCTGTGGAAGAGACTGAGGTGGTTGCGCTTGCCGTGATATTTGCGGCCCGCGAGCTGCCGCAGATCGTCGCCGCGATAGAGATAATCTTCCAGGTCGCGCTCCTCCTCTAGGCGGAACATCCCCGGGCAGACGCGCTCCAGTTCCCGCGCGAAAGGTTCTGTGACCGCCCGCAGCACCAGCGGCCTTCCCTGCGCCTCGAAATGCGCCTTCAACTCCGAGAGCACCCCCCGCAGATCGCCGCTCCGGTAGTCGCCGTAGGGCGGCAGGATCCAGCTTGCATCCTGCTGCTGCGGCCGGATGACCAGAAAATCTCCTGCCTGCGCCCACTGCACCGCGTAGCAGTCGCGCCACATAAAGAGATTCGTGAAGGTGCACTCCGAATTCTGGTACTGTCCGGCCTGAAAGTACCGTGTGACCAGCGCCTTGTCACACAGCGTCAAATCGTGAAACGTGATCGCCATAATCTCACCCTTGTTTTCTCTAGAATACGCCCCTTCGCATATGTCCTCTCGCCTCGCTGTTCCGAGAGCGCTCTGAATGTAAGCTAAAATACGAATCTAAACTAAAATACAATTCTGCCAAAAATGGCGTATTCCCTTTTTTTCTTTCCCAGTGTATGATGAAAGGGAACGAATTTTTCCAAAGGGATGTGACCTCGATGCAACAGGACGCGCCGCAGAAGGCGAATTCTGACAGAAGACTCTTCATCCGCTCCGCAAACTGTCTCCGCCGCCTGAGCCCCCGCACGCACTGCGATCTCTGCGAGAAACTCTGCCCGGCACAGGCGCTGCGCTGGCAGGACGAACACTGGACCGCCGCATCCTGCACGCTCTGCGGGCAGTGCGCCGCGGTCTGCCCCACGCAGGTTTTTCAGATTGATCTCCCGCGGCTTCTGGCGCGCGCGCCGGCTCCCCTGTCCATCTGCTGCCGTGAGAACCGCCAGGCGCCGCCGGAGGCGCTGCGGCTGAACTGCCTGCGGCAGTTTTCGCCGGAGGCGCTGCTGTTCCTGCTCTACCGCCACGGCAGGCTCACACTCTACCTCACGCCGGCGCAGTGCTGGCAGTGCCCCGAAGGCTGGTACGCCCAGGGCCTGGCGCAACAGCTGGCGCGCTTCGGCATCCCGGAGGACCGGCTCATCGTCCGGCTGCAGGCGCCGCCCGCGGACGCGGATGCGGTGCGCGCGGAAGAAACGCGCGCGGCCGCGCCGGCAGCCGCCGCGGCCGTGGACGTGCACGGAGCGTCCTTCTTTCCCGCGCGGCTGCCGCTGCGCGCGCTCTATCTTTCCGGCGCGCGCACCGCATCGAAGGAGCAGGCGCTGCCTTGGCGCATGCTCGGCTGCAGCGCCTGCTCCTTCTGCGGCGCCTGCAGCCGGCTCTGCCCCACCGGCGCGCTCTCCTTCCGCGACACCGGCGGCGGCCGCGCGGCGGAATGCGGCGACGGAGCGAAACCGGCACCGGTGCGGCAGCTCTTGTTTCAGCCGGAGCTCTGTCTCGGCTGCGACCTCTGCCGCGAGGTCTGCCTGCCGCGCGGACTCGCGTGGCAGGATTTTCTGACGCCGGCACAGTTCCTGCAGAGTCCCGCCGTCCTGGCAGAGAGCGCGGAGGCAATCTGCAGTGTCTGCGGACACCCCTTCTACCGCTATCCGCCGGATGCAGACGGGCGCTGCCGTTTCTGCCGCTGATCTCCGGCCGCCCGGAGAATCTTCTCCGAACAGGGACTGCAGCAAACACCTCCGCCGGAGCATGCTCCGCCTGGATCCCCCTCCTCGCACCCAAAAGAGGCGCCCGGGCAGCGATTTGCGCCGCCCAAGCGCCTCTTTTTATCCTTTCTCTGTATCTCGGGATCGTCCGCGCGCTCCGTCTCCCCGCGAATCCTACTCGATCACGGCGATCAGTTCACCCGCGACGACCTGCTGCCCTTCCTTGACATTGTACTTCTTGATCTTTCCGCTGGCGGTGGCCAGGACGTTCGTCTCCATCTTCATGGCCTCCAGCACGGCGATCGGCTCGTTTTCCTTGACCTCGTCGCCCTCCTTGGCCAGGAACTTGATCAGCGTGCCGGGAATGTTGGCGCCCACCTCGTTGGGATTCGTCTCATCGGCCATCACCGTGGCGGCGACGGTGGCCACGGACTGCGCGGCCTTGTCGAGAATCTTGACCGTGCGGCGGTTGCCGTTCACTTCAAAGATCAGCTCGCGGAACCCTTCCATGTCCGGCTTGCGGATCTCCACCAGCTTCGTGACCAGAATCTTGCCCTCGCTCAGCGCAATCTCCGCGGTTTCCCCTTCGCAGATGCCGTGGAAGAACACATCGCTGCCCATGTGGACAAACTCTCCGTTGTCAAACTTGGCTTCCAGATAATCCTCGTAGACTTTCGGGTACATGCAGTAGCTCATGACCTGTTTCATGTCGGCATCCATGCCGAACTCTTCGTCGAGATGCTTCTTGATGGCGTCAAAGTCATCCGGCGGCAGGAGTTCGCCCGGCCGGCAGGTGATGGCCGGTCTGCCCTTCAGCACCAGCTTCTGCAGCTCCTCCGGGAACCCGCCCTCGGGCTGGCCCATCATGCCCTCAAAATAGGAGACGACAGAATCCGGGAAGTCCATCCCCTTGGCTTTCTCATAGATATTCTCCGGCGTCAGGTCGTTCTGAATCATGAAGATGGTCAGATCGCCCACCACCTTGGAGGACGGCGTCACCTTGACAATGTCGCCCAGCATCATGTTGACGTCGCGGTACATCTTCTTCACATCGTCAAACCTGTGGCCGAGGCCGAAACTCTCCACCTGCGCTTTGAGGTTGGAGTACTGCCCGCCGGGGATCTCGTACTTGTAGATCTCGGCGTTGGTGGATTTCAGGCCGGACTCAAACCCGTTGTACACCGGCCGCACGGCCGCCCAGTAGTCGGAGATCTTCTGCAGATCGTCCACGGACAGCCCGGTCTCGCGCTCTGTGTTCTCCAGCGCGGCCACGATGGAGTTCAGCGCCGGCTGGCTGGTGAGGCCCGCCATGGCGTTGATGGCGCAGTCGGCGATATCGACGCCCGCCTCGCTGGCCGCCAGCACGGTTGCCACGCCGTTGCCGGTGGTGTCGTGCGTGTGCAGATGGATCGGGATGCCGATCTCCTGCTTCAGTGTGCGCACCAGGAGCGCGGCCGCCGCAGGCTTGAGCAGCCCGGACATATCTTTGATGCCCAGGATGTGCGTGCCCGTCTTCTCCAGCTCCTTGGCCTTCTTCACATAGTACTGCAGGGTATATTTGTCGCGCTTGACATCCATGATATCGCCGGTGTAGCACAGGCAGGCTTCGCAGACCTTGTTCTGCTTTAGCGTCTCGTCGATGGCGATCTCCATGCCTTTGAGCCAGTTCAGGGAGTCGAAGATGCGGAACACGTCGATGCCGGCGTCCGCGGACTCCTTGACGAAGGCGCGGATGACGTTGTCGGGATAATTCTTGTAGCCGACGGCGTTGGCGCCGCGCAGCAGCATCTGGAACAGAATGTTCGGGATCTTCTCACGCAGCACGTCCAGCCTCTCCCACGGCGATTCCTTCAGATAGCGGTAGGCCACGTCGAACGTCGCGCCGCCCCACATTTCCAGGGAGAAGGCGTCCTTCTCGATGACGGAAGTCGCCTCCGCCACGCGCAGCATGTCTCTCGTGCGCACGCGCGTCGCCATCAGGGACTGGTGCGCGTCGCGGAAGGTGGTGTCGGTCAGCAGCAGTTTTTTCTGGTTCAGCACCCATTTGGCCAGCGCTTCCGGCCCGTAGGCGTCCAGGAACTGCTTGGTTCCGCTCAGATCGTCCGGCACCGCATAGTCGGTTGGGACGCGCGGCACGTCGAACTTGGGCTTGATGCCCTTCGTCTCGTTGACAACCTTCTCGCCGAGGAATTTCAGCAGTTTCAGCTCTTTGTCGCCTTTCTTGTTCGCGGTGAACAGTTCCGGCGTCTTGGCGATGAAGTTGGTGTCGCATCTGCCGTTGCGGAAATCCTCATGGTTGAGCACGTTCATGAGAAAACTGATATTCGTCTTGACACCCTTGATGTTGGTCTCTTTCAGGGCGCGCAGCGCCTTGTTGACGGCATCCTGGAAGGTACGCCCGTGGGCGATGACCTTGACCAGCAGGCTGTCATAGTAGGGGCTGATCACCGAGCCTGTGAACGCGTTGCCGCCGTCCAGGCGAATGCCGTTTCCGGAGCTGGAGCGGTACAGGTCGATGACACCCGTATCCGGCGCGAAGTTGTTGGCCGGATCCTCGGTGGTGATACGGCACTGGATGGCATAGCCGTTGGCTTTGATGTCGTCCTGCGACTGAATGTTGATCTCCTCGGAATTCAGGGGATAGCCCTCGGCCACCAGGATCTGAGACTGCACGATGTCGATGCCGGTGATCATCTCCGAGACGGTGTGCTCCACCTGAATGCGGGGATTCATCTCGATAAAATAGTGCTGCCCGCTGGAATCCACCAGGAATTCCACGGTGCCGGCGCCGCGGTACTTGACGGAGCCCGCGATCTTCAGCGCGTCGCTGCAGATTGTCCGGCGCTGCTCCTCGGTCAGGCAGAGGGCCGGGCCGAACTCGATCACCTTCTGATGGCGGCGCTGGATAGAGCAGTCGCGCTCGAACAGGTGAACCAGATTGCCGTATTTGTCTCCCAGCACCTGAACCTCGATGTGCTTGGGGTTCTCGATATATTTCTCTACAAAAACCGTGTCGATGCCGAACGCTTTCTTGGCCTCGCTCCGGGCGCTTCTGTACTCCTGCAGCAGATCCTTCTCGTCGCGCACAATGCGCATGCCGCGCCCGCCGCCGCCGGCGGAGGCCTTCAGAATCAGCGGATAGCCGCAGACTTTGGCGTACTCCTGCACTTCTTCCTCGTTCTCAGCGGCCTTCTCCACGCCGGGGATGGTGGGAACGCCCACCTGGGTAGCTACAATCTTGGACTGGATCTTGTCCCCCAGCGCGTCCATCATCTCATGCGTCGGCCCGATGAACTCGATGCCGGCCTCTTCGCACTGTTTCGCGAAGTCCGGGTTCTCCGCAAGGAAACCGTAACCCGGGTGGATGGCATCCACCGCCTTCGCCTTTGCCAGCTCGATGATCTCACCGATGCTCAGATAGGCGTCCACCGGAGACTTGCCTTTGCCGATCTGATAGGATTCATCCGCCAGCGTCCGGAACAGGGAACTTCTGTCCTCTTCGGAATAGATGGCAACGCTGCGGATGCCCAGCTCACGGCAGGCCCGGAATACACGAATGGCGATCTCTCCGCGGTTTGCTACCAATACACGTTTGAACTTTTGCATTCTTGTACCTCCTAAATAGATTTCCAGTCTTCTGGATGGTCCGCATGATTGATTGTCACAATCACCGAATTGTGTCACACATTACTATGATTATACTACATCGTTTACCCGAATCCCAGACCTATTTTGCGAATTTTGTATAAATGTAATTTATTTTGCGATTTTTCCGCGCGCCCGATGAAAAAGAGAACCGGAACTCCCCTCGTCTGAGCGGAACGCCCTACCGCCTATTGCAGCGCGTGCCGCAAAAGCAGCAGCATCTACAAAACCCTCTAAAAATGCGTGTGAAAAAGGATCGGTGTACAGGTCGCTTTTTGATGTATAATAGATATGGCTCTTTCAATTTACGGGCCTTTCAATTTTATAAAATAAAAACAACCGGAGGCAAACGAAATGGACAATCCGGTTCACAATCCGATCGTGCGTTTTATATGGGGAATCGCGGACGACTGCCTGCGTGATGTATATGTGCGCGGCAAATATCGCGATGTCATTCTGCCGATAAAAAGCCTGCTCTGTCCGCAAGGAATGTGAAGTTTATCTTTGACGGTAAGATCCGTATAGGATGAAATAAAAAATGTAAAGTACACGTTGCGCATTTTTGAAATTGGAAATCCCTGATCTTTTGTCAAATCTTGTTCCTTTTTCCGCTCTTTTGTGGTAAAATAGGTCTGATTTATGGAGATTGCCTCCTGTAGTGTGGGTTTTGGACAATACCATTGTATCACAGAACGCAGCTCTATAGATCCCTGATCCAATGCGCAACTTCATTTTACAATCAACCCCGAGAGAATCTTTAATGCGCTTGGCATTTCCCCGACTGCGGACATCAGGATGTTTTACAGTCAGCTCGTACTGACTGAAAGGTTTCCTCTTACTCTGCATCTTCCGAAGGCAGTATCCTCCGCTATGCGTGATAGGAACCGTGTCATCAGCGGAGATAAGGACAGCGATATTGACGTTTAAATGAACCCCGCAGAACAGCTGCCGGGGATTATGAAAGGAGACAATGCAAGTGTTTGAAACCAAGAATTCAAAAAAGCCGATGATCTACTATTTCTTAATAGTCCTGATTATTCTTATGCTGTTTAACTTTCTTGCAATGCCCTGGTTCGCGCAAAGGCAGTTCGAGCAAAAGCAGATCAAGGAAGTGGATTACGGCACCTTTATTTCCATGACCGAGAATCAGGAAATAGGTCTGGTCGAAATTCAAGAGCAGAATAATCAGATAATCTTCACAGACAAATCACAGGAAAACGTGTACAGGACGGGCATGTTGTCAGATCCTAACCTCACGGAAAGGCTTTACCGCTCCGGAGCGAAATTTTCCGGTGAGATTGTCGAGCAGATGAGTCCTGTCGCTGGAT
>CAZSHM010000049.1:0-8232 GCA_964606855.1 uncultured Peptococcaceae bacterium
ATATTACAAGCAGTCGGGCAAAAAGTCAAGGCCCTTTTCCGGGGAAAACCACCATTTTTCAAAAAATTTTGCCGGGCTTTCGCGAAAGGATCAATCCAGCACGAAACGCTCGCCGTAGGCGGGCGTCTGCACCGAATAGCCCGCCTCTGTCAGCGACTGGGCGAAAAACTGCACCGTATCCGCATCCCCGTGGTTGACAAAAACCTGCCGCGGCGGCCGCCGCAGCTCCTTCAGCCAGTGCAGAAGCGACGGCTGATCGGCGTGCAGCGGCTGCACCGGCAGCGTCAACACACGCGCCCGCACGGGGATCGTCTGATCCCACAGGCGCACACTGCCCGCGCCCTCCAACAGACGGCGGCCGATCGTGCCGCGCCGCGGACTGCCCAGAAAGGCAACCGCGTTCTGGGGCTGCGGCAGACAGCGCCGGAGATGATGCCGCGCCACCCCTTCCCCGGCGCCGTCGGGCGCGAGGATCACCTTCGGCCCTGGGACGCTGCTCAGCCGGCGCGCCTGCCGCGGCGTACAGAACTGCAGCCCCCGGAACTCGAGCATCGCCCCCGCGCGGCGCTTGAGTTCCAGCGCCTCCCGGTCCAGGTAGGCATCCAGCGCGCCGTCATCGTAGATGCGGCACACGTCGCGCGCAAGCGGCGCGTCCACATAGACCGAGAAGGGCGGCAACGCCTTCTCCGCGCGCAGCTGGTGCAGGTAGTACAGCAGCTCCTGTGTGCGTCCCACCTGCGCTGCGGGGAGCAGCAGCGTCCCGCCCTGCGCGCACACGTCTGCAAGCACCTCTCCCAGCGCCGTCTGGCAATCGCTCGCGGGCAGATAGCAATGGTCGCCGTGCGTGCTCTCCAGCACCACATAATCGGCGTGCCGCGCGCTCTGCGGATCGTCCACAAAGGGCATATCCACGTTGCCGATATCGCCGCTGAAAAGCAGCGTGCGCCCGTCGCAGACGATCTCCGCGATCGCCGAGCCGAGCATGTGCCCCGCATCGTAGAACCGGATGCGCAGGCCGTGCCAGCGCCGCGCTTTCTCGTAGGGTAAAATCTCGACGGCGCGCAGCGTCCGCGACAGAGCAGCATCGCTCAGGCGCAGCTTGCGCTGGTTGTTGCGCAGCAAGAGTTCCAGGAGCCGCGCCGTTGGGGCTGTCATGAAGAGCGGCCCGCTGAAGCCGCGCTGGACCAGGCGCGCCACGCGTCCGCAGTGATCCACATGCGCGTGGGTCAATATCAGCGCGTCGACGCTTCGGGGATCGAATGGGAAATCGTGCGCGCGGTCGGAGCCTTGAAAGGCACCGCAGTCGATTAAAATCTGCACATCCTCTCCTTTGAGATGCATGCAGCTTCCGGTGACGGTCTGTGCCGCTCCGCAAAATGTGAGTTCCATTCTATTTTCCTCCCCAAGAAGGCTAGGTTCGGCGGCAGCTTGCTCCGCTAAGCCCTATCCGCCACGCTCCGCCCGCATAGACCGCCCCACGGACGGATCTGGCATGTCTCTTTAACCGTTCCGGATCCGTCCGGTTCTTCCGCAGCATCTCTCGGAAAATTTTCTCCGCCGACACTATCCGTTTTGCACCGCGTTCTCCCGCTCCATCAGCGCTCTCTGAACCTGCACCCCGATGGCGCACTCCAGCCGCTTGCGCTGGAGCGTGCAGCCCTTCTCGTACGGTGTGGTGAGGCTGCCGCCGTAATGGATGTTGTTGGCATGACAGCCGCCGCCGCAGTAGAAGCGCGCCCAGCAGTGCATGCAAACCTCCTTGCTGCGCACATGACTTTCCTGGAATTGGCGGCAGAGGTCATAGTTGACGATCCCCGTCTCCACCGTGCCCACCTTGTAGGCCTCCTCGCCCACAAACTGGTGGCAGGGATAGAGATCCCCCTCGGGGCTCACGGCGAGATAGTCATGCCCCGCTCCGCACCCGGAGAGCCGCTTGGGCAGGCATGGGCCGCCGCTTAAATCCACGTTAAAGTGGAAAAAGTTGTAGCCGTCCCCCTGCCGCGCGCATGCCAGATAGTGCCGCGCCAATCTGTCGTATTCCCGGCAGGCGGACGCTACATCCTCCTCTGTGAGTGCGTAGTCGGCCTCTTCCGGGGCGACCACCGGCTCCATGGAGAGCGAGCGGAAGCCGAGATCCACCATATGCGCCACGTCCCTGGTAAAATCGACGTTGTAGTGCGTGTACGTGCCGCGCAGATAGTATTCCAGGTCGCCGCGGGACTGCGCAAACTGCAGAAAATGCGGCAGCACCGCATCGTAGGAGCCGTCCCCGTTCGGAAAGCGGCGCATCCGGTCGTTGACCGCGGGGCGGCCGTCCAGGCTCAGCACGGCGCTGATTCCCTCCCGGTTCAGAAAATCCTGTACCTCCGGCGTCAGCAGCACCCCGTTGGTCGTGATCGTGAACTTGAAGATCTTGTTGCAGCGCGCGCCCTGTTCCTTGCCATAGGCGACCAGCGCCTTGCAGACGTCAAAATTCAGCAGCGGTTCGCCGCCGAAAAAGTCGACCTCGATGTGCTGCCGTTGCTTGGACGCGCGGATGAGGAAGTCCAGTGCCTTTTTGCCCGTCTCCAGCGACATCAGGGAGCGCGCGCCGTGGTAGGCGCCGCTCTCGGCAAAACAGTAGCCGCAGCGCAGGTTGCAGTCATGCGCCATGTGCAGGCAGATCGCCTTGACAACGGGCTCCGTGTGCGGCGTATAGTCCCGCAGCGCATGATCGTCGCTGAAGAGCTGCCCCGCCTGCATCAGCTTCGCGACTTCATCCACCACGTCCACGGCCGTCTGGTATCCGTACTGCTCCATCATCAGATCCAGCGCCGCCTCAACGGGATTGACCAGGAGATAGTCCAGAAAATCCCACGTCGGCGCATCGACGACGTGTACCGCGCCGCTGTTGATATCCAGTACAATGTTCAAGTCTTCAAATCGGAACCGATGGATGCGATTAAAATCGACGGTTGTCATGAAAAAGCACCTTCCTTTATCGTTTTCCGCGGACATACCCTGCCCGTGCGGATTCTCATAAGCAGCGCAGAGCATCCTTCTGCGCAGGGCACGCCCCGGATCGCGCCGTGCTTTTATTGTAAGCGTTTCCAGACAAGGCGTCAACGGAAAAACGGGAAAAAGCCGGCGCAATCCCGCGCGAAACACGCTCTGCGGGCCCCCTGAATTTGCTGCTGTGAATCAACCCCCATCGGACGGCATAGGCACCGGCGGGATCCAAAAATAGCGGTTATACAGGGAAACTCCCTGCATAACCGCTATTGCTTTCCGCTTGCTCCGCTGAAACGGCTTCACACACAGGGCGGATCCGCCGCCGTGGATCCCCTCACATCAGAACTTGGCGCCGACGTATTCGTCGCCTTCCTCCGTGACGCAGGCGGCAATGTTGGACGTGTAGCCCAGAGCCTCCGGCACCTCGGTGATGTGATCCAACATACCGGGCGCCGCGCCCGGCATGCGGAACGTCATGTTGTCCACACGCTCGACCGGCACTTCCTCCGGTTTCGGCAGCTGCGGAACATACGAATACGGATACCGATACGCACGGTAAATCATGTGCGCGCCTTCCTTCTCGAACGGTGCGCGATACTCCCAGACAATCTCCTTGTCCGCGGTCACTTCAAACAGACGGCAGAAGCAGCCCTCCGTGATCAGCGTGTTGCCGTTGGGCAGACGCTGCGCGGAGCTGATCAGCTGGCTGTAGAATGTCGTGTTCTCCACCATCGGCATCATGCCGCTTCTGATATCGCTGGCCTTGAAGCTCCAGACCAGATCCAGCGTGACGGGGTCGATCTCCAGGACTCTGGAATGATCGCGGATATCGACTTTGGTGCCGTCCTTGCTCATGCGGTCCGGCAGCCCGTATCCGGCCCAGCCGCCGTTGTCGAAGATCAGGATGTTGCCCTCGCCCGGCAGCCCTTTGGGGATCATGTGGCAGTGATGCTGTCCGATAATCTGGCCGATGGCGCGCAGTTCTTTGCTGACGGTAAAGTCCGGCCCGATCTTCCAGACAATCTTGCCCGTCTTTTTGCTGATGATCGCCATGATATTGGCCTCGCGGGCATCCCAGATGATGTTGTCCGGATGGAAGCGCTCGTCGCCCGCATCGTACCAGCGGTTCGGCCCCAGCGTGCTCATGGCGTTGATATGCATCCAGTCGCTCATCTCCCCGTTCTGGGTGTGATGGACATTGGGGTTGCGGAACAGCACATTCTTGGCAGCCTCGGAGAAGCCCAGCTCGTTGAAGTGCTCATTGACCGACCACTTCCAGACAATGTTGCCGTCCCAGTCCACCTCGATGATGGTGTCATCCAGCAGGCGCTTGTCGGAGATGCGCTTGTTGTACACATCGCTGTGGCAGAGGATCAGCGTGTTACCGCTGTCGGTTTTGCACTCCATGCCCGGGACATAGTAGCCGACGGGGTTGCCCTCGCGCTCGAAATCATGGTGCTGCCGCGCCATCCAACGCGCCTCGTGGCCCTCGTCCTCGACATAATCTTTGTGGTCAAACGACCAGACAACATTCCCATCCCAGTCGATCTGCGTCAGGTCGGTCTGATCCTGATAGGAATAGTTCGCGTCGCGAAGCCCCAGAGAGCCCATGACATAGCCGCCGGGCAGCAGCTTGTTGGGGAAGCCCTGGAAATCCTTCCATACTTTGACGACATTGCCGTTCATGTCGATCAGCGTCGCACCGATTCCGTTGAGCGGCATCAATGTGTAGCCGTTCCACGCCTTTTCCGGATTGTAGATGGTTGTGCCTGTTGGGAATACATTTGGACTACCCATTTTTGTCTCCTCCTTCTTTTTTTGCAAAGCAGATACCGCGGCCGGAACAGATCCTCTGCCGCTCTTCACTCTTTTTATTGTATACAATCCACAAAAAAAATTAAATAACATGGGCTAATGTTTTTCTGTGTTTCGCAAGAAAAAACCGTGCCGGACTCCAGTCTCTCCGGTGCGCGGCCGCTCCACTTTCCGGACACGCTATTTGTATTTCAGCTGCAGCTTCCCCGCCGCATAGCCGCGCAGCCGTTCCGGATCCTTCAGAAGCAGTCCCCGCGGCGTGCGCTCCACCGCGCCTTCCTCTTTCAGCGCGCGCAGAATCCGGGAGACCGTGACTTTGTGAACCGACAGGAACCTGGCGATCTCCACATTGCTGCAGGCGCGCGGGACCAAGGATCCGGCCTCGTCCTCGCACGCCCGCTCCAGCAAAAGCCCGCACAGCCGTCCCGCGACGCCGCCTTCCTGCCGGGCCTGGAACAGCTCCAGCAAGTAGTCATACTCCTCCATCGCCAGCCGGAGCGCCTCCTCCAAGAGATCGGGATGCCGCCGCAGGTGCGCCAGGCAGATCTCGGCAGGGATCCGGTAGCAGACGCACCCGGTGTGCGCGACAAAGTCGCAGTTGGCGTAACCGGCATTGGAGGTGCGAAACAGTGCCAGAAGGCCGATCAGGGCGCGCACCTCGCTTCCGCCCGTGCGCAAGCTGAAGACGCTGTCCTTTCCCGCGGCGGTGACGAATTCCCGATAGACGGTTCCTTTTTGCAGATAGTACAGATACTCTATCTTTTCGCCGGCATAGATCAGCCGCTCCCCCCGTTTGAAACGGCACAGCGTCGCGCCGGGCAATTCCCGAAACGGCATCTTTGCTCCCTCCTATTTGCCTCTCTGTCCGGCAATCCGGCGTAGATTCCGGGCAAAAGCCTTGATACCTGCAGTGTAGCACACCGGAGGATCCGGCGCAAGGCTGCCGAAAAGGCTCGCGGCATAAAGCCGCCGGCCGGTCAGTCGTCCGCTCGCCCCAGCAGCGTAAAGCGATTCTTATGAAACGTGAGCAATCCCGCATCGCGCAGCCTTCCAAGCTCACTGGAAAGCGCGCTGCGGTCCACCGAGAGATAATCCGCCAGCTGCTGCCGATTAAATGGAATGCTGAACGTGTTGCTCGCCTGCCGCTGCGCTTCCCCGGAAAGGTAGGCAAGCAGTTTCTCGCGGATGGACCGCCTGGAGAGACAGTCGAGTTTCTGCACGAGACTGCGGCTCTTCTCGGCGAGCACATAGAAAAGATTCTGAATGAGCCGCGTGTGAAAAGGGCAGGCACTGGGGCAGGCGGTCAGCACGCGCTCCAAGTCAAAAAAGAGCACCGTGCTGTCCGCCTTGGCGACAACATCGTTGCACAGCGCGACACCCGCGGGCACCATATAGGCGGCCCCAAACAGATCCCCCGGCTTAAGCTCCGCGAGGATGTTCAGATTGCCCCAGTAATCCTCCTTCTGGATCAGCACCGCCCCCTCCGCGAGGAATGCCACGCTGTGGATCACGCTGCCGCTGCGAAAGATCGTCTCCCTCTTCGGATACCGGGCCACAGTTCCCTGCAGGCAGTCCAGCATCGTCGGGATATCCGCCGCGCGAATGCCGCTGAACAACTGATTCTGCTCCAGCAGCGGGAGATACTGCTGCATAAAATTCCCTCCTCGTATTTCTGCGTTTGTTGGAAAAGCAACCGAATGATCCCTCCCATTGTAGTATACTTGTGCTGGGAAGTCAAGCATCCGCGCAGACGCGCGGGCAGGCCGCTTGCCTCTTCCTGCTTGTTTGTATCCGTCGGTTGTTCCAGAATCGTTTTCAAAAGGAGAAGATTTTTATGGACAGGCAAATGTTTTGTTTTCAATGTGAGCAGACCGCCGGCGGCCGTGGCTGCACCGGCGCGTCCGGGGTCTGCGGCAAGAATTCCGCCACCGCTGCGCTGCAGGATCAGCTGACGGGCGCCCTGATCGGGCTGGCCCGCGCGGCGCTCGGCAACCCCTCCGCCGTGACTGCAAAGACAGATCAGCTGGTTCTCACCGGGCTGTTCACCACCCTCACCAACGTCAATTTCGACAGCGAATCCATCTCCGCGCTCCTGGCACAGGTACGCACCGAAAAGGACCGCATCGGTGCGGCAGAGGACTGCGATATGCGCAGCCTGTGGGAGGCGGACGCGGATATCCGCTCGCTGAAATCCCTCATCCTCTTCGGCATCCGCGGCGTCGCAGCCTACGCCTACCACGCTGCGGTGCTGGGGTACCGCGACACGACGGTGAACGGCTTCTTGTATCAGGCGCTGGCCGCCGTCGGGAAACCGGATGCCTCGATGGATACCCTGCTGCCTATGGTGCTGCAGGTGGGCGAAATCAATCTGAAGTGCATGGCGCTCCTGGATACCGCCAACACCACCGCCTACGGTGTGCCCGCGCCCACCGCGGTTTCCCGCACAGTGGAAAAAGGGCCCTTCATCGTCGTCACCGGGCATGATCTGCGGAACCTGCAGCTGCTCCTGGAGCAGACGGCGGGAAAAGGCATCCATGTCTACACCCACGGGGAGATGCTGCCGGCCCACGCTTACCCCGCGCTGCAGCAATATCCGCATCTAAAAGGGCATTTCGGAACGGCCTGGCAGAACCAGCAGTCGGAATTTTCCGATCTTCCCGGCGCGGTGCTCTACACCACCAACTGCCTTATGCCGCCGAAGGCGAGCTACGCGGACCGCGTCTTCACAACCGGGGTCGTCTCCTATCCGGGTGCCGTGCACATCGGCCCGGAAAAGGATTTTTCTCCTGTCATACAAAAAGCCCTAGAACTCAGCGGTTACACGGAGAATCAGGCCTTTCCCGGCGTGAACGGCGGCTTGACAATGACCACCGGCTTCTCCCACCGCACACTTCTTGCCCTGGCGGATCAGCTCGTCTCGGCGGTCAAGAGCGGCGCCGTCCGGCATATTTTCCTAGTGGCCGGCTGCGACGGCATGAAACTGGGCCGGAACTACTACACAGAGTTCGTCCGGCAGGTGCCGTCGGATTGCATCGTGCTGACCCTGGCATGCGGCAAATTCCGCTTCAACGATCTCGACCTCGGCACGGTCGCCGGGCTTCCGCGTCTCCTGGACATGGGGCAGTGCAACGACGCTTACGGGGCCATTGTGGTGGCCGATGCTCTGGCCAAGGCTTTCGGCTGCGGCATCAACGAACTGCCTCTCTCCATGGTGTTGTCCTGGTATGAGCAGAAGGCGGTGGCCATTCTGCTGACACTCCTGCATCTGGGCCTACAGAACATCCTGCTGGGCCCGTCTCTGCCCGCCTTTCTCTCGCCCAATGTGCTGAACTTCCTGGTGGAGCACTACCATATCGCCGCCATCTCCACCCCGGCGGAGGATCTGGAAAGACTGCTCGGCTGAGCGAACTTCCCGGAAAGAGGGCC
>CAZSHM010000050.1:0-7872 GCA_964606855.1 uncultured Peptococcaceae bacterium
CAAGTACACGCGGGAGGCGGGATACGTCCGCGGAAACAAGCGGACGAAGAAGGCCACTGCCGGATCCGCGACGAAGGCGGAGCGGTCCGCGAAGGCGGGGAAGGCGGAGCAGGGCGGGAAGAAGGAGAGCGCTCTGACGGAGGCCCGATGAGCGTACCAGAGTGTGCCGGGGACAAAGCATTCCCTGTGCCGTGCGGTGCCTGGCCCTGCGGGGAGAAGCCTCCCGGGACAAGCGCATTTGTGCGGTTCGAAAATTCCGGAATTTCGCGGATTTTCTGTTGCCAAACTGAAACGCGTCCTGTATAATAAGGTGTTGTGAACCGTTCGCCCAGTGTCCCGTACTCCGACGATCACTTAGCGAGCGGCGATTGGATTCCAGATTTACAGGAGGTGTTACGCATGGCATTGGATAAGGAGGCAAAACAGGCGATCATCAAAGAATACCAGCTGCACGAGAACGATACCGGATCTCCGGAAGTGCAGATCGCGATTCTGACCAAGAAGATCGCCTACCTGACGGAGCATTTGAAGCAGCATCCGAAAGATCACCACTCCCGCCGTGGACTGTTGAAGATGGTCGGACAGCGCCGTTCTCTGCTGAACTATGTAAAATCCAAGGACGTTGAGCGGTATCGCAAGATCATCAACGAGTTGGGCATCCGCCGCTAGTTTGCAAAAAGGAGAGCAGCCTTGTGCTGCTCTTTTTGTGCATCCGTCCGCGCGCAACTCTGGCGGCGCGCGCGGACGCGGCTGTGCGGCGGACAGATATTCGGAGGTGTAATTAATAAACAAGAGGGAACGGCATGCGCGTTCTGTGCGTGAATTCCTTTTGGATTGGGGGACACAGGGGTTCCGCGGGAGGAGCGTTGCCGCGCAGGCGGCGCAGCGGCCGTCCCGGAGCGGGCCGCCGCGGAAACGTTTCTTCTTGTTTGTTAATTGCCCCGCCGAATTCTGGAAGCAAGAGCCGCCGTGCAGGCAGTTTGAAAAGCATTTCCCGCAGAATCCGTGCGCCGGACGGACTGCAAACTTCGAAAACGAGGAGGAGCGAAATGGGCAACATTTTGAGAAAATCCATTCAGGTGGGCGGCAGAGCCCTGACACTGGAGACGGGCCGGATGGCAAAACAGGCCAGCGGCGCGGTCTTCTGCACCTACGGCGAGACGTCGGTTCTGGTGACGGCGGTGGGCGCGAACGAGCCGAGGGAAGGTGTGGACTTTTTCCCGCTTACGGTGGACTTTGAGGAAAAACTGTACGCAGTTGGCAAAATTCCGGGCGGATTCCTGCGCAGGGAGGGCAAGGCCAGCGAAAAAGCGGTGCTCAGCAGTCGCCTGATCGACCGCCCGATCCGTCCGCTGTTCCCGAAAGGATACCGCAACGAAGTGCACGTGGTGGCGACCGTTCTCTCGGCGGATCTGGACAATCCGCCGGACGTGCTGGCGATGGTGGGCGCCTCCGCCGCGCTTCATCTGTCCCAGGTGCCTTTTCAGGGGCCCATCGCGGGCGTCGTGGTGGGGCTGGTAGACGGCGAGTTTGTCATCAATCCCAGCCTGGAGCAGGAGAAGCGGAGCCTGATGCATCTGACGGTGGCCGGCACCGCCGATGCCGTGATGATGGTGGAGGCGGGCGCGAAGGAGGTTCCGGAATCCACGATTCTGGACGCGATCATGATCGGCCACGAGGAGGTCAAGAAGATCGTGGCAGCGATCGAGGAATTCCGCGCCGAGGCGCTGGAACTGGGCCTGGCCAAGGAGAAAGTCGTGCCGGAGCTGAAAGAGATTCCGGCGGAAATCGTGGAGGCCGTGGAGGCGTACGCGCACGATCCGCTGCTGGAGGCCATCCACATCAAGGAGAAGCATGCGCGGGACGATGCCGCCGAGGCGGTCAAGAACGAGGCGGTCGAAAAGCTTCTGGAGCGTTTCCCGGAGCAGGAGGAAGATCTGCGCGCCGCGCTGGATGATTTGATGAAGCGCATCGTGCGCAAGCTGATCACCGTCGATAAGATCCGTCCGGACGGGCGCGCCATGACGGAGGTGCGCCCCATCACCTGCGAGGTGGACGTCCTGCCGCGTCCGCACGGCAGCGCCCTCTTCACCCGCGGGCAGACGCAGATTCTTTCCACGGTCACACTGGGCGCGATCCGGGAGGAGCAGATCCTGGACGGCATCGACGATGCCTGCAGCAAGCGCTACATTCACCACTACAACTTCCCGCCCTACAGCGTGGGCGAGGCGCGTCCCATGCGCGGACCGGGCCGCCGCGAGATCGGCCACGGCGCCCTGGCGGAGCGCGCTCTGGAGCCGATGATCCCCAGCGAGGAGGAATTCCCTTACACGATCCGGGTCGTCTCGGAGGCTTTGGAGTCCAACGGCTCCACCTCCATGGGCAGTGTGTGCGGCAGCACGATGGCACTGATGGCGGCGGGCGTGCCGATCAAGCGTCCCGTGTCCGGCGTGGCCATGGGGCTGATCCGCGAGGGGGACGAGTTCAGTGTGCTGACGGACCTGCAGGGCCTGGAGGACGCGCTTGGCGATATGGATTTCAAGGTGGCCGGCACCACGGAAGGGGTCACGGCCATCCAGATGGATATCAAGATCGCGGGCATCAACCGGCCGATCCTGGAGCAGGCGCTGAAGCAGGCGCATGACGGCAGAATGTTTATCTTGGGCAAGATGCTGGAGGCCATCCCCGCCGTGCGGCCGGAACTCTCCAAGTATGCGCCGCGCGTCACCACGATGATGATCAACCCGGACAAGATCCGCGACGTGATCGGGCCCGGCGGCAAGGTGATCCGGAAGATTGTCGAGGATACCGGCGTCCAGATCGATATCGAGGAGGACGGCCGCGTGGTGATTATGTCCAACGATGCCGAGGCTTCCGCCAAGGCGGTGAAGATTGTGGAGGATCTGACCCGCGAGGTCGAGGTGGGCGGTGTCTATCTGGGCAAGGTGGTGCGCATCACTGATTTCGGCGCTTTTGTGGAGATTTTGCCGGGCAAGGACGGGCTGGTTCACATTTCGCAGCTGGCCCTGGAGCGCGTGAAGAAGGTGGAGGACGTCGTCAGCGTCGGCGACGAGATCATGGTCAAGTGCACCGAGATCGATAAGCAGGGCCGGATCAATCTTTCCCGCAAGGCGCTTTTAAAAGAGAAGAAAGAGAAGAGATAAAGGGAAAACGCAGTCAAGTTCCGGAGCCGGGGAAGTCTCCCCGGCTCTTTTCGCAGGATGCCGCCGCGCTGATGTTGCAGTGCGGGCGGCGAGATCCGATGGGAGGAGTGCAGTATGGAGGCGAATTTTAGCAGAGAAGCCGCGCTGGCGCTTCTGCACAAATACAACAAGGAGCCGTTTCATCTGGAGCACGCGTATACGCTGGAGGGCGTGATGGGATGGTACGCCCGCGATTTAGGCTATGAGGAGGACGAGCCTTTCTGGCGGCTTGTGGGGCTCCTGCACGACGTGGATTTCGAGCAGTTTCCGGAGGCGCACTGCAAAAAGGCGCCGGAGCTCCTGCAGGAGATCGGCGCGAGCGAAGCGTTCATACACGCCGTCTGCAGCCACGGCTACGGCATCGTCTGTGATGTAGAGCCGGTGCATCCGATGGAAAAGGTGCTCTTCGCGGTGGACGAGCTGACGGGGCTCATCGGCGCCGGCGTGCGGATGCGCCCTTCGCGGAGCGTCATGGACATGGAAGCCGGAAGCGTCCGGAAAAAATTCAAGGATAAGCGCTTTGCCGCCGGCTGCTCGCGGGAAATCATCCAGCAGGGCGCCGAGCGCCTGGGATGGGACTTGAACGAGCTGTTTGAGAAGACGATCCTGGCGATGCGGGACTGCGAGGCCAGTGTGCGGGCGCAGCTGGAAGCGGAGGCCTGAAACGCCGTGAATACCGCGCTTTGGGGCGTCGTGCCGCGCCAGCGAGATTGACGATATTTTGCCGATATGGTATACTATCTGCACGTCGATGCGGAGGGGGATCAGGAGATGGAAGAGACAAGATTATCGAGGACACAGGCGGAGCACAGACGGCAGGAACAGCATTTCAAATGGTACATCCTTGCTGCCGCCGTCGCGCTGGTGCTGGTGGTCGGCATCTTCCTGCTGGCTGGCAGAGGCGGAGGGACACAGCAGAATCCGTCGGAGCCGTCCGGGGAGAATTCGCCGGTCCTGCCTGTCACGGCTCAGAGTTCTGAGACGCCGGCCGACGGGCAGGAGGAGGCGCCGGTTCCGGTTGTGCCGGAGGAGGAGAGTTGGAAGACGGTTCTGGTCAACAGCACCCATGCGCTGCCGGACGGTTATGTGCCGGAACTGGTTGCGGTGGAGGGCAGCGGCTATAAGATGGACGCCCGCGCGGTGGAGGATATGAATGCCATGCTGCGGGCGGCCCGTGCGGAAGGCCTCTCGCCGATGATCTGCTCGTCCTATCGCTCCTGGGAGCGGCAGACGGAGCTTTTCGAGCAGCAGGTGGCCAAGCAGCAGGCGACGGGGCTGTCCTACGAGGAGGCCTACGAGAAAGCCAAGACGGTGGTGGCATATCCGGGCACCAGCGAGCACCAGACCGGGCTCACGGCGGATATCGTGGCCACGAGCTATCAGCTTCTGGACGACGCGCAGGCCGACACGCCGGAACAGCAGTGGCTGATGGCCAACAGTTGGAAGTACGGTTTCATCCTGCGCTATCCGCAGGATAAAAGCGATCTGACCGGCATCATCTATGAACCGTGGCATTATCGCTATGTCGGCTATGAAGTGGCAAAGTACATCACCGAAGAGGGCCTGTGCCTGGAGGAGTACTGGCAGAAGGTCGAGGCACAACAGGCGCAGCAGACTGCGCAGCGTGCGGACTGAGGGCGCAGAGAGCGGGCAGAGGAGAGAGAAAGGGGGTGCTGTCCATGAATTTTGTCGGCTTGATCAACAGTATCGCGGTTTTTTTACTGATCGGTCTGTTTCATCCGCTCGTGATCAAATGCGAATACTACTTTACCGCAAGAATTTGGCCGATTTTTCTATTGGGCGGCGTGATCAGCATCGCGGGGTCTCTGCTCGTGCAGAATATCATCGGATCTACGCTTCTGGGCGCTCTGGGCTGTTCCTTCTTCTGGAGCATCTATGAACTGAAGGAGCAGGAGAAACGGGTTGCGCGCGGGTGGTTCCCGGACAACCCGAAGCATAAGGACGAGGTTTGAGGCGGACAGGAGGATACCTATGCGTGCAGAGTACAAACAGCTGGTCACGGAGTATATCCGTGAGCAGAATTATCCGGCCATTGTGGAACTGGGACGCGACAACGGCGCCCGGACGCTGCGCTATGTGCAGATGCATATCTGGGGAGATGCGCGGGATCCGCAGCGCTGGTATGCGCTGGAGGCGCTGGCGGCGCTGGCGCGGGCGTATGCCGCCGAGCAGGACGAGGTCTACCGCAACGTGATCCGGCGCGCGGTGTGGGCGATGACGGACGAGAGCGGCAATGTGCCCTGGGCGGCGCCGGAGATGATGGCCGTGGTGATCAAGGCCTGCCCCGACGCCTACCGCGAGTTCGTGCCGATTCTCATCACCAACGGGCTGGACAGCCCGATGTGCCACGCGGGCGTGCTCTGGTCGGCGGGCTATCTGGGGCCGGACTTTTTGCCGGATATGACGCCGTTTTTGCCGAGGATGGAGACTTTTCTCCTGGACGCGGACAGTGCGCTGCGCGGGACGGCGGTCTGGGCATTTCAGCGGCTGCGCTATGCGCCGGCCTCCGCGGCGATCCGATCCCTCGCCGCGGATCCGGGGAAGGTTTGGCTCTATGCGGACGGCGCGCTGCAGGAGACGACGGTGGGCCGCATCGCGCGGGCGTATGCCTGGGATGGATCGGAAGCGAACTAGAACGCCGCCCGTGGGGCGGCATGGAGATGGATCATCCGGAAAAATCGGATTTTCAAATTAGAATTTTTAGGAGGCATTTATAAATGAAAACCTGGAAGAAGCTTTTCCTGCTGCTGACCCTCGCGGTTTGTCTGCTGCTGCCGGGCACCGCGTTTGCCGACGGCGGCATATCGGTGCA
Source organism: uncultured Peptococcaceae bacterium (assembly GCA_964606855.1). Taxonomy (GTDB): domain Bacteria; phylum Bacillota; class Peptococcia; order Peptococcales; family Peptococcaceae; genus UBA7185. The sequence goes on from CAZSHM010000050.1 coordinate 6,037, forward strand.
GTTGAACGGGGAAACGCTGCAGAACGCGGATGCCGCGCCGGTCAATGCGCAGGGCCGCGTCTATGTGCCGTTCCGCGCCGTCTTTGAGGCGCTGGACGCCGATGTGGCCTACGACGCACAGAAGAGCGAGATTTCCGCGACGCGGGACGGGGTTCGCGCGCGCTTTATCGTGGGGGAGAATGCCGTCTCTGTCCACAACGGCACGACGGATTCCGCGATCACCGTGGATGCCGCGCCTTTCATCCGCGACGGCCGCACCTATGTGCCGGTTCGCTTTGCCGCGCAGGTTTTCGGCCTGAGCGTGGGCTGGGACAATGCCGCACAGACGGTGGTCATTTTGGATAAGCAGGGGATGAAGGCGGATCTGGACGGAAAATATACGATTATGGAGCGGGCGAATGCCTTTTCGCAGGCGCTGATCGAGAAGCCGATTCAGATGAACGGCACGGTGGAACTGGATATGCAGAGCAAAGAGGGCGATGCGGTCGTCCCGATCACCGGAACCTTGAAGTTGAACGGCGTGCAGAACCGGGACGGCAGCGACTGCGACCTGGAAATCGCGCTGCAAATGGACGAGTGGAAGGCGCAGATGGAGGCCGCCGGCACGTGGACGGCGGAGGATCAGGCTGTGTTCGAGCAGTTACAGTCCTGCAAGTATCAGGTGCGCCTGGACAACAAGACGGCGAAGATCTACCTCAAGTCTGACATGATGGCGTTGCTGGGGCTCGATCCGGATGCCTGGTATCTGCTGGACAGCGTGGCGCTGGCATCCGCCTCCGGCATGGACGTCTCGAACCTGCTGGCCGACCCGTCGGCGGACATGGAGACGACGATGGCGGCGCTGATCGACAGCATCCCGCTGGATAACGCCGCGGTGGCAGAGATGCTTCTGGAGGAAGTCCGGATGTTCCAGGATCAGAACTTCCGCAAGTCCGGCGAGGACTATGTCTCCGCGCTGGAGACGGTGCAGGACGGCACGGCCGCCAGCACGACGATCACGGTTCTGATGGACGGCGAGCAGGTGCGCGGTCTGGAGACTGCCGTTTCCACGTCGCTGAACGGCGAGCAGATCCTGACAATGCGCATTGTGGAGACAGCAGACCGGGAGACCATCTCCATGCGCATGGCGCAGGATCCGTTTGCGATGAATCTGCGCGGCGTGGTTGACCTCCTGGAAACCGACGCGCAGCCAATGACCGTTCCGGCCGAGGGGGAGACGATCATCGATTTCTTCGGAGCGCTGCTCCAGAGTCAGATGACGCTGAGATCTGGGGCCTCCTTTTCCGCAGCGCTCTAGCGCATCAGGGAGAAGCCGGTGCAGCGGGGTGCGGGCAGAGGAGAAAAGCGTGAAAGACACGGCGGCCATCCATGCGGAAGCGTATCCTGGAAAAGCGTATGGATTCGATATAGAGCCGGAGGATATCAAAGCGAGCGGTACCGTACCCTTTGCATGGGAAGTAGACGGAGGAGACACCGAATATGGCAGATAATAAGAAAGAGATGGAGCGCGAGGAACTCCACCGGGCGATCTGGGCGATTGCCGATGAACTGCGGGGCGCGGCAGGGTCGCAGAAGGAAGGAAGAATATGGCGGTGCTGACTTACACGAGGAAAGGGGATTACCTGATCTCGGACATTCAGTTAGAGGAGACGGACAACCGGCCGCTGGGCAAGTACGGGAGGATGCGCCGGGCGTACCTTCAGGAGAACAACACGCTCCTTTACAACCACCTGATCCTGACCGGGAAGCTGTGGGAACACCTGCTGGAGATTCAGGACGCAGCCGAGAGCCGGATGGAGCAGATCATGGACGCGCTGCTCAAGGCAGACCCCGCGC
>CAZSHM010000051.1:0-7734 GCA_964606855.1 uncultured Peptococcaceae bacterium
CCTTCCGCTTAGGAGGCGGACGCTCTATCCTGCTGAGCTACAGAAACATCTTCAACAGCACTGGTATCATACTAACACAGTGTCAGAAAAAAAACAAGGAAAAAGGAGAAACGCTTCTGCATTTTCCAGAGCGGGCTGTCACGCGCCGCACATTCCGGAGCAAAAATCGCATGGACAACTTGCAACAGAGCTTGCAATCGTGCATTGAATCGCGATGGCCCGTCGCTCGTTTTTGAAAAATTCCCCGGATGCACCGTGGTGCAGGCAGGGACAAGCGCAGTCCGCCTTCACAGCACCGCGCGCGCGATGCGGGCCGACTCCGCCAGGATCTTCTCTGTATCCAGCGTCAGCATCTCACGATTTTTCATCAGAATTCGCCCGTTGACAATGCTCGTCTTGACATCGCTTCCCTGCGCGCTGTAGACCAAATCGGACACGGGATTGTTCCACGGGGCAAAATGCGGCTGATCGATGTCCAGCAGAATGAGATCGGCCTTCTTGCCCACTTCCAGGGTGCCGATTTCCTGCGCCCAGCCCAGCGCGCGCGCCCCGTGGACGGTCGCCATCTGCAGTATGGCCTCCGCCGGAAACACCGTGGGATCCATGGCCGTCGCCTTCTGCACGAAGGAACAGATCGTCATCTCCTTGAACAGGTTGAGACTGTTGTTGCTGGAAGCCCCGTCAGTGCCGAGGGCGACGTTCAACCCAGCCTTTTGATAGCGCGGCAGATCGGCTATCCCGCTGGCCAGTTTCAAATTGCTGGAGGGATTGTGGACAACGCTGACGTTGTGCGCCCGCAGGATCTCCACATCCCCGTCGGTGAGATAGACACAGTGCGCCGCCAGGGTCGGCAGATCAAAAACGCCCAGATCACAGAAGTACTCTGCCGGCGTCTTGCCGTATCCCTCACGGATCTGGCGCAGTTCATCCTGCGTTTCCGCCAGATGCACATGCAGACCCGTATGGCAGTCCCGCGCCGCCTGTACAATCTTTTCCAGATAAGCGGGCGGGCAGGTGTACGGGCTGTGCGGGCCGAAGTAAACCCGGATCCGTCCTTCGGCGGTGTTGTGAAACTTCTCATAGAGCCGCACATTCTTCTCGATGTTCTTCCCCTCCGGGTCGGAGACGGCAATCAGTCCGCGGCTCAAATTTGCCCGCAGTCCCGACTCTGCGGTCACACGGGCCACCTCGTGCATGCTGTCGTACATATCGGCGAAGGTGGTCGTTCCGCTCCGGATCATCTCCAGCGCCGCCAGGCTTGTGCCCCAGTAAATGCAGGCATTGTCGAATCTGGCCTCCGCAGGCCAAATTTTCTCGTTCAGCCAAGACATCAGTTCCATGTCGTCCGCATAACTGCGCAGGAGCGTCATGGCGGCGTGGGTGTGCGCATTCACCAGTCCGGGCATCGCCAGCGTGTGCCGACCATCCAGAACCTCCGCGCCTGCCGACAGCGCTTCGGATACCTCGCCCAGCGCGGCGATGTGATCCCCCTCGATGAGAATATCCCCCGCAAAAAGCGGGTCGCCCGTCATGGGCAGAATCTGTGTGTCCCGGATGAGAATTCTCTTGTCCTCCATGTTCACGCATCCTCCCCTGCCGTTCCGTCCTCTGCAAAGAGCGCCGCGCTGAATGCCTTCGCGTCGAAATACTCCAGCTGATCGATCTGTTCGCCCACGCCGATGAGTTTCACCGGCAGATCAAACTCCGCGCGGATTCCGATCACCACGCCGCCTTTCGCCGTCCCGTCCAGTTTGGTCAGGATGATGCCGGTGACACCCGTTGCCTCTCCGAAGATCTTCGCCTGGGAGATCGCGTTCTGCCCGGTGGTGGCGTCCAGAACCAGTAGGACTTCCCGCAGCGCGCCAGGGGCCTCCCGATCTATGACGCGGCGCATCTTGCTCAGCTCATGCATCAGATTGGACTTGTTCTGCAGCCGCCCCGCCGTGTCCACGATGAGCACATCACAGCCGCGCGATTTGGCGGCGGCGATGGAGTCAAAGACCACCGCAGCAGGATCCGCGCCCTCTTGATGGCTGATGACGTCGCATCCGGCGCGCTGGCCCCACACTTTCAGCTGCTCGGCGGCTGCGGCGCGAAAGGTGTCGCCTGCGCCCAAAATCACCTTGTGCCCCTCCGATTTCAACAGGTAGGCCAGTTTTCCGATGCTGGTGGTCTTGCCCACGCCGTTGACCCCCACCACCAAAAGGATGTTGAGTCCTTCGTCGGTCAGGTTCAGTGTGCCGCTCTCCTCGCCCAGGATCTCTGTGATCTCCTCCACGAGCGCCTGCCGCAACTGCTCGGCGTATTTCAGCTTATCGCGTTTTTCCCGCGCGCGCAGCCGCTCCACGAGCTGCACCGCGGTATCGACACCCACATCGCTCTGGATCAGGCGCTCCTCCAGCGTATCGTAGAGATCGTCGTCGATCTCCTTGCCGGTGAACGCGTCGAACACCTTCTCCACGAAGCCTTTCCTTGTTTTAGACAGGCTATCCGTCAACTTTGAAAACAGTCCCATCGACAAACCCTCCCCGCGTTCCACATGGCTTTCAGCGCACTGCCCGCGCCGCACCGTCCAAAGCCGAACCGCTCAAGTCCAGATCCGCGCCCGTTTCCGCCCAGACGTCCCCTCAACTGTAGTCGCTGAACTTCACCGACATCAGCCGCGACACACCCTTCTCCTCCATCGCCACGCCGTAGAGTGCATCGGCGGCCTCCATGGTGCCTTTGCGGTGCGTGATGAGGATGAACTGGGTTTTCTGGGCATACTGGCGAATGAACCCCGCGAAGCGCTCGATGTTCGCATCATCCAGCGCGGACTCGATTTCATCCAGAATACAGAAGGGGCTGGGCTTCACCGCGAGCAGCGAGAAGAGAAACGCGATGGCGGTCATCGCCCGCTCTCCTCCGGAGAGCAGGGTCAGAATCTGCTCCTTCTTTCCGGGCGGCTGTGCCACAATTTCGATCCCCGTCAGCAGATAGTCCTCCGGATCCGACAATTCCAGCCGTGCACGGCCCCCGCCGAACATCGCCCGGAAGACTTCGCTGAACTTGGCGTTGACTTCCTGATAGGTCTCCGCGAATTTCTGCGCCATGATCTTCTCCATCTCCTGCACGACCCGCTGCAAGGAATGCCGCGCTCTCTGCAGATCGTCCGTCTGCGCGCGCAGAAATTCCAGGCGCTGTACAAGCTGCGCGTATTCCTCGATGGCAGTGAAATTGATCTCGCCCAGACTCGCCAGCTCACCTTTCAACTGTTGTATGCGCTTCTGCGCCTGCTCCGGGTGCTCCACTGCCGCGGCGCGCGTCTGCGCCTCCTCGTAGGTACATCCGAAGTCCTGCGCCAGGCGTCTGCAGGCACTCGCGAGGTTGTCCCGCAGCTGGTTCAGGCGCAGTTCCAGCCGATAGTTCTCCTCCCGCAGCGTTTCCGCTTCACGCCGCAGCGCCTGTACCTGATCTTCCAGCGCGCCGGCGCGCGTCTCGTCCTCCAGCTGCTGCGCCCGCGCTGCCTCCAGCTGCGCGTTCTGCGCGGCAAGTTCCGCCTGCTCCCGCTCGCTTTCCGCGCGGTTCCCCGTGATAGACTGCCGGTACTGCTCCATCTGCGCCGTCAGCACCGCACACGCCTCCGCCTTCTGCTCCGCATTCTGCGCGACTTGCCGCAGCCGCGCTTCCTCCGATGCCGACTGCCGCCGCAGAAGTTCCCAGCGCTCCCGGGCCGCAGCCAACGCGATCTGATTCTGATTGTACTGCTCCTGCCGCGCCCGCTGCTCCTGCAGCAGCGCCTCCGTTCGATCGCGCCGCGATGTCTCCTGCGCGGCAAGCGACTCCGCCTCCGCAGATAGTTCCGCCTCCAGCGCCTCCTCCCGGGCAAGTTCTGCCTGCCGCGCTTGCCGCCGCGCCGCGAGATTTTCCTGCTCGAACGCTGCCAGCGCAAGTTCGTCCTCCAGGCGTTTCTCCTCCCGCTTCTCCTGCGCGAGCGCTTCCTCCAGCCGTGCCGCCTCGCGGATCAGCGATGCATCGCCCCCGTGCAGCTGCGCCAGGGCATCCTTCTGCAGTCCGGTCTCGGCATAATACTGATCCAGATCCAGTTTCTCCGCATCCATCCGCGCAGCGAGCGCCGCTGTCTCCCTCCGCAGGTCTGCGATCTGCCGCCTGCGCGCCAGGAACCCGCCGCGATCCTTCTCGTGCTCCCCGCCGGTCAGTGCCCCGCCCGGCGCGACCACTTCCCCCGCCAGCGTTACCAGGCGGCTCCGGAAACCGCGCTTCTTGCCGAGCTCGACCGCAGAAGCCAGATCGCGCACGATCCACACGCGGCCCAGCAGATGCAACAGGATCTTTTCGTAGCGCGCATCAAACTCTACCAGATCCACCGCCAGGCCCAGCACGGAGTCCTCCCCGGAAAGGTCGTCCGCCGCCCGCTCCCCGCGAATCGTGTTCAGGGGCAGAAACGTAGCGCGGCCCTTCCGGTTCTTTTTCAGATAGGCGATGGCGGCCTGGGCATCTGCGTCCGATTCCGTGACCAGATTCTGCAAGCTGGGACCCATCGCCGTCTCCACGGCTTTCTCCAACTCCTGCGGAACCGTGATCAGCTGGCTGACTGTGCCGAGAATGCCGGAGAGCTTTCCCCGCTTTTTTTGCTCCAGCACCGAGCGCACCCCGTACGGATAGCCCTCTCCGCTCTCCTCCAGTTGCTCCAGTGCCTTCGCATGGGAGCTTTTTTCCTGCCAGAGCGTCTGCGTATCCTGCAGCTTCTGCCGCAGCAAAACCTGCTGCCGTTTGCGCGCCTCGATCTCCTGCTCCAGGGCGGCGACCTCCCCCGCATGACGCGCCTGCGCCGCCTGCTGCGATTCCAGCGCCTGCTCCAGCTCCTCTCTGCGCCGCTTTTGCCGCGCGATCTGATCGCTCAGCGTCTGCACCTGCTGCTCCCCGCGCCGCTGCTCCCGGTCACCGCCCTGTTCTTCCTGCCGCAGACGCTGCAGCGTGTTGTGATTGTGCGCCTGCGCCTGCATATTGGCAAAGATGGCATTTTTTTGCCGCTCTTCCATCCTTTCGAGTTCTCCAAGTTGCTGCGACAGTTCCGCCAGCGCCGCCTCGTGCGCCCGAGCCTCCGCGGACTGCCGCTCCAGCACCTGTTCCGCCGCCTCGGTCTCACTGCGCCCGCGCTCCGCCTCCCCGGAGAGTTGGTTCTGCTCCCGGATAAGCTGCTCCAGCTCCGCACGCAGCCGCTCCAGCTGCTCTCCCGTGTGCTGCAGAATTTGTTCGTCGGCGCGGATCTCGTTGGCGCGCCGTTCCAGCCGGCTCTGCAGCTCATAAAACGCCTGCTGTCTCGCCTGGTACGCCTCCGACGCCTGCTGCAGCTGCAGCCGCAGGCTGGACAGGTTCGCCTCCTCGAGGGAGAGAGTTGCCGATTGCCGCGCCAACTGATCCTCAAGGCGCGTTTTCTCCTCCGCCCTCTGTCTCTCCTGTTCCTGCTGCCGTCCGATCTCCCGAACCTCCAGCGAGATCTGAAGACGATCCAACTCCTCCTTGCCCCGCTTGTAAGCGCGCGCCTTCTCCGCCTGCTCCCCCAAAGGGCCTTCCCGCTCACGCAGCTCGCCGAGGATATCCTCAATCCGCACCAAGCTCTCCTCTGCATCCCGAAGTTTGCGCTCCGCCTCGCGCTTGCGGTACTTATACTTGATGATGCCGGCCGCCTCCTCGATCAGCCCCCGGCGGTCCTCCGGTTTCAGCGAGAGAATCTCATCCACCTTCCCCTGGCCGATGATGGAAAATCCCTCGCGCCCCAGGCCCGTATCCATAAACAGTTCCTGGATATCCCGCAGCCGGCTGGGCACTCTGTTGATCTGATATTCGCTTTCCCCGGAGCGGTAGAGCCGGCGTGAGACGGTGATCTCATCGTAGTCCAGATCAAAAACGCGCGCGCTGTTATCCAGCGTCAGCGACACCTGCGCCATCCCCAAGGCGCGCCGATCGTCGCTGCCCGCGAAGATCACGTCCTCCATGCGGCTGCCGCGCAGGTTTTTGACACTCTGTTCCCCCAGCACCCAGCGTATGCTGTCCACGACATTGGACTTCCCACTGCCATTAGGCCCTACTATGGCCGTAATTCCACTGGGAAATTCAAATTCCACTTTATCCGCAAAGGACTTGAAGCCCTGTATCTCCAAGCGTTTCAAGTACATGGCGTTCCTCTCTCTCCGGCCTTCCCGCGCACATATGCCCGCAGCGCGCCATTAGCGCTCAATCAACCCGAGCTGCACCAGCGCGCGGCAGGCCGCGTTCTGCTCCGCCTCTTTTTTTGTCTTGCCGCGCCCCACCGCTTGAGACACGCCGTTGATCTGCACCACAGCGGTAAACTCCTTTGCGTGGTCCGGTCCCTCCTCGCCAATGATCGAGTAGCTGACAGAGTCCTCGCGCCGGCGCTGCACAAACTCCTGCAGCTGCGTTTTATAATCCCCGTAGTGTCCCTTGCGCACCTGTTCCAGCTCCGGCTGCAGATGATCCAGCACCAGCGGCCGCACGGCGTCGATCCCCAGTTCCAGATAAATCGCCCCGACCATGGCTTCCCAGGCATCCGCCAGGTTGGAGGGGCGGCTGGCGCCGCCGCAGCTCCGCTCCCCCTTGCCGATGAGCAGATACTCGCCCAAGTTCACACGCCGCGCCGCATTCGCGAGACTGCCCTCGCACACCAGCGCCGCGCGCATCTTTGTCAGCTCACCCTCCGGCTTCTCCGGAAAGCGCTCGAAGAGATACTGTCCCACCACCAGGTTGACAACCGCGTCGCCCAAAAACTCCAGGCGCTGGTTGTTGACCGCCTCGCTCCCTTCCCGTTCCAGAATAAAAGACGGGTGGGTCAGCGCCGCGCTCAGAAGATCCAGGCGATCCAACTTCAGCTGCAGCCGCTCCAGCAGCTGCTGCAAGTGCAATGCGCGTTTCTGTGGAATCATACCATACCTCTTTTCTATTTTTTCTATATTTGCTGCCGCCCCGCCCGAAACCGGTATGGCCGCGCCGCAAGGCCACGGCCGGAGCAGCTCTCGGATTCGATTTTTCAACAGCATCTTCCGTGTTTGGCCGGGCACCGGTCCTCTCAGAGATGCGTCAGAATCCAGGGCAGCCCATAGGAGATAAAACACATGATCACCGTTGCCATGGCCATCCCCAACACCAGTGGCGGCGTGGCTCTCTTAATGCTGATATTGAGCATCGAGGCGATCAGGGCGCCGGTCCAGACTCCCGTGCCCGGAAGCGGAATGCCCACGAAGATCAGAAGGCCCCAGAATTCGTAGCGCCGGATGCGGTCACTCTTGCCCATGGCCCTGGCCTCCAGGCGCTCCACCATGGGGCGGAACAGTTTCGTCCGCTTGAGCCAGTTAAAGATGGGGCGGATGAACAGGAGAATGAAAGGGATGGGAATCACATTTCCCACAAAGCAGATGCATACCGCCTTCAGCAGAGGAATGTTCAGCAGCGAGGCGGCAATCAGCCCGCCGCGCAACTCCAGAATCGGCATCATGGAGAGTATGAAAATGATCAATTCTCCCGGCAGCCAATCCGGGCAGAGTGCCATAAAACTGTCAACCAGCGATTCCACCATTCTGTATCCCTCTTTCTGCAGTCCCTTTTCTGCACGCCTGTTTATTCTATCACAAAAAGTTCAGCGTTTCAACCGTTTGTTGTGGCTCGGAAGATCGGATTTGATGGGATTTGTGAAAGGTTTCAGCTCGGAAAAAGCGG
>CAZSHM010000052.1:0-7594 GCA_964606855.1 uncultured Peptococcaceae bacterium
GGCTTTTATAATAAGAATTTTTTTAAGTTAGAGAGGAGAAAGTGGCAAACTCCGGTTTGCCGTGCCGGCGAATCCGGCGTGCACCGCAGCACGAACCCGCTCGGACTTCCGCTCCTGCTCTTGAAGCCGCCGCGGCACTGTGCTATAATCAAAAACGCACAGAGAATCGTACAGGAAAGCGGCGAGCAGCGCACGGGCGATGGTCCTTTCAGAATGGTCCTTTCAGAAAGGACGTGAACGGTTCCGTGCCGGAGCGTTTCAAAAAATTTCCGAATCCGGGAGAGGAGCACGCCTATGAAGACACCCGCGCACGCGGACGAGAGATCCCCCATCGGTGCAAGGACGAATCCGTCTGCGGCCGAGAGCGGGGCCTGCAGCGCGGAGGCGCGGGAGTTCCGCGCCTTCGTGCAGTCTCTCGCCGCTCCGCAGAAAGAGTCGCTGCGAGAGACCTATCGCCATCTGCACGCGCATCCCGAACTGTCCTTCGCGGAGTTCGCCACAAGCGCCTATCTGCTGAAACAGCTGCGCGCCGCGGGGCTCGAAGTGACAGTGGCCGCAGACGGCATCAGCCTTGTGGCGGTTCTCTGCGGCGCACAGCCCGGGCCGGTCATCGCCTTTCGCGCCGATCTGGACGCGCTGCCCATCGCGGAGGAGACCGGGCTGCCCTACGCGTCTCAGACGCCCGGCGTCATGCACGCCTGCGGCCACGACAGCCACGCCGCCGTGCTGCTGGCGCTGGCACGCGTCCTCGCCGCCCATACAGATCTGGTGCGCGGCAAGGTAAAGCTGCTCTTCCAGAGCGCCGAGGAGAAACTTCCCGGCGGCGCAAAAGCCCTCTGTGAGGCCGGGGTCATGGAGGATGTGGACGCCATCTATGCCTTTCACTGCTCCTCGATGTTGCCGCTGGGCGTCGTAGCCACCACCGAGGGCGCCACTTCTGCCTGCATCGGCACCTACGACATTGCCATCCACGGGCGCAGCGGACATATCTGCAACCCTGACCAGGCGCTGAACCCCGTCCCTGTGGCCTGTCTCTTAGGTTCGGCCGTCAATCAGTTGCTGGCCGAGAAAGCCAGCCCGCTCGAAAAGGCGGTGCTCACAGTTTCCTACATCCGGGGCGGCCAGCGGGAGAACATCATCGCCTCCGAGGCAGCCTTGGGCGGCAGCGTCCGCACCTTCAGCAATCAGCTGACAGGGACACTGTTCGCACGGCTGCGGGAAACCGCGGCGGGCATCTGCGCCGCCTACGGCTGCACCTGCGATGTCACCACGGCGGTGGGCTACCCGGCCGCCATCAACACCCCGGCGGAGACAGCTCTGATCGACCGCGCCGTGGACGCCCTGGGTCTCACGCGCCGGATCACGGAGCCGGCAATGAACGGCGAGGATTTCAGCTACTATCTGCTGGAAAAGCCCGGCAGCATGTGCTACGTCGGCATGGCCGTGGAGGACGGAACTCCCATGCCGCACCACAACTGCCGGTTCCGCCTGAACGAGGCGGGCTTGGAAATCGCTCTGGAACTGGAGCTGGCCATCTACCTGCTGGCGAGCGAGCAGGTGGCGTTCTAGCCCGCGCTTGGACTCGCGGGCTGGCTCCGGCTGCGCGGCTGTCTGTAGGATGCGGGCATCCGCGCGCCGCGTTTTTGTGCCGTTGCACCGTTTTGCGTTCCGTACCCCTTTGGGATGCGATTGGATGCGAGGCGCGCGGCGGCATTGGCACGGAGATCCCTGCGTGTTTCGCGGCGCAGAACTTATTTTGAAACGGAGGAATAGCATTATGGCACAGAATCCCATTGTCACAATGACGATGCAGAACGGCAACTCGGTCAAGATCGAACTGTATCCCGAGATCGCGCCCAACACGGTCAACAACTTTATCTACTTGGTCAAACGTGGCTTTTACGACGGCCTGACCTTTCATCGGGTGATTCCCGGCTTCATGATCCAGGGCGGCTGCCCCAACGGCAACGGCATGGGCGGCCCGGGCTACAATATCCGCGGCGAGTTCACGCAGAATCACTTTCCGAACAGCCTGAAACATGAGCCGGGGGTCATCTCTATGGCGCGCACCATGCATCCCGACTCCGCCGGCAGCCAATTCTTCATCATGCATCACAGCGCGCCGCATCTGGACGGACAGTATGCCGCCTTCGGCAGGGTGATCGAGGGCATGGAAGAAGTAAACCGCATCGCCGGCGTCCCCACTGGCTACGGCGACCGGCCGAGAACGCCGGAGGTCATCCGCTCGATGACCGTCGAGACATTCGGGGTGGACTATCCGGAGCCGGAACGCATGTGAGAACGCCTGCGCAGTCCGGTTTGCGACACTGTCGCCGCGCCCGGATGCGCATCTTTCGACCGTTTCCGGCGCCTGCGCGGCGCGGAAAACGGTTCTGTAGGAGGGTATTTGCAATGAAAGTACAGTTTCACGGACACGCCTGCTTCTCTATTTTCACCGAGCGCGGCACACATCTGCTGATCGATCCCTTCCTGAGCGGCAACGCGGCGGCCAAGATCTCGCCGGAGACGCTCACACCCGATGTGATTCTCCTGACGCACGGTCACGGAGACCACATCGGCGATACAATCTCCATCGCCGTGCGCACCGACTGCCTGGTCGTCTGCGTGCCGGAGATCGCCGCCTATCTGCATCAGAACGGCGTGCGCAGAACCCACGGGATGAACATCGGCGGCGGCTGGCAGTTCGACTGGGGGTATGTCAAGATGACACCTGCACTGCACAGCTCCGGCCTGGAGGTGGACGGGCAGACACTCTACATGGGGAACCCCGTGGGCTTCCTTCTGCAGCTGGACGGCAAAACCGTCTACCACGCGGGTGACACGGGGCTCAGCCATGAGATGACGCTCCTGGGCAGTGCCAACCACATCGATCTGGCACTTTTGCCCATCGGCGGCAACTTCACCATGGACAGCAAGGACGCGATCCTGGCCGCACGTGCGCTGCACGCGCGCCATGTGATCCCCATGCATTACGGCACATTCCCGCTCGTCGCGCAGGATCCCAACTTCTTCTCCAACCAGCTGCTCAACTGCGGAATTCCCTGCACGGTGCTGGAGCCGGAGGAGTGCTTCACCCTGTGAGCACGGCTCCGCCGGCAATCTCCTCTGTACGGTGTGTTTTTTTCCTCCGCAAAGCCGGACCTGCACACGCGGATGCCAAACTCGGAGCAAGCGCGTTCTCGCAGAGGCAACAAGAAGGGCACCTATCCCATAAACCAGCTTGGCCGTATGGGCTGGGTGCCCTCTTCTCTTGTCTTTTTTCGCGCACGCCGTTTACCGCGCAAGCACCGCCTGGATGCGCGCTACCGCTTCGCGTGTGTTTCCCCGGTCTCCGAATGCCGTCAGGCGGAAAAAGCCCTCTCCGTTTCTGCCAAATCCGGCTCCGGGCGTTCCGACGACATTCGCCTCTTCCAGCAGAAAATCAAAGAAACTCCAGGAATCCATCCCCTTCGGGCATTTGAGCCAGATATACGGAGAGTTGACTCCGCCCGTATACCAGATCCCAAGCGCATCCATGGCCTCGGAGATGATCCGGGCATTCTCTCTGTAATAGTCGATCGCCGCGCGAACCTGGCGCTGTCCTCTCTCTGTAAAGACAGCCTCCGCCCCGCGCTGCACCACATAGGGCACGCCGTTGAATTTGGTCGTCTGCCTGCGCAGCCACAGCTTGTTGAGGCTCTGCCCGCCGCGCTCCAGAGCCATCGGCACCACGGTATAACCGCAGCGCGTTCCGGTGAATCCCGCAGTCTTGGAGAGGGAGCAGAACTCGATGGCGCAGCGCGTCGCACCGGGAATCTCATAGATACTCCGCGGCAGATCCTCCTCCGCGATGAAGGCCTCATAGGCGGCATCAAAGAGAATCACCGCGTCGTTCGCCAGCGCATAGTCTACCCATGCCCGCAGCTGCGCCTTGTCGTAGACCGCGCCGGTGGGATTGTTGGGCGAGCAGATGTAGATGAGATCTGCGCGGACCGACGGATCCGGCATCGCCAAGAACCCGTTGTCGAAATTAGCGTCCAGGAACCGCACCTGACGCCCTGCCATAAGGTTGGTGTCCACATAGACGGGATACACCGGATCCGGGATCAGCACCATATTGTCCCGGTCAAAGATGTCCAGGATATTGCCCACATCGCTCTTGGCGCCGTCGCTGATGAAGATTTCATCTGGCATCAGCGAAATCTGCCGTTCCTCGTAATACGCCCGCACGGCTTCCCTTAAAAAGTCGTATCCCTGCTCCGGACCGTAGCCGTGAAAATGCTCCTTGGTCGCCATCTCGTCCACCGCGCGGTGCATCGCATCGGTGACGGCGCCGCAGAGCGGAAGCGTCACATCGCCGATGCCCAGCCGGATCACATGTTTATCCGGATGTGCCGCCTGGTACTCCCGGGTTTTTCTGTTGATGGTGGCGAAGAGATAGCTGTCCTTCAAATTCAGATAATTGGAATTGATTTTCATGTCGGTTTCTCCTTTGCCGCTCACTGTGCTCACTTGTTCTCCAATGCCGCCTTGATCAGGCGACGGAAAAGCGGGTGCGCACGGTTGGGCCGGCTTTTAAATTCGGGGTGATACTGCACACCCACATAGAAACGCTGATCCGGCAGTTCCACGGCCTCCACCAGCCGTCCGTCCGGGCTGGTACCGGTGACGGCCAGCCCGGCGGCTTCCAGCTGTTCCCGGTAGAGATTGTTGAATTCGTAGCGGTGGCGATGCCGCTCCTGTACCTCGGGCACGTCCGCCCCGTAGCAGGCCGCCAGCATCGAACCCTGCCGGATGACGCAAGGATACGCGCCCAGGCGCATGGTGCCGCCTTTGGGCAGATTTCCATGCTGATCCGGCATCAGGTCGATTACATTGTGCGCCCCGTTGGGGGAAAACTCGCTGGAGTTGGCGTCCCGGATGCCCAGCACTGTGCGCGCAAATTCGATCACACCGACCTGCATCCCCAGGCAAATGCCCAGATAAGGGGTGTTGTGCGCACGGGCATAGCGCGCGGTGACAATCATGCCCTCCACACCGCGGTCGCCAAACCCGCCTGGGACGATGATGCCGTGGCAGTCCCCCAAAAGCGCCTCCACCGTCTCCTCCGTCACATCCTCCGAATTGACCCACTTGATCTCCACCACCGCGCCGTTCTCGTAGCCTCCGTGGTGCAATGCCTCCGCCACCGAGAGATACGCATCGTGCAGCTTGACATATTTTCCCACCAAGGCGATGCGCACCGTCTTGTCCCGCTGATCGATCCGCCGCAGCATTTCCTTCCACTCATGCAGATTGGCGGGCGGCAAATCCAGCTTGAGTTCCCGGCAGACAATCTCGGAGAGATGACTTTCCTCCAGCATAACCGGTGCCTGATAGAGAACCGGCAGCGTCAGGTTCGGGATCACACAATCCGGTTTCACATTGCAGAACATGGCAATTTTCTGGATGATGCTCTTTTCAATCGGCTCATCACAACGGGCGATAATGATGTCGGGCGTGATGCCCATGGCGCGCAGTTCCTTGACGGAGTGCTGCGTCGGTTTGGATTTATGTTCGCCGGAGCTCTTGATATAGGGGATCAGCGTCACGTGCAGGAACAGGCAGTTTCCCTCGCCGACCTCCAGGGATACCTGGCGAATGGCTTCCAAAAACGGCTGGCTCTCGATGTCGCCGGTCGTGCCGCCGATCTCCGTGATGATGACGTCGGCGTTGGAACTCTTGCCGACGCTGTAGATAAAGGATTTGATCTCATTGGTGATGTGCGGGATGACCTGCACCGTCTCCCCTAAGAATTCGCCGTTGCGCTCTTTGGTCAGCACGTTCCAGTAAACTTTGCCGGTGGTCAGATTAGAGTACTTGTTCAGGTTCTCGTCGATAAAGCGCTCATAGTGCCCCAGATCCAGATCCGTCTCCGCGCCGTCTTCCGTGACAAACACCTCACCGTGCTGGTACGGGCTCATGGTGCCGGGATCCACGTTGATATACGGATCCAACTTCTGCGCAATCACCTTCAGCCCCCTTGCCTTCAGCAGTCGGCCCAGGGATGCCGCGGTGATGCCTTTGCCCAATCCGGACACGACGCCGCCGGTCACAAAAATATACTTGGTCGTCATGAATGGGTATCCTCCTTGCTCTCGCTAGAACTCGCCTGTCTGGCGCCGACTTCCCGCATGGAACTCTCACAGGAATGTCTAGATTATACCATACTCTCTGCGCCTTTGACACCACCATTCTCCGTTTTTTGCCGGATGCCGCAAAATTTTGCGAGGCACTTGTCCAACAGGACTGCCTCCAATCCCGATTCCATACCACTTGCTAACTCTCGTAAGCACTGATAATGCCCTCCGCAACCTCGCGCTTGCTGATGCGCCGGTCCATGGCCTGTTTCTCGATATAACGGTGCGCTTGGGATTCCGAAAGCTTCAGCACCTGGATCAGCAGCAGTTTAGCCCGGTTCTCCAGATTGACATCCTGCAGTTTTCGCTGCAAACGCTCCGACGTTTCCCGCTCTAGGCGCAGCCGCCGCCGCGCCGTCCCGATGCACTGCAGGAGCTGCAAAAACACCGCCTGCTTGATCGGCTTGGTCAAAAGATAGACACCCGTTTCGGCGATGCGTTCTCGCACCGCATCGGCTTGCTCGCTCTTTGTCAGAAGAATCACATCCGCACTCCCGCAAGCCAGCCGCGCCACCGCCTCCCCGTGCTCATCCTCCAGGGGCGTGTTCACCACAACCAAGTCAAACGGTTCCGCCGACAGCAGCCGCCGCGCCGCCAGCCCCGTCTCGGCCTGACAGGTCGCGCGCAGGCCATACTCTGCCAGCAGCCGCTCCAGGGCAGAGCGCTGCTGCACGCCGGTCACCGTCAAGATCCGCGCCAGTTCCGTGTGTTCCTCCGTCAATCTTCGCGCCTGTTCCACGGGCCGCCCTCCTCTCCGCTGCCCGTCCGCGCCGCACAATGGCAAACAGGGCTGTTTTTCCCATGCGCTCTCGATCCGCACAGCCTGTCACCGAAGACAGCCTGATGCTTTCCCTTCCTGGATTCCCGCTTCACAATTGCTTTCAGTGTACCGGTCTTTCCATGGCCTGTCAATTCTTTTCCGGATGTATATTGTGTATTTTCCCGCAGATCCGAATCCTTGGCGCTGCGATTCCCCCGGCCCTCCATGTACTCCATCGCAAGCTCATTTCCCGGCAAACCCTTCCGCGCAACTGTCGGAACGATAGGCTGTCCTTGCCTGCTGTTACTTGCTGAAAAAAGACGTACCGTAAAAATAGAGCGGGAATCTCGCCTGCCTTCGCGAGTTTCCCGCTCCTCC
This sequence comes from uncultured Peptococcaceae bacterium, assembly GCA_964606855.1. Lineage (GTDB taxonomy): Bacteria > Bacillota > Peptococcia > Peptococcales > Peptococcaceae > UBA7185. The sequence goes on from CAZSHM010000052.1 coordinate 7,318, forward strand.
TCGTATAATACGTGTGTAGAGTATAATACGTTTGTAGACAAAATTCTTGTGGTAGGATGTCAGCAGAGTCTGCTACCCGAGGCACCGCTCTCCGCGAACTTTTTGCGGGAGTGGAGCGCTGGCCTCTGCTGCCGCAAAAATTTTCTCCCTCAGGGCTCGACGTCCAGGGCCGGATGTCCACGAGGCACACGGAATGCTTTTTCTCCGGCACACTCCGGCACGCTCTGGCACGCTCATCGGGCTTCCGTCAGAGCGCTCTCCTTCTTCCCGCCCTGCT
>CAZSHM010000053.1:0-7363 GCA_964606855.1 uncultured Peptococcaceae bacterium
AAGAATCCCGGTATATCCGTTGTTCTTGGCATTTTTACTGTCAAAGTTGAGATATCATAACGCTTTTTTCGGCAATGTGCAAGAAAATTTAGAAAAAAAATATCATCCTATCTATTTTTTTTTGCGTTAACCATCGGGTTTTCCCCTCTTTTGGGAAGGGTAGAAGCGCAATCCCGCGCACCGTTTTTCTCTCCCCCGCGCGACACAAGCGCGCCCTTTGCAACAAAAAAGCCCGCCGCAGATCGGTCCTCTCCTGCACCGATCCGCGACAGGCCTCTCAATGCCCCATCCCGGCGTTTCCTCTCGCCTGCCGGCAGGTTCGCGCGCCTGCCGCGCGGTCTAATGTGGATCCATGCCTGCCAGCATGGCTCGCTCCGCGTTCTGGATATGTTTTCGCGCCAGCTCCGCGGCCCGTTTGGCATCGCGGTTCGCCAGCGCCTCCACGATCTGCTTATGTTCCTCCAGCGCCGTCTTGCTCCGTCCCGGCCGCGAGAGCGAGGCCGCGCGAAAGCGCTGCAGCTGCTCCTGCAGGATGTTGACAAACTGCACCAACCGCTGGTTGTGCGCCGCCTGGTAGAGGAGATCATGGAACGTGCTGTCAATGTAGATGATGTTGTGGATATCACTCCCGTCCAGTTTCTCCTCCTCCTCGGATTCGCGCTGCACCTGCCGCTCCAGCGCATCCAGCTCCTCCGGCGTAATGCGCTCCGCGGCCAGTGAGACTGCCAGCATCTCCAGCGCCGTGCGCACCTCGTAGACTTCGTGGATATCCTTCAGGGAAACGCCCGCCACATAGGCGCCCTTGCGCGGCACCATCACCACCAGCCCCTCCAGCTCCAGCTTGCGGATTGCCTCCCGCACCGGTGTCCGGCTGACGCCCATCTCATCGGCCAGCTGGATCTCCATCAGGCGTTCGCCGGGCTTCAAAACCTGCGTGATGATCGCGTCCCGCAGCGTTTCAAATACGACTTCCCGCAACGGTTTGTAGCTGTCCAACTCGACGGGGCGCAGTTTCCTCTCATTTTGCGGATTCGTTGCCATAAATTTTTACTCTCTCCTTCATCATCGTCTCGTGCATCGTCCTTGCAAAGATCGCGCCGGGATACACCTTTACAATCCGCCTATAGTAGGCCTCCGCCTGCCGCCTCCCCGCGAAGGCGGCAAACACGGTCGGCCCGCTTCCGGACATCAGCACATGCCGGCAGCCGGAGGAGGCCATCGTCTGCTTCAGCTTCTCCACTTCCGGGTGCATACGGAACGTGCTGCACTCCAGCAGATTGCCCATCGCGTCCAGGATCTGCCGGCGGTTCCCGCGCCGCAGTCCGTCCACGCAGGCATCCACATCGGGATGCCGCTCCACCTCCTCCAGACGCAGGTTGGCGTACACCTTCGGCGTCGAGACGCCGAAGCGCGGTTTCACCAGCACCAGGTAGAGCGTTGGACATTCGGGCAGCGCCTCCAAAATCTCGCCCCGGCCGCTTGCCAGCGCCGTCGGCCCTGCCAGGCAGAACGGCACATCGGAACCGATGGATGCGCCCATCGCGGCGAGCGTCTCCGGAGAGAGATGCAGGCCAAACAGCCGGTTGAGTCCCAGGAGCACAGCGGCACAGTCGGCGCTGCCGCCCGCCAGCCCCGCCGCGATGGGGATGCGCTTCTGCAGGGTCACCGTGATCGGCGGCAGTGAGGGGAACTCCTTCTGCAGAAGCGCCACGGCCCGCATGGCCAGATTGTTCTGGTCGGTCGGCAAGCGCCGGCTGTTCGTGCGCAGACTGTTGCGCGGCCCTGCTTCAAGCTGTACGGTATCGGCCAGGCTGATGGCCTGCATCACCATCGAGACTTCGTGGTAGCCGTCCGCGCGCTTTCCCAGCACATCCAGCACAAGATTGATCTTTGCGTAGGCACTGACCCGCGCCTTTTTCATGGCGATGCGCCTCCCGCCTCTCAGGACATCAGATGCCGATCCAGCCATCCCAGAAGGTCGGCCATCACCTGCTCGCGGTTCGTCTCGTTGAGCATCTCGTGGCGTCCTCCGGGGTACAGCCGCACCGTGACATCCTCCATGCCCGCCTGCAGGAAGAGCGACTGCACATGCCGCACACCCGCGCCCATGCGGCCTACGGGATCACAGTCGCCGGAAAAGAGGTAGACCGGCATCGTCTTGCGCATGGACGCGATGTTCCGCGGATCGTTGGCCAGCTGAACGCCGCACAGCAGCTCGTGGAAGAACCCGTTGCTGCAGAGAAAGCCGCAGTACCCGTCGGCGATATAGCGGCTCACCTGCTCCGGATCTCGGCTGAGCCAGTCGCTGTCGGTGCGCGGCGCGTACACGCACTTGTTATAGCCGCCGAAGATCAGCCTCTGCAAAAATTTCGCCGGCCGCTCCTCGCCCCGCACAAGACAGACGGCATCGGCCAGATATACGGACAGTTTGCCCAAAAGCCCGTTTCCGTCGCCGGTTCCGGACAGGATCAGCCCGTCAAACATCGCGGGGCGCAGCTGCACCGCGCGGCGCACCAAGAAGGATCCCATGCTGTGCCCCATCAGAAAGATCGGCGCTTCGCACTCCGGCGCGATCAGTTTCCTCTTGACGGAAAACAGATCGTCGATCATCAGGTTCCAGTCCAATCCCCGCCGCAGATGACCCAGATGCGCATCTCCGGTTCTGCCGTGGCCGCGCTGATCGTGGCAGTAGAGCGAGATCCCGTGCGCGGATAAAAATTCTCCCAGCGCATCATAGCGCAGACTGTGCTCTGCCATCCCATGGGCCAGAAGCACCGCGGCCCGCGGCGATTCTGCCCGCCAGCAATGTACATACAGCGCGAGATGATCCGATGCTGTCAAAATAACTTCTTCCATGACGAATTCCCCCATTCTCTCGTTCCCGCGAGGCGCCGCGCATCGCGGGCAGATCCCCGCCGTTGTCCCTGCCGGCAGACGTGCGGGCCGAACCATAGACACTTCTTCTAACTATATTCTACGCCGCCGGGCGGCGAAACCTCCTGTGCGCGGGACAAGCTTTTTGTCCGCGCCGCACGGTTCAGGCTGCCGGAGACTTCTTTCACAGCCAAAACTGCCAGTACTGCTCCAGCAGCGGATCGCCCCAGAGCGCTGCCAGCCACACGGCTGCGGCCACCGGAGGCCCGAACGGGATCGGCATCCCGCGCCGCGCACCGGGCCAAAGCAGCGCCGGAAGCGCCAGGAACGCCGCGGCAAATAGTGCCAAGACCGCCCGCGCCGCGCCCAGATAGACCCCCAGAAGCAGGAACAGCTTCACATCGCCGCCGCCCAGGGCCTGCCGCCCGAGAATGCCGGAGGCAAGCGCGCCAAACAGCCAAAGGCCGCCCGCCACCAGCACACCCTCCACCGCGTGCGCCGCCAGCGCGCCCAAGGAGACCGGCCCTGCAGCTGCCAGAAGCAGCGGATAGAGCAGCAGCCCGGCCAGAATCATCTCATCGGGAATCCAGCAGCTGCAGCCGTCTACACAGCAGATCGCCAACAGCAAAAAACAGAGCACCGTCCAGCGCAGCCACGCCTCTCCCTGCGGCGCATCGCATGCAAGCGCCAGCATGAGCAGCGCCCCCGCAAGCGCAAGGCCCGTTCTCCGCGCCGCGAAGAGTTCCCCCGCGCCCTGCCGGCGCAGCCAAGACGCCGCCCACCCGTGACAGAACAGCCCCGCCGCGGCGCCCGCCGCCAGCAGCAGGCACAGGCACGCCGCACCCTCCGCCGGCATCGCGCACCATGCGGACACACTGTCCGCCGGCCACAGCGCATCACCCCGGGACGCTCCGGCGTCCCGCAGAAAACTCCCGCACACGATCCCGTTCCACAGCATCCGCATCACCTCGGCCGGAAGATTGTCTGCAACTCCGCTCCGGAGAGGATCCGTTTCCCCCCGTTTCAGAGCCCATTTTTACAATATTATCCAGCCGCAGGTTTTTTCCTGCCTCCCCGCGCAAATTCATGCGAAATCCTTGAAGGCGGCCGCACAAGCCCTCTCATGCAAAGAGCCGGCTCTGCAAACTTAAAGGCCGGCCGCCGATTTTCCCGCGCGGCGACGCAAAGGCCGCAAAACAAAAAGCCGCCGTCCCATGATGCGTACCATGCGCCCACAGGTCGGCGGCTTTGTCGCTCCCTTTTAAGAAATACTGCCCGCGTTCTTTTATGCGATACGTTTTCACGAACCGTTTTACCGCAGACCGCTGCCTCAACTCGCCAGAACCGCAAGCGCAAAAGTCAGCACCATGAACGCCACCGCGAAAACTTTGGACAAGGTCGCAAATTTAGCATCCATGCCTTTTTTGCCGAAAAATGTCTCCGCGCCGCCGGTGATCGTACCGGAAAGCCCCGCGCTCTTACCGGACTGCAACAGCACGGTGGCAATCAGACCGATGGCAGATATCACCTGCAGGATTGTCAATACGATCGTCACTGTGGATCCCCCTCACCAATTTTTACTCAACGCCTTATTTTAGCAGACCGGGGCAAAAATTGCAATGAAAACTTTTACAAATCCATCTGTTTTTCTGCATCCAAACGCATCCCAGCCCTTCCATACGCCTTGCAATCCTCAGCGGGTTTTGCTACGATAAAATCAAAAGGTTGTGCCGGATGTGCCCCGCTTCTCCGACCAGTATGAGGAAAAGGGCAGCGCTTCGCGGCGCTGCCCCTTCTGCTGGATCATGGATTCGTTTTCAAGAGCGGTGCAAGGGTTTGGCTCTAAAGCACGTTCCACAGATATCCGTAATACTTCAGCATATCCACTGCAACCGGTTCCGCCTCTCCTTCTGCCTCTTTTAAAAGCTGCTCAAACGTTTCTTTGTCCACAGCATTCGGCAGCTGCCGCAGCAATTGCATCACTTGCAGATACTCCTCATTCAGGTACGTTTTTAAGTCCGCTTTCGCCTGCTCCTTGATTTTTTCTAATTCCGGATAGCAATCCGCATAGTAGGTATACTGCAAGATCGGCGAAACCAAGTATCCCCGGGCAAGCAGCTTTGTCTGCCGCTCTTTCGCAAGATACGCAAAGGCATCGGAAAAGTATGCTTTCTCGCCGTTCGGCTGTCGGTAGCAAAAGCCCGCGTAGGTTCTCTGATATACCCCCGCTTTCGTCGGTTCAATTGCAAGTTTCTCCCGCTCGTGGCTCAACCATTGCGACAACAGCTGATACCCTTCCGCGTTGATTTGTCTGGATGGCAGCATCCGCTGAAGGAGATCTTCAAAAATATTTAACTGCTTTGCATCAAAGCAACTGTCCAGCTGCCGCGCGAGTTCTCGCAGAATCGGCATCGCGTTGCCGCTGCAGGGGGAAGCCGTCAGTTCCGCGAGCTGTTCCAGGAACGTTTTCGGGTAAGCCTTTTTCAACTTTCGTGCAACCTCCAGGCGGAAATCCGACCGGATTTCTTCTTCTGTATGTTCCAGCAAATCGTAGCGCTTATAGAAATATTGGATCGGCGATGGATAGCATCCCTCCAGATAGCACGCCCTTAAAAATGTTAGGACGCTTTCTTCTTTCGCGGAAATATAGTAATACACCTCCCCATCTTGATAAACCGCGGATCCGTACGCCGAGAGTTCATATTCTAAGAAGCCCATTTGGTTGAGTCTTCCCGCCTGTTCTGTACACGCTTCATCGTGATTGTTCGTCTGAATCTCCTCTGTCAGATGAAGCTCGGGGATTTGTTCCGTCATAGGATACCATCTCCTTCTCCCAGCAAGCCCTTTAAGGTTTGTGATGCAATCTTAAAGCGATAGGTATCCCCCTCTTTTTCGATCCGCACCGGATATTCAAAAAATTCTGACATCCCTTCTGATGTAAACAGATCCGCTGTTTTTCCCGTCCTGAAGATCACACCGCTGCGCAGCAACAGACAGCGGTCAAACGCAGGCAGGATCTCCTCGGAGTAGTGTGTCACAAAAATAATGGTCTTTTTCTCGTCCTCCGCCAGCTGATCTATGGTGCGCAGCAGCTGCTCTCGGGCCATGGCATCCAGCCCTGTCCCGGGCTCATCCAGGATCAGAAGTTCCGGATCGCTCATAAAGGCTCTGGCAATCAGCACCTGCTGCCGCTCCCCTTTCGACAGGGTGTCATAGGGAGATGAAATCCGGCCTCGCAAGCCGACTTCGGACAGCAAACGCTTTGCCTTCCTGACTTCCCGATCCGTAATGCGAAAATTGACGCCCATGGTCCCGTACGTGCCCGACAAAACGATATCCAGGACGCGTTCCGTTTGATAGTATTTGTCGAAGAAAGAGCTGGAAATCCACCCGATCTGCCTGCGCAAGCGCAGAATATTTTCTTGTGAATACGCCTCGCCAAACACTTCCAGTGTCCCCTGAGAGAAAGCCCTATACCCGGCGATGATGCTTAAAAGCGTCGTCTTTCCACAGCCGTTGCGGCCAAAGACCGCCCAGTGTTCTCCCCGCTGAATTTCCCAGCTGATATCGTGCAGCAAATACTTGGCTCCCGCTTGGCAAGACAGATTTTTTACACGCACTAACGCATCCGACATGCAATCACTTCCCACTATCCATTTGCTCTAGATCAGACTCTTTCATGACCGTGGCCTCGCCAAACACGCCCGCCGCCAGGTTCAAGGGCGCTGTAAATCCGTCCTCGTTCAACAGCCCCGTGTTTCTGAACCCCCAGGCAATAATATCGCAGATCGTCGCCACATTCATTCTTTTCTTCCGCACGGAAGGATCGATATCGGGATAATGATCGTATCCCAGTTCGTCCACGAAATACTCCGACACTTGATAAATTTCCTTTTCTACCCCGTATTCTATCCGCCCGCACTGCTCACAGTACAGCTCGATTTTCGCCTCATCGTATGCCGCATAGGTCACTTTCCGCAAGCTCAGCGCGCCGCCGCAGTACCGGCAAACGCAGTGGCCGCTCCTCGCGCGCAAAGCGTGTATGCGTTCTGTCTCTTTTTTGACTTTTACATGAATCGCGACCGCATCCTGTTCAGTCGTTGTGCTGTCTTTTCCAGGAAGCCCTGTCATTTCTCCGCACCTCTTTCCCCAGATGGTACCTGGCCTCTTGTCCTGCAAGTGCCTGCCGCCCTTGCGCATCCAAAACGCGTACGCTTCAACCGTATGCGTCTCTGCAGACGCCGGCACACTGCAAGATGCTCACAATAGCGTTGTGGTGAAGGCGCTCCGCTCCTTCACCACAAGTTCAACCTGTTCCTCTCCTGAAAATGCGTTTTTTTCGGCCTGCTCTATGGAGCATGCAGCGGCGATCCCCGCGTCAGACACAGCTCCACGCGCACCGCCATCTGCAAAGAGGGCCTTGCTCAGATCTCGTCGTCAATGATCTGGTAGATCGGCGCGCCTTCACACTGCGCGGGCATCCGCACGC
>CAZSHM010000054.1:0-6480 GCA_964606855.1 uncultured Peptococcaceae bacterium
CAAAAACAGCAACAAGCGTATTATTTGGGATTGGACATCGGGACGGATTCCGTCGGGTACGCGGTCACGGACACGCAGTACAACCTGCTCAAATTGCACGGAGAGCCGGCATGGGGTGTCACACTATTTGACGAGGGCGCGCTCAACACGGATCGCCGCGCCTTCCGCAGCGCCCGCCGCAGGCTGGATCGCCGGCAGCAGCGTGTCGCTCTGCTGCAGGACCTGTTTGCGAAAGAGATCAGCGGTGTCGACGCGCGATTCTTTATCCGGCTGCGGGAGAGCGCCCTGTACCGTGACGAGGTGGAGGATGCGTATCCGCTGTTCTGCGATGCGGACTACACCGACCAGGAGTACCACCGGCAATATCCGACCATCCATCATCTGATTGTCGATCTGATGCGGAATCCTGCCCCGCACGACGTGCGGCTGGTCTACCTGGCCTGCGCCTGGCTGGTCGCGCATCGGGGACATTTTCTCAGCAACCTGGATAAAAATCATCTTGCTGAGATCAAGTGTTTCCAGGGGGTGTACCGGCAGTTCCTGGACTATTTTGCCGGGAACGGCTATGCGCTCCCCTGGGAGAGTGACAATCCGGAGGCCATCGGGGAGATCCTGAAACAGAAAACGTCGGTCACCCAGAAGATGCGGGAGTTGAAAAAGCTGCTCTTTGCCGAAGAGAAACCGCCGAAGGATGCGGAGCGCGATTTTCCGTTCAGCCGGGAAGCACTCCTCAGACTGCTGGCGGGGGGCAAGGTCAAACTGAAGGATCTGTACCAGAAGGAATCTTACGGGGACACGGACAGTGTCGCTTTGGATTTGGAGGAGGAGCAGTTCCAAGCGCTGGCGGGAACGCTGGGCAGCGACTTTGATCTGCTTGCGGCGATGCGCCCGCTGTATGACTGGGCTCTGCTGACGGATATTCTGGGGGACTACGCGACTGTATCCGAGGCGAAGGTTGCCGTGTATGAGCAGCACAAAGCGGATCTGGCGCAGCTGAAGTATTTCGTGCGCAGGTATCTGCCGGCCTCCTACAAGGATGTTTTCCGGGCGACCGATCAGAACAACTATGCGGCCTATTCGTATCACGCGGATGCACAGAAGCCTAAAAAGAAGGCAAGCGTGGAAGAGTTTTCCAAGTACCTTTCCGCGCTGTTCAAAAATGTATCCCCGGATCCGGAGGATCGGGATGCTTTTGATGCGATGCTGTCCCGCCTGGAGCACCGAACGTTCCTGCCCAAGCAGAAGACGACCGACAATCGCGTGATTCCGCACCAGCTCTACTGGCAGGAGCTGGATGAGATCCTGAAGCGTGCGGAGCGCTATCTCCCGTTCCTTGCGGAACAAGGGGAGGACGGACTGACGGTGAGCGAAAAAATCCGCTCGATCTTTCTCTTCCGCATCCCGTATTTTGTCGGTCCGCTCAACGAGAAGTCCTCGTACGCGTGGCTCGAGAGAAAAGCCGGAAAAATTCTGCCGTGGAATTTTGACGAGATGGTGGATTTGGACGCCAGCGAACAGAGATTTATTCAGCGCATGACCAATTCTTGCACATACCTGCCGGGAGAGCCGGTCTTGCCGAAATGTTCGCTTGCCTACCAGAAATTTACCGTGCTGAACGAGCTGAATTCGCTGCGCATTCACGGACAGAGGCTCCCGGTCGCGTGGAAACAGCAGATTTACAACGAGGTATTCATGCGCAAAAAGAGCGTTACACGGCGCCAGCTGACCGACTACCTCCTTGCGAACGGGCTGATAGTGAAGGGAGAAGAGGACGCGATCTCGGGGATCGATGAGCAGATCCACTCCACGCTCTCCTCGGCGATCGCGTTCCGCAGGCTGCTGGAATCGGGCAGCCTCACGGAGGCGGACGTGGAACGAATCATTGCGCGTTCTGCCTATGCGGAAGACAAATCCAGGCTGGCGCGGTGGATGGCGAAAGAATATCCGGCACTCCCGGAGGAGGATCGGAAGTATGTCTGCAGCTTAAAGCTGCATGATTTCGGCAGGCTTTCCCGCGCATTCCTGTGTGAGCTGGAGGGGGCGGATAAAGAGACCGGCGAGCGCTTCACGATCCTGCAGGCGCTGTGGGAGACGCAGTGCAACCTGATGGAGCTCCTGTCGGACAAGTTCACCTTCGCCGAGAAAACGGAGACCTTCCGCCGGGAATACTACGCGGAACATGCGCTGACCCTGTCCGATCAGATGGAGGAGATGTATCTCTCGAACACCGTGAAGCGGCAGGTCTATCGCACGCTGGATGTTCTGAGAGATGTGACGAAAGCGTTCGGCACGCCCAAACGGATCTTTATCGAGATGACCCGCGCGCATTCCAAGGAGGAGAAGGGCAAGAGAAAAGCGAGCAGAAAGCAGCAGATATTGGAGCTGTATGCGAAGTGCAAGGAGGAGGATGTGCGGATTCTGCGGCAGGAACTCGAGGACATGGGGGATGCCGCGGACAGCAAGCTGCAGGGGGACAGGCTGTTTCTGTACTATATGCAGCTGGGGCGGTGCATGTACACCTGGACGCCGATTCCCCTTTCGGCACTCGGCACAAAACAGTATGATGTCGATCATATTTATCCGCAGGCCTATGTCAAGGATGATTCGATTCTGAACAACAAAGTGCTGTGCCTCTCCTCGGTAAACGGGGAGAAAAGCAATACCTATCCCCTGAGCGACAAGATCCGCCACAAAATGAAGCCGTATTGGGACTATCTGAAGGAAATCCATGCGATCAGCGATGAGAAATACAAGCGCTTGACCAGAGCGACGCCTTTTACGGACGAGGAAAAATACGGGTTCATCAACCGGCAGCTGACAGAGACAGCCCAGTCTACCAAGGCCGTGGCAACGCTGCTGAAGGCGCGCTATCCGGAGACGGACATCGTCTACAGCAAGGCGGGGCTGGTGAGCGAATTCCGACAGGAGTTCGAACTGTATAAATCGCGCAGTTTCAACGATCTCCACCATGCGGTGGACGCGTATCTGAATATCGTTGTGGGCAATGTATACGACAGGAAATTCAACAGGAACTGGTTTCGCGTGGATTCTGACTACAGCATCAAGACCAGAACCTTGTTCACGCGCCCGCTGATCTGCGACGGAACCGTCGTGTGGGACGGGGAAGCGATGCTGCGAAAAGTGAAACGAACCGCGGAACGACCGCGCGCGCACCTCACAAAGTACGCGTTCTTCAAACGGGGCGGCCTGTTTGACCAGCTCCCGGTAGCTGCTTCGGAAGGGCTGATCCCGCGAAAACAGGGTCTGCCCACAGGAAAATACGGCGGATACAACAAGGCGGCCATCCTGTTCTATATCCCGGTGCAATACACGGCGAAGAAGAAAACGGATCTCTTCATCCTGTCCGTGGAGATGCTGTACGGGACTCGTTTCCTGCAGGACGAAGCCTTTGCCCGCGCCTATTCCCGCGACAGATTAGAGCGCATCCTCGGGAAGCCGGTGGACGAAGTGACATTCCCGCTTGGGATGCGGCCCTGGAAGGTCAACACCATGTTGTCGCTGGATGGGTTCCGCGTGTGTATCTCCGGCAGCAGCAATAGTGGAAAGGGCTTGATCCTGCAGCCGATGGTGCCGTTCTCCGCAGATCCGTTCTGGCAGGGCTATATGAAGAGACTGGAGAAATTTGCGGAGAAAACCGGGGATAATCCGGCCTATGTCTATGATGAGGCGTACGATAAAATTTCCAAAGCCAAAAATGAAGAGCTGTACGAGCTCTATATCGAAAAGCTGGAGAGGACGATCTATGCCAAGCGAATCAATGCGCCGCTCAAAATCCTACAGGCTGGGCGGCAGCGGTTTCAAGCGCTGGGCGTGAAGGAGCAGGCGAAAGCCCTGCTGAACATCCAGCAGGTTTTTGGCAGGACTGCCGGCGGCTGTGATCTGTCCGCGATCGGCGGCGGCGCGCACGCTGCCGCCACGAATGGTTTTAGCGCCGCCGTCTCCAACTGGAAAAAACACTACTCGGATGTCCGCCTGATTGATTGTGCTCCGTCCGGCCTGTGGGAGAAGCGGTCGCGCAATCTCCTGGAGCTGGTATGAGCTGGCGGACGGTGGTGATCTCCAGTCAGGCAAAATTGGACTACAGGATGGGCTACCTCGTCGTGCGCGGCAGGGAGACCAAGAAGATCCTGCTGGATGAGATCGCCGTTCTCTTGCTCGAGAATCCGGCGGTTTCGCTGACGGGCTGCCTGCTGGCGCGTCTGACGGAGAAAAAAGTGAAGGTGATCTTTTGCGACGATAAGCGGAATCCTACGGCGGAGCTGATCCCCCACCACGGATGCCATGACAGCTCCGCCAAGATCAGAGCGCAGGCCGCCTGGCCGGACGACGTGAAAGGCCTGGTCTGGCAGGAGATCGTCGCCGAGAAGATCCGAAAACAGGCGGATTTTTTGCAGGATCTGGGGAAACGTGCGGAGAGCGCGCTCTTGCGCGGGTATATCGGGGAGATTGCGTTCGCAGACCAGACAAACCGGGAAGGACATGCGGCAAAAGTGTATTTTAATGCGCTGTTCGGCATGGATTTTTCTCGCGGCGCGGACAGCCCGGTAAACGCGGCTCTGGATTACGGCTACAGCATGATTCTGTCTGCGTTTAACAGGGAAATCGCAGCCGACGGGTATCTGACGCAGCTGGGGATCTTTCACAACAACCGGTTCAACCCGTTTAATCTCGGGAGCGATTTCATGGAGCCGTTTCGAATCCTGACAGACCGCTACGTGTATCGGATCGCGCCGAAGAAATTTGAAAAAGAAGAAAAGCACGCGATGTGGAACCTCCTGGAAGGGAAGGTCATGATAGACGGACTTCGCCGCTCCGTCTCCGAAGCGATCCGGTGCTACACCAGGAGCGTTTTGGAAGCGGTAAACAGTGCGGATGTGTCCAAGATCACGGCTTATCAGCTGGACGCGGCGGAGGAGATGTTTCGCGCGGAAAGAGGGAGGCAATGAGCGAATTTCGGTTTATGAGACTTCTAGTATTTTTTGATCTGCCGACGGAGACGGCAGAGGATCGCCGGAATTACCGGCTCTTTCGCAAGGCGCTGCTCAAAAACGGCTTCATCATGCTGCAAGAATCGGTGTATTGTAAGATGATGACGACGCCTTCCGTGGAGCAGTCCGTAAAGCACATGATCTACAAGAACAAGCCGGAGAAGGGGATCGTGCAGATGCTGACGATCACGGAAAAGCAATTTTCTAAGATGGAGTATGTCGTCGGAGAATATAAAACCGATGTGCTCGACACGGATGAGAAGCTGGTGATCCTGTGAAGTTTGTCTACCCTTCGATCGAGGCTGTGTTCGATACAGAGATGGAGCGCGTGAACTGCCTGGTCGTAGAAAACCAACGGCTCCTGTATGAGATCCTGGAAGACTTGCATCGGCAGATGCTTGGATTGGACGGAAGGGCGGTTATTTCCAAGGATGACATGCCTCTCTCCGCCGGCAAATCCGTGGAACTTTTGACGCAGTTTGTCCCCTTTGACTTAAACAAAAAGTCACTGCTGCAAAAGATAACCGCGGAGTTGGAAAAGACGGCTGTGACAGAGGCATACTATGCCGAGACGGCTCGTCTGATCAGTGAGCTGGAAACGCACTTGTACAATCTGGCGTTTGCATATCGCTGCGATATCTCCTTCCCGAAAATCAGCATCGGTTCTGTGTTAAAGGCTTCCGGAGTGGAGATCCGGGGCGAGGATTCCGAACTGGGAGAGAAGCTCGTGGCTTATATGGAGTTGGTGACAGAATTTGAAGGAGAAAAACTGTTCATCCTCCTCAATCTGCGGAGTTTTCTTCCGGATGCGGAGATCGCGTTGTTCTATGAGACCGTGCTGTCGCATGGATACCATGTACTGATGTTAGAGAGCAGTGTACACCCGCTCTTGGAGTTGGAACAGCGAAAAATTGTTGACATGGACCTCTGTGAGATCCTATAATGGAACAAGGGAAGTGTTTGAGGGTTCTGTTTGCATGGTTCTCGTGGCCGCGAACCGTTTTTTGCCTCGGATGTCGATTTGAGGTTTGAGAGCTGTGTAAATTTGTAGGAGTCTCAAACTGAATGAGAAAGAACGTGAGCTTGTCAAGGTTTGAGAGCTGTGTAAATTTGTAGGAGTCTCAAACGGATTTGGTCGAACACCTTGAACCCCATGGTTTGAGAGCTGTGTAAATTTGTAGGAGTCTCAAACTTATTATTTCCATGCCAGTATCACATAGGTTTGAGAGCTGTGTAAATTTGTAGGAGTCTCAAACAGGGGTGAGTGAAAAAACCGTTGTAGATTGGTTTGAGAGCTGTGTAAATTTGTAGGAGTCTCAAACACACCTCCGTCTCTGCTGTTTTATTCTATGTTTGAGAGCTGTGTAAATTTGTAGGAGTCTCAAACTCCGGGCGGCTTTTCTATGCCCTCACCTCGTTTGAGAGCTGTGTAAATTTGTAGGAGTCTCAAACTAAGCTGCTGGAGTTCAGG
>CAZSHM010000055.1:0-6331 GCA_964606855.1 uncultured Peptococcaceae bacterium
CAACCAAAAGGTTTAAGGGACTTTTTTCTCGTTTTAGGTGTCAAACTGCGGCGGAGGATCTGGAAAGACTGCTCGGCTGAGCGAACTTCCCGGAAAGAGGGCCTCTTTCCGCCGCAGCGGCATTGCGTGAGAAGCAGCCGAAAAATTTTTTCTGTACCGAAAACCGCATCGCTTCGGGGCTTTCCGGTTTTTTTCTTCCTCTCAAATATTTTACGCTTGTAAATATTCACAACTCTGTGTTATACTTATCTCAGAGATGTGAACCGCCGTGCGGTACCGGCGGCGATGAGACTTCTCGTGTATCTTAACCCACTACAAAACAGGAGAGGACTGCTGCCCCAGAGTTGCGGCGGTCCTCTCCTGTTTTACCGCGTCCTCGATCCCGCACACAGGACGGTCCGCGTCCGGCACAGAAAACTTGCTGTCCTCCGCGCGGCACAACCCCGCGCCATGCGCAGCAAAAAAACTGCCCTGCATCGTTTGAATGCAGGGCAGCCGCCTTCGGCACGCGTGCTTTATTCAGTGGTATACGGCAGCAGGGCCATCACTCTGGCGCGCTTGATGGCAACTGTCAGCGCTCTCTGGTGCTTCGCGCAGTTGCCGGTGATGCGGCGCGGCAGGATCTTGCCGCGGTCCGTCACATACTTTTTCAGGCGCACAACATCCTTGTAGTCAATGCTCTCCGCTTTATCTACGCAAAAGGCACAAACCTTTTTCTTCATTTTTCTCGGATTGCGTTCCCGTCTTGGCATCGTTCATTCTTCCTTTCTCAAAACGGCAAATCACTGTCGTCAAATACAATTTCCTCGCCCAGCCCCAGGCTGGAATTTCCGGCGGCATTGTTCGCACCGCCGCGATTCGTATTCGGATAATTGTTCTGGTAGTCTTGTCTGCCGCCATCGTTTCCATCGGTCTTCGGACCGACAAATTCAATCTGCTCCGCCACGACCTCCGTCACCCAGCGGCGCTGCCCCTCGTTGGTCTCGTAGCTGCGCACCTGGATGCGCCCCTCCAGGGCCATGAGTTTACCCTTTTTGAAGTAGTTGGCGACAAACTCCGCCGTCTTCTGCCAGGCAACGCAGTTGATAAAATCCGCTTCGCGCTCACCGCTCTGGTTGGTGAAGCGGCGATCCACCGCCAGGGTAAAGCTGGTCACAGCCGTGCCGCTCTGGGTATACCGCAGTTCCGGATCCCGTGTCAGGCGGCCGATTAAAACTACTTTGTTCATAAAAGATCACCCCATTCGCTCATTCGCCGACTTTGGTGGTCATCTGGCGCAGAATGTTATCGTCAATCTTCAGCAGACGTTCACATTCGTCGACAGCAGCTGCCGGCCCGTTGAACGAGACCAGCACATAGTATCCTTCGCGATACTTTTTGTCGATTTCATAGGCAAGTCTGCGCTTGCCCCATTTATCGACCTTGGCTACTGTTGCGCCCTCTTTTACCAGGATATCATTAAACTTTTCGACGATCGCGTCAATGGCGTCCTCCTCGATTTCGGGCTTAATGATATACAGTAATTCGTAATCACGCATTGGTATGCACCTCCTCCCCCCGGACTAACGGCTCTGACTTTGCCAGAGCAGGGATTCATAACGGATACCAGTATAGCACAGTCTCCACGGCAAAACAAGGAATTTCTTTTCCCTTTCCGAAATTTCACGGGGACAGCAGGGGTTTTTGAACCCTTTTCTGCACTGCCTGCCCGCATCCCGTCCCGGCACAGCGCTATAAGACGCCTGGTGCGCAAAAAGCCGCCGCGCGTGACTGCACGCACGACGGCTTTTTCCGGGAGCGCAGGGATCCCTCAGTCCTCCAGATATTCGTTGTAGCGCTCCACAACCCGCTCCCATTCATCGTCATCCTCGATGTCATAGAGCACCTCGTCGCCATTCTCGTCCAGAGCGATCTTTAAGATGATCGCCTCGTCGTCGTACTCCTCCTCCTCATCCAAGGGGATCAACACGGCATAGCGGTTCTCATCCAGCTCCACCATGTCGATCATCTGAAACGGGTGTTCCTGATCCTCCTCATCCACCAAGAACAGAACGTCATCCGATTCGTCGTCCCAGAGGTTGTTGTCCTCTTCCATGCTCAACCCTCGCTTTCCTCATCTTCCTGCTCCTCATCGCGCCCACTCCCGCATATCTCCGCACGCCCTGCCGCCGGCCCCTGCCGCGCGACGCCGTCCAGATAGCTCTGCAGGATAAACACCGCTGCCATCTTGTCGACGACCTTCTTGCGCTTGGCGCGGGAAACATCCGCCTCCAGGAGTGTCCGCTCCGCGCGCACCGTGGTCAGCCGCTCATCGATCCAGACGGTCTCCATGGAGCGCGCCTCCGTCAACTTGCGGATAAACTGCTGTACCTCCCGGGCTTTGAACCCCAGCGTGCCATCCATGTTCCTGGGCAGCCCGACCACCAGCCGTTCCACCTCGTAGCGGTCGAACAGCTCCCACAGCCCGCGGATATCCGCCTCCAGCGTCGTCCGGTGGAAGGTCTCCACCCCCTGCGCGGTGATGCCCAGCGGATCGCTCACCGCAACGCCGATTCGCTTGCTGCCCACATCCAGCGCCATGCTCCTCATGGATCCTCCTCGTCCGCGCTACTTCTTCAGGTAGCTGCGCACCAACTCCTCCACCAATTCATCGCGGTCGATCTTGCGGATCAAATTGCGGGCGTTGTTGTGGCTGGTAATGTATGCAGGATCGCCGGAGAGGATGTATCCCACAATCTGATTGATGGGGTTGTATCCTTTCTCCTCCATCGCCGCATACACCGTGCGCAAGATCTCTCGGATCTCACTCTCCTTTGCGTTCTCCGACTTATAGAACATCGTGTTGTCCATATCCATCCCGTTCCCTCCTTTGCTGGTCTGTGCCGCTCCCTGTCTCTCTGGCTTTATTTTCTGCTCCCTTGATGCTGTCCCGCTGCGCCCGCACATCCTGCGGAAAGCCTCGGCAGGCTATCCGCGCCGCTCTACTCTGCCGCCTGCGTCAGCTGTGCAGTCAGCAGGTCCCGCGCCAGGCGCAACGCCTCCGGCAGCTTATCATACCGTTTTCCGCCCGCCTGCGCCATATCCGGACGCCCGCCGCCGCCTCCTCCGGTAACGCCTGCGATCTCTTTGATGAGTTTCCCCGCATGCAAGCCTCGCACGGTGAGATCCTTGGTGAGCGCCACGATCAAGTTCACGCCGCTCTCACTCTTGGCGGCCAGCACCACCGCGCCGCTGTGCATCTTGTCGCGGAAGAGATCGCTCATCTCCAGCAGCGCAGTTTTGTCGGCCGCCTGAACCTCACACACCAGCACCTGCGCGCCGCCGATCGTCTCGGCCTTTTGCAGGAGTGCCGTCACCTGATCCTTGGATGCCGCGGCGCGCAGTTTCTCCAGCTCCCTCTCCAGCTCTCTGTTCTGCGCGCTGAGCTGTTCCACTCGGCCAAGAATATCGGCCTCCGCGGATTTCAAGGATTTGCACAATTCCGCCACCAGCTGCTCCTTTTCCAACAGGTACTGATACGCGCCCATCCCCGTAACCGCCTCGATGCGCCGCACTCCGGCAGCGACCGCGCTCTCGCTCACAATCTTAAAGCATCCGATCTGGCTGACATTGGACAGATGCGTGCCGCCGCAGAGTTCCATGCTGTACTCTCCTGCCTGGACACAGCGCACCACATCGCCGTATTTTTCTCCGAAAAGTGCGGTGAACCCCATCTTCTTGGCCTCTTCCAGCCCCGTCTCAAAGGTGGTGACGGGCAGCGCGGAGAGCACAACCTCGTTGACGCGGCGCTCCACCTGCTCCACCTCTTGCGCCGTCATCGCGCGCATGTGGGAGAAGTCAAAGCGCAGCCGCTGCGGATCCACCAGGGATCCTGCCTGGTGAACATGGTCGCCCAGCACTTCCCGCAGCGCCTTGTGCAGAAGATGGGTCGCAGTATGGTTGCGCGCCGTCGCCTGCCGCGCCGCGGCATCCACCTGCGCCGTCACGGCCTCTCCGGCATAGACAGCGCCGCGCACCACACCGTGATGGACATACTTGCCGTCCGGCAGTTTCTCCGTATGATCCACCTCGATCTGCCCGGCCGCGCCCCGGATGACGCCGCAATCTCCCACCTGACCGCCGCCAGTCGCATAAAAAGGCGTCAGCGGCAGCACCGCATAGACTTCCTGCCCCTCCTGCGCCTCGCTGACACGCACGCCATCGGCGATCATACCATCCAGGCTTGTCTCCGCCGCAAGCTGTGTATAGCCGACAAACTGTGTGCCGGCAAGCTCATCCAGCTGCTCCTTGACCGTGAAGGCCAGATCCCAAGCCGTAATATCCTTCTTGGATTTTTTGGACAGCGCCCGCTGGGCCCGCATGGCCTCCTCAAAACCGACGTTGTCCACTGTCATCCCCGCCTCCTCGGCCATATCCTGCGTCAAATCGATGGGGAATCCGTAGGTATCATAAAACATAAATGCCAGCGCGCCGTCAATCTCCTGCTTGCCCTCGGCTTTGAGACGCGCGATATTGTCGTTGACAATGCGGACGCCGTCGTTCAGCGTCACTTGGAAACGCTCCTCCTCACTGCGGATCACGTTTTCGATGAAGGAACACTTCTCAGAAAGCTCCGGATAGGCTTCCCCCATCAGATCTGCCACCAAGGCACTGAAGCGATAGAGAAACGGCCCCTGAATGCCCAGCTCCTGCCCGAAACGCACTGCCCGCCGCAGAATGCGCCGCAGCACGTATCCGCGCCCTTCGTTGCTGGGCAGCACCCCGTCGCAGATGAGGAACGTGCAGGAGCGCGCGTGATCAGCAATCACGCGGAAAGGGAACCCGCGCATATCTTTATAGTAAGGCTTGCCGGAAATCTCCTCCACCTTGGCAATCAGCGGACGGATGAGATCGGTGTCATAGTTGCTGTCCACATTCTGCAGGATGGATGTGATGCGCTCCAGCCCCATGCCTGTGTCGATGCTGGGGCGCGGCAGCGGCGTCATGACGCCGTTCTCGTCACGGTCATACTGCATGAAGACCAAGTTCCAGACTTCCAGCCAGCGATCACAGTCGCAGACGCCCAGTGCGCAGCCGTCGGGGTGATTGCACGCTTTATCCGCGCCGCGATCAAAGTGGATCTCGCTGCACGGACCGCACGGACCGGTCTCCCCCATCGACCAGAAATTATCCTTCTCTCCCAACCGGATGATGCGCTCCTCCGGCAGAGGCGTCAACTCCCTCCAGAGGTCGTGCGCCTCGTCGTCATCCTTGTAGATTGTGACATACAGCCGATCCACCGGCAGTTTCAGCTCTTCTGTCAAAAAGTTCCAGGCGTTCTGGATGGCCTCCCGCTTAAAGTAGTCGCCGAAGGAAAAGTTCCCCAGCATCTCAAAGAAGGTGTGATGCCGCGCGGTGCGTCCAACCGTGTCCAAGTCGTTGTGTTTGCCGCCGGCGCGCACGCACTTCTGCACCGTTGTGGCGCGGGTATACGCACGCTTTTCCAGGCCCAAAAAAACATCCTTGAACTGATTCATTCCCGCATTGGTGAACAGGAGTGTGGGATCGTTGTAGGGCACCAGCGAAGCGCTGGGCACATGCGTATGGCCACGTTCCTCAAAATATCGGATAAACCTCTTTCGGATTTCATTTCCCGTCAACATAGGTGCTTCTCCTTCCCGCGGCGCGCCGAATCAAAGCGACATTCCGCTGCCGGGGCTGCGTTCCACCCGCAGCAGAATGCGTTCGCGGCGCGGCGCTCCCTTCCGATTGTCCAGGCACAGGGCGGCAGCCCGCCCCGCAGAATCCAGCCGGTACGGCCCACCGCCTCTTTTCTCTGTGTATTTAATGATAGCATAACTTCTCCGGAGTTTCAACAACTCCATGCGCCTCAGGCAGGGATGTTTTGCGTGTCTCATGAAGGAAGTTCCGTCACACACAAAAAGGATTGCAATTTCCGTTGACGAATTCCCTCTCCCCATGCTAGGATGAAAACAGAAACGGGAAGCAGCCGGACGTGCTCGCAACTCGTCACAGTAAACGGCTCTCCTCCCGAAGATTGTTTGGACTAGCCGCTCAATCCTTGGCAAAGATTGCTGGGCGGCTAATTTTTTTTTGCAAAAACGATTCCCTTGCTACCTTGCTACTTTGTATGCCTCCATATTCGTCTCACGCTTGCAATCCCCTTTTGGTTCTTCGTAAATCCTCCTCTCTTTTCTCTTTTCTCTTTTCTCTTTCCCAGTATGGAAACTTTTTTATCAATAAGATATGCCTTCCTGTTTTTTCTTCCCCCCTTCGATAAAGCTGCTGGTTTCGGAACGCGTGTACGTATTCAAAACTCATGAGTTTTGAA
>CAZSHM010000056.1:0-6146 GCA_964606855.1 uncultured Peptococcaceae bacterium
GACATCGTGTGGCTGACCACCAAACTCCCCAGTCCCTTTCCGCGGTGCGTGCGGCAGGTGGAGCGCGGCAGCCTGGAGGCGTTCCGGGAACTGATGAGCGCGAAGATCATTGTGCAAAATGCTCATACTACGCAGGAGGGGGGATACATACCCAAGAAGCCGGGGCAGTATTGCGTGCAGACCTGGCACGGCTCCTTGGGAATCAAACGGTTCGGGCCGGAGGATGATCGCAACCGGGCCCGGGTGCGGGCGGCGAAACGCGCCGGGGAACTGAACGATCTCTTCATCTCCAACTCCGTGTTTGAGACCCGGGAGGTCGCGCCGGTCTTCTGGAAGTCCTCGAAGATCTGTGAATGGGGCCACGCGCGAAACGATATTCTGATCCAAAAGGATCCGGAGAAGGCGGCTTTGATCCGCGGCAGGCTGGGGATCGACGGAGAGGAAAAGATCGCCCTGTACGCGCCGACCTTCCGGGACGACAAAAGCGCGAAGGTCTATGAACTGGACTATGACCGCCTGATTGCCGCGCTGGAACGGCGCTTCGGCGGGAGATGGCGCATCCTGGTCAAATATCATTTTGTGAACAGGAGAACCGCCGGCGCGCTGAAAAGCAGCCGGAAGCTCCTGAATGTCTCCCAGTATGCGGACATTCAGGAGCTGATGCTGATCGCCGATGTGGGGATCACAGATTATTCGAGCTGGATCTTCGACTATCTGCTGCTGTGCCGCCCGGGCTTTTTGTATGCGGAGGACATCGCGTCCTACGAGGAGGAGCGCGGCTTTTATTATCCGCTCCGGACGACGCCGTTTCCGATCGCGGAGACGAACGACGCGCTCGAAGCGAACATTCTACAGTTTGATTTTTCGAGCTATCAGAAGAAAGTCGCGGCTTTTTTAAGGGAAAAGGGCTGCGTGGAGGACGGGAGAGCGGCGGAGCGCGCCGCGGACTGGATTGAGGCGACGCTCAGGAGGGGCGCTAGAGCGGGCGATGGTGCGCGCCCTGCGGATCGGGAAAGGAAATAGCAATGAAACAGTGGCTCAAGAACCTGATAAAAAAGTGGATCGCCTTTCTGGTGCGAAAGTTCCCTTCCAAAAAAACGGCGTTCATCAAGGGCGCAAACTATGTCCTCCGGGAGGCAAACAAGGTAGGAAAAAAAGGGAAAATCGCCTCGGAACGCCCGGATGGGCTCCGGGTAGAAGACTTCTGTGTGGCGCTGGCGCCCTATGATGTGATCTCTTTCGATGTATTCGACACACTTCTGCTCCGCGCCTTTCCGGATCCGAAGGTGATCTTTGATCTGTGGGGCGAAGCGTTCCAGATTCAATACGGGCGAAAACTGCGCTCGGAAGCGGAGCGCGACGCGCGTGCGCTGCATCCGGACCGGGAAGTCCGTCTCGAAGAGATCTACGATCTGCTCTCGGTGCGCAGCGGCATCCCTAAGGCGGAGGGAATGCAAAAGGAGATTGAACTGGAACTCTCCTACTGCCGCCCCAATCTGTTCCTGCGGGAGGTTTTTCAGGAACTGCTGCGGCGGGGGAAAGAGGTGATTCTCCTCTCGGACATGTATCTGCCACGGGAGGTGATCGCCGCGATGCTGGAACGCTGCGGGTATACCGGATATCGCGCACTGTTCCTCTCCTGCGAGACGGGCAGGACAAAGGCCTCCGGGGAATTATACGATATCGCCGCGGCACAGTGCGGGCGGGGGAAGAGCTACATTCAGGTGGGGGACAACCCGGTTTCGGATGTCCAGAATGCCAGGAGCCATGGCTGGAACGCCTTTTATTACGAGAGCGTGCACAAGCGCGGGAAACCGTTCCGCCCGGGCGGCATGAGCAGTTTCGGCGGCGGGCTGTACCGCGGGATCGTCAATGCGTTTCTCTATGCCAACCCCCAGCCGGAGATCGATCCCTGCTACGAACTGGGGTATGTGCACTTCGGACTATTTGTGTACGGGTACTGCAGTTGGCTGGAGCGGCTGGCGAAGGCGCAGGGGGCGGAGCTCATCCTGTTCGCGGCGCGCGACATGGACATCGTGCAGAAGGTCTACCGGAGCTGCTTTGGCGATATCGCCAGCGAGTATGTCGCGGTATCCCGGCTGGCCATCCTCCGCGCGGATTTCGACAAAAGCAGCGAGATGTTTCTCATCTGCCTGCGGGATGCATACAGCGAGACGCAAGGGCTCACGATCGGCGAGTACTTTACCTCCATTCAATTTGAATTTCTCTTTCCGCTGCTGGAATCGTACGGCTTACGTGCGGACGATCCGCTCAATGATACCGTCTACCAGAGCCTGCGGCAGCTGATCTATACGCATAAAACCGCCATTTTGCAGCAGCTGGAAGCCGATCAGGCCGCTGCGCGGAGGTACTATGCGGAGATTCTGGAGCGGCATCACAGCCCGGGAAAGATCCTGTTCGCGGACATGAACGGCCGCTGCACGAGTATGCTGGGGGTGCAGCATATTTTGCGGGACGCTGGATTTGAGACGGCTGTGATCGGCGCGCAGGCCTACTCGATCAGCGACAAAGGGTATGTGGAAATCAAGCTGACGGAGGGCAGCCTGGAGACGTATCTGTTCTCGTATTTAAAGAACCGCAACGTGTATGAGCGCTTTAAAGGACAGGGGATTGCCAGGACGCGCGCGATCGAGGCGATCTTCACAGAACCGCGGGACTCGTTCCGCTCCTATGCCGACCCGGAGCCACAGGAGGGTTCAGCCGGAGCCTCCGGGGCATATACGGCGCAGCTGCGTGCGATTCATCAGGGCATTTTGGATTTTGCACAGACCTATCACGGCTACGCGCAGAACATGTCGCCGGCGTTCTGGGTATCCCCCTACGATGCCTTTATTCCGCTGGAACAGGTCCTCGACGATATCCCGAACAGGGTTCCGGACTTGCTGCATACCACGCGGCTGGGAAACTAGATGTGGGGAGAAAGAGAATGAAAAACATTGTGCTGCTGATGATGGGCGGCAGGGGGGAAAGATTGGGGGCGGAGATTCCCAAGCAATACATCGCGGTTCATGGGAAGCCGATCTTCTCCTATATCGTCCGGGCCTATGCGCAGATGCCGGAGATCGCGATGCTCTGCCTGGTTTCGCACCCGGCCTGGATGGATTTTGTGCGCGATACGGTTTCGGGGCTCCGGTTTTCCGGAGAGCTGCGCGTGACGGCGGGCGGGGAGAACCGGTCGAGCTCTGTCCGCAACGGGCTGCGGGCTGTGGCGGACGCCGCCGAGGAGGAGGATATCGTGCTGATTCACGACGCCACGCACCCCTATGTGGATCCGGAAGGCACGCGGGCGGTGATTGAAGCGGCCAGGGAGGTTGGCGGCGCCACGCTCGGCGCCTGCCAGTATGACACCTGCTATCAGATGGACGAGGCGCGGATGCTGCGGTGCGTGGTTCCCCGGGAGGAGATCGTCTCCGGGGCCTCGCCGGAGGCGTTCCGGTTCGGAGACATCAGCCGGATCTATTTTGAATCCGGCGATGCGGAACTGGCGTCGATGACGTCCGCCGGCGCGATCGCCCTGGCGTATCACATTCCTATGAAAGTCGTGCCGACCAAAGTGTTGAACTTGAAACTGACCTACCCGGAAGATTTGCATCTGCTGCGGCTCTTGCTGCCCACCTATTTTTTCTCGGAAGGAGAATGAGGAGAAGGAGAGGCAGAAGCGGTCGCGCCGGCGGAATGGAGACGAGGAAATGGAAAATCCGTTGCTGGAGATGGTGAAAAAACGCAAGGCGGGAATCCACTGCGGGATGCCTTCTTTTTGCTGTGCCAACAAACTGGTGATTGAGGCGGTTTTAGAGCAGGCGAAGCGATTTGACGACACGGTGCTGATTGAGGCGACCTCCAACCAGGTCAATCAGGAGCGCGGCTACACGGACATGACCCCGCAGGATTTTCGCGACTTTGTCTACACGATCGCGGGGCGGATCCAGTTTCCGCGCGAGAAAATCCTGCTGGGCGGCGATCACATGGGGCCGCTGCCCTGGGCGGGCTTGCCGGCGGAGCAGGCGATGCGGCAGGCGGAGCAGCTGGTGCGGATGTGCGTGCGGGCAGGGTATCAGAAGATCCATCTGGACACCAGTATGTGTCTGGGCGACGATCCGCCCGGCCGTCCCCCGGAGGATGCGGTGATCGCGGAGCGGGGCGCGCGGCTGTACCGCGCCTGTGAGGAGGAGTACGCCAAGCTGCGGGAGACGGAGCCCACGGCGATGCACCCGGTTTACGTGATCGGCAGCGAGGTGCCGGTGCCCGGCGGTGTTTCGAAGCGCGAGGACGCGGGGCAGGTGACAACGCCGGAGCGCTTTGAAGAGACGCTGATGGCCTATCATAAGAAGTTTTCGGAACTGGGCCTGACGGATGCCTGGCGGCATATTATCGCGATGGTAGTGCAGCCGGGAGTGGAGTTTGGCAATCACGCGATCCGGCACTATGACAGGCTGCAGGCGCGGGAGCTTTGCAGAGAGTTGCGGAAGTATCCGGACATCGTGTTCGAAGGCCACTCAACGGATTTTCAGTCGCCGCTAAAACTGCGGGAGATGGTGGAGGACGGCATCGCGATCATCAAGGTAGGTCCGGCGCTGACCTTTGCCCTGCGGGAAGCGCTGTTCGCCTTGTCGTACATCGAGGAGGAACTGCTCCCGGATCCGGAGAAGCGCGCCAACTTTGTCGAGGTGTTGGAGCGCGCGATGCTGGCGCAGCCGGCGCATTGGGAAAAGTATTATTCCGGGACGGAACAGGCGCGGCGTCTGGACCGCAAATACAGCTTTTCCGATCGGAGCCGCTATTATCTGGCGGCGCGGGAAGTGGATCAGAGCATCAGCCGGCTCTTTGAGAATCTGTCGCATGTCGAGATCCCGATGGGGCTGTTGCATCAGTATATGCCGCATCAGTACATCAAGGTGCGGGACGGCAGATTGGCGTGCGCGCCGCGGGAACTCGTGAAGGACAGTGTGGTGTCGCTGGTGGAGGATTACAACTACGCGGTGAAATGCAACTATGTGACCAGCAGCGTCTTTGTGTGAGAAGCGCGTCCTTGGGGGGCAAGACATGAGAGCGGTTGTATTGGAAGAGAATGCGACATTGATCGAGCGGGAAGTGCCGGCGCCGGAAGCGGGCGCCGGGATGGTGCGGATCCGCGTGGCAGTCTGCGGCATATGCGGGTCGGACATTCCGCGGGTGTTTGCAAACGGCGCGCGGCGGTATCCGCTGATCCTGGGGCATGAGTTCTCCGGGGTGGTGGATGCGCTCGGCGAGGGGGTGCGCGATCTCGCGGCGGGCGATCCGGTGACAGCCGCGCCGCTGCTTCCCTGCGGGTCGTGCGCGGCGTGCCGGCGCGGGGATTATGCGCTCTGCGAGCAGTATGGGTTTCTCGGCTCCAGACAGGACGGGGCGATGGCGGAATATGTGGCGGTGCCGGCGCAAAACGTGCTGCGCCTGCCGCAGGCGCTGCCCTTCGTGCAGGCGGCGACGATCGAACCGGCGACGGTAGCGCTGCACGGGCTGAGACGCGCAGGCGGGGTACAGGGAAAGAGCGTGGCCGTGATCGGCTGCGGGATGGTCGGACTGTATGCGCTGCAGTGGGCGAAACTGCTGGGCGCGAACCGTGTGATGGCAATCGGGCGCGGCGAGCAGGGCCTATGTGCCGCGCGGTCGCTGGGGGCGAATGTCTGCTGCCGCTCAGACGACGGCGCGGCGCAGGCGTGCGGTTGGGATTGCGTGATCGAGTGCGTCGGCGCGCCGGAAACCATCCGGCTGGCCTGGCGGATGGTGGACAAAAAAGGGACAGTCTGTCTGGTTGGCACCCCGAAGCAGGAGGTCTCTTTTTCTCCGAGCGAGTGGGAGCAGATCAATCGCAAGGAGTGCCGGGTGACAGGGTCGTGGATGTCCTACACGGCGCCGTTTCCGGGCCGCGAATGGCGGGAGACCATCCAGCGGATGGAGGAAGGCGCGCTGCGCCTTGTGCCGGGGATGGTGCGCGCGGTGTACCCGATGGAGCGGGCGGAGGAAGCTTTTGCGGCCGCCCGCCACGGCGGCGGGCGGTGCATGATCCGTGTGGGAGAATGGAATGGTTCAGAAAATGCAAAAGTACCGGTTTCTCTTTGAGGAGCTGGTGAAGCGCGATTTCAAAA
>CAZSHM010000057.1:0-6055 GCA_964606855.1 uncultured Peptococcaceae bacterium
TCGTCCCCCACCGGATGTGCTCCAGCGGCTCCGCGCGAAGCGCTTCTACGCGGGCAGGATAGTGCTCCATCGGCAGGGCGTAGAGCTCGATGTCCGCCAGCCGGAATGTCCCCTTTCTGGGGAACGTGATCGTCAGACTGTCGCGCGTCTCCTCACTGTAGCCGAGATTGATGAGATAGTTTTCCCTGGGATAGTAGCGCAATGCGGTCGGCGCTTGAATATCCGGATCCTTCGAGACGGGTCCGCAGGAAATGCCGAGTTCGAAGCTTTTCGGGGTTTGAAATCCGCGCAGCCGCACATAGCCCTCGACCTTCGCCGGCATGGCGAAGCGCAGCGTGATCGTCGCGTCCGCCTTGGATACTTCCAGCTGCCCGTCCTGCCACGCACAGTTCTTGCAGATCATCTCAAACGGCAGCCGCTTCGCATCGAAGGAGAGCTCCGCCCGCGGTACCCCACGCTCCGCCGCGCCCTCCAGCGCGACCGCCTGCAGCATGGCCTCCTGCTTTTCCAGCCCGTTTAACCCGTCCAGCTCCTCGTAGGACATACTCCGGTCATAGGTATAGCCCCAGGGAAGAGCGTACACATTCTCAAAAATCCGTCGTCCGTCCTTTTCTGCAATCTGTGAATACCCATAGGGAAGATTTTCAACTCCATTTTCTTCCGTCGCAAAATATTTTACGGATAGCAACGCAGAAGAGCTTGTTCTCCAGTCGCTATTAGAGAGTTTGATACTTGTCTCCAAGCCGGGGGACTCTGTCCTTTCCCAAAAATGCACGACCGTTTCATTGATGAGGCTCCAATAAGATGGAATCGTAGGTACTTGAAACAGCATTCCCATATTTCGGAAAGAAGATTTTGCCGGGAAATCCGCTCTGCCATCCGGGTTTCCAGAAAGGTAGGGCTGCATATCCTTCACGAGATGGTCGCTCAGACTGGCCGTATATTGCCCAAACGGCGGAAACTTCGCAGCGAATGCAGAGTCTTCGTCCAGTTCAAAGATTCCATATACCCCGACGTTGACAAGCACCAGCAGCAAGCAGAGCAGGGTCGCAAAACGCTCCTGAAACGCTTTGCTTCGTCTGCCCGCCCACAAAATTTTATCCTGAACACTCGGGTGCAGCAAAAGCAGAACGAACAGTGTGCCAAATAGAAAGATGGGGCCGAGCAGCACATTTTGCGCAGCGCCCGCCGGTTCCACCGTGAGTAAAAATATAGAATATACCAGGCCCGCCGCGAAGCATAGTTTTAGTTCCCGGCCGGAAAGTACTACTAGACTCGGCAATTCTTCCACAACTACGTAGGCCACTACCAAGGCCAGGCCAAAAGTCCAGCGGCTGCTCGGATACGAAAAGCCATTCAGAATCCTTCCGCCGATCGCCGTCAGATAGAATGCGAAAGCCGTCAGCACGATCGCTTGGAGCGTTCCTTTCCCACGTTTCGACAGCAATAGAACCAGCGCGAAAAATGCAATTGCCGAAAACGACTGATAGGTCCATTCATAAGGTTCCCCGAACGGCGCAAACAATACGGCAAGGCTTGTGTGATACCACTCTGGAGAATACAAAAACATCGGTGCGAGAATTTGGCCGCTGCCGAACCGATTGCTCTCAAAAAACGCGAAACACGCCGGAAGAAAAAGGACGGCTGTCAAGCCGATTCCAAGAAGATAGAAAAGCGCGACGCGTGCACCCGCCTTGGCCAGAGAGCGGAATCGTTTCTTCCTCCATACCGAGAAAGATCGGAGGACCATATAAAGACCTGTCATGAGGGTCAGCATGTACAGAAAATAAAAACCGCCCAGCGCAGAGCCAAAGACAGCCGCCAGAAAGACATAGGGCTTTTTCCCATGCATGATTTTGTCCGCGCCGACAAGCATCAAGGGAAGATAGATCATCGGGCGACAAAAGTATAGCCAGTCCCCGGCGCTCAATATCGCATACCCGCTGAAGCAATACAGCATACTTCCGACCAAGGTGTACTGCCATGCCTGATGAAAATATCGGCAGAGATAGGAAAAGCTCAGGCCGGCGAGGTAAAGGAATGTGATCGCGATCCAGATGTATAAAATTTCCGTTTTGGACATCGGCACAAACGCGGACAAGAGATACAACGGATCCCCAAATCCGTACCAGTTCAACGTTCCGATCACATCCGCGCCCATGCTGATGTTTAGATCAAACAACTTCGGCGCAAAATTTCCCTGCAGGATATTAGAAAAATATTCGCGCCACCATTGCCCGATATAGATCATCGCCGGCCAAGATTCGTAGTGGCCGTCTCCGCCGCCGAAGAACGACTTTTTCCCATACAGGAGCGGAGAAAACACGATTGCGGCGGCCAGCAGGAACACCAGCGTATAGATCCCGATATACGCACACCACTTTTTTCGTGGGGATGCGTTTGTCCAGGCGCTTTCCAATCGGGCGCAAGCCCTCTCCATCCGACGGGCGCAAGCCCTCTCCATCCGAGATCTCATCGTTGTCCTCCCTTCCCCGCACCTTCGCTTGGAAAACACGCGGCGTATATTCGCTCGCAAAGTATTTTTGTCGCCTGTCCTGTCTCACAATTCCCCATTTCGATGTGGTGCCGCACAAGGCCCGCCCGATACGTCTCCGCGTCAAAAGCCTGTATCTTTTCTTCTAACTCCGCTTGGCTATGCGTGAGGGGAAAATGCCACTGTTCGATCGGTATATAAAAATCCCTCGCCGCTGTATAGTGTTCCAAGTCCGGACAAAAAAGAAACACCGGTTTATACATCAAGGAGAAGTCCCAGATGCAGGAGGAGTAATCGGACACCAGCACGTCCGCGGTGTAGAGCAGTTCCTGCATATCCGGATAGTCTGTCGCGGACAGCCCGTCCCCGGCATCTGCTCCGCTGAGGTGATGCTGCCGCAACAGGCAGACCCAATCTCCGCCAAACCTGTCCCGCAATGCCGAGGTCAGCCCATGGATATCCGGCCGAGGCATCTCCTCGGCCTCTTCTTCACTCCGGTAGGTGGGCGCATAGAGAACAATCTTTTGCGTTTCCTTCAGAGAAAAATAGTTCCGTACTTTCTGCGCGATATCCGGCCTGTCTCCCCTGACTAAGTTGTCATTGCGCGGCATGCCAATTTCCAGGACTGCGCCGGAAAACAGCCTGCTCTCCCGAATCGTTTTCTCAGTGAATACCCTGCTGCTGGAGCAGTACAGGTTGACCCTCGAGTACAGTCGTTTGAAATAGGATCTCTGCCGCATCGATAAGAGATTTTGTGCGTTTGCAAAACCGCACGTCTTATATGCTCCGCCCCCATGCCATGTATCCAACCTAATCTGTTCTTTTCGTCCCGGAAGATAGAAAAAGAAATCTACGTTTGTGACGAGGACTTTCGCCGTCATCAAATGCCTTAAATGTTCCCGGCTTTCCTTTTTTACAACTTGTATCCCTTTCTCTGCGAGGAAGGCAAAGGAAGCCGGTCGATCAAAGGCCCAGACCAGCTCGAACTGGCTCGGATAAGCATCCGACAGATATTCGCAGAGATACATTGGATTGCAGGAGTATTGCTTCCCCCGGTGGCTGATAAACACGATCTTGTTCATCTGCATCTTGTGCCGTTTCATGAGCAAACAATAGAGATATCGCCAGCTTACGCGGTAGAGACGCAAGAATTTTTTCACCATCCGCCCAGTAAACGTCTCCTTTTTGGACAGTTTCACGATCTTCTTTTTGCATTTTTTCCAGGGACTCTCTACTCGTTTATTGATGTGGTTGACGGTGGATTCAATTTTATTCAGCCGCTCGTGAATCTGCCGCAGTTCCTCCAAAGCTACGTCCTCTGAAGTCTGTTCCGCGGAAGATCCTTCCTTTGCTTCTTCTGCTTCTCCAACTACATCCACGCAAGGTCCCCCTCTCTCGATTCGTTTTGCAGGCATGGCGGCACAACTTCCCGCAGCCTCCCCGGCGCCGCGCACCCTATCTTCCCCACGCCGCGAGTAATCTCGCATACATGTCCGGCAATTCTACGGCCGGCTCCCATCCTAAGCGGCATAATTTGTCGGCGCTCAAGTGCAGCTTGTGCGGTGGCGGATAGAGCAGTCCGCTGTCCTTTCCCACGTGCGTTTTCACCTGTATGTTCCCGTCTGCAACTGTGTTGGCAACCATCCCGGCCATCTCCCGAATGGAGCAGTACGCATTCGCGTTCGCCGCGTTGTAAACTTCCCCCGCAGAACCGCGGAGCAGCACGGTCAGAATCGCCGTCACCGCATCCGCCGTATATAGATACGTCTGCTCGCTCTCTCCCGCCGTCCGCAGGAGGATCGTCTCCCCTCGGATCGCCGCGCGCGCAAACTGCGCAAAGACTCTGTCGTCCTCCGGCGCCACGCCCGGCCCAAAGGTCTGCGCCAGGCGAACCGCCATCGCCGGCACACCATACTCGCTTGCATAATCCGCGCAGAGATTCTCGCTCATCTGTTTTGCCAGCGGATACACACTTCGCACGGACATTGTATCGACCGCGGTCGGATACAGCTCATCGATCGCTTCGTCTGTCTGCGGCGCACCATACACTTCCATGCTGGAAAGGCAGACAAATCCCCGCACCTTCTTCTGCCTTGCCATTTCCAGCGCCTGCTCCGTCCCCTTGAGGATCGTCATCGCCGTTTCCACCGGATGCCGTGCGAAATAGGCACTGGCCGTCGGGCCGGCCCCGTGGACGATATAGTCGATCGGCTCCGCAATCTCCGGCATCTCCTCCACACGCCCCGAGATGAAGCGCAGCGCACCGCCCTCCTCGAGTTGGGCATGGAATTTTTCCTTTGCCCGCTCAAGATCCCGCGCCAAGGCCAGCACGCGGATGTTGGCCGAGTCGCGCCGATTCGCATACAGGAGCGCGCTGACAAGAGAAGAACCGATCAGTCCCGTGGCCCCCGTGACAAAAACCGTCTTCTCCCGCAACCGATCCCAAGGGACTGCGGGGCAGTTCAAAATGCTTTCCAGATCCGCGCGGAATACTTCATTTTCCAGCCACATCTCCCTATAGCCCCCATATCTGCGAATTTTCCTTTGCCTCGTAAATCGCCCGGAAAATATAGAAGTCCGCCGGCGTCGTGATCTTGATATTTTCCACCGGTCCTTCCACTACGTGCAACGTCGCGCCGTAGTGCGCCATCAGCATCGCGGAATCGATCATCTCCACATTGCCCTCTGATTCCGCCTGCGCATGCGCGTGCAGCAGTTCGTCCAGACGAAAGGTCTGCGGCGCCCGCGCCATCCGGCACTTGCTGCGGTCCAAGATGTCCGCGACTTCATTCTCCTCGGTGACATTGATGATCGTCTCCACCGCCGGCGTCACCGTGACGGCGTTGCCGTATTGTTTCGCACAGGCGATGTTGCGCGTGATTCCATCCGCATCAATCAACGGCCGCACCCCGTCGTGGATAAGCACCAATGCGTCCTTCGGCACAGACGGATCCGCCTCCAGCGCGGACAGACCGTTGCGGATCGACGCCTGCCCTGTCCTGCCGCCCGGAACGATCCAGCGGACTTTTCGGATCGCATATTTCTCCAGCAGCGTCTGCAAATAGGGGATCCAGTCCCCCAGGCAAACCACCGCGATGGCGTCAATCTGCGGATGCGACGCAAACTGCTCAATCGTATGTATGAGAATTTCCTTTCCGTTCAATTGCAGAAACTGCTTGGGCTTTGTCTTGGTATTCATCCGCTGTCCGATGCCGCCTGCAAAAATCAACGCGATATTCATGGGACTTCTCCTCCGTCCAGGGAATTGTTTCTTTGGATGCGCTTGTGCGCTGCGCTTATGTATATGCGGCACACGATCGGAAGGTGTATCGCCCTTTGCCGCCTCCCTCTCTTCTCAGAGTATCGTTTCCAGAATCGAAATATGCTGCCGTTTCTCCGCCGGGATCTTCATATAGTCCGCCCCATAGCTGCGGCGCAGCATCACATCGTAGGCGCGCGGCGCGGCATATTCCCGCCGCTCAAAGCGCAGGTGCTCCGCTTTCTCAAACCACGCCGCGGGAAACACCTCCCGCCGGTATCCGTAGGCCCCGGAATAAGAGG
>CAZSHM010000058.1:0-5856 GCA_964606855.1 uncultured Peptococcaceae bacterium
TTTTTTGTGTTTTTTTTCCATCTCTTAAAACCTATAGGATTCTGACGCCGCGTTTCAATTTTCCGAATGTAGTACAGAATTGGAACAGAGCGGCAATCCGGTTTCGCGGGCGCGGTCCGGAGAGCGGATTCGCAGAGGCGGGGCCGCAGGTTCGCCTTCTCCTGCCGCGGGAAGGTCGCTGCTTGAGAATTGGACAGGAGTGGAGGAGGCGGCATGATTTATCAGGTTGTAGAGTCGCTTGCCTACGGGGACGCCATCGGCAACGACGTTCTCTCCATCGACCGGCTGCTGAGGCGAGAGGGGTTTGAGACGCAAATCCTGGCCGGCACGGTGGATGCGCGGCTGGCTTCCCGCGCGAACCTTTTTCAGCCGCAGATCCCGGGGCCGGAGGATGTGGTTCTCTACCACAAGGCTTCCGGGGATGCGCTGGCGGGGCAAGTTTCCAAACTGCCCTGCAAAAAAGTCCTGCTGTACCACAACATCACGCCAGCGAGATTCTTCGCGCCCTACGATAAACTGCGGGCCTGGAGACTGCGGCAGGGCCACCGGCAGGTCAAAGCGCTCTTTCCCGTTCTGGATGCCGTCTGGGGCGTTTCCTCCTACAATCTGCAGGAACTCGAAGCGATGGGCTGCCCCGTCCGGCAGAGGGCGATTCTGCCGATCCTGCTGGATTTTGCGCAGTATGCGGAACCCGCGGATCCTTTTACGCTCCAGAAGCTGCGGGCAAGACCGGGCACAAAGCTTCTGTTTGTCGGACGCATCGCGCCGAATAAATGCCAGGAAGACATTCTGAGCGTGTTCCTGCAGTATAAGCGGACGGTCGATGCCGAGGCCCAGCTGTACTTGGTCGGATCCGAAAGAGGAATGGAAAAGTATTATGCCAAACTGCAGGGGCTTGTCGCCGAACTGCGGCTGCGGGATGTATACTTTGCCGGGCACGTCCCGTTCCGGGAGCTGTTAGCCTACTACCGGGGCTGCGACGTGTTTGTCTGCATGAGCGAGCACGAGGGTTTCTGTGTGCCGCTCCTGGAGTGCATGTATTTTCACCTGCCCATCGTGGCCTATGCCTCCTCCGCCGTCCCGGAGACCCTATCGGGCAGCGGCGTCCTGCTGCGCGAGAAGCGGATCGGCGCTTTCTGCGCGGCGATCGAGCGCCTGCAGACGGATGGCGCGTACCGGGAGAGAATTGTGGCAGAGCAGGAGGAGGTTCTCCGGAGCCGTTACCAGGGGGAGAAGGCGGAAGCGCAGCTGTACGCGCTGGTCCGCGCGCTGACCGGGCCCGAGATGCCCGGGGAAGCGGAAGGATCCCAGTTCCCGGAACTCTCCCGGATCCGCAATCGAGCGTATTACCGGGCCTATCTCCGGCTGCTGCCGCGGAGGTACGGAAGAATTCTCCGGAAGGTAGGGGCGCTGGCCGCCGGCAGGATGCGCGGGAGACAGACATGAAGGTTGCGATTGTACACGAATGGCTGACCGTCTACGGCGGCTCCGAGCGCGTGGTCGAGGCGCTGCACGCGATCTATCCCGACGCGCCGATCTACTGCCTGGTCTACGATGCGGAGCGCATGCCGGCGCGGTTCCGGTCGTATGATATCCGCCCGACCTTTTTGCAGAAGCTGCCGTTCGCGAAAAAGCATTACCAGGCGTTTTTGCCGCTGATGCCCTACGCCTATGAGCAGCTGGATCTGACGGAGTACGATGTGGTGATCACCTCCTCCTCCGCCTGCGCGAAGGGGGTTCTCACGCGCTCGGACGCGTGGAACATCTGTTACTGCCACACGCCGATGCGCTATGCATGGGAGCTCTACCAAGCCTATATCCGCCCTGCCGGAAAAGTGAAACGGTTTTTCATCGGCTGGCAGATGCACCACATTCGCATGTGGGACCGGCTGGCCGCCGACCGCGTAGATGCGTTTATCGCCAACTCCGACTACATTGCCCGGCGCATTCGCAAGTATTACCGCCGGGATGCGGCGGTGATCTTCCCGCCGGTCCGCACGGAACAATATCCGTTGGGGCTGAAAGAGGCGTTCTATCTGATTGTGTCGCGCTTGGTTGCGTATAAGCGGGTGGATCTGGCGGTGGAGGCGTTTAACCGCCTGGGGCTGCCCCTGGTGATCATCGGGGACGGCGGGGAGAGGGCGCAGCTTTGCAGGCGGGCGGCCGGGAACATCCGCTTTCTGGGGCGCCTGAGCGATGCGGAGATCGCGGACTGGTACAGCAGGGCGAAGGCCTTCGTGTTTTGCGGCGAGGAGGATTTCGGCCTCACGCCGGTGGAGGCGCAGGCGGCGGGGACGCCGGTGATTGCCTACGGCAAAGGCGGTGTGCGGGAGAGCGTGCTGGAGGGCAAAACCGGGCTGTTCTTCGCGGAGCCGACGGCGGAGAGTCTCTGCCGCGCGGTGGAGCAGTTCGAGCGGCAGGGGGTTTCCTGGAGCGCGGAGGAGATCAAGGCGCACGCGGAGCAGTTTTCTCTGGAGCGGTTTCAGAGAGAATTTGCGCGGCAGGTACAGAAGATCACAGAAAACGGTGCCCGGGCATGACGGGCGTGCCCGCCGCGAGGGCACGGGAGAGGCAGGGCACGCAGGACGGGAGAGAGACGGATGAAACAGCTGCGGGAAGTATTTGCGTACCGAGAGATGATATGGATGCTGGTCCGCAGGGATCTGCGGGGGCGCTACAAGGGATCCGTCCTGGGCTTTCTCTGGACTTTCCTGAATCCGCTGCTGCAGCTGGGGGTCTATACCTTTGTGTTCTCGATCATCATGCGCTCCAACATCGAGCGCTACTATCTCTTCCTGTTTATCGCGCTCATCCCCTGGATGTTCCTATCGACCTCCGTCCAGGGGGGCTCCACCTGCATCCTGTCGCAAAAAAGCCTGGTCTCCAAGATCTATTTTCCCCGGCAGGTGCTGCCCATCGCGCATGTGACGAGCTGCTTTGTCAATATGCTGCTGTGTTTTCTGGTGGTGTTTCTCGTCTTCGGCTTTTCCATCGGGATCCGCGTCTCGGTTCTGCCCTATCTGATCCCGACGATGGCCATCGAGTACATTCTGGCGCTGGGGCTGGCCTTTATCGCATCGGCGGTCACGGTGTACTTCCGGGACATGGAGCATATCCTGGGGATTGTCGTCATGGCGTGGCAGTTCCTCTCGCCGGTGATGTATTCCGTGGACATGGTGCCAAAGGAGCTCCAGGGGATCTTTTACCTCAATCCGATGACGCCGATTCTGATCGCCTACCGGGATATCTTCTACTACAAGTGCGCGCCGGATCTGGGAACCATGGCGGAGGCGCTGGTGCTCGGATGCCTGTTTCTGGGGATCGGCTGGGTTCTGTTTGATAAGCTGCAGAAGCATTTCGCGGAGGAACTGTGAGGATGGCGGAAGAGGAAAAGGAAGCGGTCTGCGCGATACAGGTGGAGCACGTCTCCAAGCATTTCAAGCTCTATTACGACCGGGGCAGCAGCCTGAAGGAGAAGGTTCTGTTTCGGAACCGGCGGCGCTATGAGGAACACGAAGTTCTGAAGGATATCACGTTCACCGTGGCCAAGGGGGAAGCCGTCGGCATCATCGGGGAGAACGGGTGCGGGAAGAGTACGCTTTTGAAGCTGATGAGCCGGATCATGTACCCGAGCGGGGGCTCGATCCGGATCGACGGGCGGGTGTCCGCCCTGATCGAGCTGGGCGCAGGGTTTCACCCGGATATGAGCGGGCGGGAGAATATCTATATCAACGCGGCGATCTTCGGACTCACGAAAAAGGAGATCGACCGGAGACTGCCGGAGATCATCGAATTTTCCGAGCTGCACGAGTTTATCGACAACCCCGTGCGGACCTATTCCTCCGGGATGTATATGCGCTTGGCGTTCTCCGTGGCGATCAATGTCGACGCGGATGTGCTCCTGGTGGATGAGATCCTGGCGGTGGGGGATGCCGCGTTTCAGGCGAAATGTTTCAACCGGATGCGGGAGATCAAGGCGAACGGGACGACGATCGTGATCGTCTCCCACGCGCTGGGGCAGATCGAGCAGATTTGCGAGCGGAGCATCTGGATCTGTGACGGCGTGATCCGCGCCATCGGGGCGCCGCGGGAAGTCCATCCGCAGTACAGGGCCTATATGGGCGTAGAGGCGTGACGCTTGGAGAGGTTCGCGCCCGGTTGCGAGAGAGGAGAGGACGGAATGTTTTGGAAGAACGATCCCTTTTGGCAGGAGACGTTCCGCGCGGCACAGGCTTTGTCCCCGGCGCACAGTTTGATCTTGACGCCGGATGAGTTTGTGAAGGCGCGGGAGGCGTTTTTCCCGCTGCGGCAGGCAAAGGCCTTGGCGCGCCCGGATCAGATCACCGGGATGGCTGTCAAGAAGGATGCGATCCGGCTGCTTCCGATCCAGACGTTGAGAGCGATCCGGGATGGGACATTCCGCTGCGTGTTCGCGAATGAAGTGTTTGTCCTCTACTCCTCCCTGGAGGAGGGATTCACGCTGCAGGCGGGGATGGAGGAGCACGTATCCGCGTTTTCGGAGCACGTGAAGCGGCTGCTCCGGCTCTATTCCAGGCGGGGCGTTTCGGAGGACGTCCTCCCCCTGCCCTACCTGCTGGATGGGCAGAGGAACCGCGTGCTGAAGAAACTGCTCCCGCACAAGCAGTATGTGGCGGAGCTGTTCGAGGATCTCTCCCATGCCCCGGAAGTGCTCCGCAGGGAAGTGTTCCGCTACTGCGTCACGAATGTCCAGTTGGAGATCTCCGCGTTTTGCAACCGCAGCTGCGACTATTGTCCGGTGCGCTTTCTGGGACGAAAGGACCCGGAACAGAAGATGCCGTGGGAGATTTTTCAGGCCTGCATCGAGGATCTGCGAGCGGTGGACTACCGCGGATGCGTCCTGTTCTCCATGTTCAACGAGCCGCTGTACGACAGGGAGTGGTTCCTGCGGGCACTCGAGTTCGCGGAAGCGCAGCTGCCGCACTGCACGATCCGGATCGTGACCAACGGGGATTTCCTGACGGAGGCGTATTTTCACGAGCTGACGGCACACCGGATCGAGGAATTGTCCGTCTCCGTGCATTATGCGGGGCGCTGGGACAAGGCGCTGCAGAAGGAGCGGATCCGGGAGATCCTGCGCAGAATCGGCGTCGAGGAGCTCGGCGCGCTGGATGAGGAGGAGGATCGCCTGATTTACTATGTGGATCCGCGCGCCTATGACAGCGAAAAGGTCAAGCAGCTGGTGCTGCGCACAGAGGACTTCGCCGTGCACGGGACCGACCGGGGGAATGTGCTGACGGAGGGAATCTGCCGCTACAAGAATCTCGACTACTGTGACAACCCGGCGACGCAGCTGAATGTCGCCTGGGACGGGACGGTTATGCCCTGCTGCAATATGTGCTCGGACGTTCCGGCATTGCGGGAGTTCGCGTACGGCAAAATACAAAAACCGGGAGATCTCTTTTCCGTATACACGGGCGGGGCGGCGGCCCGGTTCCGGCGCAGCCTTTTTGCGCCGCGCGGGGAGGAGGAGCCTGTGCCGGACGCTTGCCGGACCTGTTCTGTCGCCGCGTGTGACGGGGAGACGCGGCTGTACCGGCTGGAAAATGCGCGGCGCCGGGAGATTTATGACTGCTGGCTCGGCTGAGAGCGCCCCGGCGGGAATGCGGGTGAGGTGAGACGGGAAGTGCTGCGGAGATACGTTCAGAAAATTTTTGCGCAGGAGATTGCGCGCTTCACAGAAAAAATGCGGGAGATAGAGATCAGGCAGCAGGAGGCGGAGCGCAAAACATCCGCCTTGCTGGAAAGAGAAGAGCGGGCGGACGAGCGCTTCGCGGAGCAGGAGGAGAAGCTGGACGGGCTGCTCGCGCGGGAGGA
>CAZSHM010000059.1:0-5765 GCA_964606855.1 uncultured Peptococcaceae bacterium
CCGTGTTCTTCCGCGCCGCGACGGCACGCCGCTCTAGTCGTTGATCTTGTCCAGTTCAAAGGCGTCGTGCAGCGCCTGCATCGCTCTCTGCGGCTTGCCGTCGCTCTTGCCGATGATGCAGGAAATCTTGATCTCCGAGGTGCTGATCAACTCGATGTTGATGCCGTTTGCGGCAAGCACGGAGAACATTTTCGCCGCCACGCCCGCGGAACTCACCATCCCCGCGCCCACGATGGAGATCTTCGCCACATCCGTGGAGGAGACGATCTCGCTCATGCCCAGTTCCTCTTTTAAGGCGTAGAGAGTCTCCAGGGCGCTGTCCACTTCATCCTGCGGCACCGTAAACGCAATGTTGTTCAGATTGTTGCGCATTGCGCTCTGCACGATCATGTCCACGTTGATATTGGCGTCCGCCAGGGCCTGGAATACTTTTGTGGCCGATCCCGGTTTATCCTCCAGGTCAAAAATTCCGATCTTCGCGACCTTTTGGTCACAGGCAACGCCTGTCACTACGAACTCCTTCTCCAACTGTTCCCTGCTCACCACAAAAGTTCCCTCCTTCTCTGTGTCAAAGCTGGAGCGCACGCACAAGCGCACGCCGTGAATCTTGGCGATCTCCACCGAGCGCGGGTGCAGAACCTTTGCGCCGAGACTGGCAAGCTCCAGCATCTCATCGTGTGTGATGGCCGCAAGTTTCTGCGGGTTCTTGACAATCCGCGGATCGGCGGTATACACGCCGTCCACATCGGTGTAAATCTCGCAGAGATCCGCCTTCACCGCCGCCGCGACCGCCACCGCCGTGGTGTCGGAGCCACCGCGGCCCAGGGTCGTGATCTCTCCGGTCTCCGTGATGCCCTGGAACCCCGCCACAATGATGACCTTCCCCGCCGCCAGTGCCTGGTCGATTTTCTCCGTGCGGATGTAGTTGATGCGCGCCTTCATGTGCACATCCGTCGTGATGATGCCCATCTGGCTGCCGGTCATGGAGACGGAGGGAATCCCCAGATCGTTCAGCGCCATCGCCAAGAGCGCGATGGAGATCTGCTCTCCGGTGGACAAGAGCACGTCCATCTCCCGCGTCGGCGGCCGCTTTTCAAACGCCTTCGTCAGCTCGATCAGCTTGTCTGTGACGCCGCCGGGCGCGGAGACAATGATAATCAGGTCGTGCCCCTCCCGGCGGAAACGCTCGATGTGCCTAGCCACATTTTTGACGCGGTCTACCGTCCCCACCGACGTACCGCCGTATTTCTGTACAATCAACGCCATGTTCTTCTCTCCTATCCTGCCTCCAACGCAGATTCCCGTTTCAACTTTGCTTCTGCCGATCCGGTGAAGGGTCCGCCGGCACGGATTTCCCCGCGGCGGCCGCGCGCAGGAGTTCCGCGCCCGCGCACACGGGATGCAGTTCCCGGATCTGCGCTTCCACCCCGCGCCGCCGCAGAAGCGCCGCGAGGGACGAAAAATCCTTCGGCCCCTCACTCACCAGGAGTAGGGTCGGCCCCGCGCCGCTGATGGTCACCGCGAGCGCTCCCAGCGCTTTGGCCTCGGGGATCACCTCCTCCATCCCCTTGATCAGCGGCTGCCGGTACGGCTGATGCAGCCGGTCCTCCATCGCCACCGCCAGCTGTGCCAGATCGCCGCTGTAGAGCGCGTCGATCAGGAGGGCCATCCGCCCCACGTTAAACACCGCGTCCCGCATCGGCACCGTCTGCGGCAGCACCGCCCGCGCCGCCTGCGTGGGCAG
Source organism: uncultured Peptococcaceae bacterium (assembly GCA_964606855.1). Classification (GTDB taxonomy): domain Bacteria; phylum Bacillota; class Peptococcia; order Peptococcales; family Peptococcaceae; genus UBA7185. Next base: position 1,745 of record CAZSHM010000059.1, read on the forward strand.
CGGATAATCCGGGATGAGCACCGTGCAGCAGAGCCCCTCCGGCGGCTTGATTTTGCGGAAAAAGACATTCTGCTCCGCGTCCAGGCCGCTGATGACAATGCCGCCCAAGAGCGCCGGCGCGATGTTGTCCGGGTGTCCCTCCAACTGCAGCGCGATGTGCAGAAGTTCCCGCTCCGTCAGGGGATCGCCCAAGAGCGTGTTTGCCACCTTGACGCCGCCGATCAGCGCGGCGGAACTGCTGCCAAGCCCCCGCGAGTAGGGAATGTTGTTCTCAAAATGCATCCGCACCCCCCGGGCGGGCTCTCCCAGATAGGCGAACACGGCCCGGTAGGCCCGGTAAATCAGATTCTCCCGGCCGAGTTCAATGGCGCCCGCCGCGCCGTCCGCCGAGAGCAGGCACGTCTCCGCCTCCCCCCAGGGGGCGAAATCGATATAGTTGTAGAGATCAAAGGCCATGCCGATGCAGTCAAAGCCCGGCCCCAGATTGGCCGTGGTCGCCGGAACGCGCATCCTGTATCGCGCCCACGCCCCCGCAGGATCGGCAAAGTCCTTTCCCGTATCGGTCCCGTCGCTCAATGCAAATCCGCCCCTTTGATCTTATGCCGTATAGACTCGGAGAATCGCAGAAATTTCCTTTAATATATCCATCTTCTGCAGCGCTTCCACCGCATTCCGGAAATATTTCTCCTGCACCTTCTCTGTGATCATCACCAGCTCCGCTTCCTCCGGATGGACATTCTTCTGCACAAACTGTGCGATGCTGACGTTGTTTTCGCCGAAGGCACCCGCGATGTTGGCCAGCACACCCGGGCGGTTGACCGTCTGCAGGCGGATAAAATAGCTGTTGCTGCAGTCGTCAATGGACTTGATCGGGATATCCCTGTAGCAGGTGCAGCGGATGCGCCCCTTGCAGTTGAACAGGATGTTGCGCGCGATGTCCATCACGTCTCCCACCACCGCGCTGGCCGTGGGCATCTCCCCGGCCCCGCGCCCGTAAAACATCACATCGTCCACCGCGTCGCCGTGGACAAACACGGCGTTGAAGGAGTCGTTGACGCTCGCCAGCGGATGCGTGCTGGGAATCAGCATCGGATGCACCCGCACCTCGATGCCGTCGCCCGCTTCATGCCGCGCCACACCCAGCAGTTTCACTGTATAGCCCAGTTCTTTGGCATAGGCGATGTCCTCCGGCGTCAGCTTGGTGATGCCCTCCACATAGACATCGTCCAGCACGACCCGCGAATGGAAGGCGACGGAGGCCGTGATGGCAACCTTGCGCGCCGCGTCCACTCCCTCGATGTCCGCCGTCGGATCCGCCTCCGCATAGCCCAGCGCTTTTGCCTGATCCAGCGCCTCTTGGAAGGACATGCCTTCCAGCGTCATCTTGGTCAGAATGTAGTTGGTGGTGCCGTTGACGATGCCCATCACCTCGCTGATCTCATTCGCCGCCAGGCACTGTTTCAGCGGCCGAATGATGGGGATGGCGCCCGCCACCGCCGCCTCAAAGAGGAAATCGCAGTTGTGGGCCTCGGCCGCGTCCAGCAGTTCCCTCCCATAGACGGCCACCAGATCCTTGTTCGCCGTGGCGACGCTCTTGCCCTTGCCGAGCGCCGCCAGGATGCAGCGCTTGGCAAAGTCAATGCCGCCCATCACTTCCACCACAATCTCGATCTCCTCGTCGTTCACGATATCTTCATAGTTGCTGACGACTTCTATATCAGGGCGCACTCTCGCTCTCGCCTGTGCCACCTCATCCGCCCGCACCAAGATTTTCTTGATTTCCATCTGCGCGCCGATTTTATCGGGAAACTCCGCCCGCTGTCTCTCCATCACTTTGTAGACACCGGTTCCCACCGTGCCCAGTCCCATCAATCCTACTTTCAAAACCTTATCCGCCACTTTGACAACCTCCTTCAACTTTGTCCTATGATCTCTACCTGGAGCACGCCGTGGATGCGCTCCAGGGTCTGAATCACCTGCTCCAGATCCCGCTCCATGTCCGCCGTCTCAAAGGCGACCGTCGCGATGGAGATCTCCTGGATGGGCAGCCCCTGGTTGATGGTCAGGATATTGCAGTTGGCCTGCGCGATGGTGTTGAGACAGCTGGACAGAATCCCCGCCCGGTTGTCCATAAAGATCTGCACCGTAATGATTTTAGCCCTGCTGGCCTCGTAAAACGGAAACACCCCGTCCCGGTACTTATAAAAAGCGCTGCGGCTCAGCCCGATCTCCTCCACGGCCTCGTTCACCGTCTTGTCCTTGTGCTTTGCCAGCAGCTCTTTGATCCTGGCCGTCTTCAGAATTGCCTCCGGCAGGATCCGCTCATCCACAATATAAAATTTCCCGTCCCCCCACCTGCCGGCGCCCTCCTGGGATGCCGCGCCTGCGAGGATCGACCCGATTTCCGGCATGGATCTCGCTCCCCGTGGTTCAATTTTTCTCGCACGCTGACATTATAGGCTTTCCGCCTCTTTTTGTCAACGGAGAATGTCCACCGGGCGCAGACACCTTTTCTTATGCCTTCTATATAATTATGCCCAGATTATGCCCCCTGCGCCACCGGCTCCGGCTGTTTCCGGACGCAATCCTCCGGCAGGCCATGCCGGCCGATCAGGCGAGCCCCGCCCGCGCGCAGAGTGCCGGAAAAGTCTCTGCGGGATCCTGCCCCAGCGCCTCTTGCAGCAGCTGCGGCAGCGGCACCGCGATGCCCGCCTCCGCCCGCAGACAGGAGAGCAGCTGATAGGTCTCCTCTTCATCCAGCGTCTCCGCCGGCGCGCCGCACGCGTCCAGCGTCAGCCGCCCGCCCGAGAGAACGATCCGCGCCTCGCATCCATCCGCCGCGGACAGCGGGTAGACGCCGTCCGCCAGGTCTTCCTCGAGCGCCTGCAGAAAGAGGTCGTACCACTTTTCCTCCAGGAGTTCCGCCTCCTTGCGGGTGAGCGGAAGATCGCGCTGCCGGAAGCGGTAATCCACCGGCCTCCACTGCGGGCTCCCCTTGCAGAGACAGTAGGTCTGCCCAAAGGTGTTGGCCTGGTACAGTTTCCCTTCCGCAGGATTCAGCTTGTAGAGGACAAAGAGATCCTTGTAGCGGTCGATCAGCTCCTCGTAAGCCGCGCAGGTCTCCTCGTACTCGTCCAGTTCCGCCAGCGCTTCGATCAGGCCGTTGTAGTACCAGGCCTGTTTCTCTTTCGGCTCGCGAAACCGCTGCCAGAGCGCATCGCCCACCGTGCGGTAGTCCCGCGCCATGCTCCGCAGATTGGACAGCTTGTCCGCCAGCACCAGCATTTTATGCCGCACATCCGCCTCGGCTGCACGGGTGATGGCCTTCTCCCGGCGGAAAATCCACTGCTCGCCCTTGTCGTCCGTGTGCCAAGCCACCAGATCCGCCACTTCCGCGCCGAAGCGCTCGCGCAGTTCCGCATAAGTCGTCTCCGTATCTTCCAGCACATCGTGCAGCACACCGGCCATCATGAGCGCGGCGTCGGCCTGCATATAGGCCAGAATCTCCAGCGCCTCGAGCGGATGCAGGATATAGGGCAGGTGCGTGCCCTTGCGCAGCTGTCCGCTGTGACGCTCCAGGGCAAAGGCGATGGCCTCCTGCAGGCGCGCGTTGTCCGCGCGCAGGAGCGGGCTGCGCGCACAACGGCGACAGGCTTCGCCCCGCGCCGCCGCTTTCTCCGCCCAGACAGGCTCCAGCACCACATCCGCGCCGCCCAAGCGCGCCGCGATTGCCGCGCAGACATCCTGGGGGATCTCCGCCTCGCAGACCGGGCAGCTGACCGCGGCCTCCACCTCCACGCGCCACGCGCGGCCCTCCCGGTCCGCGCGTGGTTCCGTTTTCGTCTTCTCTGTCATCTTCCTCTGCACGCTCCTTTCTATGCGATTCCGCACAGGATTCGCCGCCCACATCATAGCATAAAACGGCGTATCGCACAAGCGCCGCAGCGGTTTCGCGGCGCGAGAGACTGTAAGGTTACAATTGATGTGAGACTGGGGGATATAGAAAAAGGCGATTGAGTCT
>CAZSHM010000060.1:0-5610 GCA_964606855.1 uncultured Peptococcaceae bacterium
CCGGATCCGGATGTGGCGGTCAGCAAGTCCGCGCTGGAGCGCACACTGCTGGATGCGGTGAAGGACGCGCTGTCCGAGAACCAGGATGTCACGCTTGTGGGTGACGGCAGCGCATCGCTGCGCGTGAGCGCGCGCAGGGACGGCGCGGAGCTGAAGGCCTTCGACGATCCGCTGACGGTCACCATCCCGGTCAGCCAGAGTATGCTGGACGGGATAGATCCCGCGAAACTGACGCTGGCCAAGGTGAGCGTGGGCGCGGACGGCGAGATCACGCTGACATATATGGGCGGCAAGTATGATCCGGCCGCGGGTGTGTTCCGGGCCTATGTGGATGAGCCGGGCGACTATATTCTGGTCGCGGCGGACAACCTGACCCTGATCGATCTGCACATCGGTAGCCTGGTCAGCGAGGTCAACGGGCAGGAGCGCCGGAACGACGTGGCGCCGTACATCATCCAGAACCGCACCATGGTGCCGGTGCGTTTCGTCTCCGAGACGCTGGGCGCGAAGGTGGACTGGAATGCCAAGGCGCGCCTTGTCACGATCCAGATCGACGGCGCGACGCTGCAGATGACCATCGACCAGGAGATCCCGGGCTTCGGCGCGGCGCCGGTCATCCGTGACGGCCGCACGCTGGTGCCCATCCGCTACATCTCCGAGGCGCTGGGCGCGAACGTGATCTATGTGCCGGCGGCGCAGGAGGTCGTGATCGCCAAGTAACCGCGGCGGGACGGGGAGCCGCAGGCTCCGCGGATTCGCGCGAAAAAAAGAAGATTCCGCCGGAAACGGCAAAGGGGGACGCCCGCAATCGCTGCGGCGTCCCCCTTTTTGTGGTGCGCCCGGCGGCGCACGTTTCTAACGGGTGAAAGGCCCGCGTCCGGTTTCGGCAGCGGGAGGGAGGGAAAATTTTTCAGGACTAGGGCGCTGTCCGCGCCGGCTCCGCCCGGTGCCAGTGGGAGAGGTAATCCTCCTCCGCATAGACGATCGCCTCCAGCCCCAGACGGCGCACAAAGTCCGCCAGCGCCCGGACGACGCATCGCTCCGTGGCGAAGTGTCCCGCGTCCACCAGCGTGAGGCCAAGCTGCCGCGCTGTCTGCGCGTCGTGGTACTTGACATCGCCGGTGAGGTAGACGTCCGCGCCGGCGCGCTTGGCCTCTTGCAGATAGGAGGCGCCGCTGCCGCCGCAGAGGGCCACCCTGCGCAGGCGCGGTGCGTCCGTCGCCGCATGGTAGGCGAGATGCGCGCAGCCCAGGCGCTCGCCCACCAGCTCGAGGAAGGCCTCCAGCGGCAGCGGACGCGGCAGATCGCCGATGCGCCCGATGCCGCGCACCGCGCCGCTCCAGGCGCATCCGGCGGGATCCAGGCGGAAGACATCGCACGCCGCTTCCTCATAGGGATGCGCCGCGCGCATGGCCGCGAGCACCGCGGGGAGCGCATCCCGCGGCACAATCGTCTCCAGGCGGTACTCGTCGGCGTATTCCAGCCGCCCCGCCTCGCCCAGGAAAGGAGAGGTGCCCGCGCCGGGCAGAAACGTACCCGTCCCGCGCGCCTGGAAGGTGCAGCGGCTGTAGGCGCCCACGCAGCCCGCGCCCGCGCCGCACATCGCGTCGCGCACGCGGTCCTCGTATCCCGCGGGGACATAGACCACCACTTTGCAGTACTCCGCCTGCCGCAGATCCGCCAGGGGCTCCACCGCTGTGAGGCCCAGCGCCGCCGCCAGCACGTCGTTGACGCCGCCGGGCGCGATGTCGAGGTTGGTGTGGGCGCAGTAGTGCGCCACCCCGTGGGCGGCCAGCGTGAGAACGGTGCGGCCCACGGCAGTGTCGCTGTTCAGCTGCTTTATGGGTTTGAAGATCAGCGGATGATGCGTCAAGAGCAGCTGTGCGCCGGCCTCTGCCGCCGCCTGCGCCGTCGCCTCGTCGGGGGTTAGGGCCACCATCACCCGCGTGAGAACGGCATCCCGCGCGCCCACCGTGAGCCCGGGGTTATCCCAGTCCTCCGCCCAGGCGGGGGGAGCCCACTGCTCCAGAGCCGTGACTAGATCCTGACATCGCATCGACATGCTATCACCTCGTCACAAATTGCGCGGTGCCGAAGCGCGCCGCGACGGCCGCGCGGATGGCGTCCCGCGTCTGTGAAATCGCCGCGGCGCGGGCGCGGCTCTCCGCGCTCGCGCTGTGGGCCAGGGAGTCCAGCGCCGCCTGCGCGCGCCGGTCGAAGTCCGCGGCGTAGGCGGGCAGCAGCGGATGTCCCTCCGACAGGAGCCGCGGCCCCAGATAGAGCTCCGCCTCCGAGAGAGGCGGCTGGCCTTCGCCCGGCGCGAGCGCCAGGATCACCGCCCAGCGCCCGCGCTCGCGCAGCAGCTGCTCCGCCGCGATGCGCCAGCCGTGCGCGGCCGCCCAGCGGCGCACGGCGTCCGCGGCGTTGTTGGGCTGTAGGATCGCGAGTTCCAGCGCATCGCGCACCGCCACGGGCGCGGCATCCAGAATCCCGCACATGAGCGTGCCGCCCATGCCGGCGAGTACGGCCACATCGACCTCGCCCGGCGCGAGCGGCTGCAGCCCGTCGCCCAGGCGCAGTTCCACCTGCCGAGCCACTCCGCAGCGCAGGACGTTGCGTCGCGCCGCCTCCAGCGGGCCGGCGGCGATGTCGCAGGCGATGACGCGCCGGGCGGGGTCCCGTTCCGCCAGATAGCAGGGCAGAAGCCCGTGATCGGTTCCGATATCGGCGACGCGCGCGCCCGGCGGCACCAGCGCGGCGATCGCCGCCAGCCGTTCCGTCAGCTTGACCATGATCCGCCTCCTAGCTTGCGCCCCCGTCGTCGGGGCGGTCGATACAGACCTGGTCCACGCCGTCGATCTCCGACAGGCAGACCTGGATCCCTTCGCGGCGGGAAGTGGGGATATTCTTGCCGATGTAGTCCGCCTTGATCGGCAGTTCGCGGTGGCCGCGGTCCACCAGCACCGCCAGCTGGATATTCCGCGGACGGCCTAGGTCGATGACGGCATCCAGCGCCGCGCGGATTGTCCGTCCCGTGAAGAGCACATCGTCCACGAGGACGATTTTCCTGCCCGTCACAGGGAAAGACAGTTCGTTTCCGGGAAACTGCGCGCGGACATCGTTCGAGATCAGGTCGTCCCGGTAGGAGGTGACGTCCAGCTCGCCGACCGGCGGGAGAACCCCCTCGATCCGGCGGATCATCTCCGCAAGGCGGTGCGCCAGCGGCAGTCCGCGGCTGCGGATTCCGATGAACGCGAGCTGGTCCGTGCCCTTGTTGCGCTCCAAAATCTCGTGGGCAATGCGGTTCAGGGAGCGGCGGATCGCCGCCTGATCCATGACAATCGTAGAGGGACGCATCGGCTACAACTCCTCGCTTGATTTTTCTTGTGCCAATCGCTGCAGCGCGGCCTGAAACTGTGCCGGGAGCGGGGATTCAAAGTACAGCGCCTCCCCGGTGCGCGGATGGACAAAGCCCAGCGCGTAGGCGTGCAGGGCCTGTCCGGTAAAGCCCAAATCGTTTCTGCCGCTGCCGTAGAGCGGGTCGCCCACCAGCGGATGCCCCAGGTAGGCCATGTGCACCCGGATCTGGTGCGTGCGTCCCGTCTCCAGGCGGCATTCCAGGAAGGTGTGGCGGGAGAAGCGCGCCCGGACAACGTAGTGCGTACGGGCCGTCTTGCCGCCCTGCCGGACAACGGCCATCTTTTTGCGGTCTGTCTCGTGGCGGCCGATGGGCGCGTCCACCAGCCCCGCCGGCTCCGGGAGGACGCCCTCGCAGAGAGCATAGTAGGCGCGCCGGATGCTGTGCGACCGGAACTGCTCCGCCAGCTGTCGATGCGCGAAATCGTTCTTCGCGGCCACCAAAAGGCCGGAGGTGTCCTTGTCGATGCGGTGGACGATGCCGGGCCGCAGGGCGCCGTTGATGCCGGAGAGATCGCCGCAGTGGAACAGGAGGCCGTTCACCAGCGTGCCGCCGGCATGGCCGTGCGCGGGGTGTACTACCAGCCCGGCGGGCTTGTCCACCACCACGAGGTCGCTGTCCTCGTAGACGATCTCCAGAGGCATCTCCTCCGGCAAAACCTCCGTCGGAGCGGCCGCGGGGATCCGCACCAGCAGGCGGTCGCCGGGCTTGACTTTGCGGCTGGATTTGACAGCCCTGCCGTCCAGAAGGATCGCGCCCTCCGCGATGAGTTTTTGCAGGTAGGAGCGGGAGATCCCGTCCAGCGTTTCCGCGAGAAAGGCGTCCAGTCGCTGTCCGCCCGCGCCGGGGGGAATCTCCAGTTCGAACGCGTCCGCGGCGCCGTCTGCCGCCCCGCAAAGTTCGCCGGTGAGATCGCCGGCGACCGTCTCCGGGAGATCGGGAACCGGTTCTTCGGCGAGGACGCCGGGGCGGCTGCGCAGTGAGGTATCCATAAAGAAGGGCTCCTTTCCGGTTTCCGTCACAGATCTTCCCCGCGGAAGAGGAACAAGAAACACATCAGCACGAGTCCCACGCAAACGCAGATGTCGGCGACGTTAAAGACGGGCCAGATTTGAAAATCCAAAAAGTCGGTGACGGAGCCGCGCAGCACGCGGTCGATGAAGTTGCCTGCCGCGCCGCCCACCACCAGGCCGAGACAGACGGACATCAGCGATTTTTTGTGGCGGAGATGCAGGTAGATCCAGCACATGGCGCCGACGATGACGACGGTGAGCAGGAGAAACAGCAGACGCTGTCCGGAGAGAATGCCGAAGGCCGCGCCGCGGTTCTCGATATGGGTCAGGTGGAACACATTCGGGAGGACGGGCAGGGATTGTCCCACGGCCAGCCGGACGCGCACCAGCGCTTTGGTCAGCTGATCCGCGAAGACGGCCAGGAGTGCGGGGAGGAGAAAATACATGGCGGCAGGGCCCCTTTCGATGAGATGTCCGCTGCGGGGAGCGCGGAGCCGTGCGGGCGGCGCTAGCGCCGCATCAGGTCGTAATTCTCCCGGATCAGGTCGATCAAATCGGAGATAAAATCGCTGATGCCGGGCAGGTTGAGCATGATCAGTTTCTGAATGATAAAGAAGAGGACAGCGAGCACCAGCGCCAGACCGATGGTACTGCCCAGGCCGCGGGCGATGCCGATGAGAAAGTTGGTCAAAAGAAGGCGTCCGGGATGTTCCAGATAATCGACATACTCCGCGATGCGGGTCTTTTCCATCACGCGCGTGAGATCCTCGGTCACCCTTGCCAGACGGGAGAGTTCCACCTCGCCCTGCGCGGAACGGAGCGGATCCGCCGGCGGGACAGAGGCGCCGGACGCGTCCGCGCCGTTCGGCACGGCAGAGTCCTGCGGGGCGGCACTGTTTGGGAGGAGATCCGGCTCGCGATCGGCCGGCGCTTCGCCCGCCGGCGCGTCCGGCGGCGGGGTTCGGTGCAGCAGCGGCGATTCAACCTGTTTTGGATGTTTTTGCATGGGCACTCCCTCCCGGGAAAAGATGCTTGCCGCACCGGATGCGGGCGATCCGCGCGGTGGCCGTGCACAAGGATCGCATGGGGTATTATACCATGAAAAAAATGTTTGATAAACTATCTTTTTTGAAAATGCTGCAAAAACCTGTTGCTTTTTTCACGCGCAACCGTTATAAT
>CAZSHM010000061.1:0-4902 GCA_964606855.1 uncultured Peptococcaceae bacterium
TTTTTTTGCGCGCTTTTTGCGCGGTTGGCGGCGATTTCGTATAAGCATATTTAATATTTATGGAATTTTCCGCGCGATCCGGTCCTTCCCGGTTGACATTTCTTCTCATTGCGGTATGATAGAGATAGTTTTTCGTCGCATAGTACACTATAAGTCGCGGCTGAAGTTGCGCGGCACATAAAACCGGTCTCCTCGATCCGTTGCCCGATCATTTTCCGTCTCCCGCAAGCAGGCGGAACTTGGTCGTATTTTTATCGCCCGGATCCCGCCCGGCCGCGCACAGGCGGCACAGCCTTTCTAGGCAGACAGCCCGCCCGGATGGGCGGTACACGTTTGCCCCCGGTTTCGTTAAAAATATTTTTCTATATGCTACTTGACAGGAAAGAAGGGTTTATTATGTTCAAAACACTGGAAAGAATCGGGATCTCCCCCAGAATGCTGATCCTCAACGCCGTCCTGACTTTCGGCGGCTTTATCGCCGTCCTGAACCAGACGCTGCTGACGCCGGCGCTGCCCAGCATCATGGAGGAGATGCACGTGGACGCCTCCACCGTGCAGTGGCTGACCACCGGCTTTATGCTGGTGAACGGCATCATGATCCCCATCACCGCCTATCTCATCGCGCGGTTCTCCACGCGGCAGCTGTTCTTTATCTCCATGGGAATCTTCACGCTCGGCACGTTCATCGCCGCCATCTCCACCTCCTTCCCCGTGCTGCTCCTGGCACGGGTGCTGCAGGCGGCCGGCGCGGGCATCGTCATGCCCATGGGCCAGACAATCATGCTGCTGACGCTGCCGCGGCGGTACCGCGGTCTCGGAATGGGCGTGATCGGCCTGGTCATGGGCTGTGCGCCCGCCATCGGGCCGGTGGTGGCGGGTTTCGTCATCGACGCCTTCGGCTGGCACTCCCTGTTCTATGCGTTGACGCCGCTCTCGCTCCTGACCATCATCGTAGCGTACTTCTATCTGGAAAACGTGGGCGAGACGACAAATCCGGGGCTGGATATCCCGTCTGTGATCCTCTCCACGCTCGGGTTCGGCGGTCTGCTCTACAGCTTCAGCGCGATCGGCTCCTACGGCTTCACGCCCATCGTCTTCGTCTCGCTGGCGATCGGCACGGTGGCGCTCATCCTCTTCGTCCGCCGGCAGCTGCGGATGGAGGAGCCGCTGCTCAATGTGCGCATTCTGGCCAACCGCACCTTCGCCATCTCGGTCATTCTCACCATGCTGGTGCAGGCGGGCCTGGTTGTCGGCACGGTGCTGAATCCCATCTACATCCAGACCATCCGCGGCTTCGGCGCCAAGGTTTCCGGGCTGCTGATGCTGCCGGCCTCGATCGTGATGCTGTTCATGAGCCCCATCAGCGGACGCCTCTTCGACAAGTTCGGGCCGCGCTTCCTGGCGATTCCAGGCCTCTTGATCGCGGTGGTCTGCACGATCCCTCTGGTTGTGATGGACGAGAACACCTCGCTCTACTGGCTCGCCTTCGTCTACGCCGTGCGGACTTTCGGGCTGTCGCTGGTCAATATGCCGCTCAACACCTGGGGGCTGAACGCGCTGGAGAACCGTGTGATCTCGCACGGGACAGCCATCGCCAACACCTTCCGCCAGGTCGCCGGCTCTCTGGGTACAGCGGTGCTGATCACGGTGATGTCCATCGTCGTGGCGGCGTCCGCGGATCCCACCTCCGCCGCAGCACAGATCCACGGCATCAACATCGCCTATCTGGGCTCGATGCTGATGATGGCCGTGGCACTGCTCCTGGCAATTCTCTTCGTCAAGGACAAGGATTAAACTGCACCGCAGCACAGACAAAAAGCGCGGAGCAGGTAGTCGGTGCACTGCCCGCTCCGCGCTTTTTTTGCACGGATACGCGCATGGTCTGTTCAGGGGAACGCCTTTCCCTCATCCACCCGCATCACGCGCGGGAATACGCCTCCGCCAGTTTGCGGAACGCCGGAAGAGAGCGCTCCACCTTCTCGGTTGGAACGCAGTAGGCAAGGCGGAAATGTCCCGGGCAGCCGAACCCGTCCCCCGGCACCAGGAGCAGGTCAAACTCCTTGGCCTTGTTGCAGAAGGCGACCGCATCCGGCTCCAGCGCGCGCGGAAACAGATAGAATGTGCCGTCGGGCTTCACGCAGGAGAAGCCCAGTTCCGTCAGCGCTCGATACAAGATCTCCATGTTTGTCTCGTACACGCAAAGATCCGCCGTCTCCTCCAGCACTTCCGACACCGCCAGCTGGATGAGGGAGGACGGGCAGTTGTGCCCGATGCCGCGCGAGATCTGCCCGCACATTTCGACGATCAGCGCCGCATGCTCGCAGGCGGGGTTCACCGCCAGATAGCCGATGCGCTCCCCCGGCAGCGACAGCGATTTGCTGAAGGAGTAGCAGGTGATGGTGTTGTCGTAGAACTTCGCCGTGTAGGGCGTCGTCTTGCCGCCGAAGACGATCTCGCGGTACGGCTCATCGGAGATGAGGAAGATCTCGTGGCCGTATTCGGCTTCCTTCTCCCGGAGGATGGCGGCCAGCCGCCGCAGCGTGTCCTCCGAATAGATCACGCCAGACGGATTGTTGGGCGAATTGATGAGGACGGCGTTCACCCTGGGATTCAGCATCGACCGGAACGCGTCGAAGTTGATCTGAAAATCCGCAGGGTTCGCCGGCACTGTCCGCAGAACGGCCCCGCTGCCGTTGATGTAGGGAAAATACTCCGGAAAATACGGCGCGAAGGTGATCACCTCGTCCCCCGGCTCGGTGACGGCGCGCACCGCGTGCGCCAGCGCGGCTGTCGCCCCCGCGGTGGGAAAAATATGCTCCTTGCCGTAGGGCAGTCCGAAACGCCGGCGCAGAGAGTCGGCGATGGCCTGGCGCACGGAATCGATGCCCAAGCTGGGACTGTAGCCGTGAACCGTCAGCGGATCCCCCTCCAGGGCCAGACGCGCGAGGATCTCGTTGACCTCCCGCGGCGCGGGCACCGACGGATTCCCCAGACTGAAATCAAAGACGTTCTCGTACCCGATCTCCCGGGCGCGCCGGCTGCCGTACTCGGAAATCTCCCGAATGACGGATTTCTGCTGCAGCATATCCCTGTACTGTTTTGCAATCACAGAAAACCCCCCTGTCTTTTTCGTTTTTTCTTTTCCTTTTGCGGAATCAGGGTGCTCTGTCTGCCGGATCCCGCCCTGCCGCGGTCGGGAGAACTCCTGCGCGGCTGAAGTGCCAGAGCAGAGAAAGGCGCGACATCCAACGGAAAATCTCCCTCGCTTCCAGGATTGACATTTTCAGCAAATTCGCTTAAAATTTAAAATACATAGCAAAGCGGAGTCCACCCAGAGCATCCATGCGCCGGCGGCAGGAGGTGCCCCATGTACTTAGAGCAGCTGCATTACCTGGAAATATTGGGACAATATCCGTCCATCTCACAGGCGGCGACGGCCCTGTTCATCTCGCAGCCTGCCCTGAGCCGCGCCATCAACAAGCTGGAGGCGGAGCTGGATTTAAAATTGCTGCAGCGCACCAGCAACGGTTTCACGCTGACAGAGGACGGCAAAGTGATCTCGGAGTATGCCGGCAAAATCTCGGCGGAAATCTCCAACATCTACAACTATGCCTCCAAGCAGAATACGGAGGACCGCGTCTGTTTCAGCGCCATCCCGGGGCTTTGCGACAGCCTGATCGTGGAAGCGCTGGCGGATTTCAAGGCCAAATACCCCACGAAGAAGGTCATATTCAATTTTTGGCCAACCGAAACGCTCCTGGAAGAGCTGAAGAAGGATGTGATCGATTTCGCCCTTGTCTCCCTGTTTCGCGGCATCGATTATGAGGAGGATCCGCTCCGGAACGACGCTTTTGATGTCTCCCTGCTGTTCTCCGACAAACTTCTCTACTGGATGCGCGCCGGCCATCCGCTGGCCGATGCCGAAACCATCTCCATAGACAACGATTACATCTATACGGCGGGAACGAACATCGAGCAGGCCAGCGCCGCCTTTCACGCGAACACCTTGCCGAACAATTTTGTGGTCTCCGCCTCCATCGATCTCTACAAGAGTCTGATCCAGCACCACGACGCCATCATCGCGCTGCCGCGCATCATGGCCTACCAGGATCCTGACATCAAAACGGGCCGTATCCTCACCAAGCCAACCAACCTCCCGGTTTTGATCGACTACTACCTTTTTAAGCGCAAAAACAAATATCTCTCCAAAGCCACAGAGGATTTCATCAATATTTTCCTCGCACGCCTGGCCGACTATCAGGAGCAAGTGCAAAAAATGCCGTCCTGAACGCCAATGCGGCTTGTAGTTCGCCGCGCATTCTCCGGCTGCGCTTCTCCCAAAAGCCGTCACCGCTCGCCACACAATCGCCTCCTCCCCGTGTATACGGCGGATCGGTTCCGTCTCCACAGGATTCCACTCCTATTATACCATGCGTTTCCAATCGCGCAAGCGCTTTCCTCCGGAATGTCGCCCCGCTCTTGGCAGCCGCCGCACCGCAGAGCGAAGGCTGCTTTGGCGCGGCAGTAGCGCTCCGCCCCGCGTGCGCGCAAAAAGTTTTGAACCTGCAAGTCGAAACCCTTTCTTTTCTTTCATGTTTTTCACTTGTAAGTCTAAAAATCTATTTTTATGAAAGTTTTAGCCTTGTACGTCCGAAAGGAGCGTGTGCCGGGGATCCCCTTCTCCCGGTACACGCTCCTCTGGTTGCACAACGATTCGCCATGTCATACGCCGCCATACGTCCTCCGCGCAGTCTTTCTACTTTGCCTCTGTCAGTGTCTTTCCGGATTTCTCCGCCTTCCCCGTCTTCGCGGATCGCTCCGCCTCGTAGATCCGTATGTAGCCGAAGCGCATCCGCATGCATCTCCCCTCATCCGGGCATCTCTGTCACTGCCCCGTCACCC
>CAZSHM010000062.1:0-4897 GCA_964606855.1 uncultured Peptococcaceae bacterium
CCTAGTCTATCTCCAACGCCTCCCGTGCCAGCCGGTCGGCCAGCTCGTTGTAGCGGTTGCCGCTGTGTCCCTCCACCTTGTGAAAGTGAACAGTGAGTCCATTCTGCATCGCCCGCTGATAAAACTGCCGGTAGCGCAGGGTCCCGGGCTTGCCGGCCTTCCAGGCCCCGGTGCACCAGCAGGCGATGCCCGCGTAGTCGTGATACAAGTGCAGGGTGTGCGCGCCGTGCTCCAGTGCAAACCGCATGGCTTCCTCCGCCGCGCGGATCTCCCCGGCGACGTTGTGCATCTCCGCCAACTCCGGGTCAGTATCGCTGCCGGTGCGGTGGAGTTCCTCCCCGCGGAAGAACAGGATCGCCGCGTAGGAGAAACGGTTCTGCTCCTTCCGGTAGCTGCCGTCCACGTAGGCCGTCACGACGTCCGGATCCTGCAGAACAGCGTCTTCCGCCGCGGCGGAGTCCCCGCCCTGCAGGTACTGGTTCGCCTCCTCCAGGGTGGCAAAGCCTTTGAATTCGGCGCCGCTGTAGCCGGCGACCTGTGCCTTGCACGCGTCCCAGCTGGGGTAGATGCCGCTCTGCCGTCCCCGGCGCACGGCGTAGTATGCTTTCTTGTGCATGGCGTGCCTCCTTCGGTTTGCAGTTTCCGCCGTCGATTCCCGCGCTGCGGGATCCTCACGGCGTCGGCCGGGCGGGTTCAGACGCCCGCCTTCGGGCAGATATCCTCCAGGCAGCAGCGCTCACAGTGCGGCTTTGTGCGCGCCGTGCAGACGGCGCGGCCGTGCTCCACCAGCCGGTGGCAGAAAGCGTTGCTCTCCTCGGGCGGAATCAGCGCCCAAAGCGCCTGCTCCACTTTTTTGGGATCCTTCTGCTGATCCACCAGCCCCATGCGGTTTGCCAGGCGGATGCAGTGCGTGTCGGTGACGATGGCCGGCAGGCCGAACACGTCGCCGCGGATGAGGTTGGCGCTTTTGCGGCCGACACCCGGCAGGCGCAGAAGCGCGTCGAAATCAGAAGGCACCTGCCCGCCGTACTCCGTCTGCAGGATCCGCATACAGGCAGAGATGTCCCGCGCTTTGCTGGCCCCCAGCCCGCAGGGGCGCACGATGGCCTCGATCTCCTCCGGTTCCGCCTGGGCCAGCGCCGCCTGCGTGGGGTATTTTGCATACAGTTCCTGCACGACCCGGTTGACGCGCGCGTCGGTGCACTGGGCCGCGAGGCGCACGCTCACCAGCAGCTTCCAGGCCTGGTCATACTCCAGGGTGCAGTCCACGTCGGGGTAGGCCGCGCGGAGCCGCGCGACGATCTCCAGCGCCAGCGCTTTGCGGTTCGGATCCGGCTCTGCGGCTGCGCGCCGTGCGGGCTTTTCGCCGTTTTTTTTCGTCCTATCTTTTAATACGGATGCTTCCATTGCCGTCTCTCCCGTTTCTAGGATTCCGTTTCCGCATTCTCCGATGTCTGCGCGGAGTGCGCTTCCGCGGAGCGCTGTTCCAGGGCGCGCTCCTTTTCCACCAGCGCCGTCACGCCGCCGGTGGAGCCGGGGTTCTTCACCTTGCCGCGGTAGAGGAAGGCGCAGATCAGGGAGGTGAAGGGCAGGGTCATCAGAATGCCGAGGCTGCCCACCAGGGCCTGCAGGCACTCCACCACGATGACCTCGCGGTTGAACAGATCCAGCAGGGAGCTGTTGTAGGCCGCCATCAGGAGCACGCTGCAGAGGAAACTGCCGATGTAGGCCAGAATCAGCGTGTTGGCCATCGTCCCCATGATGTCACGGCTGATCGTGAGCCCAGATTTCCAGAGCTCTCGCCCGCTGATCTGCGGCACCTGCGCCTTGAGTTCCGCCAGCGCCGCGGAGATGGAGATGGAGACATCCATGATGGCGCCCACCGCGCCGATCGTGATGGAGGCGAAGATGATGGCCCGCAGGTTCAGCGGTTCCTCGGGCCGCAGCCCGTAGAGGATCACAGAGTTCTCGTCCAAGACGCCGGTCAGGAGCATGGTCTGATCCATGATCAGGGTCAGGAGCGCCGCCAGCCCGACACCGGCCAGACAGCCCAGCACGGCGGCAATGCTCTTCCGGTTGATGCCGTTCACCACAAAGAGCGTCATCAGTGTCACATAGATACAGGTGGCGGTGGCCCAGAGATAGATGCTCTCGCCCGAGAGAACCGCCGGGATGAAGACATAGAACACCGCCAGACAGGTCAGCGTCAGCGAGACGATGGTGTGGAAGCCCTGCCAGTGGCCGAAGACCAGGAGCAGCAGGAGAAAGATCCCCAGGAGCACGAGAATCTGGTCGGAGCGCTGGTAGTCGCTCAGGATCCACTGATTTCCGGCCATGCCGCCCGGGATGGTGTAGAGCAGCACCCGGTCGCCCGGCTCCACCGCCCGCAGATTGATTGCGGTGAAGTAGTCCAGTGTCTGCGCGGCCTCGACGATCTCGCCCTTCTGCGCGCCGCTGCGCAGGCGCGCCGTGAAGAGGATCGTCTCGTTCTCCGCTGTCTCGCTCTCACTGATCTGATAGGTTTCGCTGTAGCGGCCCACGATCTCCTGCACCGTGGCCTTGACCACGATGGACTGGTCGTCGCCGTTGAACGGCTGGTAGTTTGCGGTGGCCAGCTGGTGGCCGATCACCAGATAGAGGATCGATACGGCCAGCACCGCCAGATAGACCAGGAGGGGGCGGTAGCGCGCCCCGTCCTTGCCCGCCCGCAGGCCGCTCGGCCCTTCCTTTCGCGGGAGGCCGTTCCCATAGAGTTTCATGTGCATCCCTCGTTTCTGATCGGATTCGCCCGTGCCGCCCGCGAGCGCCGCGCTAGAAAAAAACTGTGTCCCGCGCGTGTGGAGCCGAGACACAGGGGTGTGCAGTATGTTGGGAGACCAAGCCGTAAGCCGGGTTCTGTCGTAGAATGGTCATCTATCTCGAATCCCAGTTGCCTGAGATCTCCAGCGACCTACCCGAGAACGGAGCGGGCCACTCCATCAGTTCTCCTATTAGGTCTTGCACCAGATGGGGTTTACCGAGCCGGCAGATCGCCCTGCCGCTGGTGCGCTCTTACCGCACCGTTTCATCCTTACCCCCGCGCGCGGAGGCGGTTTGTTTTCTGTGGCACTTTCCTTAAGGTCACCCTCACTGGCCGTTAGCCAGCATCCTGCCCTGTGGAGCCCGGACTTTCCTCAGCCTCGCGGCCGCGACCATTTCACTTGCTCTGCCCAACACACGCTGAGTATAGCACAAAAGCGCGCGGAATTCCAGAAAAATTTGCCTTTCCTAAATCCTCACTCTCCTAAATCCTCATGAAAAGGATTGCAACTTGCGGGTCGAGATGCTATGATATAGAGGAAGTTTTCTCTGCTGCGGGAGCTGCGCGGAGCGCCGCCCCGGGCGGAACGGGATGGATTCGCGGGCATACGCCGCCATGCGGCGCGGTTCGCGCTGGTGGATGATGGAGGGGTTGCATGAAAATCGCATTGGACGCCATGGGCGGCGATTATGCTCCGCGGGAGATCGTGCTGGGCGGATTGCAGGCTCTGGAGCGGTATCAATTTGTTGAAAAATTGTATCTGGTAGGTCGGCGCGAGGCCATCGAGCCCATTCTGGCGGAACAGAGCGGTGCCGATCCGAAAAAAATCGAGCTGGTGGATGCCCGCGAGGTGATCGAGATGGCCGAGCATCCCGCCAACGCTTACCGCAAAAAGCGGGACGCCTCCATCACCGTGGCCACGCGCCTGGTCAAGGACGGAGAGGCGGACGCGGTGGTTTCCGCGGGCAGCACCGGCGCGCAGCTGGTGGCGGCACTCTTTGGACTGGGCCGCATCGGTGGCATATCCCGCCCCGCCATCGGCTGCATGCTCCCGACCGCGACGGGCGGACGGCTCCTGGTGGATGCCGGGGCCAACACCAACGTGGACGTGGAGAATCTGCTGCAGTTCGCGCAGATGGGCAGTCTCTACCTGCAGCAGGTGCAGGGGATCGCGGATCCCAAGGTTGCCCTGATCAACAACGGGGCGGAGGAGAGCAAAGGGCCTGAGCTGCTGCAGGAAGCCTATCAGCAGCTGAAGGCCATGTCGGCGCTGCACTTTATCGGCAATATCGAGGGGCGCGACATTCCGGCGGGCGAGGCGGATGTGATGGTCTGCGACGGTTTCACCGGCAACGTGGTGTTGAAGACCATGGAGGGCATGGGCAAGAGCATCGTCGATCTCCTGCAGGCGGAGGTCGCGGCCTCTCTGCGCTGCAAAGCGGGCGCGCTGCTCATGAAACCCGCCCTGCGGAGCCTGAAACATAAGATGGACTACGCCGAATACGGCGGAGCGCCGCTGCTGGGCGTGAACGGCGTCAGCCTGGTCTGCCACGGCAGTTCCAAGGCCAAGGCCGTCTGCAAGGCAGTGGAGATCGCCTGCCAGTGCTGCCAGAGCGGTTTCGTGGAGAATCTGCGGCGGCATTTCGCGGATGCGCAATCCACAGGAGCCAATTCTTGAAATAGGTGGGAGGATCAATGCTTGTGAAAGGGGGTGACAGGGATGGATTACTTTGAAAAAGTCAGAGCGATCGTGGCGAATCAGCTCCATGTAGAGCCGGAGTCGATCACAATGGAGACGCGGTTTGACGAGCTCAATGCGGATTCCCTGGATGTCGTGGAGGTCATTTTCGCGCTGGAGAGTGAGTTTGGCCTGCAGATTCCGGATGAAGCTGTGGAAAATATGAAGGATGTCGGTTCGCTGGTCGCGTATATCGAAGGGCAGGTCTGAGCGGCGCCGGGCAACGGCGGCGAATGTCACACCAGATTCCTGCGGCGGGCACGGGTTTTCCTGCCGTGCCCGTTTGTAATTGCGGCATCTTCGCCGGATGGAAAACTTTCGCAAAAATGCCATGGAATCAAGAAAAAATTTTTTCAAAA
>CAZSHM010000063.1:0-4203 GCA_964606855.1 uncultured Peptococcaceae bacterium
TGTCTCCCCGGTGCTCGTTAAAATTATACGGAAGACAGGGGTAGAAAAGGACATCCACCCCCCGGTCGATGAGGTTTTCAATATTTACGTGGGCCAGCGTTTCGGGATAGCAGACCGTATCCGAGGGAATGGTCGCGTGTCCCTTCAGGAAGATCTCGCGGCTGCCGAAGGGAGCGCGCACCACCTCGTAGCCCAGCTTTGTCAGGATGGGCTGCCAGAAGTGATAGTTCTCGTACAGATTGAGCCCCATCGGCATGCCGATCCGGCCGCGTTTCCCCTTGACGCTTTTGCGCTTCAGAATCTGCTCCCGTTTATAGCGGTACGCATTGTACGTGATATTGATAAAATTTTCGTCCCGGCTCTTTACCGGGCGCTCGCAGCGGTTTCCCGCAATCAGCTCCCTGCCGTTGTTGAAACTGTTGACCGTCAGTTTGCAGTGATTCCCGCACAGCTGGCAGATGCGCTCCGTGGTCTCGTGATGAAAATCGGCCAGTCCCGCCGCGTCCAGCAGAGTGGAATGCTCCGTCTCCAAGGTGCGCGCGTAAAGCGCCGCGCCATAGGCTCCCATGAGGCCCGCCTGTTTGGGCCGCACCACTTCCACGCCCACTTCCTGCTCAAACGCGCGCAGGATGGCGTCGTTCAGAAATGTGCCGCCCTGGACGATGATGTGCCGCCCCAAGCTCTCCGCCGAGGTCGCGCGGATCACCTTGTAAAGCGCGTTCTTCACCACGCTGACGGAGAGCCCCGCCGAGATGTCCTCGATCTCCGCGCCTTCCTTCTGCGCCTGCTTGACCGACGAGTTCATAAACACCGTGCAGCGGGAGCCGAGATCCACCGGATGGCGCGCAAAGAGCCCGAGCTCCGCGAAATCCTTGACCGAATATCCCAGGGCGGTCGCGAAGGTGGAGATAAAGGATCCGCAGCCGGAAGAGCAGGCCTCGTTAAGGAAGATGGTGTCGATCACCTGGTTGCGGATCTTAAAGCACTTCATATCCTGGCCGCCGATGTCGATGATGAAATCCACATCGGGCATCAGCTTCTGCGCGGCGGTCAGATGCGCCACCGTCTCCACCAGTCCGTCGTCCATGGAGAAGGCGTTCTTGACCAGTTCCTCGCCGTACCCGGTGGCGACACTGGCGGTCACGCGCAACTGCGGGTTGATGCTGTAGATCTCCTGCAGGGCCTCGCGCACTAATTCCACCGGTTTGCCGTTGCTGGGCATATATTTCTGATAGAGAATCGCATCCTCCTCGCCCACCACCACCAGCTTGACGGTGGTCGAGCCCGCGTCGATGCCCACGGTGACAGGACCGTCATACCCCGCGAGCTCCCCCTCCGGGATAACCGCCTGCGCATGGCGCGCGCAGAACGCCTCGTACTCCGCGGGCCCCTCAAAGAGCGGCGGCAGCCCGCTGTCGTACTGCCGGATCTCGGCCGAGCGCGCCATCGTCTCCGCCAGCCGGTCAAAGTCCACCGGCTGCTCGCTGCCCGCGTAGAGCGCCGCGCCGTAGGCGACATAGTACTGCGCGTTCGGCGGAAAGATGCCCGTGGCGGCATCCAGCTGGAGCACATCCACAAAACTCTTCTGCAGTCCCTTGAGGAAGGTCAGCGGGCCGCCCAGGAACATCATCTTTCCCTTGAGTTCCCGCCCTTGCGCCAGCCCGCCGATGGTCTGGTTGACCACGGCGTGAAAGATGCTGGCGGCCACATCCTCCTTGCGGGCGCCCTGGTTCAGAAGCGGCTGCACATCCGACTTGGCGAAGACGCCGCAGCGGGACGCGATGGGGTAGATGCGCTCCGCGTGCAGCGCCAGCTCGTCCATCTCCTCCATCGACACGTCCAGCAACACCGCCATCTGGTCGATGAAGGCGCCCGTGCCGCCCGCGCAGGTGCCGTTCATGCGCACCTCCACGCCGTTGGTCAGGAAGAGGATTTTTGCATCCTCCCCGCCCAGTTCGATGACCACGTCGATGGTCTCCGGATACTGCTCCACCGCGATCTGCGTCGCCACCACCTCCTGCACGAAGGGGATGCCGAACTGATCCGCCACGCCCAGCGACGCGGATCCGGTCACCGCAAGGTGCGCCTTCTCCCCGCGCAGGATATCCCGCGCGACCATCGCCACCAGCTCGTGCACTTTTTCCTTGATCATCGCCCGGTGCCGCTGATAGGATTTATAGACAATATTCTGTTTTTCATCCAGAACAACGCATTTGATCGTCGTTGAGCCGATATCGATCCCGACTTTATACATACGTCCACCTCATACATCTATCGCAGATCTGTCATGAACCGAGCAGCGCGCTGGATACCGTGCCGCTGCGCTCTTATCATACCACGGGCGCACATTCTTTTCAATATTTTTACCCGCTTTACGGGGGAATATTTCCAAAATTCGACATTTTCGGGCAATCTGTCTCCAAAACAAAGGCCCGCACGGCGCCTCCCTCGGAGGCGCCGTGCGGGCAAAAGACGGGCCGAAACTCCTCTGCTGAAGAAAGGCCGCAGCTGTTTTTCCGGGTACTCCTCCGCAGCGCGGGGAGACGGATCTCTCACGAATTTCCGAGGATCAGCATCGCATCCCCAAACGAGAAAAACTGGTAGCGCTCCTCCACTGCGGCCTTGTAAGCCGCCAGCACCCGCTCCCTGCCGGCAAACGCACTGACCAGCATGATCAGCGTGGACTTGGGCAGATGAAAGTTTGTGAGAAGCCCGCTCAGAATCTGAAAGGTATAGCCCGGATAGATGAAGATATCGGTCTCCCCCTCTCCCGCACGGATCCGCCCGCCGTGCGCGGCGCTCTCCAGCGTGCGCGCCGAGGTGGTGCCCACGGCGATGACGCGCCGCCCCTCCTCCAAGGCTCGGTTGATGGCCGCCGCCGCCTCCTCGCTCACCCGATAATATTCGCTGTGCATCCTGTGCTCCTGGATATTCTCCTCCTGCACCGGGCGGAACGTGCCCAGTCCCACATGCAGCAGAATCTCCACGATCTCCACGCCCATCTGCCGCAGGCGCTCCAGCAGCTCCTCGGTAAAGTGCAGCCCGGCCGTGGGCGCCGCCGCCGACCCGCTCTCCTTGGCATAGACCGTCTGATAGCGCTCCGGATCCTCCAACTGCGCCTTGATGTAAGGCGGGAGCGGCATAGTCCCCAGGCGATCCAGCACTTCGTTAAAAATGCCCTCATACTGAAAGTGCATGATGCGGCCGGCGTCGGTCTCCTCCAGCACCGTGCCCAGCATCTGTCCTTCGCCGAAGTCCACCTGCGCGCCCGGGTTCAGCCGCTTGCCCGGGCGCACCAGCACCTCCCAGCAATCCGGCTGGGGCGCCGGTTTCAAGAGCAGCACCTCCACCCGCGCCGTGCCGCCGCGCTTCACGCCGAACAGGCGCGCCGGGATGACACGCGTGTTGTTGAGCACCAGCACGTCTCCCGGCCGCAGATATTCCACGATATCGTCAAACCGCCTGTGCGCGATGGCCCCACTCTCCCGGTCCAGCACCAGCAGGCGGCACTGATCCCGCTCCACCGGCGGATGCTGGGCGATCAGTTCCTCCGGCAGTTCAAAATCAAAGTCTTCTGTGCGCAACTGTCACACCTCATTCTCCGTTTTCGGACCGCCTCCGCACAACCGCGCAGTCCGCGGAGGCGGCCCGTCCTATACGATTATACGCATCCCGGGTGCGGCCGTCAAGCGTCCGCGCACGGCTGCGCGGGGCGCGGACGAACCATTCCCCGGAAGGGCGGTTTCGCGCGGACGCCCGCCTTCCGACCCGGAACGGACAGACCGCGCAGCCTGTGCAACGCGGCGCCGACGCCAGTCCGCTGCCGCTGCACGGGCAAGTCGGATGTCCGAGCCGCGGAGGAAAAGGGCGGCGCGCGATGCCGCCCGCTCGGACGCAGCCCGGCGGCGCGGACGATGCCTGCGCGGGGGCGCGGACGAACCATTCCCCGGAAGGGCGGTTTCGCGCGGACGCCCGCCTTCCGACCCGGAACGGACAGACCGCGCAGCCTGTGCAACGCGGCGCCGACGCCAGTCCGCTGCCGCTGCACGGGCAAGTCGGATGTCCGAGCCGCGGAGGAAAAGGGCGGCGCGCGATGCCGCCCGCTCGGACGCAGCCCGGCGGCGCGGACGATGCCTGCGCGGGGCGCGGATAAATCCGCCAGAAAACTGTTGACAAAGAGTCCGATCTTCCCTATAATGTAAA
>CAZSHM010000064.1:0-3841 GCA_964606855.1 uncultured Peptococcaceae bacterium
CCGCCGCGGCTGGAACCTCCGCCGAAACCGCCGCGTCCGCCAAAGCCGCCGGAGGAACGGCCCGCACCGCCTCCGCGGCTGGAGCCTCCGCCGAAGTCGTCAAAATCGCCCGGGCGGGGCGGCGGGGCGGGGCGCGATGCCCTGCTAGGCGGAAAGATCACCCAGGGCCGGCCCATGGGCATGTAGCGTCCCCCTCCGCCGCTGCCCGGCGGATACCGGCGGTTGCGCCACCTGCGATCCCGATTGCGCCGCAGAAAGCTGATCAGTGTCACGGCGACGAGAAACAGGAGAAACAGGGCGAGCAGACTCGCGCCAAAACCCATGCCGTCCTGCGAAGGCTCTTCCGGCGGCGTTTCCGGCACGGCCACCGCGCCCGCCTCCCGGGTGTCGTCAAAATAATATGCCTCAAACCACGCAAGGAGCGCGTCGTAGACCTCCCGCACACCCGTATCATACTCGCCCGCGGCAAAATAGGGCTCCAGATACTCTGCCAGATACTCTCCCAGGATCCCGCTGGAGAGGACTTCCTCCAGGCCTTGCCCCTGCATGGCCCAATAGTCCTGTTCGCCGATGGCCAGGAGCAGCAGAAGGCCGTTATCCTTCTCCGCGTCGCCGATCCCCCATGTGTTGAAGATATCGTAAGCGTATTCCTCCGCCGTCATGCCGTCCAGAAAATCCACCGTCACCACCACGATCTGCGCGCCGGTGGCGGCATCCAAGGCCTGACTGTTCTCCAGGATATACTGCTCGGTGTCCGCATTGAGCACATCGGCATAGTCTGCCACATAGCCCTCCGCGGGAGGCTCCGGCGCGGCAAGGGCCGGACTCGCGCAGAGCAGCAGAACCGCCGCCAGGACAGTCAGCAGCGCCAGACTCCGCAGTCTTCCGCGCCGCGCACGCTTTCGGGCGCCTCCCCCGGCTCCGCAATGCATCCTCTCATTCATCTCCCGCTTCCTCCCGCGCCTCTCCGCGCCCGTACAGCCTGCCGGCCGAACTTCCCTGCAATGCGCCGCTTTACTCCGAACGCACCCACCGTGCGCCGGTCAGTCTCTTTAGGAATGAAACAGTTCCAGCTCCGGCACCATGGTGATAAAGCCCAACACATTGGCCGGAAAATGTCCGAGGATCTCCTCGTTGTAGAACTCCGCCCATTGGTTATAATCACTGTGGCTGATTGTCATATTGTAGCTGGCCAAATCCGTGCGAATCTGTCCGCGGTACCGCATGTCGGCGGGAGACAAGGGATAGTCCTCCAGCGCCAGATAAACCCGCTCGGTGGCCTCCGTCAGGCGCTGGTTCGCCTCCGCCTTCTCGCTCACCGTCTCTGCCCCGTTCAGCTCGTCGATGGCAGCGTACAGCTCCTCGAGCGCCATATCTCCCGGCTCCAGGTAACGCCCCGCCACCACGGCCAGATTGCTGGCCAGTCCTGCCCGTGCGTCCAGATCACTCTGGATGCTGTGGCCGTCCTCGCCCTCGACGAAATAGTACTGCACGGGATAGGCCTCCTCCAACAGTGAGCGGTGCGCGCCGAGGAGCGTGGCAAGCACGATGACGACCGCCGTGATGACAATCGCCGTTCTCCGCTTCAGAAGCAGCGCCTTCAGCCCCTTGTCTTTATGTTTCTGCGGTTGCGCCGTCTGCCGCCGCTCCTGCGGAGGATTGTCCTGCCCGCTCTTCTGGCCCACTTTCATTCTCCATCCACCTCGTTCTTGTCTCTTGCCTCTCTGCGCCCCGCACCGATCGCCCTGTGATCCGCCGCAGCGTCAGTGCAGCTCCAGCAGTTTGTTCTTGAGCTCCCCTTCGATGCGGCGCAGATCCGCCTCGGCCTCCTGCCGCTTCTGCGCGCCCTCGCGCTGAATCTCCATCACCTCGTCCAAGGTGGCGATCAACTGCTCGTTGGTGTGGCGCAAGGTGTCGATGTCGATGATGCTGCGCTCCGCCTCGCGGGCGATATCCACAGATCCCTGATGCAGCCGCTCGGCGTTCTTGCGCAAAAGCTCGTTCGTCATCTCCGATACCTCCGACTGGGCCGCCGTCGCGCGGCGCGCGTTCTCCAGCCCCAAAGCCAGCACCATCTGACTCTTCCAGAGCGGAATGGTGTTCACCAGCGAGGACTGGATCTTCTCAATCATCATAGCGTCGTTGTTCTGCAGCATACGCGTCTGCGGACCCATCTGCACGGACACCATACGGCTCAATTCCAGATCGTGCAGCTTTTTCTCAAAGCGGTCGCAGAGGTTCAGCAAGTCATTGTACTTCTGCGCATCTTCCGGTTTACCGCTGGCCGCGGCGTTCCGGCGCAGTGTCTCCAACTCTCCGCCGCGCACCTCCTCCAACTTTTGACGCCCTGCCTGAATGTACATGGTCAGCTCTTTGTAGTACTGCAAATTGAGATTGTACATCTCATCGAACATGGCCACATCCTTGAGCAGGGCAACCTGATGCCTCTCCAGCATCTCGCTGATGCGGTCGACATTGGCCTCCACCTTGCTGTACTGCGCCTTCAGCTCCTCAAGCTGGTTCTTGCTCTTGTGGAAAATGCGGGCAAAGAAACCCGGCTCCTCGTCCGGCTCGTCGAAGTCCAGATTTTTCAGCTCCACCACCAGTTCCGAGAGCGCATTGCCCACCTCGCCCAAATCCTTGGTGCGCACGTTGTTGAGCGCCTGCTCGGAGAATTCGGCGATGTTTTTCTGCGCGGCCGCACCGTAAAGAAGCACCTGGTTGGTGTTGGTGATATCGATCTGTTTGGCGAATTCTTCCACCGCTTTCTGTTCCGCGGGGGTGAGCAACGTCTCCTCCTCGGGCATCTCCGGCACAGCCGGCTCCGCGGCAGCCGACACGGCGTCCGCCTGCTGCGGCGCGTCCCCGAGTTTGGGATCCAGAGTCAGTTTTGGTGTTTCGTTGGTCATGTTGCATCCATCCTTTTCCTTTTTAGTTCGACCGCATGTAATTCTATCGCACAGTCTGCTCTGCACAGGCAAATCCACCCCCGCCCGCATGCCGCGCAGCGCGCCGGCCGGCAAGAGTTTCTCCGCGCACGGCGCCCGTGCTCAGGACTTCTTCTGTTCCTGCACGAAATTCTGAATGTCCCCCGTCCGCGTCAGGCCCTCGCGCTCCAGCATTCCCTCCAAAACGGTGATGTCGGTGGAAATGTCGAGGGCGGCATCTCCGAAGAGACTGTCCAGCTGTTTTTCAAAAGCCTGTACGATGGTATCCATGATAGACTCGATGCGACGCATGGTGGCCGTGATATTTTTGCCGCGCACACTCTGCCCCGCCAGCTCCGCATAGGCGTTCAACAACTTGAGCGTGGTAGGCAGATAGTAGCTCATAAATTTTCGGATCTGCGGCAGTTTTTCAGGATTCTTCGCCACCTTGGCAAAAATCGCTCGGCTGAGCTGTTCCAGACGATCAATCTGCGCGCTGAGCTTCTTGTCCTGAATCCGCTCGTTGAGCTCCCGCAGCTGCCGTACCGTATCGCGCCCCTGCAGAATCAGGGCGTCCAACTCCGGATTGCCCGTGGGTTCCGGCTCCGGTTCCGGTTCGGCGACTTCCACCAGCTTGCCGCGCCAGAAGACGCTTGCCAACTTGTACAGCAAGAAAGAGAGCACCACAAGCCAAGCAAAATGCCACAGCTTATACATAGGCAGGCAGGCGGCCCAGAAAATCCAGAGCACCGCCACCGCATAGACCGGGATCGCCGATTTTTTTCTGATTTTCGTCATGGATCATTCCTCCGCACTGCATTTTGGCGCGGCGGGCTCCCGCGCCGCGCCACTGCTACCATCATAACATAACTCCCAATCTTTTTCAAGATTTCCGCTTCGCGATTCGCAAATTG
>CAZSHM010000065.1:0-3732 GCA_964606855.1 uncultured Peptococcaceae bacterium
TGTCTCACAGATACTCCACGCGGTTGCAGATGCGCAGATTCTCCAGCACCTTCTTGATCTCCCCCGCGTTCGCCTTGGCACAGACAAGGAGCGCATCGTCGGTATCCACGATCACCGCGTCCTCCACGCCCACGGCGGCGATCAGTTTTTCGCCGCCCTCGATGATCGTGTTGCGCGTCTCCACCGTCACCACATTCCCGCGGATGACGTTGCCGAACTCGTTGCTCTTGTTGATCCGGTCGATCGCCAGCCAGCTCCCCACATCGTCCCAGCCGAACGCCCCCGGGATCACATAGATGTCCTCCGCCTTCTCCATCACGCCGTAGTCGATGGATTCCGGGACAAACCCCTCAAACTCCCGCCGCAGGACCTCTTTCTCCGCGCCCGTGCCGATCGCGTCCGAGATCCTCTGCAGCCCCGCGTACAGTTCCGGCATCCATCTCCGGAAATTCCGCAGAATCGACGACGCCTTCCAGAGGAACATCCCGCTGTTCCAGAGATACTGCTCCGACGCCAGATACGCTTTGGCCGTCTCCAGGTTCGGCTTCTCCACGAAACACGCCACCCGAAACCCGCGCCCCGTCACCGGATCCGCCTCCTCCGGCAGGAACTGGATATATCCGTAGCCCGTCTCGGGACAACTCGGCGTGATCCCCAGCGTGACCAGATTCTCCCCCTGCTCCGCGATGGCACAGCCGTCCTCCAGGGCGGAGAGAAACATGCTGTTGTACTTCACCAGATGGTCGCTCGGCAGCACCAGCATAACGGCATCCTGCTCCCTGCGCGCGATCCGGACGGCGCCCAGCCCGATGCACGGCGCCGTGTTGCGGCTCACCGGCTCGCAGAGAATATTCTCCTCCGGGATCTCCGGCAGCTGCTCCCGCACCAGATGCCGGTAGGCCTGGTTGGTGGAAATGTAGATGTCCTCCGTCCGGACCAGCGGCAGAATCCGCTCCACCGTCAGCTGGATCATCGTCTTGCCGTCCCCCGTCAGGGACAGAAACTGCTTGGGCAGATTCTTCCGGCTCCGGGGCCAGAACCGTTCCCCCCGCCCGCCGGCCAGAATCAACGCTGTAACCTTCATGCTGTATCCTCTTTTCTATCGGTCCTGTACCTCCGATCCGGCGATGGTCGAGAGCAGCACCTCGATGGCCGCGCCCGTCCGCATCTGATAGACGCCCGCGCCCGCCGGTATGTAGTAGCTGTCCCCCGCCCGCAGCAGGAAGTCCTTCCCTCTGTACCGCAAGCTCCCCGCTCCCTCGGTCACCAGCAGGGAATGAAAGGATTCCGCGCCGGCGCAGAGCGTGATCCCGCGGCGGCTCCGGATCCGCGCCACCCGGAAATAGGCGCAGGTAAAGATCTGCGCGTATTCATAGGCGCTTGTGCGCATCAGGTTGTTCTCCCCCGCCTGATCCGGAACCACCGGGCGGTAATCGATGACATCCGCCGCCCGCCGGATCTGCAGCGGCCGCTCCTTTCCGGCGGCATCCCTGCGGCGGTAGTCAAAGACGCGGAAGGTGGTGTTGGAGTTCTGCTGGATTTCGGCGACGATCACCCCTTTGCCCAGGGCGTGGAGCGTGCCGGGACGGATGAAAAAGATATCCCCCGGATGCACCGGCACCTTGTTGAGAATCCGAAGGATCGAGCCGTCCTCCGCCCGGCGGATCAGCCGCTCCCGCGAGACCTCCCTGTTCAGCCCGTAGTAGATGCAGGCCTGCGGTTCGCACCGGAGCACGTACCAGAGCTCCGCCTTGCCCGCCTCCCCGCGGGCGCGGTCGGCGTTCTCGTCCGAGGGATGCACCTGCACCGACAGATCCTGCTCCGCGTCGATCAGTTTGACCAGAATGGGAAAGCGATCCCCTGCGGAAAATTTGTCCGACACATACTCCGGGTGCTCGGCGAGCACCTCCCGCAGGGCGCGCCCCGCGCAGACGCCGTCCGCGATCCGGGACAGGCCGTCCGGATGGCAGGACAACGCCCAGCTCTCCGCCGTCACCGGCAGATCGTTCCGCATGTGATAGAGCGCCTTCATCCTGTTGCCGCCCCACAGATAGTCCTTGTAGACCGGCTCCAGCTTCATCGGATCTAGCACGGGCCGCACACCTCGTCCCGCCCCGCGGCGGACCCTGCGCATCCGCCGTCCGCATCACGCTCCCCAGCCTCCAGATAGGGTTCCAGAAAGTTGCAGAGCGCTTCGGCGATCCGCGCCTCGTCAAAGTCCCGCAGGCGCTCCTCCTCTTTGCGGAGCACCGCTTCCCGGCAGACGGGATCCCGGATCAGCGCATCCATCTTGCCGGCGATCGCCGCATAGTCTTTCTGCGCAACTACGACCCCCGCCTCCCCCAGCGTCTCCGGCACCGCCGTGCTGGCGTAGGCGAGCACCGGGACATGAAAATACATCGCCTCCAGCAGGGGAACGCAGAACCCCTCATGCTCGCTCATGCACAGGAACAGATCGGCGGTCCTGTAGTAGGCCAGAAGTTCCGCAAAGGGAATGTGCCCCGTAAAGACGACCTCCTGCGCGCCCAGCTGTTTCGCGTGTCTCTGCAGCATCTGGACGTACCGGCTCTTCTCCGAAAAGCTTCCCGCCAGGATCAGTCTGGACTTTCTGTTGTACCGCGTCTGATATTGCCAAAAGCAGCTGATCACGTCCTCCACCTTCTTGTTCGGCGCCATTCTCCCCACAAACAGGACATTGACCCTCTCATCCGCATACTTCCGCAGAACCTCCTCGCTGGGCGGCTGGGCGTAATCCGAAAAGCGGACCAGCACCGGAAGAACCTCGATCGGGCAGGTGTATCCCATCTCCCGCAAATCCCTTTTGCTGAACTCCGACGCGGGGATGCAGGCGTCCATATACGGCGCCAGCGCCTTGACTTGCGCGAGGCCGACGGCCGTCGCCCGCTCCGCGTCCCCATCGTAGCCGTGAAAGAATTCCGGCGGGGTGATATTGTGGTAGCGCAGGATCTTCCGGCAGGGCAGGCGCTTCACATACTCTGCCAGAGGACATTCGGACGCGAAGTGGTAGATCACAAGATCCTCCCGGCGCAGCGGCGGGATCTCGCGAAAGTGCCTGGCCGTTCCCGCTGGGATTTTTGGGTGTATGCTGTTGGCAAAAATCTCTGTCGCGTATCCCGCTTCCTGCAGCCTGCGCTTGATCTCGATCACATCGTTGCCCACCGCGTCGCCGAAATTCAGCGACGATACCAACTGTATCACCCGCGCCCCGCCGGATTCCGGCAGCGCCGGAAGCGCCGCGGGCGGTTCCTCCGCGCCCTGCAGCATGCGGCTCTGAATCCGGTAGATATCCGAAACCGCACGCGCGACCGCGCCGTTGAACGCGACCTGCTGCTCCCAGTACGGCCGGACAAACCAGGAAATGGCTTTCCGGATGCACCGCTTCACAAACACGATCATGCCCCCGAGCACCGGAACATCACTGGAGAGACGCGCCTCTTCGATGCTCCAGGACTGATTCAGCTGCGCCACATTCTCCTGTAAATAGTGCAAATCCTCCAGAAACGCCTGGTCGAGCGTTTCCTCTCCTGCCTGCGTCATGACCTACCCCTTCCCGGTTTCCGAAAGCAGAATTGCCCTCCCCGCGCTCCGAACCTGCTCCCGCGCTTCAAAGCAGTTCTTCCTCCACTTCCTGCCACTCCAACAGTTCTTCCAGCTTCTCCTCCTGTTCCGCGAAGCGCTCCCGCGTCCACTCCTCCCGCGCGAGCAGCCCGT
>CAZSHM010000066.1:0-3730 GCA_964606855.1 uncultured Peptococcaceae bacterium
TCGTGCGCTCATACTTTTCCTTTGCCATTTTTTCTTCCTCCTCGGTTGTTTGATAGGATCCCCCGCGGCGCTCACACGGCACGGGGTTTCGCCGCGCGATTACCCTCTGCGCTTGGCTATGATCTCTTCGCCGACAGACTTTGGCACTTCTTCAAAGTGGTCGGACTGCATTGTATAAATTCCGCGTCCCTGCGTCTTGGAACGCAGGTCGGTCGCGTACCCGAACATCTCCGCCAACGGCACGAAACCGCGGATGACCTGCGCGTTGCCCTTGGCCTCCATGCCCTCGATTCTGCCGCGGCGCGCGTTGATATCGCCCATGACATCGCCCATGTACTCATCCGGGACGGTGACCTCGATCTTCATGATGGGTTCCAGCAGCACCGGATCCGCTTTGGCGGCGCCGTCCTTGAAGGCCATGGAGCCGGCGATCTTGAAGGCCACCTCGGAGGAGTCGACCTCGTGATAGGAGCCGTCCACGAGCGTGGCTTTGATGTCAACCATCTCGTATCCGGCCAGGATGCCGTTCTGCATGGCTTCCCGAATGCCGGCCTCGATGGGCGGAATGTACTCTTTCGGCACCACACCGCCGACAATCTTGCTCTCGAAGAGAAATCCGGAGCCAGGTTCCAGCGGCTCCAGTTCGAGCACCGCGTGGCCGTACTGGCCGCGGCCGCCGGACTGCCGCTTGAACATCCCCACGGCACGAACCGGTTTGCGGATGGTCTCCTTGTAGGCGACCTGCGGCTTGCCGACCTGGCACTCCACCTTGAATTCCCGCTTCAGGCGGTCCGCAATAATATCCAGATGCAGCTCGCCCATGCCGGCGATGATGGTCTGCCCTGTCTCGGAATCGGTATAGGTCTTGAAGGTCGGATCCTCCTCCGCCAGCTTGGCGAGCGCGATGCCCATCTTCTCCTGGTCGGCCTTCGTGCTCGGCTCGATGGCGATGTTGATCACCGGCTCCGGGAATTCCATGGACTCCAGCACGATCGGCGCGCTCTCCAGGCAGAGCGTATCGCCGGTGCCGGTATCCTTTAACCCCACCGCCGCCGCGATATCGCCGGCGTAGACCATGTCGATATCCTCCCGGTGGTTGGCGTGCATCAGCAGGATCCGGCCGATGCGCTCCCGCTTGTTCTTTGTGGAATTCAGCACATAGGATCCCGCGGACAAGGTCCCGGAATAGACCCGGAAGAAGGTCAGTTTTCCCACGTAGGGGTCTGTCATGATCTTAAAGGCAAGCGCGCTGAATGGCTCACTGTCGCTCGCGTGGCGCTCTGTCTCCGTGCCGTCCTCCAGCGTCCCCTTGATGGAAGGAATGTCGGTCGGCGCCGGACAGTAATCCACGATCGCATCCAGCAGCATCTGCACGCCCTTGTTTTTGAAGGACGATCCACAGAAGACCGGGATCATCTTCACCTCGCAGGTCGCCTTGCGAACGGCGGCCTTGATCTCCGGAACGGAAATTTCTTCCCCCTCCAGATATTTCATCATCAAATCCTCGTCGGTTTCGGCCACCGCCTCCACCAGTTTCTCCCTGTACTCCGCGGCCATATCCGCATAATCCGCCGGGATGGGTTCTTCATCGTAGGCGCCCATGTC
This sequence comes from uncultured Peptococcaceae bacterium, assembly GCA_964606855.1. Classification (GTDB taxonomy): domain Bacteria; phylum Bacillota; class Peptococcia; order Peptococcales; family Peptococcaceae; genus UBA7185. The sequence goes on from CAZSHM010000066.1 coordinate 1,606, forward strand.
ATCGGTGAACATATGTGCCACATTGTTCACCAGATCGATGATCCCGACAAAGTTTTCCTCGGAGCCGACCGGCAGCTGCATCGGGACGGCGTTGTGCCCCAGCCGGTTTTTGATCTGATCCACGACGCTCAGAAAATTGGCGCCGGTTCTGTCCATCTTGTTGACGTATGCTATTCTCGGTACACCGTAGGTATCCGCCTGCCGCCACACCGTCTCGGACTGCGGCTCCACGCCGCCGACCGCGCAGAACACACCGACAGCGCTGTCCAGGACGCGCAACGAGCGCTCTACTTCGACGGTAAAGTCGACGTGGCCCGGCGTGTCGATGATATTGATGCGGTGCCCCCGCCACTGGCAGGTGGTCGCGGCAGAAGTGATCGTGATGCCCCGCTCCTGCTCCTGCACCATCCAGTCCATGGTGGCAGCGCCATCGTGCACTTCGCCGATCTTGTGCACACGGCCGGTGTAGTACAGGATTCGCTCTGTCGTGGTGGTTTTCCCCGCATCGATATGCGCCATAATTCCAATGTTTCTGGTCTTTTCTAATGGAAAGGCTCTACCCACCGTTTATCCTCCTTTTTCTGCACGCAGAAGCAGCGGCTACCAGCGGTAATGCGCGAAAGCCTTGTTCGCCTCTGCCATTCTATGCGTATCTTCTTTCTTTTTGACCGCGCCGCCCATATTGTTGGCGGCATCCATCAGCTCGTTGGCCAGTTTCACTTCCATCGTCTTTTCGCCGCGTTTGCGCGCGTAGCTGACGATCCAGCGGATTCCCAGCGTCTGACGGCGGTCGGCCCGAACCTCGATCGGCACCTGGTAGTTGGCGCCGCCGACGCGGCGGGCTTTCACTTCCAGCACAGGCATGACGTTTTTCAGCGCTTCCTCATATACTTCCAGCGCGTTCTTGCCGGTTTTTTCCGTAATAATATTGAAAGCTCCGTATACCGCGCGCTCGGCCGCGCCCTTTTTGCCATCCAGCATGACCTGGTTGATCAGCTTGGTGACCTTTTTGCTGTTGTACAGCGGATCGGCCAGCACTTCTCTCTTAGGAGCTGCTCCCTTCCTGGACATAGTATCCCCCTCTCTGCCTAGACGTAGTCTGCACTGTCAGTCACTTCTTGCCGGCCTTCGGCCGCTTGGTTCCATACTTGGAACGCGCCTGTCTGCGGTCGTTGACACCAGCCGTGTCCAGCGTGCCGCGCACCAGATGGTAACGGACACCCGGCAGGTCCTTGACTCTGCCGCCCCTCACGAGAACAACGCTGTGTTCCTGCAAGTTGTGGCCGATGCCGGGAATGTACGTCGTAACCTCGATACCGTTTGTCAGTTTGACACGCGCAACCTTACGCAGAGCAGAGTTTGGCTTTTTCGGCGTGGTGGTATACACTCTGGTGCATACCCCTCTCTTCTGCGGGTTATTTTTCAATGCAGGAGCAGTGGATTTTTTTTCTGCTACATATCTGCCTTTGCGAATCAACTGGTTGATTGTTGGCATGATCTGCACCTCCTTCCGTTCTTCTACGTAAATTTTAGACAACGCCCGCGGGCGTATCGCAGGAAAGTCTTACAAAAGCTGTGCCTTTTGCGGCACAGCAAATTGTGATCGGTCTATGCAGTTCTCCAGATCCGTTTTCACGCAAATCCCACACGAGCTCTTGTAGGATAGCATACTTTCCCACGGCTGTCAAGCAAATTTTGCAAAGATTTTCACCGCAGCGGCGCTCTGTCAAATGCTCAGAATCGTTTTCTGATTGGATAAGTTCCATACGTACGGCATTGTCTTTTGCGGAGATCCTGCCGTTTCGCGCAAGGCTTGCGCACGTGCCGTAAACATTCTTCTGACAGATAAACTCACTTCGTCTCCCAGTACTGCGCTACCTTTTGCGCCGCCGCCTCGGGCGAGAGATGGAATTGCTCTGTCAGTTGCTGAACGGCTGTTTCTTTACTGACGGACAGGCCCTTCAGCATGGATATTACGGCCCGTAGATTTTTCTCCCGTTCTTCCGCTTTCCCTTCGGCTTTACCTTTCGTTCTGCCCTCGGCTCTGCCCCTAGTCCTGCCCTCCGCAAGGCCTTCGGCTCTGCCCTCCTGGTAGACCTCCTGCCGCACATTGTAATCGTGGATT
>CAZSHM010000067.1:0-3426 GCA_964606855.1 uncultured Peptococcaceae bacterium
TCGCGATCTTATCCCACTGGTCGCGGTTCTCCAGCACATCGTCGATCGTCAGCTGGTACTCCCCGATGATGTGCCGGCTCTCGCGCACGTAGAGCTGCTCCGCCGTGCCGGCCAGTTCGGCGTTCTCAAAGCCGGCGAAGTGCTCGCGCACATAGGGCAGGATGTACTCCAGCTCCTTTTGCGCGCGCGCGATGCCCTCGGCCTTGCTGGCCTCGTCCAGGGGATCGACGCCGAAGACGATCAGCGCGTTCACCAGCACGTTGCCGTTCTTCTGCCGCGCGATGTTGAAACCGCGCAGGCGCATCAGCGGATCGCGCGGTTCGTAGCCGTAGCCCTCCTCAGTGTAGCCCCACGCGGTTTTGCCGGTGGCGCCCATATCCGCCGTGCCCTGCCGCAGCACCTCGGCCTTGAGGCGCTGTCCGTTCAGATGCAGCGACACCTTCCGCCAGTTGACGCCCGAGAGCGCAAACACCAGCGTCACGCCCATCTGCCGGTCGCGCTCGCCGATGTCCTCGCCGGCGTAGGTGTAGGGCACACCCGCCGCTGCCGCCAGGTCGGCGTCGGCGGTGGCGTCGATTACGCAGGTGCCGTAATAGCGGCGCGGCACGCCATCCTCCACGGTGGCCACGCCCGCCAGCCGCGCGCCCTCCAGGATCGGTGCGTCAAAGCGATTGTGCGTGCGCAGCGTCAGGGTCGGCTCCGCCGTGACCACGCGCAAAAAATAGTTGCGCGCCGTCACAATGTCAAAGGCGCTGCCGCCGACCGCGTCGTAGAATTCCTGAAAAAAGCCCTGCGTCAGCATGGTGCCGTCGCGGCCCTCGCACAGATCGATAAAATTCAGCTCGCCGAGCGTCATCAGCCCGCCGAGCGCGTCGTCCTCCCCCAGGAGCAGCGTGTTCAGTCCGCTGCGGGCCGCGCTCACCGCCGCCGCGATGCCCTCCGGCTCCGTCCCCAGGACAATGACATCGTAGCGCGCGTCCGCGTCATACGGCGCGTTGCGCCAGTGCTGCTCCTCCTCCGCGTCCGCGCGCGGCGCGCATCCCGCGAGCAGGAGACAGAGGACACAGAGCGCGATCCACACGATGCCGCCCCTCCGGCGCGGAGGGGCCGTCCGCCCTGTACTGCCGCCTTCGCCCGCCTCCCGCGCGGCGGAGATCCTGTCCTTCTGTCTGTCCATGGCCGGTAAGCCCCCGTTTCTGCGGCAGATTGCCTGTCGGATTCTCTGTCCCGGAGGGATCCCCCGGGAACTTGCTGACAGTACAAATATACTGTATCGCGGCCGACAATACAAGAGAGAATCGCTCCGATTTGGAAAATCCATGGCGCGATCCGCGCGGCGCCCGCATTTTTTGTGAAAAATCAACAATTTCTGCTTGCATTTTTCCGGCAAAAGGTATACTATACTCTTTGTTAGCACTCAGCTTGTTCGAGTGCTAACAAAGAGCCTGTGAATGATCCACTATCCCATATTCAAGAGAAGAAAGGACCGATCTGTCATGCCAAAAACAGAATTCAAAGCCGAATCCAAACGGCTGCTCGATCTGATGGTCAACTCCATCTACACGCACAAGGAGATCTTTCTGCGGGAGATCATCTCCAACGCCAGCGACGCCACCGACAAGCGCTACTACAACGCCATGGTGCGCGGCGAGACGGGGCTCAACCGCGACGAACTCTCCATCGACATCTCCATCGACAAGGATGCGCGCACCCTCACCGTCTCCGACCACGGCTGCGGCATGACCCAAGAGGAACTGGACAGCAACCTGGGCACCATCGCCAAGAGCGGCTCTCTGGACTTCAAGATGAGTCAGGCCAAGGACGAGACCGACGAGATCGACATCATCGGGCAGTTTGGCGTCGGCTTCTACTCCGCCTTCATGGTCAGCAAGAATGTCAAAGTCATCACCCGCAGCGAGGACGCCGACGAGGCCTTCCTGTGGGAGTCCGAGGGCGCGGACGGCTACACCATCACGCCCTGCGAGAAGGACGAAGTGGGCACGCAGATCATCATGACGATCAAGGAGAGCACGCCCGAGGAGGACTACGACGAATTCCTGGATGTCTACCGCATCCGCGGCATCATCAAAAAATACTCCGACTACATCCGCTACCCCATCCATCTGCCGGTGGAGCAGCGCAAAGTCAAGGAGGGATCTGACCCGGAGAACCCGGAGTTTGAGACGTATATCGAGGTCCAGACGGTCAACAGCATGACGCCGCTTTGGAAGAAACTGCCGGCGCAGATCACCGCCGAGGAGTACAACAAGTTCTACCGCGAGAAGTTCATCGACTACGAGGATCCGCTGCTGACGATCCACACCAACACGGAGGGCTCCGCCACCTACAACGCGCTCCTGTTCGTGCCGGAGCACGCGCCCTACGACTTTTACAACAAGAATTTCGAGAAGGGCCTCGCGCTCTACGCCAACGGCGTGCTCATCACCGACAAATGCGCCGACCTGCTCCCGGATCACTTCGCCTTCGTGCGCGGCCTGGTGGATTCCCAGGATCTCTCCCTCAATATCTCCCGTGAAATGCTGCAGCACGACCGGCAGCTGAAGCTGATCGCCACCAGCCTGGAGAAGAAGATCAAATCCGAGCTGCTGAAACTGCAGAAGAACGACCGCGAAAAGTACGAAAAGTTTTTTGAAACCTTCGGCCTGCAGCTGAAATTCGGCATCTACGGCGACTACGGGATGCACAAGGAGATGCTGGAGGATCTGATCCTGTTCTACTCCTCCAAGGAGAAGAAACTGGTCACGCTGCAGGAATATGTGGACCGGATGAAGGAGGATCAGACCGCCATCTACTACGCCTGCGGCCAGACGATCGACCAGATCGGCCTCCTGCCGCAGATCGAGCTCTTCCAGGAGAAGGACTACGAGGTGCTCTATCTGACGGACGATGTGGACGAGTTCGCGCTGAAGGTCATCCGCGACTACCATGAGAAGCCCTTTAAGTCCATCGCCGACAGCGATATTGATCTCGAGAGCGCCGAGGACAAGGAGGCGGCAGCCAAGAAAAGCGAGGACAACAAGGCCCTGCTCGACTTCTGCGCCAAGACGCTGGAGGGCAAGGTCAAGAGCGTGCGCCTCTCCACCCGGCTCAAGAGCCATCCCGTGTGCCTGGCCAGCGAAGGCCCCATCTCCATCGACATGGAGCGCGTGCTGGACACCATGCCGGAGCCGAACTATCACCGGGCAGAGCGCGTGCTGGAGATCAACGCCAACCACCCGATCTTCCAGACGCTGTGCGAAGTCTATCCGGCCGACGAGCAGAAAGCCGCCGACTATGTCCGCATCCTTTACAACCAGGCGCTGCTGATCGAGGGACTGACCATCGAGGATCCCGTCGCCTACGCGAACGCCGTCTGCAGCCTGCTGAGCAAATAACCCACAACCCGCGCCCATCCAGCGCAAGCCC
>CAZSHM010000068.1:0-3133 GCA_964606855.1 uncultured Peptococcaceae bacterium
ATAGCATATACCTGCAATCCACCACGGGCTTCCCGCTCCGCTCTTTCACATCCCGGAACATCGGCCATGCCGTGGCAATGACCAGGACATCCGCATCCTCCAGCACTTCCTCGTACCGCTCCGCACAGCGGTACTGCAGATTCCCGTAGTATCGCCGGAACTCCTCCGCCGCCGCGGGATCGTAGGCGAGGATGTTCCGGTACCCCCGCGCATTGAGCGCACGGATGATCTTCGCGCTCGGCGTATCCCGCGTGTCTCCGCTCCCCGCGTTAAAGGACAGCCCGAGCATGCCGATGCAGACCCCTCGGTCCTCCCCGGCGGTGCGGAGAATCTTTTCCGCCGTCGCCTCCGGCATCGCGCGGTTGGTCTCTATGACCTCCCCCAGGATCTTTCCCGCAAACCCCGCGCGCCGCATCGCCGCGTAGAACGCGTTCGTATCCTTGGGAAGACAGTAGCCGCCGTATCCGCACCCCGGGTAGAAATACCTGCGGATCGTGCCGTCCTGCCACCGCTTATCCAGATGCAGGATCCGGAAGGCCTGCGCCGTATCGATCCCCCCGATCGCGTCCGCCGCCAGGCTCATCTCGTTGGCAAAGCTGATCAGGCACGCCAGGCTGGTGTTCGACAAGTACTTGATAAACTCCCCCGTGTTGAGCGATACCGCAAACACCGGCGCCGTACACTTCTCATACAGCTTCCGCAGCATCGTTTCCGAGCGGGCGTCCTGCACGCCGAGCACCACCCGGTCCGTGTGCGTGAAGTCCTCCCAGCAATGTCCCTCCCGCAGAAATTCCGGGTTGTTGGCCACGCCGATCCGCTCCGGCACCTCCGCTCCGTGCGCCCGCAAAAACGGAAGGATCCGCCTCTCTGTGGTGGACGGCGGAATCGTCGATTTCATCACCAGCACGCGAAACTTCTCGTCCCGCACCGCGGCCAGCGTCTGCTCCAGCGCACCGTACAGGTCCGTCAGATCCGCCTCCCCGTCCTCCCCGCAAGGCGTCCCGACACAGTAGTAGACATACTCGCTCTCCCCGACGGCCGTATCCCAGTCCGCCGTCGGGAGAAACTTGCGCCCCAGATGGCGCCTCAGCGCCTCGTCAAGCCCGGGCTCCGAAAACGGAAGTTCCCCTCCCTGAATCCGCGCCAGACGCTCCGGGTCCGCTTCGATCCCGTACACCCGATGCCCGTATTCCGCAAACCCCAGGGCTGTCGTAAGCCCTACAAATCCGAGTCCGACCACCGTCACCATAGCAGATCCTCCTCCGCGCTCTCCCCGACATATTCCAGAAAATAGCGCACGCCCTGCTCTACCTCCACCTGCGGCGCATAGCCCAGCAGCCTCCGCGCCTTCTCGATCACCGGGCAGCGCCGGTTCGGACTGTTCGTCAGGTAGTCCTCCTCCTCCGGATGCGCCAGCCGGATCTTCCCCGTGTAGCCCAGCCGCTCCGCGCCCGCCTCCCGGTAGATCTCCGCCAGCTGCCGGATCGAAATCTCCGGCCGGTCCATGCCGATGTTGAACGCCTCCAGCCCGTCATGGTACAGGAGCGCCTTCAGATACCCCGTGACCGCGTCGGAGATATAGCAGAAGGTCCTCGTCGGGGAGCCGTCGGAGAAGATTTCGATGTCCCGGTTCTCCCGCACCGCACGGGCAAAATCCGCCGGCACGCGGGCATCGTTCAAGCGCATCCCCGGCCCGTAATTGTTGAAGGGCCGGACGATCGTGATCGGCATCTGATAGCTTTGATGGTACAGGTAGCACAAGGTCTCGCCGAAGCGCTTTGCCTCATCGTAACAGGCGCGCGGCCCCTGGCAGTCCACATTCCCGCGGTAGGTCTCCGGTGTGGGAATGTACTCCGGTGCCGGATCGCCGTAGATTTCGCTGCTGGAGAAGAACACCAAGCCCCGGATCGGCTTCTCCCGGTAGTACTCCAGCAGGCGCCGCAGCCCCCAGACATTCGCGTCCAGCGTCTCGATCGGATATTTCCGGTAGAAGTGCGGGGACGCGATCGACGCCATGTGATAGATATAATCCGCCTTCTCCACCCCCGGCACCGCCGCGATCTCATCCGAGATGATGTCAAACCTGTGCACCTCCACGCCGCCTGTCCGCCGCAGCGCCTCCAGCCATCCCGGCTCTCCGGCCAGAAAATTGTCCAGGCAGATCACCTTTCGGATCTTGAGCACTTTGCGGAAGTGCGTGAAGAAGTGGAGAAAGTAGAAGCCCAGAAAACCCGCTCCGCCGGTCAGCAGGATGGTGGCGTCCTCAAACTGCCGCTTCTCCGCCTCGCTTAACCCTCCAAAAATTCGGTTCATGTCCTGCTCCAGAATCTTTTGCATTCGCCTCACCACACCTTCCAGGGCGCCCGCCCGCTGCTCCACATCGCTTCCAGCTGCTCATGATCCCGCTTCGTGTCCATGCATTTCCAAAACCCGCCGTGCTTGTAGGCCATCAGCTGGCCCGCCCGGCTCAGGGTTTCCAGCGGCTCCCGCTCCAGCATCGTTTCGTCCCCGGGAATCGCGTCGAAGATCTCCGGCTCCAGCACCATATACCCTCCGTTGATCCAGCTGCCGTCGGTCTTCTGCTTCTCCCGGAAGGCCGTGACCGCGCCGCTTTCCGGCTCGATCTCCAGCACGCCGAACTGCTGCCCCATGTTGACCGCCGTCATGGTCGCGATTCTCCCGTGCGACTTGTGAAAGGCCAGGAGCTTTCGGATATCCACGTCGCTGACGCCGTCGCCGTAGGTGAGCATGAACGTCTCGCCCCGCACATAGGGCGCGATGCGCTTCACGCGCCCGCCGGTCATCGTGTTTAGCCCGGTGTCCACACAGGTCACCTTCCACGGCTCCGCGAAATTGTTGTGCACGGTCGTCTCGTTCTTCTGCATATCGAAGGTGACGTCGGAGTTGTGCAGAAAGTAGTCCGCGAAGTATTCCTTGATCATGTGCTGCTTGTAGCCGCAGCAGATGATGAATTCGTGGAAGCCGTAGTGGGAATATTCCTTCATGATGTGCCAGAGAATCGGCTTGCCGCCGATCTCCACCATCGGTTTCGGGCGGAGGTGGCTCTCCTCGGAGATGCGTGTGCCAAATCCCCCCGCTAATATGACAACCTTCATAGACCGATCCCCCTCCC
>CAZSHM010000069.1:0-3025 GCA_964606855.1 uncultured Peptococcaceae bacterium
CGCTTCACCAGCTCCTCAAAGAGAAACCGGTAGCGCAGGAGTTTTTGCAGCATAGTCTCGACCCCACACTTGTCTCGTACAGCAAAATCAATGCACATTCCCCTCGCCCATCTTCACGACGATGACCCCGTTGTAAAGCGCGACAGACCCTTCCGCTGGGTAGGATGGCATCTTTTCCAGCATTCCGGACTGACGCAGCATTTCTTTTTGTTCCTCGCTCGGGGCCGGTAAACGGATGCCTATATAGTCTGCTATATAGTATCTGTCCCGGAGATTGATCTCATTGAAGAATATTTTTGTGTTGGTTCCTGTCATACCTCGGAACGCGTCAAATTCATTTCCGGCCCGCCCATATATCTGATCCGACGGGGATCCGACAAACGCGACCGGGATCTCGGGCGAGTAGTTCTCCACCTGTTCAATTCTGGCGGCAATTCGATTTGCGAGCGCAAAAGAACTCTCGTAGGATATCTGCAGCCGCAGATACCCTATATTGCTCACGCAGAAATTGCTCCAGATCAGCAGGCAGGACAAAATCCCGCTCACCGCAAAGGGGATGTACCAGTGCGCCTTCCTCCCGATGATCAGCTGCCGCGCCGTCAGCTCCGTAAATCTCAATGTCAGGAGGAACACCAGCAGAAAGGCATAGATCATCAACATATGAATGTTCGCGTCCACACCCAGGACCGAAACGAAATTTAACGCCAGCGGGATCAGCACAATTCCCGCGGTCAGCAAGAGGAGTTTCTCGGGCTTTTCATAAATTTTGAGGCGGACTGTCAGGTATAGGATCTCCAGGATAAACAGGAGATAGAACCCGTCTCTCACAACGGCAAAAAATTTGGATAGTACCGGTAATGTGAACAGCTTGGAAAAGAAAATAGAATAGGCCAGGGGAATCCGCCGCAGGAACGCCGGAATATTCTCCAGACTCATAGAGCTGAATCCTTGATAGGATGCCAAAGATGTCCCCGTGACCATCAGCAGAATCTTCAGAACCGCATAGTAAAGCAGTAAAGATAGAAGAATGACGATACAGTACCGAACCCCGCTCTTGACAATCTCCGACACTTTTTCGTCTGTAAACAGCCGCAGGATACAGTCAAATAGAAACAGACCGATCGCAAAACAAATATATGCCTGGTAAATTCCGCACGCCAGCGCCATCAATAGGACACTCAACGCCAAATGGAGCGGAGATTTGTCGTTTTCTTTTGCAATATAGACCGCGGCCGCGTTGAGCAGCAGCGCGAGAAAATAGGCATCCGCTACATACAGATAGGAAAACGTGCAGGCGACCACCGGGAAAGTGACAATAAAACAGGATGTGAAGAGAATGCCGAATGTGCTCTCAAACTTTAAAACTTTGACCGTGAGCACGGCCGTGAAGGCCAATGCCACGATGGAGACAACCCCTATAACGACCGGTACTTGAAACTCGGAGCTGATTTTTTCGATGAAATTCAAGAACCATCTGCCAAGATTCAAATACTCCGTGCGAAAAATCAGTTCCCGGGCCGAATCATGGTTCAACAGCAGATTCGTGAACACGTACAAATGTGTCAGAAGCCCCGCGGCACATGCGCTCCCAAACGCAAGCTTGGACTGTCTGGAGATCCTTCCGCACGGGAAAGGGAGTTCCGGCCACGGATAGCCTGTCGGCTCCTCCCCGCTGTTCGGTGCGTTTTTTTGTGACACGCTTTCCTGTTTTGCCTTTTGCTTTGTCTTCAACCTCTTCCCTCCTGTCTTCCCACTCAATCTCTAAAGTAAATATCGCGCGTATAGACTTTCTCCATCACCGGCTCCAGGCAGGTCTCATAGCGGTTGGCGAGGATCACCTGGCTGCGCGCCGCAAACTCCTCCCAGTCGCGGATCACCGGATTTCCGTAGAACGACGCCTCCGCCAGCGTCGGCTCATAGATCAGTACGGTCGCGCCTCTGGCGTTCAGGCGCTTGATCACGCCCTGGATACTGGAAGAACGGAAGTTGTCCGAACCTGTCTTCATCGTCAGCCGGTACACGCCGACCACAATCTCCTCCCCGGCGTCCCCCTGCCGCGCGGCATACGCTCGCGCCTTCTCCAGAACCCGCTCGGCGATGAAATCCTTGCGCGTGCGGTTGGCCTCCACAATCGCGCTGATGATCTTGTTGGGCACGTCCGCATAGTTCGCCCGCAACTCTTTCGTGTCTTTGGGCAGGCAGTAGCCGCCGTAGCCGAACGACGGGTTGTTGTAGTAGTTTCCGATCCGCGGGTCGCTGCAGACGCCCTCGATGATCTGCCGCGTCTGCAGGCCGCGCACCTCGGCGAAGGAATCCAGCTCGTTGAAGAAGGCGACGCGCAGGGCCAGATATGTGTTCGCAAAGAGCTTCACCGCCTCCGCCTCCGTCGCCCCGGTAAACAAAACCGGCACATCCGCTTTTAGCGCGCTCTCCAGCAGCAGGTCGGCGAACGTGTGCGCCGCCTTCTGCAGTTCCGCATCCTCCCGCGGTACCCCCACAAGGATCCGCGAGGGGTAGAGGTTGTCGTAGAGCGCCCGCCCCTCGCGCAAAAATTCCGGGGAGAAAAGGATCTTTGCGTCTGGATTCTTTTCCCGGATTGTCTCTGTATAGCCGACCGGCACGGTGGATCTGAGCACGATGACGGCCTCCGGCGCGATGGAGCGGATCGTCCGGATCGCATGCTCCACCGAGGAGGTGTCAAACTGGTTGCTCCCGGAATCGTAGTCGGTCGGCGTCGCGACGACAGCAAAATCCGCCTGTGAAAACGCCTGCCGCGGATCGGTCGTGGCTGTCAGCCGCAACGGTTTGTTCGCGAAGTACGCCTCAATTTCCGGGTCTGAGATGGGCGAGATCCTGCGGTTGATTTTGTCCACTTTCTCCCGCAGGATATCGTACGCCACCACTTCCTGCCGCAGGGAGAGCAGAACCGCGTTGGACAGCCCAACATAGCCGGCTCCCGCAATCGCTATCTTCATTGGTATCCCCCACAATCCATCAACCCACGCTCCCCGGCAGCGGACTCTTG
>CAZSHM010000070.1:0-2566 GCA_964606855.1 uncultured Peptococcaceae bacterium
ACGCCTGAATTTGTCGATAAAGGAAAGTATTGCCAGAACGGTGCCGGATGTGGTAGAATAGGGACAGAGTCCCGCGGGGAGGAGTGGACAACAGTGCGGACGAGAGAATATGTGACAACGTATACGGGACATCATCTGCGGCCTCTTTCTGCGACGGAGGCGGACATTGACATCCGCGATGTGGCGCACGCGCTGGCACGGCTGGGACGGGCCAACGGGCAGTTTTCGGATTTTTACTCGGTGGGGCAGCACAGCATCGACTGCGCCCGGGAGGCCCTGGAAAGAGGGCTGGGCGCGCGGCAGGCGCTGATTTGCCTGCTGCACGACGCGGCGGAGGCGTATCTGGCGGATATCACCTCGCCGGTCAAGAAAGAACTCCGCCAGTACGTGGCCGCGGAGGACAGGCTGCTGGATATCATCTACAAAAAGTTTGCCGGCGGGATCCGCCCGAAGGAGCAGTTGGCGATGAAAGAGATCGACAACGCGATGCTCTACTATGAATTTGTGCATTTTATGAATGAGCGCCTGGCGGAGGAGACGCCGCCGCTTGCGATCACGCCCTGCTTTGACTTCACGTCCTTTTCCGCGGTGGAGTCGCGTTATCTGGAACTGTTTGACAACCTTTCGTCGGAGTCGGCGCGGGAAGAAAAACCGGCGCGCTTTCAGACGGCGGGGGTTGTGTATTCCGGCGGGAAGTGGCATCTGGCGCTCCTTGAAGCATCGGACTGCGGCTATTACACAGAGGAAACTTTGACAGAGGCGCTTACCCGCTGCCGCAAGGCGGATGCGGTGTTGACGGATCTGCCCGTGGGGCTTGCGCAGGATGCGCAGGATGCGGCGCTCTGCCCGGACGGCGCGCTGCGTCGGCTGCTTGGCGGACAGGCGCCGGCATCGCCCTGCCGGCAGGCTGTCTACGCGGAGGACGACCGCGCCGCGGTGCAGGAGAATCTTCGCGTGCTGGGGCGCTCGATCTCGCCGGATCTTCTGCAGAAACGCGCGGCGTTGAGGGAACTGGACACGCTCTTTCTTGAGCACAATCCCTGGAAAAACGTGCTTCGCCAGAGCCACCCGCGCTTTTTAGGGGCAGAGCGAGACGAACTCGCGCGGCGTTATGCGCCCTCCGGCGGTTCTGCCGGCGAGGGGAGGACAGCCTGGCAGAAGGATGCCCTGGCGCTTGCATGGATTGGGCAGATGGAGTGCCGCGGCCGATGCGTGGGGGTGCCTGAGCATCCGGAGATTGATGCGCGGGGCATCCGCTGGCAGCTGATCGTGCCAAAGGATGCCGTCGGTGCAGAGCAGCTCCGGAGGCGGAAAGCAGATTGATCCGCAAAAAAAAGAACACACTTCGGATGCCGCTCCAAAGGTGTTCTCTTACCGTCTAAGTTTGCTTTGTATCCCTTTTGCTTTGTACGTTTACGCAGTGCTCCGTCCGTGCCGTTCCGGTTTTCCGGTTTTGCCCTGTGCCGGCGCTGGATTCTCTCCGCTTGAAAATCCGTGCGAGAGGGACGGGAAGCGGTGCTCAGCGCGCGATGTAGGCTACGCCGATTGCACCGGGACCGATGTGTGTGCCGATGGTGGCGCCCAGGTCACAGAAGAGATGCTCGCCGAGGATCTGGGGGGACAATGTTTTCTCCAGTTCTTTGCACCCTTCCGGATTGACGGAGTGCGAAAACACGGCCGGGTAAGCATTGTCGGCGGGCACTTTATCCAGATACTGCTGCATCCAGCGGCAGGCTGCCTTGTGGCCGCGCACCTTGCCGGAGACTTTGGGCGCGCCGTCCTCATAGATGATGATGGGCGTGATCCCAAGGACGGAGCCGACCTTAGCCTCGGCGGCAGAGATGCGTCCGCCCATCTGGATATACTTTAATGTTTTGAGACAGGCCAGCAGCTGCGTGCGCTTGGCGAGAGACGTAAGCTGCGCAGCGATCTCGGGGGCGGGCAGGCCCTGATCCCGCAGACGCACGGCAATCTGCAGAAGCAGATGCTGGCCGAGAGCGGCGGTCAGGCTGTCCACCACGTAGATGTGCCCCTGCGGGAATTTCTGCGCTGCGGTCTGCGCCGACTGCACACTGCTGCTCAGGCGGCTGGAGAGGGAGATGTATACGATTTCGTCCCCCTGTTCCACATAAGGCGCGAATACCTGCTCAAACTGGAAAGGCGTAATCTGAGAGGTGGTCGGCAATTTGTCGGCCGTCGCCAGTTTTTGATAGAATTCCTCAATGCTCAGATCCACCCGGTCGATATATTCCTTCTCTCCAAAATAAAGGTGAATGGGGATAATTTTCACCTGCAGTTGCTTTGCCATTGCCGGGTCGAAGTCACAGCTGCTGTCCGTGATGATGCGTATCATGCGAACACCTCCAATTTCAAAAGTTTGCGCTGCCGAATGTCTGCGGAGCGCGTTCCGGTCGAGAGCCCGTTTCCGGGAGAATCGAATTTTGAGAACCGCAGAACCGTACAAGCGAGCAAACCCCGCCGATTCCCTGAAAACGTATACCGGAGATATTATAATCAATCCGTTTCTCTGTTGTCAACGGTAAGCAAACGGAAAATACGCGGCACA
>CAZSHM010000071.1:0-1965 GCA_964606855.1 uncultured Peptococcaceae bacterium
CGCATCCGCATGCATCTCCCCTCATCCGGGCATCTCTGTCACTGCCCCGTCACCCGTACATCTTCGCGTAGTACGCCGCGTACTCCCCGTGCACGATCCGCTCCACCCAGTCCGCGTGCTCCAGGTACCACTCGATCGTCCGCGCGATCCCATCCGCAAAGCTCCAGCGCGGCCTCCAACCCAGCTCCCGCTCGATCTTCCCGCTGTCGATCGCGTACCGCCGGTCATGCCCCGGCCGGTCCTCCACGTGCTCGATCTGCGTCTCCGGCTTCCCCAACTTCCCCAGGATCAGCCGCACAATCTCCAGGTTCGTCCGCTCATTGCCCCCGCCGATGTTGTACACCGCCCCGTCCTGCCCGCCGTCCAGCACCGCCGCGATCGCCCGGCAGTGATCCTCCACGTACAGCCAGTCCCGCACCTGCAGCCCGTCCCCGTAGACCGGCAGAGCCTTCCCCTCCAGCGCGTTGTGGATCATCAGCGGAATCAGCTTCTCCGGAAACTGGTACGGCCCGTAATTGTTCGAGCAGCGCGTGATCTGCACCGGCAGCCCGTACGTCTCATGGTACGCCCGCACCAAGAGATCCGCCCCCGCCTTGGAGGCCGAGTACGGGCTGTTCGGCGCGAGCGGCCTCTCCTCCGTGAAGGCTGCCTCCTCCGGCCCCAGCGCCCCGTACACCTCATCGGTCGATACCTGCAGATATCTGACCCCGGCTCGGTATGCGCGGGAATGCTTCTCCCCGCCGCCCAGGCTCCAGCTCCGCCGCGCCGCCTCCAGCAGCACCTGCGTCCCCAGAATGTTCGTGCGCAGAAACACCTCCGGATCCTCGATGCTCCGGTCCACATGGCTCTCCGCCGCAAAGTGCACCACCGTGTCGATCCCGTACCGGGCAAAAACTTCCTCCACCAGAGCCCGGTCGCAGACATCGCCCCGCACAAACCGGTACCGCGCGTCCCCCTCGCACTCCGCCACATTCTCCGGGTTCCCCGCGTAGGTCAAGAGATCCAGGTTCACCACCCGGATCTCTCCCTTCTCCCGCAAGAGATACTTCACAAAATTGGAGCCGATAAACCCGCAGCCCCCTGTCACCAGCACATTCCTCATAGCTCCTCCTCCGCCAGCTGCATCAGATACTTCCCGTACTCCGTCTTCAGCATCGGTCTCGCCAGCTCGGCCAGCTTCTCCCGGCCGATGTAGCCCTTCCGGTAGGCAATCTCCTCGATGCAGGAGACATACATCCCCTGCCGCCGCTGGACGATTGAGACAAAGTTCGACGCCTCCAAGAGCCCCTCGTGCGTCCCCGTGTCCAGCCAGGCCATCCCGCGCGGGAACAGCTCCACGTGCAGCCTCCCGCGCCGCAGATACGCGTTGTTGACGGACGTGATCTCCAGCTCCCCCCGCGCGGACGGCTCCACCTGCCTTGCGATCTCCACCACCTCGTTGTCGTAGAAGTAGAGCCCCGGCACCGCGTAGTTCGACTTCGGATGCTCCGGCTTCTCCTCGATCGACAGCACGCGCCCCTTCTCGTCAAACTCCACAATTCCGAAGGCCTCCGGATTCGGCACGCGGTAGCCGAAGATCACCGCGCCGCCTCCGTCGTAGATGCGGTACTTGGCGCTCCGCAAAAGCTCGGTGAACCGGCTGCTGTAGAAAATGTTGTCCCCCAGAACCAGGCAGACGGAGTCCCCGCCGATGAAGTCCGCGCCGATCCGGAAGGCCTCCGCCAGCCCGTTCGGCGCCTCCTGCACCGCGTAGGAGATGCGCAGCCCCAGGTCCGTCCCATCCCCCAGGAGTGCCTCGAAGGCCGGGATATCCCGCGGCGTGGAGATGATCAGAATCTCGCGGATCTCCGCGAGCATCAGCGTGGAGAGCGGATAGTAGATCATCGGCTTGTCGAACACCGGCAGCTCTTGCTTGCTCACCGCCTTGGTCAGGGGGTACAGCCGCGTCCCGCTTCCCCCGGCCAG